>NZ_SBFD01000006.1:0-314641 GCF_014156615.1 Pantoea pleuroti | reverse complement strand
TTCTCTGGAAACCCCGCCGTTTTTATTTGTTCAACGCCCCACTACGCTGTGGTTACCCGCGTTACCGGCAGGGGCCGCCGTATGCAGCAGAGCGCCAGCGCCATAATGAAAATGGTCGCGGTCTGATTATAGGGCAGCACCGAATCGGTCAGTCCGGTGGTAAACAATGCCACCATCGGCAGCGCCACGCCGCGCAGATCACACTTCTTCAGCCAGCCCGCCAGCACCGTCAGATAGAGCAGCGCCAGCGACGCTGTACCCAGCCATCCCTGCAATGACGTCACTTCGAGGAACTCGTTGTGCATGTTGTATTTAACGTTGGTGAAGCCTTCGACATTGAGAGGATAGTGCGCAGTGATGAACTGACGCGCCTCAGTGGTGCGCGCATCCGGCGTCGCAAAACCGCCATGGTGCTCAATAAAGTTGACCGCTCCGCCCCAGATGGCGACACGTGCGCCCAGCGAGGTCGAACTGTTTGAACCAAAGTTCTCAATATCCTGCACCCCCTCTACCCAGCGGTTGCTGGTCATCAGAATCAGCACCGCCATTACGCCCACCAGCAGAGCGCTAATCCGCCAGTTGGTCAGCAGCGACAGCCGGTAGGTCTGCACCAGGAAAAGCAGCCCCACGGCAATCAGCGCAATCAGGGTCACACGGGTGCCGCACAGGTAGAGCAAGGCAAAGGTCACTGCCAGCACAGCGATATCGGCCACCTTCCAGTAAGCGTGCGTCTCATAGCGGCTTAGCCAGAGCCAGGCACAGTAAATAAACAGAATCATGTAGGAGGACATGGAGGCGGCTTCGGTGGTGAGCTTGATGCGAATATTCTCAGTGTAGAGATGCTCGTGGATACCAAAGCCCAGCGTAATCAGCAGGCCGAGAAGGATGAGCCCTTTTCCGACGCGTAGCGTGGTCAGGGAGACCCGATCCCCATAAACAGCCAGACTGAGCAGCACAAAGGCACCCATCAACAGCCGCTTCGCCCCCAGCAGATAGTTGCCGATATTGGTGATGGCATCGGTTGAGGGCGCGGTTTCGATCCCCTTCACGTGTATCGCCCAGAACAGCCGAATCAGGGCAAAGATAATCAGCACAGCAAACAGGGCGATATAAAAACCATTCTCTTTAAAGTCCATCCGCCTGCGCACCAGGCCATACAACACGGACGCGATAGAGAGATAAGAGACCAGATAGAATATTTTTTGCGGCAGGCCGGTAACAAACATATTCAGCGACAGCGCCAGGCAGAGCGCAATAACTGAAAAATTAACCATTAACGTTAATCCATTGCGACTGATTTTATTCGTCATGCTTAACCTCAGTAAGGCGGTTAAACACACTCATCAGGTGCTTCATATAATTTTCCTCATAAAAACTGGTGATGCTCGCTTTAATAGCCTGATGATCGGGGAAGTGGAAATCCCCGCTCATGGCGTTGAGAATCGCGGCCAGCGCCATGCTGTCATGGGTGGGATAGAGCTGACCATTAATACCGTTCTGAATAATTTCCGCCGGGCCACTGATGCAGTCGGATGAAACACAGTAGACGCCGCGCGACATCGCCTCCAGCAGGATCAGCGGAAAGCCTTCGAAGTTAGAGGTCATGACCAGGCAGGTGACCTGTCTGATATGGCGGATGACATACTCCCAGGCATTTTCCTGCCAGCCATGCCAGGTGATGCGATCCTGAATGCCGAGTTGCGTCACATAGTGCTGACATTGCGTCAGATCTTCCCCGTCCCCCACTATCTCCAGCGTCCAGGGCGCATCCAGTTGCTGCAGAGCATCAAACAGATCTTTAAGCTGTTTCTGCCGCTGATAATGGACGCGACCAATATAGAGGAACTTCAGCGCCTGGGGTCTGCCGATTACCGTGTCATTGCGTTTGATCGGGTTATAGATAACGTCAACGTCAGTGACGCGTGCGCCCAGTTCCACCAGCTGCTCTTTAATCTGATTACTGATCGCAAAATGGTGATCGGCCCGCAGCAGATAATGGGGACGATAACGTTCACGCGGAGGCAGGTGCATCCAGCTCGACAACACGATTTTACGTCCTGAAAGCGTGATTGCCCGGCGCGTCATCAGGCAGGGAATGGTGTTGAGGGTCAGGACATGATCGGGCTGATAACGACGAAAGAAGGCGGCCATTCTCAGCGTATGAATAAGATTTTTTATTTTCTTATTGCGCAGCGTGCAGACGCTCTCAGCCAGAACAGCGTTGGCGGTCCAGGCGCGGGAGTGGCTCTCCTCACCGCTGTTGATAATAAACAGCCCTGCTTCGGTACCGGGTTCCGCATTCAGGGCCGTGATCAACTGTCCGGTCACATTTTCCATACCACCACGACCGGCCATCAGATCCGTCACCAGCACAATCCGTTGTTTCCTGACGTTATCATTATTTTTCATTGCTTTATCCATGCCCTGTGCCGTTCGCTTTTCATCCATCCACTCTGCGGTGAATGTCATTAATAGAATATTCTAAAAAAGAGCATAACAATATTTAAACCAGAAATTTTCCCCAGCCAGAACCGCACTTGTCGCTGGCGACGTTGAGTTCCTGCGCGGCGGCGATTATTCTGAGCGTCATGAAAACGCCTCGTCTCCCCATTGCCCTGCAGCAGGCCGTGATGCGCTCGCTGCGCCAGTCGCTTGAACGTGCGAATCAGGCGCTGAAAACCCGTTATCCGGAACCGAAACTGCTCTACCAGCAGCGTGGTACGGCGGCGGGCACCGCCTGGCTGGCATCCTGGGAAATTCGCATCAATCCTGTGCTGCTGCTGGAAAACCAGCAGGCATTTATCGATGAAGTGGTGCCGCATGAGCTGGCGCATTTGCTGGTCTGGAAGCAATTTGGTCGCGTTGCGCCGCACGGCAAAGAGTGGAAATGGATGATGGAGCAGGTGCTGGGCGTTCCGGCACGGCGTACTCACCAGTTTGAGATCGCATCCGTACGCAGCAACACCTTTGCCTACCGCTGTCAGTGCCAGCAGCATCAACTGACGGTGCGCCGCCACAATCGCATACTGCGCAAAGAGAGTGAATATCGCTGCGTGCACTGCGGCAGCCTGCTGATCGCGGGTGAATTTGTCGCGTCCTGAGAAGAATCCCCATTCCGCCCTATTCCACATTCTGTTACCCTGCCGCCCTTTTTCGTACTGAGTAGAAATCTGGAATATGTCTCGCATACTAAGTCTGGCGGTTGCGCTGCTGTTTGCGCCCGCCGCTGACGCCCTCAACCTGAATAACTATCATCAAAATAACTTTCAGCAGGCCAAAACCTTTGCGGCGGCGATCAACGCCGATGCACCGGGTTCTTTTTACTGTGGCTGTAAGATTCAGTGGCAGGGAAAAAAGGGGATTCCCGATCTCAACAGCTGTGGCTATCAGGTGCGCAAAAACGCCAATCGCGCCGCACGCATTGAGTGGGAACACGTGATGCCCGCCTGGGAGTTTGGCCATCAGCGTCAGTGCTGGCAGGATGGCGGTCGTAAAAACTGCAGCAAAGATCCCGACTACCGCCGCATCGAAACCGACCTGCACAACCTGCAGCCTGCGGTGGGTGAAGTGAATGGCGACCGTGGCAACTTCGCCTACAGTCAATGGAACGGCAGCGAGCAGCAGTACGGCCAGTGTGAGATGAAGATCGACTTTAAACTCAAACAGGCGGAGCCACCTGCGCGGGCGCGTGGTGCCATTGCCCGCACCTATTTTTATATGCGCGACCAGTATCATCTGCGTATTTCGCGCCAGCAGACGCAGCTGTTTACCGCCTGGAACAAGCTCTATCCCGTAACAATTTGGGAGTGCGAACGCGACCAGCGCATTGCAAAGGTTCAGGGCAATCATAATCCTTATGTGCAGCAGGCTTGCCAGCGCTAAAATCCCTGCCCTACACTAGCTCTTTTTCCAATGACGCCGCTGCAGCGCGGCGTCCGGTCTCAGGAACCTTATGCGCATACCTCGCATCTATCACGCCGGGCCATTAAGCATCGGCAGTGAAATTACCCTGGATGAAGATGCATCCAATCATGTGGGCCGGGTGCTCCGGATGACGGCAGGTCAGCGTCTGGAACTCTTTGATGGCACTAATCTGACTTTTGCAGCAGAGATCACGCATGTTGATAAAAAGCGTGTAAAAGTATCGGTCACAGAGAGCCAGCCGGACGATCGCGAGTCACCGTTACATCTGCATTTAGGTCAGGTGATGTCGCGCGGTGAAAAAATGGAATTCACTATCCAGAAATCGATCGAACTGGGCGTGAATGTCATTACACCCTTGTTTTCCGAGCGCTGTGGCGTAAAGCTTGATGCTGAGCGTCTGGCGAAGAAGATCCAGCAGTGGCAGAAAATTGCTATTGCCGCCTGCGAGCAGTGCGGCCGTAATCGCGTGCCGGAGATTCGTGAAGCGATGACGCTGGAAGCCTGGTGTGCAGAAGCGGATAGCGGTCTGAAGCTTAACCTGCATCCGCGCGCCAGTCACAGCATCAACACGCTGCCCCAGCCTGTTGAGCGGGTAAGGTTGCTGATTGGCCCTGAAGGCGGTTTGTCTGCGGACGAGATTGCGATGACGGCGCAGCACGATTTTACTGACATTCTGCTTGGCCCACGGGTATTGCGAACCGAAACTACCGCGCTGACGGCCATTACGGCACTTCAGGTGAGGTTTGGCGACCTGGGTTAAGCGATACTTTCAGCGGAAAGAGAGCAGGCATGATGTCCTGACCGATCGGCCCACTGCAGACCGAACCAGACGAGGCGGTAAATGCCGCCTCACCGAGGAGATAATAATGATTAAACTTGGCATCGTGATGGACCCTATTTCGTCCATCAATATTAAAAAAGACTCCAGCTTCGCTATGCTGCTGGAAGCACAGCGCCGTGGTTACGAAATTCACTACATGGAGATGCACGATCTCTCCCTGCGCGGTGGCGTGGCCTCTGCCCGCACCCGCCTGCTGACCGTCGAGCAGAATCCTGAGAACTGGTATCAGTTCGGCAGCGAGCAGGTGATCCCGCTGGCTGACCTGAATGTGGTGCTGATGCGCAAAGATCCGCCATTCGATACCGAGTTCATCTATGCGACCTACATTCTGGAACGCGCTGAAGAGCTGGGTACGCTGATCGTGAACAAACCGCAGAGCCTGCGTGACTGTAACGAAAAGCTCTACACCGCCTGGTTTGCCGAGTTTACGCCTGACACCCTGGTGACCCGCAGCAAAGCGCAGCTGCGCGCCTTCTGGCAGGAGCATGGCGACATCATCATGAAGCCGCTGGATGGCATGGGTGGTGCGTCGATTTTCCGCGTGAAGAAAGATGATCCTAACTTTGGCGTGATTACCGAAACCCTGACCGAGCATGAGAGCCGTTTCTGCATGGCGCAGAACTACATAGCGGCGATCACCGAAGGCGACAAACGCGTGTTGGTCGTCGATGGCGAGCCGGTGCCTTACTGCCTGGCGCGTATTCCGCAGGGCGGTGAAACGCGTGGCAACCTCGCCGCCGGTGGTCGCGGTGAAGCGCGTCCGCTGAGCGAAAGCGACTGGGAAATCGCGCGCCGTGTTGGCCCGACGCTGAAAGCAAAAGGGCTGATTTTTGTCGGTCTGGACATCATCGGTGATAAACTGACTGAAGTTAACGTGACCAGCCCAACCTGCATTCGTGAAATTGAGGCTGCGTTCCCGATCTCCATCACCGGCATGTTGATGGATGCCATTGAGAAGCGCCTGGGCTGAGCATGACGCCGGGGCGAAGCTCCGTGATCAACCCAATACCGGTGCGGCCGTCGCGTGCCGGTTATTTTTTGGTACATCGTGTGAGAATGAATCTACAACATCACTTTTTGATTGCCATGCCTTCATTGCAGGATCCTTTCTTCAAACGTTCCGTGGTCTATCTCTGCGAACATAACGAAGAGGGTGCAATGGGACTGATCATCAATAAACCCATGGAAAACCTGACGGTTGAAGGCATTCTGAAGAAGCTCAAAATCTCTGCTGACGATCGCGATCCGGCGATCAAGCTGGATAAACCGGTGTTTACCGGCGGCCCGCTGGCGGAAGATCGTGGCTTTATCCTGCACTCCGCACAACGCACCTTTACCTCCAGTATTCGTGTTTCCGATAACACGATCATCACCACGTCCCGTGACGTGCTGGAGTCGATCGGTACGGCGTCTCAGCCCACTAACGTGCTGGTAGCGCTGGGTTACTGCGCCTGGGAAAAAGATCAGCTGGAGAATGAGCTGATGGAAAATGCCTGGCTGACCACGCCCGCTAACAGCAACATCCTGTTCCAGACGCCGATTTCAGAGCGCTGGCGCGAAGCGGCGCGCAGTATTGGCGTCGATATCCACAACATGGCCAGCGACGCCGGACACGCCTGATGTCAACTCAAACTCTGTTAGGATTCGACTTCGGCACCAAAAGTATTGGTGTCGCCGTAGGTCAGGAACTCACTGGCAGCGCCCGTCCGCTGACCGCCCTGAAAGCGCAGGATGGCATCCCGGACTGGCTGATAATCGAAAAGCTGCTGAAAGAGTGGCAGCCCGATTTCGTGGTGGTGGGATTACCGCTGAATATGGATGGCACCGAGCAGCCGCTGACCGATCGCGCACGTAAATTTGCCAACCGCCTGCACGGGCGCTTTGGCATCCGCGTGGAGCTGCAGGATGAACGACTCAGCACGGTAGAAGCGCGTGCAGGCCTGTTTGAACGCGGCGGCTATCGCGCGCTCAATAAAGGATCGGTCGACTCACAGTCTGCTGCCATCATTTTGCAGGACTGGTTCGAAAACCATTACTGACATCCTGACTCAATCAGTCCGGCTGCCTGACGTGCCAGTCTGCTCTGCTCAAACGTCTGCATACCGACCTGTGCGCCGGTTTGTAACAGCGCAGGGATCTGGTGCATCTTGCCTTCTCTGATCAGATTGGTGATGCCCGGTGTGGCGATCAGGACCTCAAACAGTCCGATGCGCGAACCGGCAACTGATGGCACCAGCCGCTGTGCAATTACCGCTTTCAGGCTGCCCGCCAGCTGAGTACGCACCAGCTGTTTCTCCTCTGCCGGAAAGACATCAACCAGCCGATCCACCGCCTGCGCCGCGCCACGCGTGTGCAGCGTCGCCAGCACCAGATGGCCGGTCTCCGCAGCCGTCAGTGCCTGACGAATAGTGTCGCTGTCGCGCAGTTCGCCCAGCAGGATGACGTCGGGATCTTCACGCAGTGCTGCCTTTACCCCCAGCGAGAACGAACCGCAGTGCAGGCCGATTTCCCGCTGCTGTATCAGCGACTGCTGGCTGTGATGGATAAATTCAATCGGATCTTCCAGCGTGATGATATGCCGCGCCTGCTGGCGGTTCAGCGCATCGACCAGCGCCGCCAGCGTGGTTGATTTACCGCTGCCGGTCGCTCCCGTCACCAGAATCAGCCCATCCTGCTGCTCCAGCAGCGTCGGGACAATGGCGGGCAGTTGCAGGCTCGCAAGCGTCGGGCATGCCGTGGCGATGATGCGCAGTGCCAGTGACAGGCCGTTGCGCTGCATAAAGAGATTCGCGCGCAGACGCTGACCATCGGCCAGGCTCAGGGCGAAATCGAGCTGCCCTGCGCGCTCCAGCTCCTGACGCTGCGGGTCACTGAGCCAGCGGGTCATAAACTGCGCCATCCATGCGCCAGAAAGCGGGCACTGCTGCGGCATCGCCTCCAGCCTTCCCTGCCGCCGCCAGTAGGGCAAATGTCCGCTGCAAAGGTGCAGATCGGCGGCATTATGCTTTACACTAAGCTCCACCATTTCATCCAGATTCATAATTTCTCCTGACTATGACCTCAATCCAGCAGAACCTACAGCAAGTGCGGCAGCGAATCGCTGCTGCTGCCGCGAGTTGCGGCCGCGCACCAGAAGAAATTACCTTGCTTGCAGTCAGTAAAACCAAACCTGCGAGCGCGGTCGAAGAAGCCTTTGCCGCTGGCCAGATTGCCTTTGGTGAAAATTACGTTCAGGAAGGGGTTGAAAAGGTCCAGGCACTGGCTGCACATCCTGAGCTGGAGTGGCACTTCATCGGTCCGCTGCAGTCCAATAAAAGCCGTCTGGTGGCGGAACATTTCGCCTGGTGCCACACCATTGACCGTCAGCGCATCGCGCAGCGGCTCAACGATCAGCGGCCTGCTTCGCTGCCACCACTGAATGTGTTAATTCAGGTAAATATCAGTGACGAGAACAGCAAATCTGGCATCATGCTGGAGGCCGTATCCGGGCTGGCGGAGCAGATCGCTGCCCTGCCGCAACTGCGGCTGCGCGGATTAATGGCGATTCCGGCAGCAGAGAGTGATTACGCGCGGCAGCTGGCGGTGTGTCAGCAGATGGCGGAAGCCTTCCGGCAGCTGCAACAGCACTATCCGCATGCAGACACGCTTTCGCTGGGAATGAGCGATGACATGGAGGCGGCAATCGCCGCAGGCAGTACGATGGTGCGTATCGGCACCGCCATTTTTGGCGCACGAGATTATGCGCACAACTCACAACAATAACAGAGGAACTTCATGTTAACACTGACGTTTTTAGTAAAAACGCTGATCGATCTCTACGTCATGGTGCTGCTGTTACGCATCTGGATGCAGTGGTCCCGCTGCGATTTTTACAATCCAGTGGCGCAGTTTGTCGTAAAAGTGACACAGCCGATTGTTAAGCCGCTGCGCCGTATACTGCCGGCACTGGGACCGATTGATACCGCCTCGCTGCTGCTGGCATTTGTGCTGACCACGCTGAAATACCCGATTTTATTGCTGATTCAGGTGGGCGTTTTCTCGGTCGACCCAACCAATCTGCTGGTCGGCCTGCTGTCGCTGGTTAAATCCGCCGGCTATCTGGTTTTCTGGGTGATTATTATTCGCTCCCTGATGAGCTGGATCAGCCAGGGCCGGGGGCCTGTCGACTATCTGCTGGTGCAGTTAACCGAGCCGATGATGGCACCTGTTCGCCGTATTCTGCCTGCGATGGGCGGCATCGATTTCTCAGCGATGATCGTCATCCTGGTGCTGTATGCCCTGAACTTTCTCGGCATGGACCTGTTCCCGGGTCTCTGGTATCTGCTGTAAATGAATCAAACTGGAACTGTTATGCAAAAAGTTGTCCTCGCAACCGGCAATCCCGGCAAAGTGCGTGAACTGGCGGAGTTACTCTCCGCCTTTGGTCTGGATATCGTCGCACAGACCGACCTTGGGGTTGAATCGGCGGAAGAGACCGGTCTAACCTTTATTGAGAACGCGATTCTCAAGGCGCGTCACGCGGCACAGATCACCGGATTACCGGCCATTGCCGATGATTCCGGCCTGGCCGTGGATGCGCTGGGCGGCGCGCCCGGCATCTACTCGGCGCGCTACGCCGGTGAAGAAGCCAGCGATCAACAGAACCTGGAGAAGCTGCTGCAGGCGCTGGAAAACGTGCCGGACGGTCAGCGCCAGGCACAATTTCACTGCGTGCTGGTCTATCTGCGTCATGCGGAAGATCCGACCCCGCTGGTGTTCCATGGCAGCTGGCAGGGTGAGATCACCCGCGCCGCCGCTGGTGCCGGTGGTTTTGGTTACGACCCGATTTTCTTTGTTCCGGCGCTGGGTAAAACCGCGGCCGAACTGAGTAAAGCGGAAAAAGGTGCAGTTTCTCACCGGGGTAAAGCATTGACGCTGTTGCTGGAAGCGATGCGTAATGCCTAATCTGCCGCCGTTAAGTCTCTATATCCACATTCCTTGGTGCGTACAGAAATGTCCCTACTGTGATTTTAACTCCCACGCGCTGAAAGATGAGGTGCCGCACGTTGAATACGTGCAGCATCTGCTGCGCGATCTGGAGATCGATTTACCGCTGATCAATGGCCGGGAAGTGCGCACGATCTTCATCGGTGGCGGCACGCCCAGCCTGCTGAGCAGCAGCGCGATGCAGATGCTGATGGATGGTGTGCGGGAGCGTCTGACGCTCTCACCCGACGCGGAAGTGACCATGGAAGCCAATCCGGGCACCGTGGAAGCGGACCGGTTCAGCGCCTATCAGCGCGCCGGTATCAACCGTATTTCGATTGGCGTACAGAGTTTCAGTCCGCAAAAACTGCAGCGTCTTGGCCGCATTCACGGCCCGGAAGAGGCGGTCCGCGCCGCTGAACTGGCAGAGTCGCTGTCGCTGCGCAGTTTTAACCTTGACCTGATGCATGGCCTGCCCGATCAGTCGCTGGAAGAGGCGCTCGACGATTTACGTCAGGCGATTGCGCTTAATCCGCCGCATCTCTCCTGGTATCAGCTCACGATTGAACCCAACACTCTGTTTGGCTCACGCCCGCCGGTGCTGCCGGATGATGATGCGCTATGGGATATTTTCGAACAGGGCGATCAGCTGCTGCAGGCTGCCGGTTATCAGCAGTATGAGACCTCCGCCTACGCGAAGCCGGGTTATCGCTGTGAACACAACCTCAATTACTGGCGCTTTGGCGACTATCTGGGGATTGGGTGTGGCGCACACGGCAAGCTGACGCAACCGGATGGCCGCATAGTCCGCACGGTGAAAACCCGTCATCCGCGTGGATTTATGCAGGGGAACTACCACGAAAAGCAGTATGACGTTGCCGATAGCGACAAGCCGTTTGAATATTTCATGAACCGCTTTCGCCTGCTGGAAGCCGCGCCGCGCGACGAGTTCAGCCGCTACACGGGTTTATCAGAGCAGGTGATCCGTCCGCAGATGGATGCTGCGATTGCCGCTGGTTACGTGACTGAAACCGCGGAGCAGTGGCAGATTACAGAGAAAGGGAAGCTGTTTCTGAATTCGCTGCTGGAGCTGTTCTTAGCAGAAGAGTAACAAAAGCGCCTCAGCCCGACAGGCTGAGGCGTTAACCTATTTTTTCAGTGCGCCGGTAAGCTGCTTACGCTGATCTTCCAGCGAAATAACGCGATTACACACCTCGTGACCGAAGTTCTGGAAATCCTGCTCCTGCTTGCTCCACTCAGCCTGAATCGACTGCTGCAAACCGCCCAGATTACCCATAATCGCCTGCAACGGATTACTGCCGCCGCTGCCCTGCTTACTGCCCATCTCGTTCAGGCTATCCTGCATCACGCCGCCCAGGGTCGACTGCACCAGCCTTTCACCTTCGGCGCGTACCTGATCAATCGCCTGATGGTGGAACGTCAGCCCATCTTCACGGTGTTCAATGATGCGGTTCATCTGCTGTTTCAGCTGACCATTCAGCGTGGTCAGGCGATTACGCACGTTGCTATCGGTGCCCAGTTTTTCAACGATGACCTGATCCAGTGCCGCACGCCCTTTCTCCAGACGTGATGTCGCACCGCTGTCGATCCACGGCAGATCGCGACGCAGCGCGTTCTGATAGTCGATCGCTTTCTGGCGTCCGGCCGTATCGAGCGTGACCTTCTGTCCATTGAATTGCACGTCGCCCTGCGGCGAGATTTCCATATTGCCGTTGGCACCGACCACCTGCACGCTCTGCGGCTTAATCACCACATCGTCCTGCGGCTTAACGCTGCATTCATAGGCTGCCTGAGCCTGGGTTGCTGCCACCAGCAGCACAGCAAGAAGCGCTTTACGCATCATATCTACTCCCTAAGATCGGGTCTGAAACCCTCTGATCGGGCCTCAGCCCGACACTGTGTGACGACTTAGTCCCACCAGACGTCAAAGAGTTCAGTCATCTGAACGTCCTGCAGCTTGCGATCTTCCAGCCATTTACGAACCAGAGCACGATGCTCATCGGTGCATTTGCCGGTTTTCTGCAAGCAAACCAGACCTTCCCACACCAGGTAACCGCTGCCATCGAAGGCCAGGCCGTTAGGATCGATCGCTTCATTGATGAACTGGTTCAGCGTCTCATCAATTTCGCTTTCGCTGGTGCCTTCCGGGAAGCGCCAGGCAACCGAGAAGCCCAGTTCCTGAAACTCATCGATATGCAGTTTTTTACGTAAACGGCGGCTGCGTTGTGTGGCCATTATTTCACCCTCTCAAACATTAAATCCCATACGCCGTGGCCTAAACGCTGCCCGCGCTGCTCAAACTTGGTCAGTGGACGCGTCTCAGGACGCGGCACATAATTCTGTTGTTCTGACTGGTTGCGGTAACCATCGATGCTGTTCATCACTTCCAGCATATGCTCCGCGTAGGCTTCCCAGTCGGTCGCCATGTGGAAGACGCCGCCCAGCTTCAGTTTACGCATCACCAGCTCGGCGAAAGGCACCTGAACGATACGGCGTTTATTGTGACGCGCTTTATGCCACGGATCGGGGAAGAAGAGCTGAACCATGCGCAGCGAGTTATCCGGAATCATCTTCTCCAGCACTTCCACCGCGTCATGGCACATCACCCGAAGGTTCTGCACATCGGCTTCTTTGGCGGCGGCCAGACAGGCACCCACGCCCGGCGCATGCACTTCAATACCCAGGAAGTTCTGATGCGGCGTGTTTTGCGCCATCGTTACCAGCGAAGCACCCATACCAAAGCCAATTTCCAGCGTCACCGGGGCTTCGCGGCCAAACAGCGCGGTCAGATCGACAGGCTCCGGCTGATATTCCACCCCCATGACCGGCCACAGGGTGTCCAGCGCCTGCTGCTGGCCTTTGGTTAAGCGGCCCTGGCGGCGCACAAAGCTGCGGATCCGGCGTAATGGCCGCCCGTTCTCATCAAATTCTGGGGTGATGACGTCATTAATCATGTAAAAGCCTGCTGGTTAGCCTGTTCCGGGAAACGGGCATTATGCAAAGTTCATAAGCAGAAGCAAGCCTTTGCAATCTTCCGGTTTACACCCAGGTGCGCATGTGCTGGAATTCCTGCCTGAGTGTAGAGTAAACACGGAAAATTTCCTTCTTATGATGCAAGCGCCGCAGTTCGCGCAACAGGTGCTGGACTGGTATCAGCGCTTTGGTCGCAAAACCCTGCCGTGGCAGCTGGAGAAAACGCCTTACAAGGTGTGGCTCTCCGAAGTGATGCTGCAGCAAACCCAGGTTGCCACGGTTATTCCCTATTTTGAACGCTTTATGGCGCGCTTCCCCACGGTCACCGATCTGGCTGCGGCTCCGCTGGATGAGGTGTTACATCTCTGGACCGGCCTCGGCTATTACGCCCGTGCGCGTAATCTGCATAAAGCTGCAAAACAGATTGTCGAGGTTCATCAGGGCGAGTTCCCGCGTAATTTCGATGATGTCTCTGCCCTGCCCGGCGTAGGCCGCTCCACGGCGGGCGCGATCCTGTCGCTGTCACTGGGGCAGCATTTCCCGATTCTGGATGGCAACGTCAAGCGCGTGCTGGCCCGTTGCTATGCCGTCAGCGGCTGGCCGGGTAAGAAAGAAGTCGAAAAGCGTCTCTGGCAGATCAGCGAAGAGGTCACACCCGCCGAGGGCGTCAGCCAGTTTAATCAGGCGATGATGGATCTGGGTGCTATCGTCTGTACCCGATCGAAGCCGAAGTGCGAAATCTGCCCACTGAACAGCGGTTGTGAAGCGTATGCCAGCAGCAGCTGGGCGAGCTATCCCGGTAAGAAGCCTAAGCAGGTGCTGCCAGAGCGCAACGGCTGGTTCCTGATGATGCAGGATGGTGATGATGTCTGGCTGGAGCAGCGCCCGCCTGTGGGCTTGTGGGGCGGCCTGTTCTGCTTCCCGCAGTTCACAACGGAAGCGGCGATGACCGACTGGCTGGCGGCCCGCGGCATCCATGCAAAACCGCAGCAGCTTACTGCGTTTCGTCACACCTTCAGCCATTTCCATCTCGATATCGTGCCAATGTGGCTGACGTGGCCTTCTGTCGGGGCGGCGATGGATGAAGCAGGCGGTCTCTGGTATAACTTAGCGCTGCCACCATCTGTGGGATTAGCCGCACCCGTTGAGCGCCTGTTACACGAGCTGCGCCATCCCCGACAACTGGCTTTGAACAGTTGTGAGATTAATGAGGAAGAATAATGAGCCGCACTATTTTTTGTACTTTTTTACAGCGCGACGCGGAAGGACAGGATTTTCAGCTCTACCCGGGCGATCTGGGTAAGCGCATTTACAACGACATTTCTAAAGAAGCCTGGCAGAAGTGGATGGCGAAACAGACCATGTTGATCAACGAGAAGAAGCTCAACATGATGAACCCCGAAGATCGTAAAGTGCTGGAGAAGGAGATGATCAATTTCCTGTTCGAAGGTAAAGACGTTCATATCGAAGGCTATACACCGCCAGAAGCGTAAACATTCCGGGCCTCATCGCTGAGGCCGGTTATCCAGGTCAGGCTTGCATTCCCAATGAATAAAAAATTAATCGCCCTGCTGGTGATAGCACCACTTTTGGTTTCCTGTTCCGGGTCAAAGAAACAGCAGTCCCACGAGGAGTGGGTAAAAGATACCAACGCCTTTGATATTCTGATGGGGCAGTTTGCTCATAATATTGAGAATATCTGGGGTATCAATGAGGTCCTGATCGCCGGACCCAAAGATTACGTCAAATATAGCGACAACTATTACACCCGCAGCCACATTAACTTTGAAAGCGGTAAGCTGACCATCGAGACGATTTCTGGCACCGATCCTATGGCCAGCCTGCGTCAGGCGATCGTGACCACCCTGTTGATTGGCGAAGATCCGGGTAATGTCGATCTCTACTCTGACGCCAACGATATTGAAATCAGTAAAGAGCCGTTGCTGTATGGGCAGGTGCTGGATAATACCGGTCAGCCGATTCGCTGGCAGGGTCGCGCGGAAGCTTTTGCTGACTATCTGATTCAGAATAAATTGCAGCGCCGCACCTCGGGTCTGCATGTGATTTACACCATTTCAATTCCGATGGTGCCGAACCACCTGGATAAGCGTGCGCACAAATACCTGCCGATGGTGCGTAAAGCCGCCGATCAGTATGGTGTCGATGCCTCATTGATTCTGGCGATTATGCAGACCGAGTCGAGCTTTAACCCCTACGCCGTGAGCCATTCTGATGCGCTGGGTCTGATGCAGGTGGTGCAGCATACTGCCGGTGTTGACGTGTTCCGCATGAAGGGTAAATGGGGCAAGCCGAGCCGCAGCTATTTGCTGGATCCGGAGAACAATATTGATGCGGGTACCGCTTATCTGTCGCTGTTGCAGCGTAGCTATCTGGGCGGCATTCAGGATCCGGTGTCACGTCGTTATGCGGTGATCACCGCCTATAACGGCGGCGCAGGCAGCGTGCTGCGAGTCTTCTCCAGCGATAAAGATCGGGCGTTTTCGATGATTAACGGCATGTCACCGAGCAAGGTTTATTCGACCCTGGCGAACCAGCATCCGTCGGCGGAGTCGCGTCGTTATCTTTATAAGGTGAGTACAGCGCAGAAGAGTTATCGGGGATTCTGATTGGCTCAGCGCTAAAGCGGGGGAGTGTTCGCTGCGCGAACGGGCTATGAGAAGGTTTCATTCGCTTAGCAGCGGGTATGCACTGAGCGGGTTCCGCCCGCCAGGCGATCAGGGGTGCAGCGCCTGAAGCTGAGATTGTTCGCTGCGCGAACGGGCTATGAGTAGGTTTCGTTCGCTTAGCAGCGGGTATGCACTGAGCGGGTTCCGCCCGCCAGGCGATCAGGAGTGAAGCGCCTGAAGCTGGGATTGTTCGCTGCGCGAACAGGCTATGAGAAGGTTTCGTTCGCCTGGTAAGCCGGGCAGTTTCAGATTCGCCTCTGCAGGCGACCGACAAGGGGGCGCCAGTCGCCGCGCCCCCTTGACCCCGGGCTCCGGCCTGCTTCACCGCCGCTTCGCGGTTCCTTCGCTACTTCAGGATTTCTCACGGAACGGCGGGACGCGCCATCCCTGGCGCGAGCCCGCCTCCTCGCGACATCCCTGTCGCTCGTCCTGAAATCCCTCATCCGCTCAGCGGTTCTGACGGCCTCCCCACCCCCTCGCTGTTATCTCTGCTTTTTATGTCGGGTACTTTATCGCTGTGTTTTTTTGGGATTGCCTCTGACTTTTCGGCTCAACAGACAGAGCGGCATTCACCCCCTTCCGCTGTTATCTCTGCTTTTTATATTGATTGCTTTATCGCTGTGGTTTTTTGGGATTGCCTCTGGCTTTCGGCTCAGCACACAGAATGGCATTCAAACCTACCCGCTGTTATCTCGTTTTCAGGTAACTAAGAATGTTGCGGTGAACTTCAGGAATTGAGACTGGCTTTCAGACCACCAGACAACTGTGCACCAAAGAAAACATAAAGAAATCACAGCCGGGGGTTTCCCAGAGGCGTCCGGAGCGCTGAGGAACAACCGCAGGCCAGGATGAGCCGACAGGACGTCGGCGAAAGGACGGCACGAGCCAGGGATGGCGAGTCCGGACGGTCCGTCGGCCGCAGGGCGTGACGAAGGTACCCCGCACAGCGGGGCGCGGAGGCAGCCGGACGCCGGGATTGTTAAGGGGCGGGCGTCCGTCCCTTGACGCGTCCGCCTGCTCAGGCAACCTGAAACTCCCCATCGCCTGGCGGGCGGAACCCGCTCAGTGTTAGCCCGCTGCTAAGCGAACGAAGCCTTCTCATAGCCCGTTCGCGCAGCTAACCCAGGGCCTGCCGGTCGTAACCCGCTCACTGTTAGCCCGCTGCTAAGCGAATGAAACCTTCTCACAGCCCGTTCGCGCAGCGAACCTAGGACCTGCCCGGCGTAACCCGCTCACTGTTAGCCCGCTGCTAAGCGAATGAAACCTTCTCAGCCCCGTTCGCGCAGCGAACAAAAAGGCAGGCGGGCCGCTACCCGCCTCTGCCCACGCTCAGATCAGCGCCCCACTATCATATTCGCCACCAGATACTTCCGTCCCTGGTCATCCTCTTCGGTGTAAACGCCCTGCAGCTCTGGTGAGAAGCCAGGCAGCAGATTAAGCCCCTCTTCCAGCGCCAGGAAGTAACGCTGCACCGCGCCGCCCCAGACTTCCCCCGGGACGACGCACAGCACACCCGGTGGATAAGGCAGTGCACCTTCCGCGGCAACCCGGCCTTGCGCTTCGGCTATCGGCACCAGCTCCACTTCGCCGCGAATATAAGCCTGATGCGCATCCTGCGGATTCACCCTGACCGGCGGGAACTCCGCGGCGCGGAACATCAGGCGCTGCAGATCCTTGACGTTGTGACTGACGTAAAGGTCGTGCATCTCCTGGCAGAGGCGACGCAGGGTATACCCGGCATAGCGTTCGGCATTTTTGCGGTAAATGGTCGGCAGCACTTCGGCCAGCGGCGCATCCTCTTTGACGTGCTGTTCGAACTGCGCCAGCATCGCCACCAGATTCGCCATCTTCTCCGGACTCTCTGCCGGGGTCAGCAGGAACAGGATTGAGTTGAGATCGCACTTCTCCGGCACAATGCCGTTTTCGCGCAGATAGTTCGCCAGAATGGTCGCCGGAATCCCGAAATTACTATACTCACCGCTTGCTGCATCAATCCCCGGCGTGGTCAGCAGCAGCTTGCAGGGATCCACCCGATACTGATCGCGCGCATAACCCGCGAAACCGTGCCACTTCGCCTGCGGTTCAAAGCTGAAGTAGCGCAGATCGCGGGCGATCGTCTCAGTGGGCGCATCCTGCCAGCGCTGGCCATCTACCGTCTCCGGCACAAACGGCAGGATCATCTCACAGCGATCCAGGATGGCTTTACGCGCCTCAATACCCAGCGTGACGCACTCATCCCACATACGACGCCCCGCTTCCCCCTGATGCATTCTGGCGTTGATATCCAGCGCGGCAAACAGCGGATAAAACGGACTGGTGGATGCGTGCAGCATAAAAGCGTTATTCAGTCGCTTATGCGGGCAGAAGCGGCGCTGTCCGCGAATATGATTATCTTTTTTATGGATCTGCGAAGTCTGCGAAAAACCTGCCAGCTGCTTATGCACTGACTGCGTGACAAAAATGCCGGGATCGTTCTCATTCAGTTGCAGGGTCAGCGGAGAACAGCCTTCCATCAGTGGAATGAACTGCTCATAACCCAGCCACGCGGAATCAAACAGGATGTAATCACACAGATGGCCGATGCGATCCACCACCTGACGCGCGTTGTAGACCGTGCCGTCGTAGGTGCCCAGCTGGATGATCGCCAGACGGAAAGGCCGCTCTTCAGCCGCGCGCTGCGGAGCCACGGCCGCGATCTGCTCGCGCAGATAAGCCTCATCGAAGCAGTGTGCGTCAATGCCGCCAATAAAGCCGAAGGGATTGCGCGTCGCTTCAAGATAAACCGGGGTCGCGCCCGCCTGAATCAGCGCGCCATGATGGTTCGACTTGTGATTGTTGCGGTCAAACAGCACCAGATCGCCACGGGTCAGCAGCGCATTGGTCACCACTTTGTTGGCACTTGAGGTGCCGTTGAGCACAAAGTAGGTTTTATCGGCGTTAAACACTTTTGCCGCATACTTCTGCGCATCTTTAGCCGAGCCTTCGTGGATCAGCAGATCGCCCAGTTTGACGTCGGCATTGCACATATCAGAGCGGAAAACATTCTCGCCGTAGAAGTCATAAAACTGTTTGCCCGCCGGATGCTTTTTAAAGAAAGCACCGCCCTGATGTCCGGGACAGGCAAAGGTGCTGTTCTGCATATCGACATAGCGGGTCAGCGTCTCGAAGAAAGGGGGCAGCAGCGCCGCTTCATACGCCTGCGCAGCCGCTTCCAGCGCGATCCACTCCTGCGGATCGCCATTCAGCTCACCGCTGACGCCGGGCAGGTGCATCACCTCTTCTTCAAACGCGTTAGCGACAAACACTGGCAGATTAAAGCCGGTATGACGCAGCAGCGCCAGCACGCCGCTGCGGGTATCCGCCAGCGAGACGACAACCGCCGCCACATCGGTGAAGTCGGTGTTATCCAGCGTCACCACGTCTCGCGCAGTGTTCAGGGTCAGACTGGGCGCCACAGCGGCGCTGGCAGCAATTTTCAGTGGAGTCATAACAGAATCCCTAACGTCAGGGAGGAAGTGCCAGAGGCACAATTAAGGGGACAGTGCCCCGGCGAATACTTAACAGTCAGAAGGCGTTCCACAGCCCGTGGAGAGCAGATCCATAGCCGCTGCCTGGCTGGCCTCACCGCATGGTGAATAACGGAGATATCGGAAAAGAGGAAAACCCGGTGAGCGCCGGAAAAAACGAACGGTAATCCGGGCGGATGCGCGGTGAACCGGACATGGCGACGTCCTCTGTGGCAAAGAAGCAGGGTCAAAAAGTGGCGGTCATAATGTCATCTTTTTCAGGCATGGACAACCCGAACCAGGTAATTATTCAGTCACCCCCTTCGCATGTAACAAATTGATTTTTATAGTCTATTTATCATAAAAAATTCACAACACGACTAATTATCTGAATTATATGCAGATTTATGCACTTAACTCACTGCCGCTGTCAGCCTGTTTTTCCGCTCGTGTCGTCTTCATTGCCGGGAGACGCGGCCATTGCCCTACCGCATTGCATCTGCCAGGCGTAAACTGATCTTCTCTTTCCCACTCTGCCGGAGGCTGCATGTTCAAGGCACTGGTCATTGAAAATGACGAACAAGGTTACCGTTCCCTGCTGAAAGATCTCCCCGAATCTCAACTGCCCGACCACGATGTCACGCTCGACGTCAGCTACTCATCCCTGAACTACAAAGATGCCCTGGCTATCTGTAACAAAGGCCCGATTGTGCGCCAGTTCCCGATGGTGCCAGGCATCGATTTTGTTGGCCGGGTGACGGCCAGCCGCCATCCCGACTGGAAAGAGGATGATGTGGCGCTGCTGACGGGATGGGGCGTGGGCGAAAAACAGTGGGGCGGCCTGGCACAGAAAGCCAGCGTCAGCGGCGACTGGCTGGTGCGTCCGCCCGCCACGCTGAGTCCGCTGCAAACCATGGCAATCGGTACGGCGGGACTGACCGCAATGCTCTGCGTGATGGCGCTGGAAAAACAGGGCATCACACCTGAACAGGGGCCGGTACTGGTAACCGGTGCCAGTGGCGGCGTCGGCAGCTATAGCATCAGCCTGCTGGCGCATCTGGGCTATCAGGTGATCGCTTCCAGCGGGCGCGCCAGCGACCATACCTATCTGATCGAAACGCTGGGCGCGTCATCGGTCATTGACCGTGAAGAACTCTCCCGGCCCGGCAAGCCACTGGCAAAAGAGCGCTGGGCCGCCGCGATAGACAGCGTCGGCAGTCACACCCTGGCGAATGTGCTGGCCGCCACCCAGCGCGACGGCGCGGTTGCCGCCTGTGGTATGGCGCAGGGACTCGACCTGCCAGCCAGCGTCGCACCCTTTATTTTGCGTGGCGTTACGCTGGCCGGTGTCGATAGCGTGATGTGTCCGAAGCCGCTTCGTCAGCAGGCGTGGCAGCGACTCGGTGAGCTGATGGATAGCGAACGGCTCAGTAAGCTGAGCCGGGTGATCCCGCTAAGTGAAGCCAGAGAAGGTGCGCAGGCATTGCTGGATGGTAAAGTGCAGGGTCGTCTGATTGTCGACTGTCGCTAATCCTGGTTAAAGGCGCGTTTTCGCGCCTTTAACGATCGGCTCGCTGCAGCCGTTTTATAAGTCCTTCCAGCGCGAACTGCGTGCCCTGCTCCATCACCGATTTCGGATCGCCGCTGAACTGATGACACTCCGCCTCGTCACTGCCGTCGGGCAATACCCAGCCAAACCAGATGGTGCCCGCCGGTGTACCATCTTCGCCGCCATCCGGCCCGGCATAGCCGGTAATGGATAATCCCACCGGCTCGCCGGAGCGGGCGCAGGCGCCCTGCACCATCTCCCGCGCCGTCTGTTCGCTCACCGCCGTATGCTGTTTCAGCGTATCAGGGCGCACCCCCAGCAGACGGATTTTGGCATTTTCGCTGTAGGTCACAAAGCCGCTGGTATAAAAATCTCCGCTGTTTTCCACCGCGGCCAGCGTCATGCTGATCAGCCCGGCGGTACAGGATTCGGCAGTCGCCAGATGAAGTCCGGAAGAGAGTAAAATATTACCCAGTTGCTCAGCGGTCTGATCTAATGATTTTGCCATTATGGTCTCCTTGAATCTGTCCGGAACTCCAGGTATAGCGCAAAATCAGCGAATAAAACCGCGCAAGGCAATGTTTTTAAAGCGAAACGGTCTAGATACGTAGCTGGATATGCGGCTGTCCACTCCCGGCATGCGCCACTACCTGCAGATCGGCCTGGTACCAGCGCGTCAGCGTCGCTTCCGTCATCACCGTCTGCGGCGAGCCTTGTGCCACCAGTCGGCCTGCGTGCAGCAGCAGTATGCGATCGGCCCATAATGAGGCCTGATTAAGGTCATGTAACACGGTACAGACGGTGAGATCTCCTGCGCGCGTCAGCTGACGTAGTAAACGCAGGGTTTGCTGCTGCCAGAAGAGATCCAGCGCCGAAGTCGGCTCATCCAGAAACAGCCAGCCGCGTGGTCTTCCCTCATGCCAGAGCTGTGCCAGTACCCGCGCCAGCTGAACCCGTTGTTGTTCACCGCCAGAGAGCTGGCGGTAATCGCGCTGCGCCAGCCCTTCACAACCGGTCAGCCGCATGACCTCGGCCACAATCTGCGACGTCTGCGCCTCCGGCCAGGGCGCACGGCCCATCGCCACGACCGACTGCGCAGACTGTGCAAAGGTCAGGTTGTTCTGCTGGCGCATCACTGCCCGGCGTCGTGCCAACTGCTCACGCGGCCATGCCGTCAGCCGTCGATCGCCCAGCCAGCACTCGCCCCGATCGGGCGACAGAAATCCCGTCAGCATCCGCAGTAGCGTCGACTTACCCGCGCAGTTGGGGCCAATCAGCGCCACCAGCTCGCCACCTGACAGCGTGACATCAAGATTATCGATAACAGTTTTGCCGCCGCGCGCGAGACACAATCCCCTGGCCTGTAAAATGTCCATCACTCCAGCCCTCGCTGTTGACGCAGAATCAGCCAGAGAAACCACGGACCACCAATCAGGCTGGTCAGCAGCCCCACCGGCATCTCGGCCGGAACCACCAGAGTGCGCGCCAGCGTATCGGCCAGCAGCAGCAGAATCGCTCCCGCCAGCGCTGAGCCGGGCAGCAGCCAGCGATGATCGCCGCCAAGGCAAAAACGCATCACGTGTGGCACCACCAGTCCGACGAAACCGATCACGCCGCTGACCGAGACCGCCGTACCGACCAGCAACGCACTGAGGATCAGCAGCTGATGCTGAGTACGCTTCACATCAACGCCCATGTAGTGCGCATCCTCTTCGCCCGCCTGCAGCAGGTTAAGGTGGCGGGCGCGAGTCTGTAACAGCAGCAAGGCTGGCAGAATCAGCAGCAGGCAGATCAGCAGTGCGGGCCACTGTGCCTGGCTGAGGCTTCCCATGCCCCATAGCGACAGCTGGCGCAGCTGCTGGTCGTTGCTCAGCCATGACAGCACGCCTACCGCCGCCCCGCACAACGCATTAATCGCAATGCCGACCAGCAACAGCCGCGAAAGATTGCCGCGCGCCAGCCGACTGAAACTGAAGATCAGCAGTGTAACCAGCAGGCTGCCGATAAACGCGGCGATCATCGGTAGCCACAATGCCAGCGGTGCCGGCAACGTCAGCGGAATAATGATTGCCAGCGCCACCGCCAGTCCCGCCCCGCTGCTGATCCCTAGCAGACCGGGATCGGCCAGTGGGTTACGAAAAACACCCTGCATCACTGCGCCAGAGACTGCCAGCGCCATGCCCATCACCACCGCCAGCAGGACGCGCGGCAGGCGAATATCCAGCCAGATCTGCCAGATAAGATCGCTGAGCGGTGCCTGCCACAGCGCCCGCACTGAAAGCGACATCGCCCCCAGATTTGCCGCCAGCATCATCGCCACTAGCAGGAAGATCAGCATCAGCATCAGGCCACGCAGCGCATTATCCTTAATCATGGTTCAGCGATTCCGCCGCCTGGCGCAATTTCACGATTGCCCGTGGCGTATCAAGGCCAAACCCCAGCAGTGCCATGGTGTCGATCACCAGCAGACGATGCTGCTGCCCGGCAGGCGTCAGCGCCAATCCCGGTAACTGCCACAGCTGCGCTTCGCCGCCCAGGGTTTTCAGGCCATCCTCGCCTATTACCACCAGATCCGGCGCGGCGGCGATCACCCCTTCCTGTGACAGTGCCTGATAGTGCGGCACCGGGCCCATAGCATTCTCCAGCCCGGCGCTGCGAATGGCGCCATCGGCCGCAGTCTGATTTCCAGCCGCCATCGACTTCATGCCGCTGTTCGCCATGATGTAGAGCACTTTTACCGGCAGGGGTTGCTGCGGCAACTGGCGAATCTGCTGCGTCATTTGCTGCGCCAGTGCCTGAGCTTCGCTTTCACGCTGCAGCGCCTGGCCCACAGTGATAATTTTCTGCGGAATTGCCTGCAGGCTGCTGTCGCCGCTGACCGTGACCACCCTGACGCCCGCGCGGGCAATCTGTTGCAGCACCAGCGACGGTTGCGCCTGCGCGCTGGCGATCACCAGTGTCGGTTTCAGTGCCAGAATGCCTTCGGCGTTGAGCTGGCGCATATAACCCACGTCCGGCAGTCGGGCGGCCTGCGCCGGACGCAGACTGGTGCTGTCGCGCGCCACCAGCTGTGACTGGGCATCCAGCGCATAGATAATCTGAGTGACGTCACCGCCAATCGACACCACCCGCTCCGCCGCCAGTGATGGCAGCGTCATCAGCAGCCATAACAGCATCACTCTTTTCATGCCGCCGCTCCCGGCGTGCGGAGTGCGCCAATCTGCTCGCGCCAGCGTGACTGCTCTGGCGTACCTTCCGTGCGCTGACCGTAGAGCTGGGCGATCTGCGTGCCGTCGGCGGCAAACAGTTCCAGGCTGGTAACAAAGCCATCGCCCGTTGGCTTGCGTGTTACCCAGCTTTCGCTGATCTGATCAGCCATCAGATGCAGCGTGAACTGCGGATTGAAGATGTTGAGCCAGTTTTCCACTGGCTGCAGCTTTTCTACCCTGCCGGTGAAAATCTGAGTACAGCCACGGTTGCCGACAAAAATCATAATTTCATTGCCCGCCTGCTGTGCCATCTGTAGCAGGCGCTCAAGCGCGTCGTTGCCGGTCTGCCAGGCGAGATCCTCACCCACCGCGCGAAACGCCTGCGGCCGTGACACCTGGTGGCGCTTCAGCAACGCGAAAAACTGATGAACATCGGTCATGGCGCGCCATTCACGGTCGATGGCGGTGACATCAATCGTCTCCGTCAGGGGAGCAGCGGCAACCGGCTCAACCACGAGCACCGTCGCCGCGGCGTCGGTAAAGTCGGCGATCAGCGTCTGCCACACTGCCATGCTGGTCTGCTCCGTGGCGTAAACTTTCAGCACCGCATCGCCATGACGATCAAAAATCTGAATGCTGTGACGAATGCCCTGCCCGGTCGGCTCCTGCAGAGCAAAGGCGCTGCACCACTGACCGACGAACAGGCGCAGATCGAGCGCACGGGGATTAAGCACCAGGCCACCATGTGCGCCAATCTGCACATTGTGGTATTCACCCAGATGTTCATGTACCGCATAAGCGTTACGGGTAATGTTTTTGGTTTCGCCGGCTGCGCCCAGTGCCTTCAGCAACGCCGGAAAATCGCGTTTCAGCGCCACGGCATCAACGCCGATGCGCGCTTCACATAATTCCGCTTCGCTGATGCCGATCAGCGCGGCCAGGTCGCGGGCATATTTCTTCGGTTGTTCACCTTTAAGGACAAGATAGTGCTGATAAATTGGGTTCATGACTCAGGCTCTCTTAGTAATGCCCTGCATCAGCGCAGGGCGACGGCTATCAAAAATCGACGTTAACACCTAACTGGAAAGTACGGCCCGGCATCACGGCCAGTGCCTGATCGTTGCGCTCCTGCTGAGTGGCGCTGGTCAGTTCACGGCTGCTGAGGTAATCCCGGTATTTGCGATCGGTTATGTTGTAAAGCCCGCCACTCAGCCTGACGTTGTGCGCGACGCGCCAGTAAGCGGTCATATCCACCATGCCATAACCCGGCACCCGCATGTAATCGGTGCTGGAGTCGGCCAGGCTGCTGCCGTTGTTAGCGAAGCTTTCGCGGTTAGTCGCGCTGGCTTGCTTACCTTTTACAAAGGTAGCGGTAACGGCGGCACCGTAGCCGCGCGCCTCATCATCCCAGGCGAGTCCGACGATCGCTTTCATCGGGGCAACACTCTCAAGGTCGATGTAGCGGTCACCAAGGTAGCTCGACTTTGCCGCGCCCTGCGTGTAACCAAACGCCAGATTGGCGCTCAGACCTTCGACCTCGCTGAACCAGCTGCCGAAGTTCACTTTACTGCTGATTTCAGCCCCGTAGATGTAGGCTTTATCGCGGTTCTCCGCCTGATAGGTGGTGTAAATGTTGGCAGGCACATTGACGAACTGACCCGGATTAGCCGCCCGGCTGTAGCGGGTAAAGGCAATAAAGTTTTTATAGTCGTTATAAAAAGCGGCAGCATTAAGCGTGACGCCTTTTGCCACCTCTCCTTTTACACCCCACTCGTAATTGTTGCTGGTTTCGGTTTTCAGATCTGCATTACCAATTAGCGCATACTGCGCGGTGCCGGCATAGCTGGAGCCAAGGTTCCATGAACCATAAAGCTGCGTATCGTTGGGGAACTGCGCGCCACGGGTATATTGCAGATAAGTCATCAGCTTCGGTGTCAGATCGTACTGGAAGGCGATCGACGGCAATACCTGCGTGTCGCTGTTTGGCGATCCATAGAGCGCTGAAACTTCGCTGGCGTCGAGCACGCTACTGTTCGTGGTCAGCGTCGCCACATCACGCGGTCGGGTGTTCTGATAGGCCACGCGCGCGCCTGGCACGATGGCCGCCCGATGTCCGTCAGCATCGAAGCTGATGGTATCCTGCAGATAACCACCCACGGTGTAGCTGCGACTGTTAGCCTGCGGCTGCATGATCGCAGTAAAAGCACTGGCTGGCGGTGACTGACGGAAAGGTCGCTCAGTATCCACCAGGCGCGCATTCAGCCCGGCGCTCAGTTCATGTCGCCCGACGCTTTTAAGCGCGCGGGTGTCAAAACCGTAGCTGTCGCTGTTGTAGTCGGAATAAACGGTTTGCCTGGCAGTGGCACTCGACGGCATGCGGGTGTTGTCATGCGCCTGGGTCTGCTGCCAGTAAACGCGGGTCGTCAGGCTGTCGATCAGGTCATTGTAAGGCGTGTACTCATCCGCCAGGCTGATGCCCCAGCGGCGGGTATCACTCTGCTGCTGGGCCGTTCCCCAGACTGTATTGCCTGAAGTGCTCCAGCTGTCGTAATGGCTGTGGTGGGTTTTGTGATAGTAATCGACCGTCGCGCTGAGCTTATGAGCATCATTGGGCTGCCAGATGCCGGAGGTCATAAAGGCATCGGAGTGCCAGTTGGCCGGATAAGCATCGAGCGTGCCGCTGTTATTACGGGTTTCCTGACCATCGCGGCGGCTGTAAACAAAGATGCCGCGCAGTTCATCGTCACCTGCAGCGGCGGTGATGCCGTTATGCCAGCTGCGACTGGATGAGTCATAGTCGCTCTGATAACTGAATGCGGTCGCTTTTCCGGGATGCAGGTAATCGTCGGGAGACTTATTACGGAACGAGACGTTGCCGCCAATCGAGGTGTTCGGCTGATCCACTGCTGTGGCGCCCTTCTCAATCTCAATACGGCCAAACATATAAGGATCGATGTAATCGCGACCAATGCCAAAGCTGTCGAGACCTGCGCGTCCTACATAACTGCGGCCAGTGGCCTGCGGCAACGGAATGCCGTCCACATCCAGACCGACTCGGTTGCTCTCGAGGCCACGAATGTTGTAGCCGGTATAACCGGCCCGATCAAAACCGCTCTTACCGGCTGATGAACCGCCACGGGTACCGGTAGCGCTGATCAGCGGTTCATAGCGCATGATCGATCCAAAGTCAGTGGCACCACGCTGTTGCAGATCGCTGGCAGAGAGAGAGGTTTTACTGCCTGCCGTTTTTTTGATTTCCGGTGCCGTCACCGTCATTACCGGTTCGGCACTGCTGCCATAGCGGTCAGAAAGGGTTAGCGTGGCAGATTCACTGCCCGCAGCATAAGTGCAGGTGGTATTGATGAAGGTGGCGAGCAACGCCAGTTGAGTCAGACGCGGTTGCGTCAATCTCCGAAAACGTGGTGACATAGGCGCGAATTACCTGATTAATTGTTAGTATTCGCTCACTTGCTTGCTGGCAACAGTAAAACGGCTCCGCATAAAAGCCGTAAAAAGTCAGAACATCATGCTGGTGTAGTAATTATCGCCCGGAATTTAATGCAACTGATAATCATTATCAATCTTATTTACATTTAGATATAAACCACAGCGCACAAATTGTTAACCCGAATGCATTGGCATTTATCAACACGTAAAGGAATAGAGTTATGGCGCAAAAACCTGTGGTTGTTATTCACTACTGTATGCAATGCAACTGGCTGATGCGGTCAGCGTGGATGGCACAGGAACTTCTGCATACGTTCGCTGAGGATCTGGCGGAGGTGACGCTGAAACCGGGCACCGGCGGTATCTTTGAGATTACGCTGGATGAGCATCTGCTGTGGGAACGTAAGCGGGATGGTGGCTTCCCGGATGCGACCACGCTGAAACAGCGTGTGCGGGACATCTGCTTCCCGGATCGTACGCTGGGCCACATCGACAAACACAAAACTGAAGTCAGCTAACTCCGCTATTAGCTGTGGGTGATTTTTTCTGCCGCGTCGTGCAGCGCCTTAATCAGCGTCTGCAGCGCGGCTTCTGAGATATCTTCCTGCGCAAGCCGCCGGTTCAGCGCGACCTTCAACCCATGAATCGCCTGCTCAACAGCAGGAATGCTGCGGTTATTGACCAGAATTGCCAGCGTAGAGAGCCGTGTAATCAGGCTGGTGACCGTTTCACGGTTCTCTGCCAGCTGCGCTTCTCCCGCTGCCGTCAGGCGGTAGGCTTTACGCGTTGCCTGCGCATCCACCACCTGAATCGCCTCCATCTCTTCCAGCAGCGTCAGATTGGGGTAAATGATCCCCGGACTGGGCGAATACTCTCCCTTTGACAGCTCCTCAACAGACTTGATCAGCTCATAGCCGTGTGCGGCATTCTGTGCCAGGAAATGGAGCATCAGCAGGCGAATCTCACTCGCTTCCAGCATCTTTTCACGTCGCTTGCGCCGTCCGCTGCAACCGCCTGCGCGCGCAGTCTGATCGTCAGATGAAGTGGAAGTCGGATGCTGTTTCATGGCCTGCCCTGCTGCGAAAAAAGTGGAATTGATGGTAGTGCGCTGCCTGGCAAAACTCAATTGCCTTAGCGGCTTACTTCTGGTGCCAGTAGGCCACCGCCCGCACGAAGTCACTGTTGAGGCCGCGCTGCACCGTGAAGTAGTCACACAGCGCTTTAACAAACTCACCTTCGCCGGTCAGCCAGATAAAGTAATCTTCCGTCGGGATAGAGATCTGATCCAGCCGGGCAATCAGTTGACTGAGCTGCGCTTTCTGCATCTGGCCGCTGCCGAGCCAGTTTGTCGTCACATCAGCCGTATCAGATAAATAGTCGCGGCCCGTCGCTTCACTGGTAAAGGCATAGAGATGCAGCGCCTGCGCCCGGGCGTCACGCTGACGGCGCGCAAAAGCCGGCAGCCCGGTTTCATCACAGACGTAGAGCTGGAATGCGTAATCGGTCGGCACCACCAGCGAGCCGCGTGGCCCGCCGACAATCAACCGATCGCCAGGCTGTGCCTGAGTTGCCCAGTCACTGGCTACGCCCTGCTGATGAATATAAAAATCGAGGGTCAGTGAAGATTCACCATCGAATTCCAGCGGTGTGTAATCGCGCGCCTGCGGACGCAGCCCTTCAGGCCAGACAATCCCCGCATCGGTGATTTGTGGCAGAGCCAGTGTGGCCCCTTCAGCGGAAGGGAAGAAAACCTTAATGTGGTCATCAAAGCCTGGCGACGTGAAGCCTGCCAGATCGCTGCCGCTGAACCGGATGCGCCAGAATTTACCGGCAATGTTAGTTTTACTCGCGACCTGGATATGGCGGAAACGCAATTCATTACGGACGCGCTGTGGTATACGCTGATCGGCTGATACAGGCAAAATTTCTCTCCTGAAACGGGATGGATGCCCGTGACTCAAGGCATGCTGATAATCATGAAATAACAATCATTCTCATCTGAAGTACCAAGATTAGCTATGATATATCTTCACTACAAGAACGAAAAATGCGATCCAGCGGCTTAAGATATATTTTATGCCTGTACGGGTGTGCACAGTGCAGGCGAAGAGCGGCCCTGATAAGAGCGTTCAGAGAGAGGTAAGCAGCAGGTGCGGCGTGTTTACGGGGGCAGGCAGAGAAGGCGGAAACTGTCCGGCTCCTGACGAGCCGGGCATGATGTTGCGCCACACATTATGGCAGCGCATGACCACTTACAGTGTGTCGTTGAATCCGGAGAGGGAAGGATTGCTGCTGGTGTGTTCCGGCAGCTCACCATCACCCAGAATTTCATGCTGGGTGGCCTGAGAGTGCGGATGCAGTCCGGCAGGAGGTGAAAAAGGTTCAGCCTGTTGTGCCATCGCCATGAGAGGCAATGCCAGGATCAGTGAAATCATTAAGCGTCGCATAGTTGTCTTCGTTTGTTTTTTTGACCAGAAAAGGCCTGAAATGCAGGTAAATATTCCAGCCCTGGCACAGATGCTCGATGATTCAGGCATGGCAGGGTTTCGGGAGAGGATTTTACGCCAGAACGGCGAGTTATTTTATAAAATCGTGCGGTTTGTCACGGTTTACCGCACGAATTATGCATTAACAGGGTCGGGAGTCACTCGTCCTGCCCTGCTGGCGTAATGCTGATCAGTTAAGATTAGATTTATAAAAGCTGTCACGGTCAAACGTGGCAGCCTTTTTTTCCGGGCGAGCGAGCCGCAGTGCGGGCCAGAGCAGGCTGGTGCCGGGCAGGGGCAGGCAATCCGCAGCGCTGAACAGAATGAGTCTGCCAGGAGAGCCCGCAGGACGCGGGCGAAAGGCGGGGCGGCACAGGATGTGCCATCCCCGGCGGTCCGTCAGGCAGAGGAATGACGTGAAGGAACCGCATAGCGGCGCGAGGACCGCCAGCCCCTGCCCGGCACCAGACTGCGTTATCACCTGTCGCTTAACTGACTGGCATTATGCCCCTGCTGGCTACGCCTGCATCACCGGAATAGAAAAAACGCCGCTCAGCCAGTCGGGCTTACAGTGCGCAAAATCGAGACGCAGCAGATCTTTACCGGGACGACGTGACACACCCAGTGCCGGCAGATGCTGATAGTAGATATCCTCGATAAAGCGTGTCAGCTGCTCCGGGCTGCCGCTCCAGCGGATCGACGCATAGAGTCCACGAACCTCGCTCCAGCTGGCGGTGTCGTCACCCAGCAACCCGGCATGTTGCGGCTCCAGCGCCTGAAACAGGCTGATATTTTGCTGATCAGCAGAGCTATGGCCGGGGCCATACTGAAAGCCTAACCAGCCCTGCGACACGCGGCTGCCCGCCAGCGTCACCAGTTGACGCGCCTGTTCGGCCACCCGGTGATCGCGATCGGCAATGTAATCGCCAAACTTACACTCCCACTCCAGCGTTTCTCCGCACAGATGCAGCTCTTCCTCGCGCTCCACCAGCGTCGCACGCTCTGCCAGCGATCGCACCAGAATGCGGCCATGGAAGTTTTTAACCGGCAAATGGGGGATACGGCGAAACGCGCCAGGCGTCAGCGAAAAGTGACCTTTGAATACCCGGGTAAAATTTTGTTGGTTATCAAAACCAAAACGTACGGCGATATCGATCAGCGTCATGCGCGTCAGACGCAGCGCCATAGCAGCCATCGTCAGACGCCGTTTACGGGTGTAAGCCGCCAGGGTCTGTCCGGTCATCTCCTTAAACATACGCTGCATGTGCCATTTGGAATAACCTGACTTGAGGGTAATCTGATCGATATTTAGATCGTCGGTGAGATTGGCTTCAATCCACTCGACCAGATCGTTGATGTGCTGTTTTTTAATGGCCTGACTGAGCATGATGGCGATTTACGACGCGGGTTAGGACTAGGATTTCAGTTACAAAAGGATAACAAAAATCGCAAATCGGTGTAAGGAAAGGGTAAGCATTGCGCGCCCGTTCAGGGCGTTTCCGCATTAATTGCTTAGGTTACTAACTAAAAAAGGCTGACTGTCGTCAGCCTTCTGATTATTGATAAAAACTGCGCCGGATAGCTGTAAGACGGAGCTTGCGACAACTAATGACTGCGCATTCCGGCCGCTGTCATCATCATGCGGAACAGCGAGGCGACAACGCCCAGCGCCAGCACGCTGGCGGCATAGATAAACACCAGCCACATCACACGCTTCCACCATGGTGCTTTCGTTTCTTGATTGTGATTGTGGTCTTTCATGCTGCTGAGGCTTTTCATATCAATGATATCCTGCGTCTGCTTTGATTTTTCCACGGAACACGTAGTAGCTCCAGAAGGTGTAGCCCAGGATCATCGGGATAATCAACAGGCTACCCACCAGCATAAAGGCCTGGCTCTGCGGCGGTGAGGCGGCAGCCCAGATGGTCACTGATGGCGGAATAATGTTTGGCCAGATACTGATGCCCAGCCCGGAGAAGCCCAGGAAGATCAGCGCCAGCGTCAGCAGAAACGGTGAATAGTGCGCCTCGCGCTTAATGGCGCGCACAATGCCCCACGAACAGAGCAGCACCAATACCGGAACCGGCAGGAACAGGAACAGGTTGGGTTTGCTGAACCAGCGATGCGCGATATCGGCATGCGCAAACGGTGTCCACAGGCTGATGATGCCGATAATCACTAACAGCGCAATCACCAGCGGCGTAGCCAGCGCAGACATTTTACGGTGCAGCTCGTTCTCGGTCTTCATGATAAGCCATGTGCAGCCCAGCAACGCGTAGGCAACAACCAGACCCACGCCGCAGAACAGCGGGAACGGTGCCAGCCAGTCCATTGCGGAACCGGCAAAACGACGTCCCTCAACCGGAATACCATCCAGCAACGCACCCACGGCCACACCCTGACTGAAGGTGGCGATGACAGAACCGGCAATAAACGACTTGTCCCAGAACGCCCGATGGCCTTCTACCGCCTTGAAGCGGAACTCAAAGGCGACACCACGAAAAATCAGGCCAATCAGCATAGCGGTCAGCGGAATCGACAGCGCATCGGCAATCACTGCATAGGCCAGCGGGAACGCGCCAAACAGGCCAGCGCCACCCAGAACCAGCCAGGTTTCATTTCCGTCCCAGACCGGCGCGACGGTGTTAACCATCATGTCGCGCTCGCCAGCATCTTTATTGAACGGAAACAGCAGACCAATACCCAGGTCGAAGCCATCCATCACGATATACATCAGGGTTGCGAAAACGATAATCGCAAACCAGATAACGGAATAATCGATCATCTTAGTGGTCTCCATCCTTAAAGGTGGCAGCGGAAAGTGGACGCGCCGGGGTTTTCTTCTGGCCAGGACCACCCTCTTCGGTGATATGGCCTTCGCCGGTAACCGGTCCCTGCTTAATCAGACGCATCATGTAGTGATACCCCACGCCGAACACCGAGCTGTAGACCAGAATAAAGGCCAGCAGGCTGATGCTCATGTGCATGTCCCCATGTGCCGAGACCGCATCAATCGTGCGCTGCACGCCATAGACCACCCACGGCTGACGACCGATTTCAGTGGTAAACCAGCCTGCCAGAATCGCAATCAGACCCGACGGCCCCATCAATAGCGCAAACCACAGGAAAGGACGCGACTCATAGAGACGCCCTTTGAAACGCAGCCACAGGCTGACCACGCCCAGCGTAATCATCAGCAGGCCCAGCGCCACCATCACGCGGAAGGACCAGAAGATGACCGTTGAATTAGGCCGGTCCTCTTTCGGGAAGGACTTCAGCGCCGGAACCTGCTTGTCCAGGCTATGCGTCAGAATCAGGCTGCCAAGATAAGGCACCTCCAGCGCATACTTGGTACGTTCCTGCTCCATGTCGGGGATCCCGAACAGGATCAGCGGTGTGGCTTCCCCCGGTGGGTTTTCCCAGTGCCCTTCAATCGCCGCGATTTTGGCAGGCTGATGTTCCAGCGTATTCAGACCATGAGCATCACCAATCATCGCCTGAATCGGCGCGACAATCAGCGCCATCCACAACGCCATTGAGAACATCTTGCGGATAGCGGGATTGTTATTCCCCTTCAGCAGATGCCAGGCCGCCGACGATCCCACAAAGAAAGCACTCGCCAGGAACGCCGCTACGGACATATGGAACAGGCGATAAGGGAATGAGGGGTTAAAGACGATTTTGAACCAGTCCTGCGGAACCACGATGCCATTCTGAATGATGTAGCCCTGAGGCGTATGCATCCAGCTGTTAGAGGCCAGGATCCAGAAGGTGGAAATCAGCGTGCCGAGGGCGACCATGCAGGTGGCAAAGAAGTGCAGCCCGGGACCCACGCGATTCCAGCCAAACAGCATTACGCCCAGGAAGCCCGCTTCCAGGAAGAACGCTGTCAGTACTTCATAGGTCAGCAGCGGACCGGTGATACTGCCAGCAAACTCCGAGAAGCCGCTCCAGTTCGTCCCGAACTGATAAGCCATGACCAGTCCTGATACCACACCCATGCCGAAGTTAACGGCAAAGATTTTCGACCAGAAGTGGTAGAGATCGCGATAGGTTTGATCGCGGGTTTTGAGCCACATACCTTCGAGCACGGCCAGAAAACTGGCGAGACCGATGGTGATGGCGGGAAAGATAATATGGAAGGAAACAGTAAATGCGAACTGAATCCTGGCCAGATGAAAGGCATCTAATCCGAACATTGCTTACCTCTTTGCCACATAGAACACCATGTATTTACTTATAATTAACAACTTAAGCCTGATGCGCCTGGTTCTCTGCGCTTATTGAAATTCCCGCCGCAAATTTAAAACTATTCGCGGCGAGGAAATAGAAACAGTGGGGTTAATGAAAACTATAACAGTCTTTATTGATTCTGATCATTGTTTTTGACGGGAATTATTTATTTAAAAATAAGGCCTAAAGGTTAATCAGAGCGTGTTTATGTGTCGTTAATGTTACGGTAATTTGTACTTTAAAAATCGATCGCGCTAAAGCGAATCTTGGCTGGAAAATTCCTTCAACAGGCTGTTTTCAGGCACTATTTTGTTATAAACCCTGATTGAGAAAAGGTCAAACTTTAGAGACAACAAATTTAATCCCCTTATTTTTTAACAGGTTAAAAGAGTAAATGGTTACCTCTGCCGCTTTGTTTGCTTTTTTGGTTTTGCCTGGCTAATGCAGCTTTAACTTCTGACAGAAAAAACGCAGAACGGCGCTTTTAAGCGCCATAAGAGATGTTAATAAAATGAGTCAAAAAGAAGGTATGAATTAACAGCGCGCTACGGGCAGTTGATTATTCCGGGCCAGAGATTCCTGAAACGATTTAATAACCAGCAACCGTGCGAAAAGAGCGCGGGGATTATTTGCGCTGCCGTTACGTTATTACGGTTTCAGGAAGTCATATGACAGACAAAGGGAGTCAGAAATTTTGCAGCGAGTATCCCCACGCCGTCACGTTATGACGGCTGATACAGGGTGATTTTACTCTGCCGCAGATTTTTCGCGCTGTGCCAGAATCCGGCTCAGGTTCAGCTCCAGCCAGTCAGCCAGTCCCACAACCTGTTCACCGACTTCGCGTCCAAGCGGGGTTAAGCGATATTCCACGTGCGGTGGCACCACATCGTAGGCGATACGCTGCACGAAGCCATCTTCTTCCAGGTAGCGCAGATTCTGCGCCAGCATCCGCTCGCTGACGCCACCGACCGTCCGGCGCAACGCACTGAAGCGCAGCGTCTGGTCCTGCAGGGCCAGCAGAATTAATACGCTCCAGCGGCTGGTCACGCGTTTCAGCACGTCACGTGACGGGCAGTTAACGTTGAGCAATTCGCCGCGGATAAATTTTTCACTCATTTTTTCAGACATTTAACTTACCCATCTCAAACTAACAATTCTGTAAGTACTTACTAAAAATTAGTTTATACACTAGTCTGAATTTCACCAACAGCCACGGGAGTAATAACATGATTGCAGTAACAGGTGCCACCGGCCAGCTTGGCCGTATCGTTATCGATGCATTACTGAAAAAAGTCCCGGCGGGAGAAATTATTGCCGCCGTCCGTACGCCTGCCAAAGCGGCCGATCTTGCGGCGCTGGGCGTCATTGTCCGCCAGGCCGATTATGGCCAGCCAGAGACGCTGGAGGCCGCTTTTGCAGGCGTGGATAAGCTGCTACTGATCTCCGGTAGTGAAGTGGGCCAGCGTGAAGCGCAGCATAAAGCCGTCATCGAGGCTGCTCGTGCGGCGGGCGTGGGCTTTATCGCCTACACCAGCCTGTTGCATGCAGATACCTCGCCGCTGGGCCTGGGCGTTGAACACCGTGCAACAGAAGCGCTGCTGAAAGCCTCTGGTATCCCGTTCGCCCTGCTGCGTAACGGCTGGTACAGCGAGAACTACGCCGCGAGCATCCCACCGGCGCTGGCGCATCATGCGTTTATTGGCGCAGCAGGTGAAGGTCGTATCGCCTCGGCAGCGCGTCAGGATTATGCTGAAGCGACGGCAGAAGTGATGACCCGAGAGGATCAGGCGGGCAAAGTGTATGAACTGGCAGGCGACGACAGCTACACGCTGGCGCAGTTTGCTGCGGAGATTGCCGCACAGAGCGGTGAGAAGGTCGATTACGTCAATCTCTCTCAGAGTGAGTTTGCGGCGGCGCTGAAAAATGCAGGCCTGCCAGAAGGTCTGGCGGAAATGCTGGCAGATTCCGATGCCGGTGCAGAGAAAGGCGGTTTGTTCGATGACTCCCGTCAGCTGAGCCAGCTCATCGGTCGCCCCACCACCACCTGGCAGGCTGTCATTCGCGCGGCGCTGGCGAACCGTTAATTCTGTCGTTCATGAGCGGGCAATCGGGTCCGCTCACCTCACTCTCCTGGCCGAATTCCCGTTGGGTATGCCACTTTCTGCACTCTTTGCGGCTGCGGTTTCTTTTACAAAATGTGAATAAACGCCAGTTTTCTTCAGGTTAAATTTTTTTATTCAGGTCGCTAAGAGATTCATCTGAAATGCGTTTTTTGTGAACATCACTATATTTGGTTGAATTGTCTGGAATTTATCTAAAAACCTCGATTAATCGACAATATTTATTACGTTCATAGATATTCTGCATTGTTGTTCCGCGGGATGAGAGGTCTATAATTTGTCCTTTGTGCAACCACGACCGCTCAGGAGGCCGTTATTAATACCCATCGCCAGCAACAAAATGCACTTGAAGAGGTTCGTGCCGGGGCGGAAGTTGAGTATCAATACGATCCCCATGAACTGAAGCTGGATCGCATGCAGGATTCTGAACCGGAGCCGGAGCTGATTGAAGGCTTGCCGGCGCCGGATGCGCTGACCCCTGCCGATCGTTATCTGGAACTGTTTGAACATGTTCAGATGTCGCGGATTTTCGAGGACAGCAAAACCTTCCCCGACTGTTCGCCCAAGTACGATCCGCTGGATGTACTGATGCGCTATCGTCGACAGAAACGCAGCAGTGATTTTGACCTGTCGCGTTTTGTCGCCGATCACTTTTATCTGCCTGGCGTAAATGAAAGCTTTTATGTCTCCAACCCGGATAAAACGCTCAATGAGCATATCGACGACCTGTGGCCGGTTCTGACCAAAATGCCGCAGCAGCATATGCCGCACTCATCGCTGCTGCCGTTACCCAAACCCTATGTGGTGCCGGGCGGACGTTTTGGCGAAACCTACTACTGGGATTCTTACTTCACCATGCTCGGCCTGGCAGAATCGGGCCGCGACGATCTGCTGCGTCACATGGCGGATAACTTTGCCTGGCTGATCGATAACTACGGTCATGTGCCAAACGGCAACCGTACCTATTATCTCAGCCGCTCGCAGCCGCCGGTGTTTGCCCTGATGGTTGAGCTGTTCGAAGAAGATGGCGTGCGCGGTGCTAAGCGCTATCAGGAACAGCTGATGAAGGAGTATCAGTTCTGGATGGATGGTGCCGGTTCGCTGATGCCGAACCAGGCTTATCGCCACGTGGTGCGGATGCCAAACGGCTCACTGCTGAACCGCTACTGGGATGACCGTGATACGCCGCGTGATGAGTCGTGGATCGAAGATGTGGAAACTGCCCGCGAATCGAAACGTCCGGCCAGCGAAGTGTATCGTGACCTGCGTGCCGGAGCGGAATCGGGCTGGGATTACTCCTCGCGCTGGCTGCGTAACCCGAAACGGCTGTCGAGCATCCGTACCACGCAGTTTATTCCTATCGATCTGAACTCGTTCCTGTACAAGCTGGAGCTGATGATCGCTACTCTGTCGCACGCAAAAGGCGAAGAGCTGACCGCGCTGGCCTGGCAGAAAAAAGCCGAAGCGCGTAAGCGTGCGATTACCCGTTATCTCTGGGACAGCACCGCCGGTGTGTTCCGTGACTACGACTGGCGTCGGGAGCGTTTCGGTGCCTTTACCGTCGCCTCCGTGGTTCCGCTGTTTGTCGGTCTTGCAACGCCGCATCAGGCGCACCTGCAGGCGATCTCGTTGCGTCATCTGCTGCTGAGCAACGGCGGTCTGCTGACCTCCATGGTCGAAAGCGGTGAGCAGTGGGATCGACCTAACGGCTGGGCACCGATGCAGTGGATGGCTATTGTTGGCCTGAATAACTACGGTGAAGAGACGCTGGCAACGGAAGTGGCGGTGAACTGGCTCAATACGGTCAGTAACTTCTATCAGTTGCACCACAAGCTGGTAGAGAAGTATGACATCAGCGGCGAGCGCGCCCGTCCTGGTGGCGGTGGTGAGTATCCGTTACAGGATGGATTCGGCTGGACTAACGGCGTTACACGTAAGCTGATGACGATGTATGGGCATTTAATGGCTGACTGAGTATCGCAGCCTGTAAACCTTTAAAACGCAAAAAGCCGGGCTATCCCGGCTTTTTCATGTTTCATACAGGCTATTCAGCGCTACTTCTTCGCTTCAGTGCCTGGTTGTGACGCACGTTGCAGGAACTGCTGTGTCACTTCAGGCAGATGCTGCAGCAGCCACTCCGCCATCGCCACTTCCTGATCGCGGATCTCACTCAGTATGCGTACGCCCTGCGCATCACCGACCTGCTCAGCCGCGGCGATCAGGCTGGTGTAGCTGGCGATCTCGGCATTTTCGAATACATAGCCACTGATGGCACCCTTCACCACTTCATCTGAGTTAAACATGCCGCCCACGGCCTGGCCGGTGGCTGCCATTTTGCCCATCGCATCTTTCATTACAGAGTGATCGATACCGTGGCTGTCGAGCAGCTGTTCCAGCAGAGTCAGCTGATGTTTAGTTTCATCCAGATGTTGCGCCAGACGCTGTTCCAGCGCCGGATAGTGTTCAAGACGACCTGACATCTTGCTCAGCATGCTTTCTGCTTGTTTTTCCATCGCATGCGCATCGCGCAGCCAGTCGTGATAATGTTCAATCGCAGTCATGTGTTGCTCCTTAAGAGACGGTAATAGAGTCGGCTACCGAGGTGAGCTTCTCATCCGTTTGCTTCTCTTCATTCAGGGTTTCTTCCAGCAGCTGCGCGGCTTTGGTGTAACCCAGCTTCAGCGCCAGCGCATGCAGCGTACCGTAGGTGGCAATCTCATAATGCTCAACTTTCTGCGCTGCACCGATCAGCCCCTGATCGCGAACCTCGCCCTTTTCGACCGAGTCGATAATTTCCTGCGCTTCTTCAACCAGACCTTCCAGCGCATGGCATTTCATTCGTTTGATTTTGACTTCAGGTGTTACTTCCACCAGTTCGTCGAGTCGTTCAATCTGAACACGGGTCTCTTCCAGATGCTGATTAAACGCAGCGATAAGATTTTCGTCACTGGCTGCACGCGCCATTTTAGGCAATGCACGGGTTATCTGCTTCTCAGCGCTGTATACATCGGATAAGTCATGGATGAACAGATCGTTTAACGTTTTCACTGTCATAAGATAGCCTCATTGATTAAAAAGCTGCGTCTGTAATAACGCAGCGCCAGTCATATCGTTGACACCTGAAAAGTCTAGTGGAGATTCTTAATATCGCACGCAGCATCAGTATGAATTTAAGACAAAAGTGGCATATAAAATGCATTTTCCTTTTTACAGCAAAGATTTAGCTGAATAATGTTTTTATCGTTGCCGCTTCGTTAGCTGCGCTGGATTTTGTACAAAGTAATAAATCGTTGTATACATTTTTTAAGATTAACTGCATAAAAAAGTACCAGTCAAAAACTTACCTGTACAAAGTTGTATTTAACCGTATAGCTTTAATCGATCGGAAATAAAAAACCGGAAGGGTAAACCCTTCCGGTTCAATTAACAGCTCCCGCCACTGCCAATGATGGAGCAATGACATAATTCAGGGTGTAATTATCTTCACGAGGAACTAAACAGATTCAAAATGCCCGGCTAACAGAGTAACCCTGCCGTTACAGCAGTGTTAAAGACGTTCAGCTCCGGCGGCTAACCTTACCTCCCTTGCGCCCCGCTTCAATGGCACGTTCAGGATCGTTTTTGAAGTTACCGCCGCTTTTCTGGCCTCCTTTGCGCCCTGCTTCAGCAGCACGCTCTTTGTCGGCCGCAAAATTCCCGGCCCCACCGCGATATTGAGTCATATGCGTCCTCTTTGAATTTTAAAAATTGGAATTTGCACAGTTAACGCTTCATCAGGCCGATTCAGCAACATAAATGTAGACAGAAAATCGGACCGATCAAGTCAGAGAAATAAAAAACCCGTCACAGTTCTGTTTTATTGGCCGTCCTACCCTCAACCGGATTGATAACGGATTTCAACCATCGCTCTTTTCTATTCATAAAAGAGCCGCAGCATGAAAAATATTTATAACGAAAATCGCCGCGCCCTATTAATCGATCATTTTCAAAAAAAGTCCAATTGAAAAAATATAAGCGAAGCGGCAAAGAGATAATTTCATCAATATCAGGTAGTGAAGATGATCAACAAACGATCAAATTCCCCAAGCGAAGCGCTAATTAGAAATCTGAAACCCTGCTTTTACGTTAAAAATAAGCGAAGCGTGACGCATTGATAGCACCAGTTAAAAATAGCCTGAATCGATCAATAAACGATCAATTATGCTGGTTAGATGAAAATTTTTATTAAAAAGAGAGGTCAGATTTAGCACTGATATCTGAATATAACCGAAGCGGCAAGATTCAGGTATTTGGTGGCAAAAAGCGGGTTTTCGGAATAGTACTAAAAAGTCCTTTCTGCGGGCATACGCATAAATTTTGCATGCCTGCGAAAAGGGGAACTCAACATTATGAGTAAGATCGAGCAAAGCCATGAGGGAGATTGTGCGTTATTGACTTGCAAAACATATGCCCTGTTCAGCAGAGTCAGAGGGAGTCGGGAAAAGTGGAATCAAAAGCGACACCGCGCTTGCCATTTTTCTTGATACGGTACATCGCTTCATCAGCACGCTGCAGTGCAGTATCAAAGTCATCTTTGTCCTGCGCCTGAGACACACCGACAGACGCCCCAATGAGGGCATGCCCGTTTGCCATATCAAAAGGTGCCATTACCGCGTCAAGACAGGCGTGCGCCAGTGTCTTTACCCGCGGATGGTTCAGCGCCCAGGGTATTAACAACACAAACTCGTCGCCGCCCAGTCGGCCAATGATCACTTCTGCCGGAGAGAGTTCCGTAAACCGCTGACTTAACTGGATGAGGACTTCATCTCCGCTGCGGTGCCCCAGGGTGTCGTTGACGTGTTTGAAGTTATCCAGGTCAATAAAGACCACGCAGAGCGGTCCCTGAGCTTTCATTTCACCGAAATAATTCTGCAGAGCATGGCGATTGTTGAGCAGCGTAAGGGGATCGTGCAGCGCCAGCAGGGCAAGCTGCTCTTCATATTGCTTCTCTTTGGTCATATCGATGTGAGTGCCGATCACTTTAACCGGCTCTCCGTGCGCATTCCATTCGCTGACCCGGCCCCGATCCAGCACCCACGTAATGCTGCCATTTTTGGCGATCATGCGATGCAGAGCCTCGTAATAAGGCGCTTTCCCGGCGATGTGGTCGTTGAATGCCTGTAAAACGTCGGCGGCATCATCGGGATGCAGGCTCTCTTTCCAGGATTCAAAGTTGGCGTCGGTCTCTTTCGGCTGGAAGCCCAGCATCGCCCCCCAGCGCCGGTTGAAAATCACCAGTTTGCCGCTGGGAATATCCAGCTGCCACAGGAACAGCCCGGTACCATCCAGCGCCGCATTGAGTTTTGTGCGGGCGTCATGCGCTATACGCTTCAGACGCGCATTGTGCTTTTTGAGGTTCTGTATCTGCAGACGCAGCGCTTCTTCTGACATAACCGTGTGAGAGGAGGAAAAAGGGGTATTGTGCCTGTCAGGCTGATTCTGTAAAGGGTGGCTTATAAAACACGATTAGTCGCGGTCAATTGCAGGCTGGACAGGATATCAGGCGGTGCCAGTCTGGCAATGCAGCACAGAGGCAAACCTGCCAATTGGTTTCGCCATGAAATCTGTTTGTGTTGCTACAGGGTTAAGAAGTGGAATGGGCGCGGAAGAGGCGAAATTCGGAATGTTCGGGGAGGTGGCGAATCGGGTGGCCTTAAAAAAGCAAAAACCCGCCAGAGGCGGGTTCTTTAAAGATGGTGCCCGAACCCGAAAATGCCGGGAGCATTTTTGCATCGCGCGGCTTCGCGCGACCCAGAGGGCGAGCCACAGGGATGTGGCGAGTGAATCGAACCTTCGATAACGGGTTCGCTCCAGAACGCAAAAACCCGCCAGAGGCGGGTTCTTTAAAGATGGTGCCCGAACCCGGAATCGAACCAGGGACACGGGGATTTTCAATCCCCTGCTCTACCGACTGAGCTATTCGGGCAACGGGGCGCATTAAACCAAAGCGGCCCGGCAGCGTCAAACGCTTTTCACCAAAATCAAATCGACTGACCGCTTTTCCATCAACCCAAAGAGTGGGTCTGACCTGCCGCCATAAAGCTCTCTGTTGGCCGGATATATTTTAGTCAGAAAGCAGGCAGAGTCTGCATTGTGACGCGAAATTGCCGATATAGCATGCGAGACCAACACTAATAATAAGGATCGCCATGTTTTCCACCATTACATCAGGTATCGCTTCCCGTCACAGCTGGCAGAAGCGTTCACACTCAGCGGCAACGCTGAGCTCTCTCAACGGCTCCATCGCCATGATTGAATTCTCCCCCGATGGCACTATTCTCAGCGCGAATGCGCTGTTTCTGGCGCGCATGGGCTACACGCTGGCGGAGATCGAAGACCAGCACCACAGCCTGTTTTGTACCGCAGAGCAGCTTGAGTCGCGGGAGTACAAGGATTTCTGGCTGCGACTGAACCGGGGCGAAAGCTTCAGCGATAAGTTCCTGCGCGTGGCGAAAAACGGCCGACCGGTATGGCTCGAAGCCAACTATGTGCCGGTGCAGAACCGCCATGGCCGGGTGATTAAAATCGTCAAACTGGCAACCGACATCACCGATCATATCAACGATGCGCAGGAGCAGCGCGCCATCACCACCGCCATAGAACGGTCGATGGCGGTGATCGCTTTTAACCTCAAAGGTGAAGTGCTGAAAGCCAATGACAACTTCCTGAAAACCATGGGCTACCGTCGTGAGGAGGTAGAAGGTGTCCACCACCGTCGCTTCTGCTCGCAGGCGCTGCGCGACAGCCGCGAATATAGCGAGTTCTGGCAGCAGCTGAACCGCGGCGAATTTGTCTCAGGTCAGTTTCCCCGGGTCAATAAACGGGGCGAGACTATCTGGCTGCGCGCCACCTACAATCCGGTGTTTGACGAACAGGGCAGGCTCTACAAAATCGTGAAATTCGCCACCGATGTGACCGCGCAGGTGGAAAAGAATCAGCAGGAACATGATGCGGCACAGCGGGCTTATCACACCGCGCTGCAAACGGATGAAAGCACAAAGCTGGGTGCCGATGTTATCGCCAGCAGCGTGCAGACCATGAACGCCCTGGCGGGTGAACTGCAGGGGATCTCCGGTGATATTACCGGCCTGAGTGAATCCTCAGAGCGTATCGGTGCGATTGTGGAAGGCATACGCCAGATAGCCGATCAGACTAACCTGCTGGCGTTAAATGCCGCTATTGAAGCGGCGCGGGCCGGAACCCATGGCCGCAGCTTTGCGGTAGTGGCTAATGAAGTTCGCACGCTGGCAGCAAACATCAACCGCGCCACCACCGACATCGAAAATCGGATACAGCAAAACCATCTGCTGGCAAGCCGGGCACTGAAAGGGATTGAATCCAACCTGAAGCGCGCCGATCAGGGCGTACAGCTGGCCCAGGAGGCGGGCGGCGTGATTGCGGAAATCCGTGAAGGCGCAACCGATGTAGTACGCGCCATCGGTCAGGTGACCAAAACGCTTAAAGTCTGACGCGCTGCGGGGGCAACCGCCCCCTTTTAAGGTGTTGCCTGAACCGGCGCTTCTGGCGTCGGCGGAATAAAGATGTGATCCAGAACCGCCCGCATCACGGGTGCCGCAGTAATCCCTTCGTTGCCACCATTCTCCAGTATCAACGCCACCGCCACTTTCGGGTCATTAAAGGGCGCAAAGGCGGTGTAGAAGATATGGTCACGTAGCCGTACCGGTATCATCTTCGCGTTATAGGTCTGGTTCTGGCGCAGGCTGAATACCTGCGACGTCCCGCTCTTCGCGGCGATGCCATAAGGTGCCGTGTGGAAATATTTATAACCGGTGCCGTTGGGTGCATTAGCCATGCCAAACATCGCATGGCGTACCAGCGACCAGTAGGGTGAATGAGGATCGCCAATCTGCGCTTCATGCAGCCTGGGATGGTAGTTCTCCACCAGGGTGCCGCGCTGGGTTTTCTCCAGCAGATGGGGGGCAATAACCCGACCGTTATTAATCAGCGCCACCATCGCTTTCACCATCTGAATGGGTGTCGCAACCCAGTAGCCCTGTCCGATACCAACGGACACCGTATCGCCCTGATACCAGGTCTTTTTATGCACCTTCTGCTTCCACTCCCGGCTCGGCAGTAAGCCGCTGTACTCTTCATTCAGGTCAATGCCGGTCGATTTGCCATAGCCAAACTGGCTGAGCATAGTGTGAATGCGATCAATGCCCATCATGAACGCCACCTGGTAGAAGAAGGTGTCGGCGGACTCTTCGATTGCCCGGGTCACATCCAGCATGCCGTGCCCGCTCTTTTTCCAGTCGCGATAGCGCCGGTCCGTGCCTGGCAGCGTCCAGGTGGGTGCGCCAAAGAATTGCGACTGCGGCGTAATCACATGAGTCAGCAGCGCCGACATCGCCATGTAAGGCTTCACCGTGGAGGCGGGCGGATAGAGTCCCTGCGTGACGCGGTTAATCAGCGGCAGATCTTTGTCCTGTAGCAGCTTTTTGTAGGCCTGATAGCTGATGCCTTTTACAAACGGATTGGGATCGTAGCTTGGGCTGGATACCATCGCCAGCACGGAGCCGTCGTGCGGATCTTCAATCAGCAGCGCCGCACGCTGCCCCGCCAGCAGGCTTTCCACATACTGTTGCAGGTGCAGATCCAGCGTCAGCGTCAGGTTTTTACCCGCGACCGGCGGCACCTCCTTCAGCACCCGCACAATGCGGCCATGATTATCCACTTCCACTTCCTGATAACCCGGCTTGCCGTGCAGCAGCGCTTCATAATAGCCCTCAATCCCCTGCTTACCTATGTTATGGTCAGCCGCATAGTTTTCGGCGATGCCTTCAGCATTCAGCCGTTTATAGTCGTTATCGTTGATTTTCGACACATAGCCGATCACATGCGCCAGATCCGCGCCATAGGGATATTCACGATCCTGGTAGGTCTCAATGCTGGCGCCGGTGAAGTGAAACTGATTGACCGCAAAGCGGGCGACCTGCTCTTCGGTCAGCTCCTCTTTCAGCACCACCGGCTTGTAACGGCTGGTCTGCTTCAGCGCATGGCGGAAGGTGTCGATTTCGTCCGGCGTCAGATTAACGATCGGCGTGAGTGCCCGCAGCGTGGCGTCCATGTCGCTGATTTTGTAGGGCGTCAGCGTAATGGCGTACCAGCTGACGTTTCGCACCAGCGGAATGCCATTGCGGTCATAAATCAGCCCACGCGTTGGCGCAATGGGGATCATTTTGATGTCGTTCTGGTTAGAGCGCGTCTGGTAATAGCCATGGTCGCGCACCTGTAAGCGAAAAAGGTTTACGCCAAGAATGGTGAAACAGAGACAGACCAGAGCAAAGGCTATTGCAGCGCGGCGGGCAAACAGCTTCTCTTCAGCTTCGAAGTTACGAAAGTTCATCAGGGGGCATTATCAGGCGATTAATTATTATCTGTTATTGCGCACCATGATAAAGCGCGATCGCGGGCGTGCCAGCGCGAAGATGCACAAGCCTGAGCAAAAGTGTGTCATTTGATGTGAATGTTACCGGGACGGCGAGGCGGGAAAATGCAGATCCCCAGGTTAAGGGGGATCTGCACAGGGGAATCGGGCAGCAGGCATCAATGCCTGCCAAGCTGATTAATCACCCAGCAGAACAGACTCCAGCGCAATCTTGATCATGTCGTTGAAGGTGGTCTGACGCTCAGCAGCGGTGGTCTGCTCATGCGTACGGATGTGGTCTGATACGGTGCAGATGGTCAGCGCTTTAGCACCGAACTCTGCGGCCACACCGTAGATACCTGCAGCTTCCATCTCAACGCCGAGGATGCCATATTTCTCCATCACGTCGAACATCTGCGGATCCGGAGTGTAGAAGAGATCGGCAGAGAAGATGTTACCTACGCGCGCTTCAACACCCAGGTTTTTCGCCGCATCAACCGCGTTACGCACCATGTCGAAGTCAGCAATCGCAGCAAAATCGTGATCTTTGAAACGCATACGGTTCACTTTGGAATCGGTGCAGGCACCCATACCAATCACGATGTCACGCAGTTTTACATCGGCACGCACGGCACCACAGGAGCCCACACGGATGATCTTTTTCACGCCGAAGTCGGTGATCAGCTCTTTGGTGTAGATGGAGCAGGAAGGAATACCCATTCCATGGCCCATTACAGAGACTTTGCGGCCTTTATAGGTGCCGGTGTAGCCCAGCATCCCGCGCACGTTGTTCACTTCTACCGGATTTTCCAGGAAGGTTTCAGCAATGTGCTTTGCACGCAGCGGATCGCCAGGCATCAGCACGACGTCTGCGAAATCGCCCATTTCAGCATTAATATGAGGGGTTGCCATTGTTTAATCCTTATTAAATTGCTGATTTACAGCATGTTCTTGCCATAGTCCATCTCGGACAGGCCAAAATAGTGTGCAATTGTCTGACCAATATCGGCGAAAGTTTCGCGGTAACCGAGTGAACCCGGCTCGACTTTCGGTCCGTAGATAAGAATCGGAATGTGCTCACGCGTGTGTTCAGTGCCTTCCCACGTTGGGTCACAGCCGTGGTCAGCGGTCAGGATCAGAATGTCATCTTCTCCGACTAACTCCATCAGCTCAGGCAGACGACGGTCAAACAGCTCCAGCCCGCCCGCATAACCGGCAACATCACGACGATGTCCCCAGGTTGAGTCGAAATCAACGAAGTTAGTGAAAACAATCGCCTGATCCGGCGCAGTTTTCATCTCCTGAATCGTCGCGTCAAACAGCGCATCCAGACCGGTCGCTTTGACCTTTTTGGTAATGCCCTGCTCAGCATAGATATCGGCGATTTTACCCACGGAGATCACGTGACCGCCCTTCTCATCCACCAGCTTCTTCAGCATGGTGGCGGATGGTGGCTCGACTGCCAGGTCGTGACGATTGCCGGTGCGCTCGAACTGACCCGCTTTGTCGCCCACAAACGGACGGGCGATAACCCGGCCAATGTTGTAGCCACCTTCGGTTAGCTCTTCACGGGCGATTTCGCACAGCGCATAGAGACGATCCAGACCAAAGGTCTCTTCATGACAGGCGATCTGGAACACCGAGTCCGCAGAGGTATAGAAAATCGGCTTGCCGGTTTTCATGTGCTCTTCGCCCAGCTGGTCGAGGATCACCGTACCTGAAGAGTGGCAGTTCCCGAGATAGCCCGGCAGATCTGCACGCTCAACCAGTTTGTCCAGCAACTCCTGTGGGAAGCTGTTCTCTTTGTCGCTGAAGTAGCCCCAGTCAAACAGCACCGGCACACCGGCGATCTCCCAGTGGCCTGACGGCGTATCTTTACCTGACGAAAGCTCGCTGGCGTAAGCGTACGCGCCGGTGATTTTCGCCTCAGGATCCAGACCTGCCGGGAAGCGGCCGGTCGACAGCTCTGCGGCTTTGCCCAGACCCAGCGCGGTAAGATTAGGCAGATGCAATGGGCCTTTACGTCCCTTGTCTGCTTCACCCCTGAAACAGGCTTCGGCGATGTGACCTAAAGTATCCGAACCTGCGTCGCCGAATTTATCGGCATCTTTACTGGAGCCAATTCCAAAGGAATCGAGAACCATAATAAAAGCACGTTTCATGCAAGTCTCCTGCGCATTGGCGCGTGACAAGTCAAAAAAAAGCGATCAGATCAGTATACCCGAATGCATCGCAGCTGGCACCGGTTACCGGTCAGTTAGCTGATATCGCTCACACGGCGATAGACAACCGGCGTCTCAGCCGGGACGGAATTGCCGAGCACCAGCGCGGCTTTGACCGCGGCGGCGGCCTGCTGCCATTTGTCTTCGCTGCTGGCGTGAATAATCGCCAGTGGACGCTGCGCATCGGCGCGTTCGCCCAGGGTGATCATGTCGCTTAAGCCGACGCTGTAATCAATACTGTCGCTGGCACGCTGACGTCCACCGCCCATTGCCACCACCGCCAGACCCAGAGCACGGGTATCCATGCTGCTGACGATGCCTGGCTGGTCGGCATACACCGGCTTGCTCAGCATTGGCGCGGGCAGATAAGCGTCGTAGCGTTCCACGAAATCGGCAGGCCCCTGCTGGGCAGCCACCATGCGACCAAATACCTCGGCTGCTTTGCCGTTATCCAGCACCGTCATCAGTTTCTGACGCGCTTCGGTGTCGCTGGCGGCCAGTTTGCCGGAGACCAGCATTTCGCTGCAGAGCGCCAGCGTCACTTCCAGCAGGCGCGGATTCCGCTCTTCGCCGGTCAGGAAGCGAACCGCTTCACGCACTTCCAGCGCGTTACCGGCTGAGGAGGCGAGAACCTGGTTCATATCCGTCAGCAGTGCGGTGGTCTGGCAACCTGCGCCATTGGCGACGCCAACAATCGACTGCGCCAGACTTTCTGACGCCTCATAGGTTGGCATAAACGCGCCGGAACCCACTTTGACATCCATCACCAGTGCATCCAGCCCTTCTGCCAGCTTCTTCGCCAGAATCGAGGCGGTAATCAGCGGGATCGAATCGACGGTGGCGGTGATGTCACGCGTGGCGTAGAAACGCTTATCTGCCGGTGCCAGCGAGCTGGTCTGGCCGATAATCGCCACACCGACCTGCTTAATGATCTCGCGGAAGCGGTCATCGCTCGGAAAGATATCGAAGCCCGGAATCGCTTCCAGTTTATCCAGCGTGCCGCCGGTATGGCCAAGGCCACGACCCGAGATCATCGGAACATATCCGCCGCAGGCCGCGACCATCGGCCCTAACATCAGCGACGTCACATCGCCGACGCCGCCGGTCGAGTGCTTATCCACCACCGGGCCATTGAGATTAAGCGATTTCCAGTTCAGTACCGTACCGGAATCACGCATCGCCATAGTCAGCGCGACCCGCTCAGGCAGCGTCATGTCGTGGAAATAGATAGTCATCGCCAGCGCGGCAATCTGACCTTCCGAGACGGTGTTATCACGCACGCCATTGATGAAGAAGCGAATCTCCTCTTCAGTCAGCGCATGGCCGTCACGTTTTTTGCGAATTATTTCTTGTGGCAGGAACAAGGTAACCCCCTGGCTCAGGGAAATCAGGATGGGGAACAGGCGGTCAGCGACCGCCTGAAGGATCAGTAACCCGCTTTGCTGGTGTCGCTGTCATGACCCAGGGTGTTGAGCAGGCTCGCCAGCAGGCTTGATGCGCCAAAGCGGAAATGACGCGCATCGGCCCAGTCCGCACCCAGCGTCTCTTCCGCCATTTTCAGATAGATAGCGGCATCTTCAGCGGTGCGCACGCCACCAGCGGGCTTAAAGCCAACCTGCTGGCTGACGCCTTTATCGCGGATCACGTTGATCATGATCTGCGCCACTTCAGGCGTGGCGTTAACCGGTACTTTACCGGTCGAGGTTTTGATGAAATCGGCACCGGCATCAATTGCAATCTCAGAGGCCTGACGGATCAGCGCTTCCTGCTTCAGTTCACCGGTTTCGATGATCACTTTCAGCAGCACATCTGCTTCGGCACAGGCGGTTTTACAGGCTTTCACCAGATCGAAACCGACCTGACTGTTACCGGCGATCAGCGCACGATACGGGAACACCACATCCACTTCATCGGCACCGTAGGCGATAGCGGCGCGGGTTTCTGCCAGCGCAATATCAATGTCGTCATTGCCGTGCGGGAAGTTAGTCACCGTGGCGATGCGGATCTCCGGAGTTCCCTGCTCGCGCAGCGTTTTACGGGCAATCGGAATAAAACGCGGATAGATACAGATTGCGGCGGTGTTGCCTGCCGGGGATTTGGCCTGATGACACAGGGCGATCACTTTTGCGTCGGTGTCGTCGTCATTCAGGGTGGTTAAATCCATCAGTTTCAGGGCGCGCAGGGCAAGGTCTTTGATATCGGTCATGAGGCTCTCCAAAGGATCGGGGTGCAACCCACCGGCTCGCCGGCGGAATGTTATAATAATAACACTCTGATGCGGCCTGATATGTGCCAGGAGTCACATAGGAATAAGAAATTAATGCAACATTGCCACGTTTACTGTGACTAACATTACAGATAACGGGGTTTGATGGTTATTATACGCCAACGGGTGCAATGTTACTATTATCACATTTAAGCGCGAAAGCTGCAGGTCGGGCGAGACACGGGCGGTCAGTTGCGCAGCGCCGGGAAAGCGGGATCGAGCTGAAATAGCTGCTGACTGTTGTGCCACAGCGCATCGGCAATCTCCTCCGGTGACTCTTCTCGCAGGCTGCAGAGCACCTCCCACACCTGACGCGCCCGCTCCGGACGATTAGGCTGGCCCTGAAAGCCCTGCAGCGGCATATCGGGTGCATCGGTTTCCAGCAGCAGCGAAGAGAGCGGCAGCTGCGCCACAGTCTGGCGGGTTTTGCTGGCGCGTTCATAGGTAATGGTCCCGCCGATGCCAATCGCATAACCCAGCTTAATAAAGGCCTGCGCCTGCTGCAGACTGCCCGCAAAACCATGTACCACGCCACGGCGCGGCAGATCGTAACGACGCAGAATCTGCGCCAGCTTGTCATGAGTGCGGCGCGAATGCAGGATCACCGGCAGCTGATATGCTTTCGCCAGCTTAAGCTGCGCCTCAAGAAAGCGTTGCTGCTTATCAAACTGCGGATCGTCGCGATAGAGATCCAGCCCGATCTCGCCGATCGCCACCAGCTTACGCGGCCGCTGTTGCAGTAAGGTTTCCAGCTGGTCGAGATGGGTCTCCTGATGATTTTCGATGACGATCGGATGCAGGCCCAGCGCGGCATAGAGCGGCGGATGCGCCGCGGCTAACGCGCAGACCCGCTCAAAGCGGCTGGCATCGATCGCCGGAACGATAATCTTTTCCACGCCCGCTTCTGCAGCACGTGCCAGGCTGCCAGAGATATCCCCTTCAAACGGCGGGAAATCGAAGTGGCAGTGCGTATCAATAAACTTCATGCCAGCGATCCTTTGTCGTAATCAGCATCATTATCCGCCAGCGGCGGTGTGATGATGAGGCGGGTATCGGGTGCATTGGCTGCCGGAGCAGGCGGCGTTACGATACGCGCCGTGGTCATCGGTTCCGCATCGCTCAGCCACTGGCCCAGCGTGGCGAGGAAATAGCGACCGCAACGCCGTCCCAGATGATAATCCTGATTCAGTGAAGCGATGCGGCTGCCCAGCGCACTGCTGGCCAGCGCATGCGGCGGAAAGATTTCGATAATGCGCAAATCATCGGGCGGATTCTCAATGAACTGCTGAATTTCCCGATAGCTCTGCTCATGCTTATTCAGCACGTTGATCATCGGCTGCAGTGCGCCGGTGCTGAGCCAGCGTTCCATCCGCTTAAACCATTTCGGGGTGTAGAACATCTGCGAGGGCACGGTGCGGATCACCACAATGGTATCAGCGCCACGGCGGGCGGCTTCACGCACCGGAATCGCATCGCTGATGCCGCCATCGAGATAGCTGATCCCTTCCAGACTGACCCCCAGCCGGTAAAAACCGGGAATGGCACTGGAGGCTTTGATCAGATCCAGCCAGTTATCGGCGGTCGGGTTGAAGTAGCCAGGCGTGTAGTCGTCACTGCGGCAGGCGCACATATAAAACTCGCGGCCGCTGGAGAACAGCTGTTCCGCGCTGCTCATCGCCAGCGGAAATTCACTGCGGGTAATATCTATCAGCCAGTCGAGGTCGATCAGATTGCCACCACGCACAAAGCGCAGCGGATCAAAGAAGAGTTTACTGGTGGTATAGCGGGTAATCACACGCCGGGCATAGCCGGGCTGACCACAGACAAAGGCAGAAAGATTTTGTGCACCGGCAGAGGTGCCGAGCATCAGTTGAAAGGGGTTGAATCGGGCACGCTGAAATTCATCTAATACGCCTGCGGTGAAAATGCCGCGTTGACCGCCGCCTTCACAAACCAGCGCAATTTTCTGAGATTTAAACGGAGTCAGGGCCAGAGGTTCAATGGCGCCGAGCGTGACAGGAATGCGTATACCCACTGTACGAACCTCAAAAAGGGGTTCCGGGTCTGCTGGAGGATCGATCCGTTAATGACGGCAGCATTCCGGAGAACCAGTCATGTGTTCCTTTAACCGGCAGGCCAGCTGGGCTGGCTTACCTTGCAGCGATGTGAAGGTGTCCCTCTCTTCACGTCATTCGCTACAGATGACTGGTCTCCGCTCTATGCTTTGCGTTGCATTACACTGCAGGACTCATCGGCTAAAGCTTTTTACGGCCGGTAAACAGGCTGATGAGGAACAGGATAATACCAACGACGAAGACAACTTTAGCTGCCCATGCTGCTGTGCCCGCTAAACCGCCAAAACCTAACGCTGCAGCGATCAGTGCGATCACCAGAAAAATAATGCCCCAACGAAACATAAGCCTCTCCTTACCCTATTTAAAAATCGAATATTTTAAAATCGATCTGCTTATTTCATCCCCGGATGGGTATCTTTTATTCGTACGGCCACAGAAGTGGCCGTACGCAAGCTTAAGATTTAACCGTCAGGTCATTCTTAACGCTTTTCACGCCTTCAATGGCTTTAGCAATGCTTTCTGCACGCTCTGACTGTGCCTGATTAGCAACCTGCCCTGAAAGCTGAACAACGCCGTCGGTGGTCTCAACTTTTACGTTGCGCGACGGAACAATGTCATCCGCTAATAGCTTAGCTTTAATTTCGCTGGTCGTAGCGGCATCGCCCGCATAACCTTTCATTGATGATGCTTTGCTGTCTCTGACGTGTAGTTTGTCGCTGACGGATTTAACACCTTCGATTTTCTGCACCACAGCCACAGCTTTCTCAGCCTGATCCTGTGAGGTGACGAAACCGCTTAAGGTCACGACGCCGCTATGCGTTTTTACCGAGATATCCGTGCTTTTAATTGCGTCATCATCTACCAGTGCCGCTTTGGCTTTGGCGGTGATGCCGCTGTCATCCATATAACCATCGACTTTTTTCATAGAACTATCGATTTTTGAACCCGCGCTGTCGGCTGTCTGTGACGCTTTCTGCGACATTGATTCGTCAGCCAGTGCGCTGCCGCTGATCAGTGCTGAGCCAATCATGGCGGCCATCAGGGTTTTAGCAATCTTAGTCTTGTTCATCGATATCTTCCTTCTATCAGTTAACTCACCCAAAAACTGTGGGCGCAACAGAGGCACAGGTGCCGCTGCGTTACAGGACGTAAGGACAAGAGAAGTCTCTTCCGCCGTCCGATAGAGTAATCATAGACGGCATTTTGCAATTTGCCTGGCTAACTGGTTGATCACACGTCAAAACAGAAGAAAAACGGGGTTTTTAGGAGGAGTCTGGAAGGAGGAAAACAGGGCCACTCCCAGCTGGAATGGCCCGGAAACAGGCGATTAGTGCTCGCGCGTTTTGCGGAAACGGACGTCAGGGTAACGTTCCTGCGTAATATTAAGATTAACCATGGTTGGCGCGATATAAGTCAAATTATTACCACCATCGAGCGCCAGGTTAACTTCGTTTTTACGCTGGAAGTCCTCAAACTTTTTCGCGTCGCTGCATTCAACCCAGCGCGCCGTAGAGACGTTGATCGCTTCGTAGATCGCTTCGACGTTATATTCGCTTTTCAGACGGGCGACCACCACATCGAACTGCAGCACCCCGACCGCACCCACGATCAGATCGTTGTTATGCACCGGACGGAACACCTGTACTGCACCCTCTTCCGACAGCTGAACCAGCCCTTTAAGCAGCTGTTTCTGCTTCAGCGGATCGCGCAGACGAATACGGCGGAACAGCTCTGGCGCGAAGTTCGGAATACCGGTGAACTTCATGTTTTCACCCTGAGTAAAGGTGTCGCCAATCTGAATGGTGCCGTGGTTGTGCAGGCCGATGATATCGCCAGGATACGCTTCTTCAACGTGCGAACGGTCGCCCGCCATAAAGGTCAGGGCGTCGGAGATCACCACATCTTTGCCGGTGCGCACCTGACGCAGCTTCATCCCTTTTTCATATTTACCTGACACCACACGCATAAAGGCCACGCGGTCGCGGTGTTTCGGGTCCATGTTGGCCTGGATCTTAAACACGAAGCCGGTGAACTTCTCTTCTTTCGCTTCTACCGTACGGGTGTCGGTGTCACGCGGCATCGGACGCGGTGCCCATGCCACCAGGCCATCCAGCATATGGTCAACGCCAAAGTTACCCAGCGCGGTGCCGAAGAAGACCGGCGACAGTTTGCCGCTCAGGAAGGCTTCCTGCTCAAACTCGTGCGATGCGCCCTGTACCAGCTCCAGCTCTTCACGCAGCTGTGCCGCCAGATCGTCACCGACTGCGGTGTCGAGGTCCGGGTTGTTCAGCCCCTTCACGATGCGGACATCCTGAATGGTGTGGCCTTTACCGGTCTGGTAGAGATAGGTCTCATCTTTGTAGAGGTGATAAACCCCTTTGAACAGCTTGCCGCAGCCGATAGGCCAGGTGATCGGTGCGCAGGCAATTTTCAGCTCGCTTTCCACCTCATCCAGCACTTCCATCGGGTCGCGGATGTCACGGTCAAGTTTGTTCATAAAGGTCAGGATCGGCGTATCGCGCAGACGGGTAACTTCCATCAGCTTACGGGTACGATCCTCAACGCCTTTAGCGGCATCAATCACCATCAGACAGCAGTCAACCGCGGTCAGCGTACGGTAGGTATCTTCCGAGAAATCTTCGTGACCTGGGGTATCCAGCAGGTTCACCAGGCTATCGCGATAGGGGAACTGCATCACCGAGGTGGTAATGGAGATACCACGCTGTTTCTCCATCTCCATCCAGTCCGACTTAGCGTGCTGGTTAGAGCCACGGCCTTTTACCGTACCGGCGGTCTGGATAGCCTGTCCGAACAGCAACACTTTTTCGGTAATGGTGGTTTTACCGGCATCCGGGTGCGAAATGATCGCGAAGGTGCGGCGGCGTGCCACCTCTTCTAAAAAGGGATTAGACATGGAATTCTTCTCAATAGGCAGCGCAACTTACTGGCGCTGCTGATAAATCACGGTGGCCGGCAGAACCTTACCGGCGGGTAAACGGTGCCAAAAACGATCTTTCATCGTTGGCGGGTCAGCGCGAAGTTACATTGGCGTGAATTCCGGTTACCTGGTCAGCTTTAAGGCGGCATAGCATACAATATTTTGCGCGCGCGGCCTACAGGGAGAGGGGCAGGATTTCAGGGGCGGGGAATCGGGGAACGGTGGATGCCACAACAAAGCGGGACGGGTCTGCACCCGCCCCGCCTACCTTATCCCAGCACCTTTCTGACGCAGGCTTTGAAGATCTTCACACCAATCTCCAGCGAGTCGAGATCAAAATGCATGTCGGGATGATGCAATCCTGGCGTCAGGTTGGTGCCCAGTCCCCAGAAGCCCGCTTTTACACCCGGACGCTTCACCGGATAGTAGAAAAAGTCCTCGCTGCCTGGCGTGGTCCGGGTTGACAGCGCGCCCTCTTCTCCCAGCACCTCGACGATCGCGGCGCGGATCACCGCCGTCGCCTCATCATCAATCTCGGCGGCGGGCATCTCTTTTAATACGCGTACCTCGGCGCTGGCACCCAGTGCCGCCACGCTGTGAGTAATGGCGCGCGTGACCTGCTCTTTCAGCAGCGTCATCGGCCCGTTCTCCTGCGAACGCAGATCCCATACTACGCGGGCTTCATCCGGCACCGAGTTGGTGACACCGGCATCGCACAGGAAGCGGGTTGCTTTGACGCTCCAGGTCAGCCCGGGCGAGAGATGGATGGCGTTGACCGCCTGAACCGCCTGTACGGCAGCATCCAGCGCATTCACCCCAAGGTGCGGACGCGCCGAATGGGCGGGCTGGCCTTTGATGGTCGCTTCCAGCGTGCTGCAGGCTGAGTAGAGCACCGCAGGCACCGCCTGGCCGACCACACACTCCTCCAGCGGACGCAGATGGAACCCCAGAATCATCTCCACATCATCCAGTGCGCCGCCTTCGATCATTGAGAGCGCACCGGCACCGAGCTCCTCGGCGGGCTGGAACAGGATCTTCAGCCGGCCACGTTTCACCGCGCCCTCCTGCAGCAGAGCCGTCGCCGCCGTCAACACGACCGAAGAGTGACCGTCGTGACCGCAGGTGTGGCGCGCACACGGCACGCCATCAATGATGTGCCCCAGCGCATCCATATCCGCGCGCAGCGCCAGCACCGGGCCCGGTACACCGCTGTCGATCTCGGCCACAATGCCGGTGGTGTTATTGATATTGCGCGTCACCTTCAGACCCGCTTTCTCCAGCTGATCGGCGATGTAGGCCGAGGTTTTCACCTCCTGAAAACCCAGCTCCGGAATTTCGTGCAAATAGTGGTAATGCTCTAATACCTCAGACACAGCGTTACTCCTGAATAAACAGACGCATAACAGACATTGCGATCAGCGCGTTGATGATGCTCACCAGCATCAGCAGCGGCCAGTATTTTTTTGGCACATCGGCCACGCCCAGCAGCCGTCCCATATATTGCAGCTGCGATCCCATCAGGAAAATCGCCGGGGCCAGAATCGTGATATCCGCGCCGGTCAGCAGCCCTTTGGTCAGCAGACTCACCGCTACGCCGGTGCCCGCCGACGACGAGAGCCAGGCGGTGAGCAGCACCGTAATTGCCTCGCCCGGCAGGCCGAACAGCCCCATCACTGGCGCAAAAACGTGCCCGAGAAACTGCATGATGCCGAGCAGATTGAGCACTTCTGCCAGCACATAGGCCATCACCACATTTGGCATCAGGTTGTGAATGGCGATGTGAAAGCCTTTACGCGCGCCGGTCACAAACACATCAAAGGGATTACTGCTTGTCGTGATTTTATTTTCCATCGGCGAAATCCTTCTTATAAACACTGTTTAACACAGCGCGCGTTATCGCCGCACCGACAAATTTCAGCACGAACATTAATAACAGCGGAATAATAATCGGCAGCGTCATTGAGGCGAACAACGCGGAGCCGATGGCAAAGTAATTATTGATTAAGCCAGCACCGGAATATTGCCAGGCGCTCATCACCACCACCTCTTTTTTACCGATCTGTTTCTGGTCAGCCATCTCTTTGGTTAAAGCCGCGCCCGCGTCGGTACTTTGCAGGTCGGTGATTAACGCCAGACCGCAATGGCCCGGCAGCCCCATCAGCGGCTTAAGCAGCGGCGTCAGCAACCGATGCGCCGCGCGAATCGCGCCGTAGTGGGTGAAAATTTCCAGCACGCCCAGCGCCAGCATCACCGTGGGCGTCAGCGACAGCGCAAACAGGAAACCCGCTTTGGCACTGAGCCCGCCTGCGCCAAGAAAGGTGTTGCTGGCGGGATCTTTCATGGTGCCAAAGCTGCCGCCCAGCGTGGTGAAGTCAAAGGCGCCCAGCCATGAAAGACCCTCGACGTTATAAAACAACCCTGAGAAAAACAGGATGGCAAAAATTAACGCGACATAACTGCCTTTGGTCGCCGTCATTTTTACAGGGCTAACCACACTCTCATCTGACATTATTTTCTCCTGATAACCTGGCTTGCCGCCTGTTCCCTGCCATAGCAAGTTTCAATATATGGAACTGAGTTCTAAGCATGATTTATGCCAGAGCCGATCGGCGCGCGATGATTAATGGCCCTGCTGTCACCACCGGGCGTTTAATCCACGCCATACCTGTTATGGCTCATCGAAATATCTTTTCTGACGACAACGTGATATTTCCGGCGCGTCATCAGATGACCGCTATTTCTCCAGCTTCAGCGGCGATTGCACCAGCAGGATAGCGACCGGGCGCACTATCATGGTGCTGAAATCGTGATTTTGTTGCCCGATAAGGAGTGATGCAGAATGAGAATCGCTCGCATTCAATTTGTGAAATAATTCTATTTAAATCAATCAGATAAATTGGCTGTTTTTGCGGAAAAGCCTTCGCTTTACTAACATATTTGATGCATAATTCACCGACTATACCTGTTTATTTAACATCTTCTTAAAAGGACTCGGCCATGCTGACTGCTGAAATGACTGGGCGTTTAAACGACCAGCTGAACCTGGAATTTTTCTCTGCCAATCTTTATCTGCAAATGAGTGCCTGGTGCAGCGACAAAGGCTTTGAGGGTGCCGCTTCCTTCCTGAAGATGCATTCACGCGAAGAGATGCAGCATATGCAGCGTCTGTTTGATTACCTGAGCGATACCGGCGGCATGCCGGTGCTGGGTACCATCGCTGCGCCGCCAGTTTCTTTCACCTCGCTGAATGAAATTCTGCAGCAGGCGCTGGAGCATGAGCAGCTGATCACCAGCAAAATCAATGAACTGGCCCATGCCGCCATGACCTCACAGGATTACTCTACCTTCAACTTCCTGCAGTGGTATGTTGCCGAGCAGCATGAAGAAGAGAAGCTGTTCAAAACCGTGCTGGATAAACTGGCGCTGGTCAGCAACAGCGGCAACGGTCTGTTCCTGGTCGATAAAGATCTGGGCCGCATGAGCACCGAGAACCACGCAGAGTAATTTCTGTTGGGGCCACTGAGGTAGAAGGCCTGGTCGCTGTGAGATCGTGCCTTCACAGGGAACAGGGTCAGATCGGAAAGACGCAAAAGCCTCCATCCCTGGCACGCTCGGCCCGCGCTATTACGCACCTCATCCATGAGGTGCGCCCGTAAACGGGCCAACGCTTTGCGTTGTTCAAAAGTGCTCCCGGCGCTTTTGCCCCTGCTGCGGGACGCTTTCCTCCTCTGCCCCTGCTAACTGAACTTAAGCGTTGCTGCCCAAAACATGATTGATTAGGCTTTGCCACCACGGCACCGCTATTCCAGCCGGTAACTCGCGGCTTTCTTGCCATTCACCCACAGTTCACGGCTTTCACCCGCAGGCAGTAACAGCGCGATCTCCCGCCAGGCTGGCTGGTAATCTCCACGTTTTTCCACCGTCAGATCGATACGCGTGGCGCTGCTACAGAGCGTCCAGCGAAGCCATAGCGCATTACCCTGTTGCCAGCCGTGGCTCTCGCCATCGTCATCAAACATTTCGCCTTGTGTCTGCACGCCTTCGGGGGCAGGCCATAGCTGCCATTGCCGCACCGTATCGCGCCGCGCATCGGTAGTGCTTTCGCACTCGCCCAGCGGGATCACCGCACCGGCCCGCACCAGCAGCGGCAACCGATCCAGCGGCGCATCCAGCGTGATGGTCTCACCACCCGCAAATGCCTTGCCGCTGTGCCAGTCATACCAGCCGCCGCGGTTACGGGGCAGATAGACTTCACGACTGCGCGCGCCCTGCTCTACTACGCTGGCGACCAGCAGATCGCGCCCCAGCATAAAGTCATCACACTCCTGATAGGTCAGCGGATCCTGCTCGTGATCGAGGAAGGTCGGGCGCAGCATCGGCTCATCTTCCACGCTGGCCTGCCACGCCAGGTTATAGAGGTAGGGCATCAGGCGATAGCGCAGCCGGATCGCCTCGCGGATCATCGGTGTGACTTCCGGGTACATCCAGGGCTCGTTTACCGTGTGATCGTCATTCCAGGAGTGGATAGTAAAGCGCGGGTGCATAACGCCGTTCTGAACCCAGCGCACAAACAGCTCGGCATCCGGCTTATCGCCAGAGAAGCCACCGACATCGTGCCCGACGTTAAACAGCCCGGAGAGGCTCATCCCCAGTCCCATACGGATGTTGTAGCGCAGGGTTTGCCAGCTGGTGCGGTTATCGCCGCTCCAGGTCTGTACATAGCGCTGCATCCCGGCGCAGCCGGAACGGGAGATCAGATAAGGGCGTTTGTCCGGTGCAAACTGCTGCTGGGCTTCCATTGAGGCGCGCATCATCAGCAACGGCATTACCGGCCGGATATGCTTGATGGCGATCGGCTGACCAAAACCGTGACAGCGCGCTTCGCCATCCCACACCTCATATTCGTTGTTGTCATTCCAGGTAGAATCGATGCCCTTTTCCAGCAGCTGCCGGGTGACATTCTCCTGCCACCAGCGCACCGCCTGCGGATGAGTGAAGTCGAGGTGCGATCCCTCATCGTCCCAGAACACCGAACGCTCAGGACGATCCTGCTCAGAGTCACGAATAAATAGCCCCTGCGCGGCCACTTCCTGATAGCGCGGATGATCCTGCAGCAGGCAGGGCTTGATGTTGGCCGCCAGCTTCATTCCGGCAGTATGAAACGCGTCGCTCAGCGCATTGGGATTCGGGACTTTGTCGTAGTTCCAGTTGAAGACGTAGCGCTTGTTGTTAATCGAGGTGTAACCCGAAGAGAGCTGGAACGAGTCGCAGGGAATTTCATGCTCGCGACACAGACGGATAAAGGATTGCAGCTGCTGTTGTGCGTCGGGCGCGTCGGTGTAGTGCATGGTGGACCCGCTGTAACCCAGGCTCCACTTCGGCTGAAACAGGGTGCGACCGGTCAGACGCACAAAGGCTTTGGTGACGTCGAGCAGCGTCGGGCCCAGCATCATGTAGTAATCAAGATCGCCCGCTTCGGCGCGGTAGCGACGATAAGGGAGATGGTAGTTATCCAGCTCATTCCCCAGATCGAGCCAGCTGCTGCTCAGGTTGTCATAGAACAGGCCAAAACTGACGCCATCGCGCTGCGTCAGGGTAAACGGAATATGTTTATAAAGCGGATCGGTGCTGGCGGCGTTGTAGCCCATGGCATCCAGATTACGCATCTCAAAACGGCGGTTAACGCGGTTCAGGTCGCCACTCTTCTCGCCCAGGCCATAAACCCGATCCTGCGGCTGGCGACGCTGATAGTGCTCGACCCCGTCGCCGTGCGCATTGAGCAGATAGGCACCGGTGTGACGGTCGGCGGCCAGCGGCTGCCAGCTCTCACCCTCAAACTGTTCCCAGCTCAGGCAGAGCGGCTGATGCACCGTGACACGCAGCCGTTGCGTGCTGATGCGCAGCTGCTGCGCATCGTGTTCAACCTTAAATGCCGGCAGCGTAAAGCCATCCAGCGCCTCACGATCCCGCCCCTGCCAGGGCACGTCGCTGACAGGCGCAATGCTCCAGGTGCGGTTCAGCGCCAGCTCACCGTCGCGCTTCAGCAGCACGCGCATCAGCTTATCCTCCAGCACGTAAAGCCGCAGGAAGTGACGATCTTCGACCTTGAGTTCAACAAAGTGATCGGCCTGCTGATGCAGCGTCCAGTTCTTCAGGGTTTTCATCGCGATATCCTTATGGGTTAGCAGGGCGCTGGCGGCGTTCGGCGACCAGCATCACCAGGAAAACGGCACCAATCAGGTCAAAGAAGCCCATCGCCACAAACAGCGGATTGAAGCCGATGGTATCGGCGGTGACACCGATAATCAGCGAGAAGATAAAGCTGGCGATCCAGGCGCAGGAGCCGCGCATGCCGTTGACTGTGGCCATCTGGCGGCGATCAAAACGCTCCACCACCAGCGCGCTCAGCATGCAGGAAATCACCTGATGGCCGAAGCCACCGACGGAGATCAGGGCGATCGCCAGCCAGGGATCTTTTACCAGCGTCATCAGCGCCAGTGAGACCATCAGCAGTGCGCCGGTCACCGAACTGGCGACAATCGAATTGACGCGGGTGAGACCAAACCAGCGCACATAGATTTTGGTCAGATAGCCGCTGGCGACGCTGCCGAGGTCGGCGGCCAGAAACGGCAGCCAGGCAAACATCACGATCTGCTTGAGATCCATGCCGCGCTCATTGGCCAGATAGAGCGGCACCCAGAAGCTCAGTACCGCCCAGGCTGGTTCGGCCAGAAAAGCCGGGATGGCGATGCCGTAGAATTTCTTCTCTTTACCAATCACTTTCAGCGCGGTGAAGAACGGCAGTTTTTCCCCGATCGCTTCGTTGTCCTGATTAATAAAGGCCCGCTCCTCATCAGAGAGACGAGGATGGCTCTCAGGCGAGTGATAGCCCCACCACCAGAGTCCAACCCACAGCAGGCCCAGCCCGCCGGTCAGCAGAAAGGCGCCCTGCCAGCCAAACGTTATGTGTGCGACATAGATAATCGGTGGCGCCAGCATGGCACCAATCGAAAAGCCGACGCCCGCCCAGCCCGCCGCGACCGGGCGCTCTTTTTTCGGAAACCAGTCACCGATCGCTTTGGCGTTAGCGGGCGTTGCCGCCGCCTCAGAGGCGCCCATGACAAAGCGCAGCAATGCCAGATGCAGCCAGCTTCCCGCACCGGCGTGCAGCAGACAGGTCACCGACCAGATCAGCGCGCAGATCAGGAAGCCCATCTTCAGTCCGATCACATCGATCAGCCAGCCGCAGATTGGCTGAAACAGGGTATAGGCCAGCTGAAACGCCGCCACCACCCAGGAATACTGTTCGGTCGTCATGTGCAGACTGTTTTTAAGTTCCGGTGCCAGAATGCCGAGCGAGTTGCGGGTGATGTAGTTGACGGTTACACCCAGCAGGAACATTCCCAGCATCCACCAGCGTAAATTTTTAATCACGCGCACCGTGCGGGATGCACTGATGGGTTTGGTTGTTGATTCGAGGCTCATTGTGCCACTCCTGATTGCCATTGATGACGCACACCGCCTGCTGGCGTACCGCGTGTCCTGTAACGAACTTAGAAAAGTGCGAAACGTGGGTACAGACACTTTTTTGCAACGCTTTTCATGGCAGGCTGAATCCCGGCAGAAAATGGCACTGAAACGCTTATCTGACGCGATTCAGCAGGTTATGAAAAATTTTTCATCAGCGGATTTGAAGGCGATCACAGAATGAAACAAAGGCTGAAAGTAAGCGAAATTGCGGCACTCAGCGGCGTCTCCATCAGTACGGTGTCACGGGTGCTGGCGGGTAAAGCCAATACCCGGCCCGCCACCCGAGACAAAGTGCTGGCCGTGGCGCAGCAACAGGGCGTACTTAACAACCTGCACAGTGGTCGCCTGCTGTTGAATAACCTGATGGTCTTTGCCCCGCCTCGCGCCTTTGATGTACGCAGTGACATCTTCTACTACAAAGTCATTCAGGGGATCAGCCAGGCGGTGGAGCCGCATGAGGTGCGGCTGCGCTACTGCCCGCTGGAGGAGGTGGAAAGTGATGCCGCGCTGTTTATCGACAAGATGCAGCAGACCGAAGCGGCACTGCTGATCGGCATTGATGATGAGCATATTCATCAGCTGGCGGCGGAGATGAACAAACCCTGCGTGCTGATTAACGCCCGCGATCGCCGAATGCGCCTGCCTTCGGTCTCGCCCCATCATCAGCTGATTGGTGAATTCTCAGCGCGCTATCTGTTTGAGCAGGGACACCGGCAGATCCTGTCGCTGCATTGCTTACGCCGCTACACCATGGAGCAGCGATTGCAGGGAGTGCGCGACGCCTGGCATGCCATGAACCTGCGGTTTGACAGCCGCCAGCATCTGCTGACCCTGAACAGCTTCAGCAGCAATGAAGCGGCGGAACGGCTGAGTGAATATCTGCGCCACTGCCCTGATGCGCTGCGCCCGACCGCAATTCTCGCCAGCGGTGATTACATTGCTGCGGGCGCCGTCACTGCGCTGGAGCAGGCTGGCCTGCGGGTGCCGCAGGATATTTCGGTGATGAGTATGGATGGCTTTAACCTGGCCGCTATCCACGATATTCCGCTGACCTCGGTGCAGGTGCCGCGTGATGAGCTGGGCGCAGCGGCAGTGAGAATGTTGCAGGAGATGCGACTGAATCCCGGCACGCCCACCGGCAGCCTGCTGCTGAATGGCAGGCTGGTGGTGCGCGAGTCGGTGCGGCGCATTCGCGATAATCTCAGCCATGCACCGGTCCAGCAGCATGGCCTCTATGATTAACACGGTATGGATTAACCCGGCGCGGATTAACCCAGCGTTTTCAGCCGCAGTTCCGACGGCTGAGGCCGTCCGAACAGGAAGCCCTGGAACAGGGTACAGCCCTCATCGCGCAGCTTAGCGAACTGCTCATCGCTCTCCACCCCTTCGGCGGTAATCTGGATATCCAGACTGCGACTCATGCCGGTGATGGCGCGGATAATCGCCAGCGCCTCGCGGCTGTCACCCATATCATTGATAAAGGATTTGTCGATTTTGATTTTGTCGAACGGGAAAGATCGCAGATAGCTCAGCGACGAATAGCCGGTGCCGAAATCATCCAGCGCAATCTGCACGCCCAGCGCCTTGAGGTTTTGCAGGGTACGGATATTACCCAGCGAATCATCCAGCAGCACCGATTCGGTGATCTCAACCTCCAGCCGCGCCGGATCGAGACCCGACTCTTTCAGCGCGCCTTCCACCACCGGCACCAGCGAGCTGTTTTTAAACTGCAACGGTGAGAGGTTGACCGAGACCGACTGCTCCCCTTCCCAGCTCGCCGCTTCGCGACAGGCTTCATAGAGTGCAAACGCCCCCAGCATATGGATCAGCCCGGTCTCTTCAGCGATCGGGATGAAGTCGTTGGGCATGATCAGCCCACGAATCGGATGATGCCAGCGCATCAGCGCCTCATAGCCAATGATGGTACGGTTATCACCGTTGGTGATGGGCTGATAGTAGAGCCGCAGATGCCCGCCGCTAATCGCATCGCGCAGATCGTTTTCAATCAGGCGTCGACTGCGCGCCACATCGTCCATCTCCAGCGTGAAATGCTCATAGCGGTTGCGGCCGTTGCGTTTGGCTTCATACAGCGCCATGTCAGCACAGCGCAGCAGCTGCTCCGGCGTATTGGTGATGGCGGTGCTGAGCGCAATCCCCACGCTGAGCCCGACCGACAGATTATGGCCTTCAACGTTGACCGGCGGCCGAATCGCCTCAATCAGACGCTGCGCCACAATGCTCGCCTCTTCATTACTGGCCACCGAAGGCAGCACGATGGCGAACTCATCGCCTCCGATACGCGCCAGGGTATCCTGATCGCGCAGCGCGTTACGCAGACGCTTAGCCACACTGCGCAGCAACTCGTCGCCAATCTGGTGGCCCAGCGCATCATTCACATTTTTAAAGTTATCGAGATCAAGGCAGAGCGCGGCGGTCTGGCGCTGTATCTGACCGGCTGTGCGCAGGGCTTCACTCAGACGCTGGCGGAACAGAATGCGGTTCGGCAGGCTGGTGAGGTTATCGTGATGCGCCATATGGTGAATACGGGCATCAGCAGCGCGCTGGTCAGTAACATCTTCCACCAGCAGCATCAGGTAGTTACGTCGCGCATCCTGACCATTAATCGCGGTGGCGCGGGTATGCAGAATGCGTTCGCCGCTGGCGGTCATCAGCAACTGCTCACGTTCATGCATGCCTTCACTGCGTAGCGCAACATCCGCCAGATTATTAAAGTAATCGCTGAGTTCGGGCGACATACATTCGTGCGGGCGCTTGTTGACGATCAGCGCTTTCGACAGGCCAAACAGCTGCTGAGTGCGGTCGTTAACCAGCAGGATCTCGCGGGTGATCGCATCTTCCACAATCACACAGGAGGGAATGTTGGCGATAATGTTATCCAGAAATTTAGAGAGCGCGGTTTTCTGGGTGCTCTGGGCTTCAGCCAGATCCCTGGCGCGCAGCACCTGCTGCTCCTGCTCACGGCGTTCCGTGCGGTCGCGGGTGATCTTAGCGAAGCCGACCAGCTTACCGTCATCATCGTGGATCGCGTCGATGACCACATGCGCCCAGAAGGCGCTGCCATCTTTGCGGTAGCGCCAGCCCTCATCTTCAAAACGGCCGGTCTTAAACGCGATACCGAGATTCGCTTCCGGGATGCGGTTCAGCCGCTCCTGGGAACTGTAAAACAGCGAGAAGTGCTGCCCCACCACTTCATCCGCTTTGTACCCTTTGGCACGCTGCGCACCGGCATTCCAGTTCACCACCACGCCGTCGACATCGAGCATATAGATGGCGTAATCGGTGACCCCTTCAACCAGCAGACGGAAACGCTGCTCCTGCTCCCGTTGCTGGCTGCGGACGCGCTGCTGTTCGGTGCAGTCGCGGGTGATTTTAGCGTAGCCCAGCAGCTTGCCCTGATCGTCGCGGATCGTGTCGATCACCACATGCGCCCAGAAGGCGCTGCCATCTTTGCGGTAGCGCCAGCCCTCATCTTCAAAACGGCCGGTGCGATAAGCGGTTTGCAGGTTCTGCTCCGGGACACGGTTCAGGCGATCCTGGGCGCTGTAGAAGCGGGAAAAATGCTGGCCGACAATCTCTTCCGCCACATAGCCTTTGGCGCGCTGTGCGCCAGCATTCCAGTTCACCACGTTGCCGTCATGATCGAGCATATAGATGGCATAATCGGTAACGCCCTCCACCAGCAGGCGGAAGCGCATCTCCTGCTCCCGCTCCTTGCGCTGTTGCTCCTGCTGCTGAGTGCAGTCGCGGGTAATACAGGCGTATCCCACCAGCAGACCGGCGTCATTGCGTATCGGATCGATCGTCTCATGCGCCCAGAAAGCACTGCCATCTTTGCGATAGCGCCAGCCTTCGCTTTCATGGTGTCCGGCTGTGGCAGCCATATCCAGTCCACGCTGCGGCAGGCCCCGGCGGCGATCTTCTTCGCTATACAACAGGGCGAAGCTGCAGCCAATAATCTCGTCTGGCGTATAGCCTATCTTGCGCTGAGCACCCTGATTCCAGCTGCCGATGATACCGTCAGGTTTTAGCATAGTGATGGCGTAATCATTCACGCTTTGTACCAGCATGCGATAGATGACATCAGAGTTATTATCCATTGTGATTAGCCTGCTGCTCTGTAGCCGGATGACGGCTTAGGAATGTTCTCAATAGCGTGCGCAGACTACAGCCGAAAAGAGCTGAGATGACAAGCGCATTAAGAAGATTAATCGGTGTTTATAGGGGGTTTATCGGCAGCGGCGAGTAAATGTTCAATGACTCCGTCGTGGCGGCGCGTCAGACGACCCGCTCCCAGCGCGAGGAGAGCGAATAACGGAGCTGCCAGCAGAGCATTGCCGGACTTTGGCTCATCAGCTGCTGGCACTCTTGCGGCGCGACAAACGCCGGGATCACTTTCTGGGCCGCCGTCTGTCTGATCAGCGCCAGCTGATCGTCGAGCGGCGGATGCACATTCCACGGCAGCCAGCGCGCCATGCCGGATTGCAGCATCTCAAAGGCACGGGTGCCGCGGGAAACGTGGCTGCTGAAGATCAGACGAAAGTCGGGCTGATGGCTGAGCTGCGCCGCCAGGCCGCTGTCAGCCACCGCATCCGCCGCGACAATTACCGTATCCGGTCGCCAGCGGTCGGGTGTTGCGACGCGTAGTAACCGGGCTAGCGCCAGCATCGCTGCGGCGGGCAGGCTGTTGAGCGCCAGCAACTGCGCCACCTCTTCGCGCACCTGGGGACACATCACCACCGGCAGCCCGCGAGCGCTGAGCTGCAGCGCCATCTCAGGGCCGCGACCGTGCAGCGGCGCGGTGACCACGGCCCCCCCTTGTGCCGCCAGGGCCAGCGCGTCGATCTGCTGCGCCAGTCGCTGACTCCGGTCGCCATAGGAACCATCGGTAATCAACAGCCGTGCGCGTGGCGGGCAATCAAACGGCAACAGCAGCGATTCGCGACTCCAGTCGCCCATATAGGTGATGCCACCCGCAATCGGCAGATGGAACCAGATCGATCCCGGCGAATGCCCGCTGCGACCGGTAAAGAGATTCAGCGGCCCCAGCGCGCACTGGCCGCGCAATGGCAGGATGCGTCGTGCCTGAGCCGGCACGCCAGCCTCGCCCAGCTGCTGCCAGGTGATCTCACTGGCATAGACCGGCGGTGAACCGATGTCGGCCCAGCTATCCAGCGCCGCCGCGTGATCCACATGGGAATGGGTCAGGCAGAGCGCATCGACCTGGCCGATGGAGGCCACTGCGGGCCGGACGCCCGGCTCCGGCCCGGCACCTAAATCCCATAACAGACGGTACCCCTCTATCTCCAGCAGGAAAGCGGCCGGCAGTTTTCCGCCGACGCCGCTTATCACCGTCAGGCTTGCCATGGCAGGACTCCCTGCGGCAGACGACGCGTCAGCCGTGAGGCCAGCAGCATTAAGCCCAGCACGATCCCAATCATCAGGCATCCGACCGCCGCCGCCAGCGGCGCCGATCCGCCTTCGTCCAGGAAAATAATGGTCGGACCAAGCGTCTGGGTTTGCGCGGTAACCAGCAGCACTGAAACCTGTATTTCATTCAGCGCGGTGAGGAACACCAGCAGCGCACCGGCCAGCACAGAAGGCGCCGCCAGCGGCAGCAGGATGTCAGTCATCCGCCGCATCAGACCTGCACCGCATAAGCGCGCCGCCTCATCCAGTGACGGTTCGATTTGCGCGAACCCGGCCAGCGTCGGCCTTAAGACCAGCGCCAGGAAATTGGCCAGATAGGCCGCGAGAATAATCCACACCGTTCCGTAAAGAGAAAATCCCAGCAGCGGCAGCGGCCGCAGGAAAAACAGCATCGCCGCTACACCAGTGACAATGCCGGGCAGCGCATAGGTCAGCTCGCTGGCGAATCCCAGCCCCCGCACCAGCCGGGTACGATGCCAGCTGAGAAAGAAAGCCAGGAACAGTGCCATGACGCTGAGCAGCAGCGCCGTCAGGCCGGTGAGCCACAGGCTGGTAAAGAACGCCTGCCGTATCGCCGGATAGCCCCACAGCGCCTGCTGAAAATTCTCCAGCGTCAGGGTTTGCCAGTTCAGAGCCTGACCGAAACCGCGGGTTAAGGCGGTGGTCAGCAAGGCGCTGAGCGGCAACAGCAAGGTCATCACCATCCACAGCCAGGCGATGATTTCGCCCGGCAGTCGCGCGCGCCGCAGCGGCTGGTGCCAGGGTCGTGGCGATCCGCTGACCCGGACATCGCGTCGTCCGCCCAGCCAGCCGCTAATCAGCATCCCGGCGAGGGTGATCAGCGCAATCAGCATCGAGTAGACGGCGGTATTGGGCAGCGCACCGGGGCCGAGGGTATTGAGCTGCTGATAAACCAGCGTAATCAGCGTTGGCACCCGCGCCGGAATACCCAGCATCGCCTGGATACCGAAATTCCCGACCGCAGCGACAAACGCCAGTGCCGCCCCGGCGAAGATCGCGGGGCGCGCCAGCGGCAGGATCACCGTGAACAGAATCTGCCGGGGTGATGCGCCGCTGATACGGGCCGCCTCCACCAGTTCGGCGGGGAGTCGACGCAGGCCAGCCCGCACCGTGAGGAACACCAGCGGCGCATTGTGCAGACCCAGCAGCAGCACCATGCCGGTCGCGGAATAGAGCGGTTGCTGACCGGGTGCCAGCCACGTCCCGCCCAGCGCACTCACCGCAGTGGCCAGCAGACTGCCCGGTGCCAGCGCCTGTATCCAGGCCAGCGCAGTCACCTGCGGCGGGATCATCAGCGGCAGGATAAAGGCGAATACCCAGGCCGCTTTGGCACGCAAATCGGTGAGCGCCACCAGCCAGGCGGCCACCGTTCCCAGCAGCAGTGACATCAGCGTTGCGCTGATGCCGATCGCCAGGGTATTCAGCGTGGCGCTGAGCACCCGGCGGCTGGTCAGCAATCTCAGCAGGCGATCGCTATCCAGTATGCCATCCGGTGCCAGCGCGGTTCCCATCAGCCGGGCAAAGGGTGCCACCGACAGCAGGCCGATCACCAGCACCAGTACGCCCAGCACCAGCGGTTCCGCCCGCCATCTGCGATGCCTGGCAGCCTGGCCTCTTCGGCATTCGTTGCCCAGCACGCTCACGATCAGCCGCCAAACAGTTCAGTAAAGGTTTCGCGGACCTGAGCATCCTCGGCCACCGCCTGGGCCACGTCCGGCGTCAGCAGCGTGATTTGCTCAATCGGCGCAAAGCCACCGGGTGCCGCCACGCGGGCATCGACCGGCCGGTTGCCCTGCTTCGCCACCAGTTGCTGCCCCACTTCCGACAGCATGAAATCAACAAAGGCTTTGGCGGCCGGCAGATTATGCGCAGACTTCATGATCGCCACCGGCTCGGTCACATAGGAGACGCCCTCCTGCGGATAGACCAGATCGATGGGCGATCCCTGCTTTTTGGCGCGGATAATATCGGCATCCGTGATCACGCCATACTTATCCATGCCGCTGGCAACCGCTTTCAGCGCCGGTCCATTGCCGCCCTGTGGCGCAATGCCGATGGCGGCCAGTTGCTGATAGAACGCCCAGCCAATCGACGGGGTATGGATATCGGTATGCAGCTTATAGAGCGCCGCACCGGAATAGAGGGGACTGGGGACCGCAATCTGGCCTCTGTTTTCTTCTACTGCCAGCGCTTTCCAGCTACTGACCGGCTTCGCACGCTGGGTGTTATAGGCGATCACCGTGGCGATAATTTTGGTACCAAAAAAGGTTTTATCCGCATCGTAATAGGCAGGCTTCAGGTGGCTGACCGGGGCGGCCGGGTAAGCATAGAGCTGCCCCTCTTTCTTGAGCGCGCCCAGATTGATCGCGTCGGCCACCAGCAGCACATCGGGTTTGACCTGGCCGCTCATCATCTCCGTGTGCAGCACGTTCATCAGTTGAGTGGTGCCGTTGCGGGTCCACTCCACCTCCACCGCCGGATACGCGGCCTTAAACGCATCGATGGTCTGTTGCGCAATTTCAGGTGCCTGCGACGTGTAAACCACCAGCTTGCCGCCGGGCGCGTCGGCCGCCTGCAGCAGGGTTGAGGCCGCGAGGCCCGATAGCAACAACAGCGCGTGAAGCGGAGTACGAAATGCCGTTTTCATGGTTTCTGAAACCCTTTATGCAGGAAGAATCCAGCCGTCATCGACGGCGACGCCGACGGTGTCATCCACCGCCAGTAATGCAGCATCATTAAGCGTCAGCGACAGGCTGACATCCGGTTGATTAAGCGGTCGAAGGTTGATCTGATGGTAGCCACCGCGAAAGATGATGCGCTCAACGCGGGCGGCAAACTGCCGCTCTCCCTCAGCGGCGAGGTGAAAACTGACGCTGTGGAAGCTGGCTTTGCCGTATGGCAGCGGGCGCTGGTGAGGCGAGCAGCGCAGCAAAACCCGCAGCCCGCAGAGCGTGGCGGTCGCCTGACCCGGATCGAGTGGCTCAATGTCGCTGACCGGCAGCACCCGCCCCTCATCAATAAAGGTCGCCACCATCTCATTAGCCGGTTCGCGCCACAGGGTCTGCGGGCTGGCGAACTGCATCACTCTGCCGTGTTCGAGCACCACGATGCGGTCGGCCAGTGCCATCGCTTCGCGTTGATCGTGGGTGATATAGAGTAAGGTGGCGCCACTGTGACGATGGAAGCGGCGGAACTCCTCTTCCATGGTAGCGCGCAGATGGACATCGAGGTTAGCCAGCGGCTCATCCAGCAGCACCAGCGTAGGCCGTGCCACCAGGCAGCGAGCCAGCGCCACGCGCTGGCGCTGGCCGCCGGAGAGATCGGCGGGTCGGCGGTCGGCGAAGCGATCCAGCCCGACCAGCGTCAGGGCCTGGGTGGTGCGCAGTTCGCGTTCTGCGCGCGCCACACCGTTCACCTTCAGGCTGTAGGCGACGTTCTCCGCGACCGTCATATGCGGCCACAAAGCGTAGTTCTGGAACACCACGCCGAGCTCGCGGGCTTCCGGCGGCAGGTGCAGCCCGTCTGCGGCAACCTGACGATCACCGATGCGGATTTCACCGCTGTCGAGCGTTTCAAAGCCGGCCAGCAGGCGCAGCAGGGTGGTTTTGCCGCAGCCAGAAGGCCCAAGAACGGCGACAAACTCGCCCTGGTTAATCTGTAACGAAATCGCGTCCAGTACCGGCTGCGCGCCGAACGCTTTGCTCAGTCCGGTTAACGATATTGCCGCCATCTTACTCTGCCTTTGCCGTTAACATGCTGGGCAAAACGCTACGACAGTTTGATGACAGCCCGGTGACAGCCCGGCTTACGGGACGCGAAAGCCGGGCTGCATCGGGGCGTGCTCGCCCCGTGGCTTACTGCTGGGCGGTGAGCGCCGCAATCGGCTGCCAGATCTCGGTTAATGCGCCCTCTTTGCCGGTAAAGGGGTCCTGTGTCGGGAACGGCACTTTTTTCACCTGCTCCTGGGCCATTTTCAGCTTCGCGGGCTCATCGCGCAGCGTCTCCGGCGACATTCCGTGCGGATAGGCGCCAATCACCATAAAATCTTCGCTGGCGCTGACCTGCCGGTGGCCGACACCGGCCGGAATCAGGACTGCATCGCCTGCGCGCAGGGTCACCATCCGGCCACTGTCGCCGCCAAACAGCACTTCCGCCCAGCCTTCAGCGACGCCCAGCAGCTCATGGGTATTAGGATGATAATGGGTGTATGGGAAGATCGGATAGCGCCAGGCGGGTGGCCAGCCGTTCTCCTCGAAGGTTTTCTCAAACCACGCAGCGATCTCCTCCTCTTCCGGCACCACGCGCGGCCAGATAATCAGAGGTAACGGGTTATTGGGCACGCCGCCCGACGGGCTGGCGAGCATCAGATGCTGAGGATTGTCAGAAGCCCCGGCCGAGAAGGTGCCAGCGGCAAAGGACATCATTAATAGCAGACTGGAGGATGAGGCACGCATACAGGTTCTCCGATGTTTTTCTAAGTGTGGCAAACCCGCGACACAATGCAATGTGCGCCAGACGACACAATTGAGATAATTGACTGATATTGCTGACTAAAGCCAAATGTGTCGTTAACTATAGGGCCGGAGTGTGCCTGTGCGACAGAGGGTAGCGGTTCTTACTGCGGCAAAGTGTTGCAAAATGTCAGGCGGCAAGTCTAAAGGCGCAGCAGCCCGACGCCCCGGTTACTGTTGTATAAACTGTTATATAAAAAAAGCACAGATCTGTTTCTGATATGCTTGACTGTTATCTGTTGTAATAGCTAACAGATGACAGTGAGGTAACAAATGGACGCTATTAAACAAATCCTGATTGACGAGATCGCCCTGCTTAACCGCGAAGAACGTCGCGACAATTTGCCGCGTTTCAGCCTCTCGTTTCTGAAGAACCACCCCGGTCTCTGGGCAGTAATGTATCTCTGCTACGGCCTGTGCGTGGCGCTGATTTTCACTACCGAGATGCTCGGCTGGCCCGCCTTCTGGTTCGCCACCGTGTTTGTGCTGGTGATGAGTGTGCTGATGCTGCTGGATATCAACCCGAAATATCGCTTTGAAGATATCGATGCACTCGACCTGCGCGTTTGCTACAACGGCGAGTGGTATTACATTCAGCCGGTGCGCGAACAGGCAATCTCACGCATTCTGTCGCTGCCTGAGACACCAGAACGCGTGAAGAGCGGTATCCAGCGTCTGCTGACGCAAAAAGGGGAAGTGGACTTCTATGATGTCTACTACCTGACCTGGGGCCATCAGGAAGCGGCGCGGGTCTAATCCGCCAGTCCTTCCGCCATCAGCTGACCCAGCTTCACGATTGCCGCCTCGGCCCGACTATCCCACGGCCAGGCGGTATTTAACCTGAAGCAATGCCTGAACTGCTCACCTGCCGAAAATAGCTGTCCCGGTGCAATACTGATCCCCTGAGCCAGCGCCCGCTGATAGAGCCGGGTCGTGTTGATGCTTTCCGGCAGCGTCACCCAGAGAAAATAGCCGCCGCGCGCTTCGCTGACCGTGGCCTGCGGCGGCAGCACCTTCATTAACGCCTGGCGCACCATCTGCTGTCGCTTCGCCAGAATCTGTCGCAGCCGCTTCAGATGGGTGTCGTAACGCCGCGTGGCAAGAAAATCGGCCAGCGCCAGCTGCATCGGCGCACTGGTTGAGAGCGTGCTCATCAGTTGCAGCCGCTGAATACGCTGCGCATGCTGCCCCGCCGCGACCCAGCCGACGCGGAATCCTGCCACCAGCGACTTTGAAAATGAGCCGCAGTGCAGCACGTTCCCCTGGCGATCCCAGGCTTTCGCCGGCAGCGGCGGCGCATCACCCGCCCAGAGTTCGGCATAGACATCATCTTCAATCATCGGCACCTGATAACGCGCCAGCAGTGCGACCAGCTGCTGTTTGCGTTCCGGCGTTAAGGTTACGCTCAGCGGATTCTGCAGGGTGGTCATCAGCCAGCAGGCTTTCACCGGCCAGCGCTGCAGTGCCTCCTCCAGCTGGACGAGGTCGATGCCATTTCTGGCATCGACCGGAATCGCCAGCGCCTTGAGCTTAAGCCGCTCTATCGCCTGCAGCGCGCCATAAAAACTCGGCTGTTCAATCACCACATAATCGCCCGGCTCGGTCAGGGATTGCAGACTGAGGTTCAGCGCCTCCAGCGCCCCGCTGGTGATGACTATTTCATCCGGCGACAGGGTGATGCCCTGACGCGCATAGCGCTGCGCCAGCAGCTGTCGCAGCGTAGCGTTGCCGGGCGGCAGATTGTGCAGCGCATCGGTTGGGGTCAGATGATGAGAGACGTTAGCCAGCGAGCGCATCAGCTGGCGCTGCGGAAAGAGTGCGGGATCGGGAAAGGCGGAGCCAAACGGCACGATGGCCGGATCGCGCGTGGCCTGCAGCACATCAAACACAAAGTCGTTGATATCGACCTGTTCACTGATCGCCACGCTCAGCGGTGCGGGTGCTAAGGCACGCGGTGCAACGTAGTAACCCGACTGTGGACGGGAGACGATCCAGCCCTGACTCTCCAGCAATTCATAGGCATGCAGCACCGTCATCAGGCTGACGCCCTGCTGCGCGACCTGCTGACGCAACGACGGCAGACGGGTGCCCGGCAGCCAGATACCGGCCTCTATCTGCTGCTGAATCTCATCCATCAATCGCTGGTATTTCGCCACGGGTGACCTCTCCTTGTTATACCGTGAATAGTCTGACCGCGAGACTTTACCACGCACGGCGACCAATGACAGGCGGCGCGAATCGCTTTATCCGATTGCGCTGATTCTTCACGGCTTCAGGCAGGTCAGATCACAGCGACCTGCGGCGTCAGCGGCTGCCCGGCTTCGGCTTCGGCTTCGGCATTCAGACTCACTTCCGCAACCGCCTCTTTAATTTCCGCCACCACATAATCAGCCAGTTCCGGCACCCGCTCCGGGGGAACCGGCTTGCCCAGCAGATAACCCTGCAGCGTATTACAGCCCAGGCTGGTCAGGAAGGCCTGCTGCTCAGCGGTTTCAACGCCTTCGGCCACCACTTTCAATTGCAGCGACTGCGCCAGCGCCACTATCGCCGACACGATGGTGGCATCTTCTGTGTGATGCTGCAGTTCGTTCACAAAGGCCCGATCAATCTTGAGTTCACTGGCCGGTAGCCGTTTCAGATAGAGCAGGCTGGAGTAGCCAGTGCCAAAGTCATCAATTGAAGCTTTCACCCCGAGCTGAGTCAGCTCAGTCAGAATACGCACGCTCTCATCGGGATCGCGCATCGCGGTGGTTTCCGTCACCTCCAGCGTCAGCAGTTCGGCCGGAATCTGATGTTTTTCCAGCGCATCCACCACCGTCTTCACCAGATTCGATTGCTCAAACTGCAACGCCGACAGGTTCACCGCCACCGACCAGTCCGGATGGCCCTTCAGATGCCACTGGCGCAGCTGGCGACAGGCTTCATGGATGACCCAGTTACCGATATTGACAATCATTCCGGTCTTTTCTGCCATTGGCAGAAATTTATCCGGCGACAGCAGGCCGCGCTGCGGATGCTGCCAGCGCAGCAGCGCCTCAAAACCGAGAATCGGACCGCTCGGCGCGCAATATTTTGGCTGATAGAACAGGCGCAGTTCATCATGATCCAGCGCCTGCCAAAGATCGTTATTCAGCTGAAGCTGGCTCTGCGCCTGAATGTTCATTGAAGGCTGAAAGAAGGTGTAGCCGTTGCGGCCATTATTTTTGGTGTGGTACATCGCCGCATCGGCGTTGAACATCAGTTCGCGCTCATCCACGCCATCGCCGGGATAGACCGCAATGCCAAGACTCAGCGATACCACCAGCTCATAGCGTGAGATATCAAACGGACGATCTACCGCTTTGACCAGCTTATCGGCGATGGCCGCCGCATCATTGGGATCGTCGATCTCCACCAGCAGCACAAACTCATCACCGCCAAGCCGCGCCAGCGTGAAGTAGCCGGTCATCTGCTCGCTCATGCGCTCGGTCACGCCAATCAGCAGGCTGTCGCCAATGTGGTGCCCGAACGCGTCGTTGACCGCCTTAAACCCATCGAGATCCATAAACATCAGAGCAAACTGCCTCTGCTCACGGTTCGCTTTGTTGATCGCCTGTTCCAGCCGATCCTCCAGCAGGATGCGGTTGGGCAGCCGCGTCAGGTTGTCGTGCAGCGCCAGCTGTGCCAGCTCGCGATTGGCTTCAGCCAGCGAACTGGCGAGAATCGAGGTACGCGCCTGCATCCGCGCATCCAGCATCGACACCAGCAGAGTAATGCCCAGAATCGAAATAGTGACCACCGTGACCAGGATCGCCAGCCAGTTGCTGTTGACGCCCTGCCCGACCGGATGGCTGTGGACGGGAAACTCTGCCGCCATCATGCCGGTATAGTGCATGCCGGCAATCGCACAGCCCATTACCACCGATGCGCCAATGCGCAGCAGGGTGACCCGGCTGGTCTGTCCTTCCCGCAGGTTAAACGCCAGCCACAGCGCGGTGCCAGAGGCGGCCAGGGCGATCGCCACCGACAGCGCCACCCAGCCCCATTTCCAGACGATACCGGGAGAGAACATCAGCGCCGCCATGCCGGTGTAGTGCATCGCGACTACGCCGCTGCCGAGGATCAGCGCGCCACCCGCCAGGCGCGGCAAAGGCAGATCGCCACTGCAGACCAGCCACAACGCAAATATCGACGCACAGACCGCGATGGCCGCAGAGAAGGCGGTGAGCCCGGCGTTGTAGCTCATGACCATCTCCATGTTCATCGACAGCATGCCGATAAAGTGCATCGCCCAGATGCCGATGCCCATGGAAAAACCGCCGCCGAACAGCCAGACCAGCGCAACTTTGCCGGTTGAATGCACCACCCGTCCCGCCATATCTAAGGCGGTAAACGAAGCCAGCATCGCGACAAGAACGGAGACGATGACGATAAAAGAGTCGTATGAGGTCGCTAACATAGTGCATTCCCGCGAAAGCAGAGCTTGTGGTTGGGCAGAGGATTTTAAAATTATTCTCTTAGTTATCGGCACAGCCCGGCAGTTAATGAGCCGCGAACCCTGCATCCTTCCACTCATTCTGAGTGATGAAATCTATCGTTGCTGTCAACACAGTCAGCCGGGCAGTGACGCCACCGGCTGTCGCAGTGAGGGAAAACTCAGCGCCTCAACCCGGTCCGCTGGCGTCGGCTTACCCAGCAGATAGCCCTGCAACGCATCAAAGCCTAAGCTGGTGAGCAAATGCTGCTGCTCTTCAGTCTCCACCCCTTCCGCCACCATACGCAGATTGAGGCTCTGTGCCAGGGTGAGCATGGCACTGACCACGGTCGCATCTTCACTGCCGGGCCGCAGGCAGTTAATAAAGCTGCGATCAATTTTGAGTTCACTGGCATCCAGATCTTTGAGATGCAGCAGGTTGGCATAGCCGATGCCGAAGTTATCAATCGCGACGCTTACACCCGCCTGCTGCAATTCACGAATGCGCTGCTGGCTGAAAGCGGGATCGCGCATGGCAATCGCTTCAGTGATCTCCAGCATCAGCGCGCTGCCTGGCAGCTGATAACGCGCCAGGGTCTGCGTCAGGATAGTCAGCAAATCACGCTGGTGAAACTGCAACGCGGAGAGATTCACCGATACCGTCCAGTCATTGTGGCCCTGGTTGTGCCATATCCTGAGCTGACGGCAGGCCTCCCCGATCACCCAGTTACCCAGCGCAATAATCTGACCGGTTTTTTCGGCACGCGGCAGAAACAGCTCTGGCGTCAGTAAACCGCGCTGCGGATGCTGCCAGCGCAACAACGCTTCGAATCCCATTAACCTGGTGCCGCCGGAACAGAATTTGGGCTGATAAAACAGCCGCATCTGCTCGCGCTCTATCGCCTCCCACAGATCGTTCGCCAGCTCCAGCTGATGCTGCGTCGCGGCGCTCATGGCCGGTTCAAACAGGCACCAGCCGTTTCGTCCGCTGTGTTTGGTGTGATACATCGCCGCATCAGCATTAAACAATAGCTCCTGCCGGTTGCGACCGTGCAATGGAAAGATCGCAATGCCCGCACTGAGTGAAACGTGCAGCACATAGCGGTCAAGTTCAAACGGCGAACTGATAACTTTAACCAGTTTTTGCGCCAGCTGGCGGGCTGCGCTGATATCGCACTCAGCCATCAGCACAAATTCATCGCCCCCCAGACGCACCAGCAGCATCGTGTTGCTGAGCTGGCTACGCAGCCGTTCCGCCACCGCCACCAGCAACCGGTCACCGACGTGATGTCCCCATGTGTCATTGACCGCTTTGAAGCCATCGAGATCCATATAGATCACGGCAAAGCGATGCTCATTAATCATCGCCTGTTTAATGGCGAGATCGAGCTGCTGCTCCAGCATCACACGATTGGGCAACGTGGTCAGGTTGTCATGCATCGCCAGCTGACGCAATTCCTGGTTAGCGCGATTGAGGCGGGTCGCCAGACGCGCGGCGCGCAGTTGCGCATCCAGCATCGAACTCAGCAGAGTGATACCCAGAATAGTCAGGGTAATCAGCGTTACCCACACCGCCAGGCCCGCATTACTGACGCCGTGCGGCTGCATCATACTGCTGTGGCTGAACTCTGCTGCCGCCATACCCACATAGTGCATACCGGCGATGGCGATACCCATGACCAGAGATGCCAGCCCACGCATCAGCATCAGATGATGATCGCCCTGGCGCAGATGAAAGGCCAGCCACAGCGCCAGGCCAGAGGCCGCAAACGCAATCAGCACAGAGAGCGCCACCAGCAGCGCATTCCACTCCGGTTGCGGTTCAATCAGCAGGGCATACATACCAAGATAGTGCATTATCGCTACACCCGCGCCCAGGATCAGCGTGCCGCGCAGCAGCCGCTGGCGGGTGAGATGCAGGCCTCCTACTGTCTGGCCAAAAGCCAGCACAGACGCCAGGATCGCCACCAGCAGCGAGAGGATCGTCAGCCGCGTGTCATAGCGCATCATCATCGGCAACATCATCGCCAGCATCCCGATAAAGTGCATTGCCCAGACGCCAATCCCCATTGCGATACCGCCCACCAACAGCCAGAACCGGGCGCTCCAGCCACGGGTTACCGCCACCCGTCCAGCGGTATCCAGGGCTGTAAAAGAGGCAATGAACACCACGATCAGCGAAACGCAGATCAGGACGCTATCCCAGGTGACAGGCAACATGTGCAACTCCTCACCACCCGCAGAGAAACGGATGCTGTGTACAGTCTGAAAAGTGATCTGAAAACACCCGATGGGTGAAAGTAATTAAATTTCGGTATTTTCTGGTCCTGACGGCCAGGCAAAACGCGCCCGCCGACGCTGGCCATTTATAACCTGCATCTTATTAACCGCCCGCAGAGCAAGCCGGTAAACCGTTATTATGTCTGATTGGTACAGGAACATATCACCGAAGCAGAAAGCTTGCCAGAGCCCGAAAAAACTAAGAATTTTGTTTTATCGCCTCGTCTTCGCGCCTTGCTGTTACTGGGTTATCGGCCGGGGAGACGTTTTGATTAGTCAAAAATAAATAGCAAGGCTTCGCGTAACGCTTTAACTGATCTATAGTAAGTAAAACTGATATAAATCAGTATTCTTAAGTCTAAGATTTTTCTTAAGATAGCGGCACTGCCTGCCTTGTTATTTTTATTTCCTTATTCTGGATTGAATCGTTAATAAACACCGGGTGAAAAAGCACTGACTCTGGATAATCCGTAAGGAAATATTATGAAACTCAAGCTTTTTCTGTTTGCCGCTGCAGGATTAACTGTCGCTATTCCGTCATTAACCCAGGCGGCGACGACCTCGGGAACCATCAATGCCACGTTAACTCTGACCACCGGTTGTCTGGTGAACGGTCAGTCGGCTACGGCGGGCGTTAACTTCGGTACCCTGAACTTTGGTAGCAGCGCCGCCACTTTCGATACCCTGAACGCCACACTGGTCGGTGCGGCTGGTAACGGTATTTTTGTGCGCTGCACCACCGGTCAGGACTACAACGTGGTGGTCACCAGCAGCAATACTGCACCGGCGACCATCTATGGCACCGCCTCTGCATCGCCGCGTTATCTGGTGCTGGGATCGGATAATGCACAGGGCATTGCCTATACCCTCTACAGTGACGCCTCCTTTACCACGGCGATCGCCAACAATACGCCTATCGCCGCCAGCGGTACCACCGATCCGACGCTGGGAACCAACTACGCCATCTATGGCCGGGTAGTCGGCGGCGGCTTTAACCCCCTGATCCCTGCCGGAACCTATACCGACACGATTAACGTTGCCGTGAACTATTAACTGCTGTCGCAGGTAAATACGGGTGGTTCTCTGGCGATCCTGCCTGACGATCGCATGCGGTCTGCCCCTGCTGACAGGGAGTATCAGCGCCTGGAGTCTGCCAACCAGCACCTTCCAGGTTACCGCGTCGATTGTGGCAGGCTGCGTGATATCCGGTACCAATACCGGCGTCTTTGGCACGCTTAATTTCGGTACGCAGGCTGGCGTGGCGGCGAATTCCGTCAACGCCAGCTTTCTGCAGAGCACCTCGATTAATCTCGCCTGTACGCCGGGCACCACGCTGAGCATGAGCATTAATCAGGGCAACAATTTCACAACGACCCGTAACCTGAAGCTGCCCAATTTCAGCAATACCGTTCCCTATACGCTCTTTAGCAACGCCAGCCGCACTACGGTGATCCCGGTGAACCAGGCGGTGCCGCTGAGTTATAGCAATGCCAATAACATTACGCTGCCGATCTACGGTCAGCTACAACTGCCCGGCACTGCGCGCGCCGGCGTTTATACCGACACGCTGACCGTCACCCTGAGCTGGTGAGGTGATAGAAAACAAGGATATGATCATGAAGCCACTGCGCGCCCTGTTGCTGCTGCTAAGTTCCACCCTGCTCTCCCCGGCCTTCGCCGCGAATTCGGTCATGATCTGGCCCATCGATCCCGCCATTAATCCCGAAGAGAAAGCCAGCGAACTCTGGCTGGAGAATCGCGGTAACAGCACTACCATGATGCAGATCCGCGTCTTCAGCTGGCAGCAGAACAATGGCCAGGAGCAGTATCAGACTCAGCAGCAGGTGGTCGCCAGCCCGCCAATGGTGCGGATGGAGCCAGGCCAGAAACAGCTGGTCAGGCTGATTAAACAGACGCCGCCTGCGGCCGGTAAAGAGCTGGCCTATCGGGTGGTGCTGGACGAGATCCCCACCCCGCGTAACCCCGGCGAGAATCAGGCCGGGCTGACCTTCCAGATGCGCTATTCGGTGCCGCTGTTTGTTTATGGCACCGGGCTGAACACAGACAGCGCTCGCCCGGCTCTGCGCTGGCAACAGATCAGCGAGGGCGGCAGGCGCTGGCTCCAGTTAACCAACAGCGGCAGCGGTCACGCCCGGCTGAGCAATGTGGCGATTGGCGGTCGCAAACTGGGCGAAGGCTTATACGGCTATGTGCTGGCTGACAGCTATCACCGCTGGCCGCTTACCTCGCCAGTGAGCGGCGAACTCACCGCAGAGGTTAACAAGAGCCAGTGGCGCAGCGCTGCCCAGAAGTAAGCGCTGAATGAGACCGTTTTCCCTGCATCCCTGCGCGCTGGCCGTGGCCAGCGTCATTTACACTTTTACGCCGGATCCTGTGCTGGCGGAGACTTACTCATCCCTGCCCCCGCCGCCCAGCCTGCAGACCAACAGCAACGGTCAGCAATATATGCTGGAGCTGGTGATTAACCAGCAGGAGAACGGCAATATTGTGCCGGCAGAGCAGCGCGATGGTCATTTCTGGATTCGCAGTGGCGATCTGCAACGTGCCGGCCTGCCAGCGGATAAGCTGGGCCAGCAGCCGCAGGTCGATGTCAGCAGCCTGCAACCCATCAAAGTAGAGTATGACGCTGCGCGACAGCGTCTGCTGCTGACCGTACCGCCTGAGTGGCTGCCCGGTCAGGTAATTGGCGAGGCGAAGAACGGACCGCGCTATCCGGGCCGTACCAGCAGCGGCGCGCTGATTAATTATGATCTTTACGCCAGCCGCACGGATAACAGTGGCTCCCGCCTGTCCGCCTGGAACGAACTGCGGCTGTTTGGTGATGCCGGTCATTTCTCTACTAATGGCGTCTGGCAACAGCAGCTGGAAGGCAGTACCACTTATCAGGATGATGGCTATATCCGCTACGACACCTGGTGGAGCAATGAAGATGAGAATGCGGCGGTGAGCTGGCGGGTCGGCGATCTGGTTACCGACTCGCTGGCCTGGAGCAGCAGCGTGCGGCTCGGTGGCATCCGCGTCGGTCGCGACTTCAGCGTCCGCCCCGATCTGGTGACCTATCCGCTGCCCGCCTTTTCCGGTCAGGCCGCCGTGCCTTCCACAGTTGATCTCTTTATCAACGGCTATCGCTCCAGCCAGGCGAACGTGCAGCCTGGCCCCTGGTCGATGACCAATGTGCCATTCGTTAACGGCGCGGGTGACGCCGTGATCACCACCACCGATGCGGTTGGCCGCCGCGTCACCACCACCATGCCGTTTTATGTCTCCAGTAACCTGCTGAAATCGGGGCTGTCGGACTACGCCTTCTCTGCCGGGGCAATCCGCGAAAACTACGGCATAAAGAACTTCGATTATGGTGAGGCAGCGGCCAGCGGCTCTTATCGTTACGGTATGACCGACTGGCTGACGCTGGAGAGCCACGCCGAAGGCAGCGAAACGCTGGCGATGGGCGGGCTGGGTGGTCAGCTGCGCGTCGGCAGCTGGGGCGTGGTCAACGGCGCGGTGGCGCAAAGTCAGCTCGATGGCGAGAGCGGCAGGCAATATAGCTGGGGATATCAGTACAACAACCGCTGGTTCAACATCGGCACTCAACAGACCCAGCGCAGCAGCGACTTCGGCAATCTGGCGCTGGTCGGCAGCCGTGCCGGTAGCCAGGCGGATAGCCGCTACGCACTCTCACGCCGCAGTGCTCAGTACAGCGCCAGCGTCTCGCTGAACCGCTTTGGCAGCGTCGGTGCCGCCTTCATCGACATCACCGACGGTCAGGGCGATCGCACCCGGCTGTGGAACCTCTCATGGAGTAAAAACCTGTGGGGTAACAGCAGCCTCTATGTCTCGGCCAGCCGCGATCAGCAGGAGAAAAGCTGGACCGGGGCGATCTCGCTGGTGATCCCGTTTGGTGAACAGGGCAGCGTGGCCCTCAGCACCGAACGCGATCAGCGTGGCCGCGACAGTCAGCGCGTTTATGCCTCACGCGCCATGCCCAGCGACGGCGGGTTCGCCTGGGATGCCTCCTGGGCGAATCAGAGCGGAGACAGCGGCGATTATCGTCAGGGCAGTCTGCGCTATCGCAATAACCAGATCGACACCTCGGCGGGCTTCTATGGCGACGATGACAACCTTACCCAGTGGGCCGATCTCTCGGGTGCGCTGGTGTTAATGGACAACAGCGTCTTTGCCGCTAACGAGATCAACGACGCCTTTGTACTGGTGAAGACCAGCTATCCCGACGTAAACGTGCGCTACGAGAATCAGTCGATGGGACGCACCAATCAACAGGGCTATCTGCTGGTGCCCGCCATCAGCAGCTACTACCCGGCCAAATATGATATCGACACCCTCGACCTGCCGGCAGATATGACCACGCCACGGGTTGAGCAGCGCTTTGCGGTGAAACGCCAGAGCGGCTATCTGCTCAACTTCCCGGTGGAGAAACTGCGCTCCGCCAGCGTAATCCTGGTCGATGCGCAGGGCCAGCCGCTGCCGGTATCAAGCCTGGTACAGCGTCCCGATCATCCCACCGGGTATGTCGGCTGGGATGGCATCGTCTGGATGGAAGATCTCACCGCCAGTAACCCGATGCAGGTGGTGACGCCCGATGGCCGCCACTGCGAAGCCGAACTGCGCATCGCCAGCGGTCAGCCGCAGGCGCTGAAAACTTACGGCCCCCTGACCTGTGCGCTGCCCGCTCCTGCCGCAGGCAGCGCCCCCTCTCCCGCTGAATCTTTTACGTCCGGAAACCGACCATGATGAAATCTGTAATACTGGCTGGCCTGCTGCTGTTACTGCCGTCGCTGGGCTACGCCGCCTGCGCCCTGCCCGCATCGACCGCCAGTTTCGGTTCAGTTACGACCTTTGTGGCGAACACCACCGTCAGTTCCACCACCACGAATGCCAACGTCAACTGTGGCGCGGGTGCCGGGCTGTCGCTGCTGGGCAATAACCAGATCACCTTTCAGCTGACAGGCGCGACCAATAGCAACGGCACGCGCGGTACGCTGAAACGCAGCGGTGATACCGGCAGCGATAATGTGCCGGTGCGGCTCTGCACCGACACGGCCTGCGCGACTGAACTGACGATTGGCGGCACACCGTTTGTCTATGGTTCGCAGACCCTGATCAACCTGGCGGGCTTGCTGGGCAGCCTTAACTTCGCTATCCCGGTCTATCTGCGCACCGTTCCCGGTCAGGTGGTCGCCGCCGGGACGTACCAGCTGACGCTGAATATGGCCGTGACTTATCGCATCTGCACCAGCATTGCGATTGGCAATATCTGTTTAAGCGAGCAGAACGGCAGCGGTGTCATCCCGATTAATATCACCGCCATTCTTACCAATGACTGCACCACCATTACCGCGCCGAATATCAGCTTTGGCAGCGCGCCGCTGGTCGGCAGCTTCTCCGCCGTATCACAGACCATCAACGTGTTGTGCAGCAAAGGCAGCACCTATACCGTCGGGCTGAGCAACGGCAGTTATCCGGTGGGTGGCGTCAGGAATATGGCGAGCGGCGCGAATCGGCTGAGCTATGAAATTTATAAAAGCACCACCAGCAATCGCTGGGGATCGGCAGGCACTGAACGCTGGAGCAGCACCACCTCGACGGCGGTATCCACGGATGGACTGACGCGCGGTTTTAACTACACCGCGCGCATCCTGACCACGCAGAACACGCCGCCAGCCGGGAACTACAGCGACAGCGTGGTGGTCGATTTGTCGTTTTAGAGTGAAGCACTGACCGGCGTGCCGCTGTGACGGATCTGATACTGCTTCACCATCCGGCCAATCAGCAACGTGCCGATCAGCCCACAGACTGCGGCAAAGGTCAGCCAGACGCCCGGCATCGCTTTGTCACCGGTGGCATGGATCAGGTAGCTGGAGATGGCAGGCGTAAAGCCGCCAAACAGCGCCGTCGCAAGACTGTAAGCCATAGAGAAACCGGCGGCGCGCACCTCAGCAGGCATGATCTCCGCCAGATAGACCACCATCGCACCGTTATAGCTGGCATAGAGAAACGACAGCCACAGTTCCGCTTCCAGCAGGTGGGCGAAGCTGGCCGATCCCACCAGCCAGTGCAGCACCGGCCAGGTGGTGACAATCATCAGCAGGGTAAAAATGATCAGCAGCGGACGGCGTCCGACGCGGTCCGACAGCGCCCCCATCAGCGGCAGCCAGAAGAGGTTTGAGACACCAACACAGAGCGTCACCAGGAACGCCTGCTTGTCACTCATCATCAACACCGTTTTACCAAAGGTCGGAGTAAAGGCGGTGATCATGTAGAACATCACCGTGGTGGTGACCACCATCAGCATCCCCGCCAGCACCAGCGCCCAGTTGCTGGCGACCGACCGCATGATTTCCGTCATGCTGGGATGATGTTTACGTTTGCTGAACGCTTCTGTCTCTTCCAGCATCCGGCGGATATAGAACAGGAATGGCACAATCAGACAACCGACCACAAACGGGATACGCCAGCCCCACTCCGTCACCGCCTCTTTCGCCAGCAGATGATTCAGCATCAGACCCAGCAGAGCAGCAAAGATCACCGCAATCTGCTGGCTGCCTGACTGCCAGCTGACGAAAAAGCCTTTGCGTCCTTTGGGTGCTACTTCGGCCAGATAGACCGATACGCCACCCAGCTCAACGCCCGCCGAGAAGCCCTGCAACAGCCGTCCCAGCAGGATCAGAATCGGCGCTGCCACGCCCAGGGTGGCGTAGCCCGGCACCAGCGCGATGGTCAGGGTGCCCATCGCCATTAAGCCCAGCGTCAGCAGCAGCCCTTTGCGACGACCATGATGGTCGATGTAGGCACCGAGGATGATCGCCCCCAGCGGGCGCATCAGGAAGCCGGCACCAAAGGTCATCAGGGTCAGCATCAGGGAAGCAAACGGGTCATCACCGGGAAAGAAGGTTTTTGAAATGGCGGTGGCGTAGTAGCCAAACACCATAAAATCGTACATCTCCAGGAAGTTACCACTGGTGACGGTGAAGATGGTTCGGGCGGCACTTTTCGGCGGCTTTTGTAAAGACGGGGTGTGACTCATAACGGCTTCCTGTTGTTTTTTAGCCGTTTTAGCCTGCCTGAGTCGGGATTAATGTGACCTGGCTCACCATTGCACTTTACAAATCTATGTACATAAGTAACAACCAATTAACAATTCAGCTCAGGCAGCATAAGTGATTAGCCTGGCCCTGATTTGCCTGATTTTATAGGGCTGGAGAGCAGCCATAAAAAAAGGCGACCTGAACAGTCGCCTTTTTCCTGAACCGGATAAACCGCTATTTCTTCACGGTTTCCATGCCCATCAGACCAATTTTCAGATAGCCCGCCGTGCGCAGCTTATCCATCACGCTCATCAGCGTTTCATAATCGACCGACTTATCCGCCTGGAAGAAAATGGTGGTCTCTTTGTTGCCCTGGGTCTGGTTAGTCAGCACGTTAACCAGCGACTCCGGCGTGACCTGATCGTTACCGACGTAAAGCTGCTTATCCGCTTTAATCGACAGGTAAACCGGCTTTTCCGGGCGCGGCTGCGGCGCGCTGGTTGAGGCGGGCAGATTGACGCGTACGTCGACCGTGGCCAGCGGCGCGGCCACCATAAAGATGATCAGCAGAACCAGCATGACGTCGATAAACGGCGTCACGTTGATCTCATGCATTTCACCATCGGTTTCCAGATCGTCGTTTAATCGCATTGCCATAAGAACTTACCCTAAGCGCAGTTTCTGAGCCGTCGCAGGACGCGGAACATCAGTAGCGACGGTGCCCAGATCGATATCACGGCTCTGCAGCAGCATCACCTGAGCGGCGACATCACCCAGCGAGGCTTTATAGTTGGCGATCATGCGGGCAAAGACGTTGTAGATCACCACCGCCGGAATCGCAGCGATCAGGCCAATCGCGGTTGCCAGCAGCGCTTCGGCGATACCCGGTGCAACAACCGCAAGGTTCGTGGTCTGGGTTTTAGCGATGCCGATAAAGCTGTTCATGATGCCCCATACGGTGCCGAACAGGCCGATAAACGGCGCAACCGAACCGATGGTCGCCAGGAATCCATTGCCCCGGCCGGCATGGCGGCTGAACGCAGCGACGCGGCGCTCAAGGCGGAAACTGGTGCGATCTTTAATCCCGTTGGTATCTTCCACGCCAGCCGACAGTTCGAGTTCATTCTGCGCATCATTCAGCAGCACCACACTGTGGCTGTGACCGGTAAACGACTGGGCAATGCGGGCGGCGTCGTTCAGATTGCGGGCTTCGCCCAGCGCCAGGTGCTCGCGCTTCAGGCGGCGCTTAGCGGCGCTGAGTTCGGCATATTTGCCGAAGAAGATCGCCCAGGTCACCACTGAGGCCAATAACAGGCCAATCATGACCACCTTTACCACGATATCGGCATGTTGATACATGCCCCAAACGGAGAGGTCCGTTTGCATCAAATCACTGGCTACCACGCTGCTTCTCCAACTTCTGATTCAGGGATGCGAGACAAGCGCGAATAATAGCAAAATGACGGCGAATTGATAGTAGTTCTCATTAGTATTTACAAAGCTGATCGCCGCCATTTACCCGCAATTGACCAGGTTTAAACACTTTTAAGAAGGATGTTTCGAAAATGTGAAGTTGCATGAAAATTTATTAAAACATCGTTTCAAAATGTGATGGCATTCATTCAATCAGCATTGCCGTATTTTACTGGCGCGCGTTTTCACTATGCTGGCTCCACACGGTTCTCTCCGGTTAGCCCCCGACGCCGGACGCCGTCCTACCTCAGCGGGAGACAAAATAATGAGAATGACGAAAACATGCCTGGCCAGTGCCCTGGCGGCGATGATGATGAGCGCCACCGCCACGGCACAGGTGATCAAAGTGGCTGAAGTCCAGCCTGCCGGTTATCCGACCGTGGTCGCGCTGCAGCACATGGGCGATAAACTCAAACAGGCCACCGATGGACGGCTGGAGATGAAGCTCTATGCCGGTGGCGTGCTGGGGGACGAAGACCAGACGCTGCAACAGGTGCAGCTGGGCGCAATCGACATGATCCGTGTGTCGCTGGCGCCGGTCACCTCGATCGCCCCGGAAACCAGCGTGCTGACCCTGCCCTACATTTTCCGCGACATTGACCACATGCACAAAGTGCTGGATGGCGAGATAGGCCGCGAAATTGCCGACAAGTTCGATAAAGATCCCAACGCCCGCATGGTGTTTCTGGGCTGGACTGATGCTGGTGAGCGCAACATGATCACCAAGAAGCCGCTGGCAAAACCGGAAGATCTGAAAGGCATGAAGATCCGGGTGCAGAACAGCGCCATCTCGCTGGCGACCCTGAAAGCGATGGGCGCGAATCCGGTGGCGATGGGCGTCAGTGAAGTGTTCAGTGCGATGCAGACCGGTGTGGTCGATGGCACCGAGAATAACCCGCCTACTTTTGTCGCCCATAACTATATGCCGGTGGCGAAGTACTACACCCTCAGCGGCCACTTTATCCAGCCAGAGATGATCCTGTTTTCAAAACGCGCCTGGGATCGCCTGAAACCTGAGGATCAGGCGCTGCTGAAGAAGCTCGGCAAAGAGGCGCAGGATGAGGAGCGTCAGCTCTGGGCGACCTATACCGAGCAGTCGATCGCCAAAATGAAGGCAGGCGGCGTCACCTTCCAGCAGACCGACCGCGACTACTTCGTCAAAGCGACCCAGCCGGTGCGCGATCAGTTTGGCGGCAAATATCAGGATCTGATGACCCGGATCGCTGAGGTGAAATAACCCTTCCGCGCCACACTGCCGTGTGGCGTGCTTAATCAGGTATCAATTATGGCTGCTTATACACGTCTGATGGATGGGCTCTATCTGCTGTGCATGCTGATTGCCGCCGTGGCACTGATGATTATGGTGACGGTGATCCCGATTGGGATCTTCGCCCGCTACGTGATGAACGGTGCACTCTCCTGGCCGGAACCGGTAGCCATTATCTGCATGATTATTTTTACGTTTATTGGTGCACCGGTCGGACTGCGGGCCGGAACGCATATCTGCGTTTCCATGATGACCGATCGCCTGTCGCCGGTACGGCAACGGTTGCTGCTGCTGGTCTGCGATGTGCTGATGATACTCACCTGCCTGGTGATCTTTCAGGCCAGCTACAGCCTGTGTGAAGCGATGTGGGTCCAGACCCTGGCCTCGCTGCCCGCCGTTACCTATGGCGAGATGTACCTGCCGATCCCGATTGGCGCGATCTTTACCCTGCTGTTTGTTATTGAGCGATTGCTGACAGGCGATCAGAGCCAGCGGCCGATTGTCACACTGGGTGGCACCCACTAATCCGGAGCAGAAGATGGATGCATTGATTTTGTTAGGCAGTTTGCTGGTACTGCTGCTGGTGGGGTTTCCGGTGGCATTTGCGGTCGGCCTGAGCGCATTTATTGGTGCATGGTGGATCGATCTGCCGCTGGAAGCCGTGGTGATTCAGATTACCAACGGCATTAACAAATTTTCGCTACTGACTATCCCGTTCTTTATTCTCGCCGGGGCGATCATGGCGGAGGGCGGCATTGCTCGCCGGCTGGTCAACTTCGCCTATATCTTTGTTGGTTTTATCCGCGGTGGCCTGTCGCTGGTGAACATTGTCGCCTCGACCTTCTTCGGCGCGATTTCTGGCTCATCGGTGGCGGATACCGCCTCGATTGGCTCGGTGATGATTCCGCAGATGGAGGAGAAAGGCTATCCGCGTGATTTCGCTGCCGCAGTAACGGCGAGCGGCTCAGTGCAGGCGGTACTGACGCCACCCAGCCACAACTCGGTGATCTATTCGCTGGCGACCGGTGGGCTGGTAACTATCTCTTCCCTGTTCGTGGCGGGTATCCTGCCTGGCCTGATGCTGGGTGGCTGCCTGATGGTAATGTGCCTCGGCTTTGCCCATAAACGCGGCTATCCCAAAGGGGAGCGTATTCCGTTTCGTCAGGCGCTGAAAATCTTCTTCGACGCGTTCTGGGGACTGTTTACCGTAGTGATTATTATGGGTGGCATCCTCTCCGGCATCTTTACCGCCTCGGAGTCCGCCGCGATTGCCTGTATCTGGGCCTTTTTCGTCACCATGTTTATTTATCGCGACTTTAAATGGAACCAGCTGCATATCCTGCTGTTCCGCACCATTAAAACCGTCACCATCGTGATGGTGCTGATCGCCTTCGCGGCCGGATTCGGCGCGGTGATGACCTTCATGCAACTGCCAACGATTATCACTGAGGCGTTTACCAGCCTCTCCGATAACAAATATGTGATCCTGATGTGTATCAACATCCTGCTGCTGGTGGTGGGGACGCTGATGGATATGGCGCCGCTGATCCTGATCCTGACGCCGGTGCTGTTGCCGGTCGCCACCGCGCTTGGCGTCGATCCGGTTCACTTCGGCATGATCATGCTGACCAACCTCGGTATCGGCCTGATCACCCCGCCGGTCGGTACGGTACTGTTTGTCGCCAGTGCGGTCAGTAAGCAGAAAATCGAGCAGGTGGTGAGTGCCATGCTGCCGTTTTACGGCATGCTGTTTATCGTGCTGATGCTGATTACCTATATTCCGGCTATCTCCCTCTGGTTACCGCGCCTGATGGGCGTAATGTAGCGTCGGCAAAATCGGGTCCGGTAGCGGACCCGATTTTCATCCTGCGACGCACTCTGATAATCACCATTGAGTCTCAACCCTGCTGGTCGTTTCGTGGTAACGTGAGGGCTTAGTCAGAAGCGGCAAAGGCGACTCATGACCACCAGAAAAATTGATACCACGCTCGTCAGTGCAGGACGCAGCAAGCGTTATACCCAGGGCTCGGTGAACAGTGTAATTCAACGGGCCTCCTCGCTGGTTTTTGATACGGTCGCGGAGAAGAAACGCGCCACCGCCGGTCGGGCAAAAGGCGAACTCTTTTATGGCCGTCGTGGCACCCTGACGCACTTTGCGCTGCAGGATGCGATGACGGAGCTGGAAGGCGGCGCAGGCTGTGTGCTCTATCCCTGCGGCGCGGCTGCCGTGGCGAACGCGATTCTGGCGTTTGTCGAGGCGGGCGACCACGTGCTGATGAGTGGCGCAGTCTATGAACCGACCCAGGATTTCTGTACTAAAATCCTGACTAAGCTGCAGGTTTCAACGGGCTGGTTCGATCACTGCATCGGCAGTGAAATCGGTGAGCTGGTGCAGCCCAATACCCGGGTCGTTTTCCTGGAATCGCCTGCCTCTATCACGATGGAAGTTCAGGATATTCCGGCGATTGTGGCGGCGGTTCGCGCTAAAGCGCCCGAGGCGATCATCATGATCGACAACACCTGGGCGGCCGGTATCTTATTTGATGCGCTGGCGCACGGCATCGATATTTCGATTCAGGCGGGCACCAAATATCTGATTGGGCACAGCGATGCTATGATCGGCACGGCGGTCGCCAATGCGCGCTGTATCGATCAGCTGCGCGAGAACTCCTATCTGATGGGTCAGATGGTCGATGCCGATACCGCCTACATGGCGAGTCGGGGTCTCCGCACGCTGGGCACCCGTCTGCGTCAGCATGAAGAGAGCGCGATTCAGGTGGCAGAGTGGCTGGCCGCGCGTCCCGAAGTGGCGCGGGTTAATCACCCGGCGCTGGCGCAGAGCAAAGGTCATCAATTCTGGCAGCGTGATTTTAACGGCAGCAGCGGCCTGTTCTCTTTTATCCTGCAGGAAAAACTCAGCGCGCCCCAGCTAGCGGAATATCTCGATCACTTCCATCATTTCAGCATGGCCTACTCCTGGGGCGGCTATGAATCGCTGATCCTGGCGAATCAGCCGGAAGAGCTGGCCGCGATTCGTCCGGCGGGTGGAGTCGATTTCACCGGTACGCTGGTGCGACTGCATATTGGTCTGGAGCACGTTGACGATCTGCTGGCTGACCTGGACGCCGGTTTTGCGCGCCTGACGCGTTAATAAACTCAGGTAAAAGATAAACAGACGTTAAACAGAAGATGAACCGGGTAGCGGCCACCCGCAGAGTTTGCCGGGCTGCTGCTCATTTATTGTTAAAATTTATCCCAGACCGTTCAGGTCATCAGTGAGGTCGCTGCATTTATTGCGCAGCGCCGCGACCGATTGCCTGAATGCAGACGGATAGTTCCTTGTGACGTGATGGAATAGCAAATGGGTGTTTTACACGAGATTGTCCACGCGCTCTGGCATCAGGATTTTGCCGCGCTGGCAAATCCGGATGTGGTGTGGGTGGTGTACGGCGTGATGTTCCTGACGCTGTTTCTGGAAAATGGGCTGTTACCCGCCTCTTTCCTGCCGGGCGACAGCCTGCTGCTGCTGGCGGGTGCGATGGTGGCTAAAGGGGTAATGGATTTTGTGCCGACGATGGTGATCCTCACCACCGCCGCCAGCCTGGGCTGCTGGCTGAGCTATCTGCAGGGTCGCTGGCTGGGGAATACCCGGCTGGTGAAGAGCTGGCTGATGCATCTTCCGGCGCAGTATCACCAGCGCGCCTGGAATATGTTTAACCGCCACGGCCTGATGGCGCTGCTGGTCGGCCGTTTTCTGGCCTTCATCCGGACGATTCTGCCGACCATGGCGGGCATTGCGGGCTTGCAGAATGGTCGCTTTCAGCTCTTCAACTGGCTCAGCGGCGTGCTGTGGGTTGGCATCGTCGTGACGTTTGGCTATGGCATCAGCCAGGTGCCGTTCATCAAGCGTCATGAAGATCAGGTGATGGCGATCCTGATGATACTGCCGATGGTGTTGCTGTTTCTCGGGCTGTTTGGCAGCATTCTGGTTATCTGGAAAAAGCGTCGGCAGAAACAGGCCTGACGTCAGCGCGTAGCATCAGGATCCGCCGCCACTCAGGCGGACGGATCCGCTACCGTCTGCCGCACACGATTCACCTCTTCTCCTGGCGTCACGCCAAAATAGCGCTTAAATTCCCGCGAAAACTGTGAGGGACTTTCATAGCCAACCCGCACCGCCGCCGCACTCGCTTTCAGTCCATCGTGCAGCATCAGCAATCGCGCCTGATGCAGGCGATATCGCTTGAGATATTGCAGAGGCGACGTCTGCGTAACCGCTTTAAAGTTATGGTGAAAGGCTGAAACGCTCATGTTCACTTCCGCCGCCAGCGCATCGACGCTGAGGTTTTTCGCATAGTGATTCTCAATCCGTCGCAGGGCACGCGCGATCAGGCTGAATTGCGTCTGTCGGCTCACCAGTGAGAGCAGCGCACCACCAATCGGGCCAGTCAGCACATAGTAGATAATCTCCCGCACGATGTGCGGCCCCAGCACCCGCGCATCGCGCGGCTGGGTCATCACATCAAGCAGCCGCTCAGCAGCACACAGCATCGGTTCCGTCAGCCAGGCCGAGTGGATCCCCGAGGTCTGCGGCTGCGGCTGAAACTGATCGTCATCGCCGATTTCAATCAGCAGATCCTGCAGGCTGGCGGTATCGACATTAAGACACAGCCCGGCAATCGGCACCTCTGGCGAGGCCCAGGTTTCGCACTCCACCGGCAGCGGCACGGTGATCATCAGGTACTTGCTGGCATCATACTGAAACACGGTGCTGCCGAGATAGCCGGTTTTGCTGCCCTGAAACAGGATCACAATGCCGGGCTGATACATCATCGGCGTACGGGGACGATATTGATTAGCGTAAATCAGCGACACATTTTCGACCGGGCAAAGACGGTCGTGACCGTGGGTCATTAACGTGACGACCTGCTGCGCCAGCCGGTGACACAGGGCATCGTGCGCCATAGCGACTCCTTTTACGGGCAAAAAGCCAGTGTGCCGTGCGAATGCCTGAATCACCAGCAGCCTGGAGAATCAGGCAAGAAATTTACCGAATCGGGCATGGCGGCAGAACCGCTGTTGTTGCCTCAGCTAAGCAGGCTGAGAATTGTTGGCTAGACTTAAGCACAGTGAAATCTCACGGATTAACCGCAACGGAAAGGAGCAACTATGGCAGACCAACCCATTATCAAACTGCGCGATGGCAATATGATGCCGCAACTCGGACTCGGCGTGTGGCAGGCCAGCATTGAAGATGCACGTCATGCGGTGCTGAAAGCGCTGGAGGTCGGCTATCGCTCAATCGATACCGCCGCCGCCTATAAGAATGAAGAGGCGATTGGCCAGGCACTGCAGGAAACTGACGTGCCGCGTGAAGAGATTTTCGTGACCACCAAACTCTGGAACGACGATCAGCAGAACGTTCAGCAGGCGATGGAAACCAGCCTGGAGAAACTGAAACTGGAGCAGGTCGATCTCTATCTGATGCACTGGCCGTGCCCGGAAAAAGACAATTATGTCGATGCCTGGAAGAAGATGATTGAACTGCAGCAGCAGGGGCTGACCAAAAGCATTGGCGTCTGTAACTTCCATGAGGCGCATCTGAAGCGACTGCTGGATGAAACCGGTGTCACGCCGGTGGTGAACCAGATTGAGCTGCACCCGATGCTACAGCAGCGCACGCTGCATGCGTGGAATGCACTGCATCAGATCCAGACCGAATCCTGGAGTCCGCTGGCGCAGGGCGGCAAAGGGGTCTTCGATCAGGAGATCATCAAGTCGCTGGCGAAGAAATATGGCAAGACGCCGGCACAGATCGTGATCCGCTGGCATCTGGATAGCGGCCTGGTGGTGATTCCGAAGTCGGTGACACCAGCCCGCATCGAAGAGAACTTTAAGGTGTTCGATTTCCGTCTGGACAAGCATGAAGTGAGCGATATTGCCAAGCTGGACAGCGGCAATCGTCTGGGGCCGGATCCGGAAACCTTTAACTAAGGCCTGGCGTCACCAGGTGACCACACCTTATCTGCCCTGCGGCTGGGGCAGATAACGATTAACGCGGTCAGGCGGGCTCTCCCTGCCTGACCGCGCTGTTATGCGCTGGGCTGCACCACCAGCTGACCGGCAGTACCGCGGTCGGCCAGTTCAAGCGTCTGACTGTAGTAGACGAACGGGAAGTGATCTGACGAACTTTGCGGGAAAGTGACCATCAGTTCCACGCTGCCATCGACCCACACCGTATCTTTCCAGCCACGATCTTCGCCCATCGGCTGCGCACCATTCACACTTTTAATCAGGAACATCACGCCCTGGATATGCAGCGACTGTGGCCGATCAGCATGCAGGATCCAGCGCTCAAAGGTGCCCTGCTGTGCCGTGGTGTCAATGCGGCTCATATCCCAGATCGCGCCGTTAATGCCCGGCATGCTGTCACCGATGCGGAATTCACGGGTGCGAACCGCCACGCCATCCAGAATCTGATCGGCCAGCAGCCGCATCGGCAGATTATCCGTCACCAGCGGCAGCAAGCCGGTTGGCCGCAGCGTCAGGATCAGGGTTGACGTCAGAATGGAGGATGGCTCAAAGAAGCCGCGCAGCCGATCCATAATGCCCGCCGCCGTACCTGCGGTAATCGACACTTCATCGCCCTGCGACATATCCACCAGCACCTCGCGGCGTTCGCCCGGCGCCAGTGACAGGCGCTGCACCGCCACCGGCGCAGGCAGATAGCCCTGATCGCTGGCGATGACCATAAACGGGCGATTGTCGCTGAGCACCATCTCATAGCGGCGCGCATTCGACGCGTTCAGCAGACGCAGACGCACCCAGCCGCGTGATACCTCCACAAACGGATTGCGTACGCCATTCACCAGCAGCGTGTCGCCCAGGAAACCACCATCCTGCGGCGGGTCATAGACCGGCGTGGCAAAGTTATCGAGCCGCTTGTCCTGAATGATAATCGGGAAGTCATCGACGCCGTAATGCTTCGGCAACGGCAACTGCCTGCCAATATCATCTTCCACCAGCCACATCCCCGCCAGTCCGTTGTAGATGTGCGGAGCCATGCGGTTCGGCGTGTTGGCGTGATACCAGCAGGTCGAGGCCGCCTGACGAATCGGCAGCACCGGCGACCAGTCAACACCGGCTGACATCATACGCGGCGCGCCACCCATCAGCGCGCCCGGCAACTGCAGGCCGCTGATAGTCATGGAGACCGGCTCGTTCAGACGGTTGCTGTAGATCAGCTTAACGTCATCGCCGCTGTAAACCCGGACGGTCGGGCCAAGATAGAGGCCATTAATGCCCCACACCGGCACTTTGTTGTTGTCGCCATTAAAAGACCAGTGGCTGCGCTGCATTGTCAGGAACAGCGGCTGGCCGCGACGGGATTCCAGCAACGGCGGAACCGGAAGTGGCGTGTCGCCATTAGCTGAAGAAGCGGCACGCGCCGCATGAGGTAGTACACTGGCGCTAAGCGCCGCTCCGGCAGAAAGCTGGATGAACTGACGTCTGCTGAAAGACATAAAACTTCTGACCCTTTACGCGTGGCGCTAAGCGCCGACCCTGTTTTTATTGATCTGTTTTTGCTGTGCTGCGTTCACGGCGGGCGGACGTGCCCCGCCGTGCGGCATCCCTGCAGGATAGTTCGGCGAATGGTTCGCCGGTCAGATATTTCCGTTTTTTTCGCGTTCTGCGACTTCGGCGTTCAGCTCTTCCAGCTTTGCCGCCATCAGTTCGCGACAGTGGGTCGCCAGCTTACGCACCGACGACGACTCGAAAGCCTTTACATCAATCGGGGGCAGCATCTCAACGATCACCAGCCCGTTTTTCCAGCGATTGAGGTTGATCTTGCCATGCGTGTTGGAGACCACAATCGGAATGATCGGCACACCCGCCGCCACAGCGGCGTGAAAGGCACCGGTTTTAAACGGTAGCAGGCCACGGCCACGGCTGCGCGTCCCTTCCGGGAACATCCAGATGGAGATGCGCTTACTGTTAAACTCATCCACCAGCTGACCGATCGTGCCGCGTGCTTTTGCACGGTCATCGCGATCGATCAACAGGTTACCGGTCAGCCAGTAGAGCAGGCCAAAAAACGGCACCCACAACAGGCTCTTCTTGCCCACCGTCACCGTGCAGGGCTGCACCATTTTAGCCGCAGTGACCATGTCGTAGTTGTTCTGATGGTTCGCGATGTAGATCGCATTACCATAATTCTCAGCACCTTCCGGTCTGCGCAGTTCTACTTTGAGGCCAAACACTGTCGACAGTTTGCCGAACAGATGGCCAAATGTGGCGACGTGACGCGGATTGCGCGGTGAAAACAGACACCAGATACAGCCAGATATACAGACTAAGATCGAATAGATGACCACAATAATGGCACGCAGAATCAGTAACATAGTTCCCTCATTGAGCCACGGCTGACGCGGTGTCAGCCGGGTAGTTTACGCTTCGCTATCCGGGCTCGCCGGACGCGCAGGCGCATCCAGTTCAACACGATCAATTTTTTGCAGGCCGCGCGGTAACAGCGTGCCGCGACGTCCACGATCGGCGCGGAATTTTTGTAGCTCTTCACTGCGCAGCAGCATTTTACGCTTGCCCACGTGCAGCGTGATAGCGCTGCCCGGCGGCAAAATCATCAGCCAGGCCAGTTTGTCCTGACCGGCGGCCGCTTCCGCGGATGGAATCGAGATGATTTTGTTGCCCTTGCCTTTCGACATCTGCGGCAGCTCCCCGACCGGGAACATCAGCATCCGTCCCGCCTGGGTAATCGCCAGCAGCATGTCATCTTCATGATGGACGGCCATCGGCGTCATCACACGGGCGTTTTCCGGCAGCGTCAGCAGCGCTTTACCGGCGCGGTTGCGCGACACCAGATCGCTGAAGGTACAGATAAAGCCATAACCCGCATCAGAGGCCATCAGCAGGCGCTGGTCATCCGGCTCCATCAGCACCTGTTCAACTACCGCACCCGGCGGTGGCGTCAGCTTGCCGGTCAGCGGCTCGCCCTGACCGCGCGCTGAAGGCAGCGACGTCGGATCCAGAGTGTAGCTGCGACCGGTGGAGTCGATAAAGGCCACCGGCTGATTGCTCTTGCCGCGTGCTGCAGCCAGATAGCTGTCGCCCGCTTTGTAGCTGAGTCCGGCAGGATCAATATCGTGGCCTTTGGCGCTGCGCACCCAGCCCATCTGCGACAGCACAATGGTCACCGGTTCAGACGGCACCAGCTCGGTTTCGCTCAGGGCTTTGGCTTCTTCACGCTCACGCAGCGGCGAGCGACGATCGTCGCCGTAGCTGGCGCTGTCAGCCTGTAACTCTTTTTTCAGCAGGGTGTTCATCTTGCGTTCAGAGGCCAGCGTGGCCTGCAGCTGATCGCGCTCTTTTTCCAGCTCCGCCTGCTCGCCACGGATCTTCATCTCTTCCAGTTTTGCCAGGTGGCGCAACTTCAGTTCAAGGATCGATTCGGCCTGGGTTTCGCTGATGCCAAAGCGTGACATCAGGACCGGCTTAGGCTCATCCTCAGTACGGATGATCTCGATCACTTCATCGATGTTCAGGAACGCAACCAGCAAACCTTCCAGGATATGCAGGCGGCGCAGCACGCGATCCAGGCGGTGATTCAGACGACGTTTGACCGTATCGCGGCGGAACACCAGCCATTCGGTCAGGATCTCATGCAGATTTTTCACCGCCGGGCGGTTATCCAGCCCGATCATGTTGAGGTTAACGCGGTAGCTCTTTTCCAGATCGGTGGTGGCGAACAGATGGTTCATCACCTGATCGAGATCGACGCGGTTGGAGCGCGGAACGATCACCAGGCGGGTCGGGTTCTCGTGATCCGATTCATCACGCAGATCCTCCACCATCGGCAGTTTTTTATTGCGCATCTGGTTCGCAATCTGCTCCAGCACGCGCGCGCCCGACACCTGATGCGGCAGCGCGGTAATCACCGCCTCGCCCTCTTCCTTCTTCCAGACTGCACGCTGGCGAATCGAGCCGCGACCGGTCTGATAGATTTTGCGGATTTCGTCACGCGGCGTGATGATCTCCGCCTCTGTAGGATAATCAGGCCCCTGGACAATATCCAGCAGCTGTTCCAGCGTGGTTTTCGGCGAGTCGATCAGCGCGATGGCGGCCTGAGCCACTTCGCGCAGGTTGTGCGGCGGAATATCGGTCGCCATACCGACGGCAATCCCGGTGGTGCCGTTCAGCAGAATATTGGGCAGGCGCGCCGGTAACATCTTCGGCTCCTGCAGCGTGCCATCAAAGTTCGGCTGATAATCGACCGTCCCCTGACCCAGCTCACCCAGCAGCAGCTCGGCATATTTTGACAGGCGGGATTCGGTGTAACGCATCGCCGCGAATGACTTGGGATCATCCGGTGCACCCCAGTTACCCTGGCCATCGACCAGCGGATAACGGTAGGAGAACGGCTGCGCCATCAGCACCATCGCTTCATAGCAGGCGCTGTCGCCGTGCGGATGGTATTTACCCAGCACGTCACCTACGGTACGCGCCGATTTTTTGAATTTTGCGCTGGCGCTAAGTCCCAGTTCGGACATGGCGTAGACGATACGTCGCTGAACCGGCTTTAATCCGTCGCCAATGTAAGGCAGGGCGCGGTCCATGATGACGTACATCGAATAGTTTAAGTACGCATTCTCGGTGAATGTGTGCAGGGCAAGACGCTCTGCACCATCCTGAGTCAGTTCACTCATTAATTTCTCATCCTCACATCGTGGCCCACAACGGCGGGACACCCGGCGGTGGTTTGGCGAGGATAGTACCTTATTCGCTGGTGTTAGTCACAGGGGAAGCGCGGGAGAGCAGGCGTCCCGCCGCGCAATTTTATGTGTCAGAGACACGCCGGATTCAGACCGGCAAGTGTCTGACCTGTCTGCGGAAGTGGATCAGGGCTTTGCGCCCATCCACTGGCGGGCAATGTCACGATATTCGCCGGTGGCGGTGCTGAGATGCAGCCACTGATCGACATAGAGCTTCCAGCTGATATCGTCACGCGGAATCATGTAAGCCTTCTCGCCATACTGCAGCGGTTTGTCGGGATTGATCGCACAGAGCGTCGGGTAATGCTGCTGCTGAAAACGCGCTTCAGAGGCATCGGTGATCATCACATCCGCCTTGTTGTCCACGAGTTGCCGGAAGATGGTGACGTTATCGTGGAACAGCGTCAGTGAGGCCTGTGGCAGGTGGCTGTGCACAAAGGCTTCGTTGGTGCCGCCAGCCGGTTCAATCAGCCGCACGTCAGGCCGGTTGAGCTGTTCGATGGTCTGGAAGCGCTCTTTATCGCTGCAGCGCACCAGCGGGATTTTGCCATCCACATCCAGCGGCCGGGCAAACCAGGCGGTCTGCTGGCGTTTCAGCGTGACGGAGACGCCGCCGACGGCGATATCACACTGCTTTGCCAGAAAATCGGGCATCAGGTTTTTCCAGCTGGTTGGCACCCACTCCACTTTCGCGCCGAGCGAGGTAGCCAGCGCGTTCGCCATGCTGATATCCAGCCCTTCATACTGACCATCGGGTCGCAGGTAGCTGTAAGGCTTGTAATCGCCGGTGGTGCAGACCTTAAGCATTTTAGAACTGAGGATGGTGTCGAGATGAGATTGTGCCTGGACAGCACCGGTGGCCAGCAGCAAAGAGAGGACAATTTTTTTCATTTTGCGTTTTTCTATAATTGTTTTCACAGTGAGTTTGCCTGCCGATGGTGCCATAAACCGGCGCATTGTTGCTTCCACAGCAAAAGTGTTGTGATCAACCTCCCATTTTTCTGCGACCGCAGCGCGCGTAAGCTAAGCGCCATATTCAGGAAATGAGGCAAACGATTCATGAGCAAGATTTTAATTATCGATGGCGGCAAAACCTTTGCCCACTCTAAAGGTGAGCTGAACCACACGCTGAGCGACGTTGCGGCCAGCCAGCTGCGTGACATGGGGCATGAGGTGTCTGTGACCCTGGCTGACAGCGACTACGTGGTCGCCGATGAAGTGCAGAAATATGTCGATAGCGATGTGGTGATTTATCAGATGCCTGGCTGGTGGATGGGCGAGCCGTGGACGGTGAAGCGTTACATCGATGAAGTCTTTACCGAAGGCCACGGCTCACTCTACGCCAGCGATGGCCGTACCCGTTCTGATGCGGCGAAGAAATATGGTTCCGGCGGTCTGCTGCAGGGCAAAAAATATATGCTGTCGCTGACATGGAATGCGCCACTGCAGGCCTTTACCGATCCGGAGCAGTTCTTTGAAGGCGTCGGCGTCGACGGTCTTTATCTGCACTTCCACAAAGCCAACCAGTTCCTGGGCATGGAAGCGCTGCCGACCTTTATCTGCAACGATGTGATTAAAGCGCCGGACGTGCCACGCGATATTGCCGCTTATCGGACCCATCTTAGTCGCGTTTTTGCGTAAGATGGCTGGGGGATACCCCCTATTTTCCCACGAAAGAGGAATTCGCGAATGTTAACAGTCGTTGCTGAAATTTGTGTCAAACCCGGTCGCCGTCAGGCCGTGCTGGATGCGGTGAAAAAACTGATCCCGCTGGTTTTAGAAGAAGATGGCTGCCATCAGTATGACGCGCTGCTGGACCATCAGGCGCAGGTGCCGTGGAAACAGAACTCCCCAGACTCCATTTTTATGCTGGAACAGTGGGAAACGCTGCGTCATCTGGAGCAGCATCAGCAGATGCCGCATATGGATGCGCATCGCGCCATCATTAAAGATGATGTGGTGGATGTGAAGATTCTGGTGCTGGAACCCAGCGCCTGATTCATGCTGAAGGCTTAACCCCTTTTCGGTAAAAGGGGTCAGGCTGCTGACAACCTCAAACCTGAGTGCCTCTGGCAGCAATGAATTAGCTCAACGCGAAGGGAACACGGTCAGAAGAGGAAAGCGTCCCGCGCCAGGGATGGCGCGGGTAGAGCGACCAGGGACTGGCTTGAGCGTCTTTCCGATCTGACCGTGTTCCCTGTGCAAGCACAATCTCACAGCGAATCCGGCCAGACTTGCCAGCATCTCCAAACCCCTGCCCTATGACAGGGGTTTTTTATTATGCCAGGAGAGATCACAGCAGCTGACGCTGATCAATCTCGGTGCGGAGAAAATCCAGAAAGCAGCCGATGCGCGAAGAGAGCGTGGTGTTACGGTAATAGACCGCATGCACCGGCAACCGCAGCTCGCGGGTTTCAGTGGGGAGAACCGGCACCAGCCGGCCTGCCGCGCAATCTTCCCGGCTGACAAAGTCGGAGAGGCGTGCGATCCCCTGTCCTGCCAGCGCCAGCTGCCGGATGGTTTCGCCGCTGGAGGCAGAGATTGTGGGCTTAATGCGCATGAAATCGCCATCAGGCTGCAGGACCGGCCAGACGTTGAGGGATTCAGGATGGCTGAAGCCGATGATTTGATGCTGCGCGAGATCGGCCACGCTCTGCGGGGTGCCCGCTTTCGCCAGATAGGCCGGACTGGCCATCAGCCGGATCGCACTGCTGCCAAGCATCCGGGCGCGCAGCGTAGAGTCGCGCAGTTCGCCGATGCGAATGGCAATGTCCGTTTGCTGCTCCAGCAGATCGATCAGGATATCGTCGGTATTCAGTTCAAGCTGGATCAGGGGATAGCGGGCGCGGAAATCGTCCACCAGCGGCACAATCACATGCAGCATAAAAGGGGTGGCGGCGTTTACCCGCAGCCGTCCTGACGGCATCTCGCGCCGCAGGGCTATCTGCTCTTCGGCCTGCTCAACCGAGGCCAGGATCTGGCGCGCATGCTCCAGAAAAACCTGTCCCTCTTCGGTCAGCGCCAGCCGTCGGGTGGTGCGATGCAGCAGGGTGGTCTGCAGCTTGCTCTCCAGCCGGGACAACGCCCGGCTGATGCCCGAACTGGTCTGCGCCAGCTGGGATGCCGCCGCGGTAATAGAACCGCTGTCCACCACCGCCACCCAGGCACGTAACTCTTCCAGGGTAATTTTCACAAGGATTACTGTCTCTGCTCTGAATCTGCCGGGTTCTCTGGGAATGTGCTGGCTGAAGCACAAAGAGAACAGGACGCTTTCGCGTCCTGTTTTTTTACACTTCGATATCGGCCTTGTCGCCTTTTTCCTGCAACCAGTTACGCCGGTCTTCGGAACGTTTCTTCGCCAGCAGCATATCCATCATGCGCAGCGTCTGATCGATATCCTCTTCACTGATGGTCAGCTGTACCAGACGGCGGGTATTCGGATCCAGCGTCGTTTCGCGCAGCTGCAAGGGGTTCATCTCGCCCAGCCCTTTAAAACGCTGAACGTTAGGTTTACCCTTTTTGCGTTTCAGCTGCTCCAGCACGCCCTCTTTCTCATCTTCATCCAGCGCGTAGTAGACCTCTTTTCCGAGATCGATACGGTAGAGCGGCGGCATGGCAACGTAGACGTGTCCGTTTCTGACCAGTGAACGGAAATGTTTCACGAACAGGGCACACAGCAGCGTGGCGATGTGCAGACCATCGGAGTCCGCATCCGCCAGAATGCAGATCTTACCGTAGCGCAGCTGTGAAAGATCTTCGCTATCGGGATCGATGCCGATCGCCACAGAAATATCATGCACTTCCTGCGACGCCAGCACCTCATCGGAAGAGACTTCCCAGGTGTTCAGGATCTTGCCCTTAAGCGGCATGATCGCCTGATATTCACGATCGCGCGCCTGCTTGGCCGAGCCGCCTGCCGAGTCCCCTTCGACCAGGAACAGTTCTGTTTTATTCAGATCCTGCGCAGTGCAGTCCGCCAGTTTGCCCGGCAGCGCCGGACCGCTGGTGAGCTTTTTACGCACCACTTTTTTGGCTGCCCGCATACGTCGCTGGGCGCTGGAGATCGCCAGCTCAGCCAGCTGCTCTGCGATCTGGATATTCTGGTTCAGCCACAGGCTGAAGGCATCTTTTACCACGCCAGAGACAAAGGCTGCGCACTGACGTGAAGAGAGGCGCTCTTTGGTCTGCCCGGCGAACTGCGGATCCTGCATCTTCACCGACAGCACATAGGCGCAGCGATCCCAGATATCTTCAGCGGAGAGCTTCACGCCACGCGGCAGAATGTTGCGGTATTCGCAGAACTCGCGCATCGCATCCAGCAGCCCCTGACGCAGGCCGTTGACGTGAGTCCCGCCCTGCATGGTCGGGATCAGGTTAACGTAGCTTTCAGTTAACAGTTCACCGCCTTCCGGCAGCCACAACAGCGCCCAGTCAACCGCTTCCACATCGCCAGCAAAGCTGCCGACAAACGGTTTTTCCGGCAGCGTCGGTAAGCCATTCACCGCTTCGCACAGGTAGTCAGTCAGGCCATCTTCGTAGCACCAGGTCTGTTCGGTATTGTTCAGCTTGTCTTTAAAGACAATCTCAACGCCAGGACAGAGCACCGCTTTGGCTTTCAGCAGATGTGATAAGCGTGACACCGAAAAACGTGGGCTGTCGAAAAAGCTTTCATCGGGCCAGAAATGGACGCGCGTGCCGGTGTTGCGTTTAGCCACCGTGCCGGTGACCGTGAGATCCTGGACTTTGTCGCCATTCTCAAACGCCATGTCATAGATTTCACCATTACGGCGCACCGTGACTTCGACGCGTTTTGACAGAGCGTTCACCACCGAGATGCCAACGCCGTGCAGGCCGCCCGAGAACTGATAGTTTTTATTGGAGAACTTGCCGCCCGCGTGTAGACGACACAGGATCAGCTCGACGGCAGGCACGCCCTCTTCCGGGTGAATATCCACCGGCATGCCACGACCATCATCAATAACTTCCAGCGACTGGTCAGCGTGCAGAATCACTTCAACCCGCTTCGCGTGGCCGCCCAGCGCCTCATCGACGCTGTTATCAATCACTTCCTGACCCAAATGGTTGGGCCGCGTCGTATCGGTGTACATCCCCGGGCGACGGCGAACAGGCTCAAGGCCAGTCAGGACCTCAATGGCATCCGCGTTATAGTTAGATTGACTCATCGTAAATGTCTGATTAGAAGGGTGAAATGGGGTGCGATTTCCGCATTACTCAGGGATGATTCAGACCGAGAAAGTCCAGAATCTGCGGGAAATGGCGCTCGAATCCAGTAAATGCATGATTTCCGCCCTCTTCTACCGTGTGACGGCACGCGCTGTAATAGTCGAGCGCCTGACGGTAATCGAGAACTTCATCGCCGGTCTGTTGCAGCAGCCAGAGTAAATCGGGCGCTTCCAGCGGTTCAATCTGCATTACTTTCAGATCGTAAATGTGGCGTGACTCTAACACATATTGCTGGCCGGTGTAGGGATTCTGATTTTCGCCCAGGAAATCCGCCAGCAGCTCAAAAGGCCGTACCGCGGGATTGACGACCACAGCAGGCAGCATAAAGCATTGCGACAGCCAGGTAGCGTAATAACCGCCCAGCGAAGAGCCCACCAGCCCCAGCGTTTCGCCGCTGCGGCTCAGTACCAGATCTTCCAGCATTGCGGCTGCATCGGCCGGAAACGTCGGCAGCTGGGGCACGATCATTTCGATCTCCGGATGCTGCGCCTCTAACCATTGCCGGAACTGCGTCGCCTTTGCCGACTGCGGCGAGCTGTTAAAACCGTGCAGATAGAGTAATGCCGCCACGCGTCAGTATCCTTCTGAGTCTAAATCGGGACGAAAAGCGTCGGTGTCGAGCCGGTTAACCTCGGTCTCAAGGCCGCCATCCGGATACAGCGTGAACCAACGCCAGCCTGGTGCCACGGTATCGATCGTAAAGCTGGTGCAGTGCGGTTTGAACTGAACGCAGGTTGAAGGGGTGGCCAGCACACGACGACCGTGCCACTCAAGGTCCAGCTCCTGGTGAATATGACCACAGACCAGCGTCCGGGCTAACGGGTAATGCTGTAACACCGCATCAAGCTGATGTGAGTTGCGCAGGCTGTGCTGATCGAGCCAGGTGCAGCCAGAAGCCAGCGGATGGTGGTGCAGCAGGACCAGCGTATGACGTTGCGGATAGCGGGCCAGCGCGTTATCGAGCCACTCCAGCTGATAATCGCTCAGCATCCCGTGCGGCACACCCGAGACCTGGCTGTCCAGCAACACAATCTGCCACTGCTCACCCACCAGCACCTGCTTGTGGGCATTGATATGAGCGGCTGCCAGCGTGTCGAACATCGCAGGCTGAAAATCGTGATTACCGGGCAGCCAGACGCAGGGCCGGGGCAAACGTGAGATGCCCTCAGCAAAATGCTGATAGGCTTCGATAGAGTGATCCTGGGCGAGATCGCCGGTGGCGATAATCAGGTCGTAGTCACGATGTTGCGCAATAATCGCATCCAGCACCGCTTTATAGCTCGACCAGGTGTTCACCCCAAGCAGCGATTCATGTTTTCCCGCGAACAGGTGGGTATCCGTGATTTGCAAAATCCTGATTTCGGAACCGTTCGCTGCAGGAAGAGTTAGCAGGCTATCCAAAGCGTTTCCTTCGTCTCCACGCCATTTACTGCATTATACGCATCAGCAGACCGGAACTGCCATCGCACCATGTGCCAGGCAGTAGCGCAGCCAGTCTGCGAGAAACTGGTTTATCTGATGTTTTTCATCGCGCTGGTGCAATTTTTTATTAGGATAATCATAGCGCGCTTTGAAACGATAGATCTGTTGAGTTGAACACACTTCGGCGACCATCGCATCGTGATAGAGCCTTACCGACATCGAGGGCAGACTCCAGTAACTCACGGCAGGCGCGACCTGGCGGATCTCCACCAGCGTGGTGTAGCGTGTCGACTCCTGAATCGTCAGCTGATAACGGGCGCCACTCACCTGATAGATCACCGATTCTCCCGCCTCATCGTTACGCGGCAGCAGGCGGCGTAACTGGGCGAAATTGGTTTCGCAGAGCCGCATCATTTCGGGAAAGTCAGGGGTATAGCGCTGTTTCATTTTTGTATCCACTCTTCGCGTAGTTTCTCATGGTGCAACGCCAGCCATTGCAGGGCGATGACAGACGCCGCATTGTCAATTATCCCCTCTTCCACCCAGCGGTAAGCCTGTTCGCGGCTCACCACATGGACAAGAATATCCTCATTCTCTTCCTCCAGACCATGGCATCCCTCTGCCTGGCTGGCATCCACTTCCCCAATCAGCACCGACAGACGTTCGCTGGTGCCGCCAGGGCTGGCCAGATAGTTAAGCAGGGGCTTAATCCGGCCGACCTCTAATCCTGCTTCTTCAACGGCTTCACGGCGCACGACCTGCTCGACAGATTCACCGGGCTCAATAATGCCGGCGACCATCTCCAGCAACCAGGGCGAAACACTGCTGTCATAAGCCGGGATGCGGATCTGTTCAATCAGCACCACTTCATCGCGTAAGGGATCATAAGGTAGCAGCACGGCGGCATGTCCGCGCTCAAAAACTTCGCGCTGTACTTCTCCACTCATTTCGCCGTTAAACTGGCGGTGGCGGAAGCGATAACGTACGACGGAAAAAAAACCATCATAGACGGTTTCGCGTGCAATAATTTCTACATCGTTTTTTGTGAAAGTCACAGGGGATTTTTTTTCTTCCGGCATCATCGGGTTCCTTATGCAGATTGAGGTGGAGCGAAAAAAGCCTGTAACCGTGCTCCATGTAAGTGGTTCTTTCTGAATTATTTACGTAAATTAGGGGGAGAAGGCACGTTCAGCCAACTTATCTCACAGTTGCCCTCTGCTAGAATCGGCGATAATTTTTTGGCTTACCCGGCAGCGCACCCACTGCAATTTGCTGCAACAAAAGGAATGCAAATGAAAAAACTGCTCCCATTTTTTATTGGGCTGAGCCTGGGCGGTTTCAGCTTCGCCAGCCAGGCCGAAGACCTGCTTCAGGTTTATCAACAAGCACGTCTGAGCAACCCGGATCTGCGCAGCGCCGCTGCCGATCGCGATTCTGCCTTTGAGAAAATCAACGAAGCGCGTAGCCCATTATTACCCCAGCTCGGCCTGGGTGCAGACTACACCTATAACGGCGGCTATCGCGACAGTAGCGGTCTCCATTCCAACACGACCAGCGGCTCGCTGCAATTAACCCAGACTATTTTCGACATGTCGAAATGGCGCGCGCTGACCCTGCAGGAAAAAGCTGCCGGTATCCAGGATGTGACCTATCAGGTGGCGCAGCAGGATCTGATTCTGAACACCGCGACCGCCTACTTCAACGTGCTGAAAGCGATTGATACCCTTTCTTACACCGAAGCGCAGAAACAGTCGATCTATCGCGAACTGGATCAAACCACTCAACGCTTTAACGTTGGCCTGGTTGCCATCACTGACGTACAGAACGCCCGTGCGCAATATGACAGCGTGCTGGCTAACGAAGTGACCGCGCGTAATAACCTCGATAACAACGTGGAAACGCTGCGTCAGATTACCGGCATGGACTACATGTCGCTGGCTTCGCTGAGCATTGATCGCTTCAGAACCGATAAGCCCGAACCGGTCAGCGCGCTGCTTAAGCAGGCAGAAAGCCGTAATCTGTCGCTGCTCTCTGCGCGTCTGAACCAGGATTTAGCCCGTGAGCAGATCCGTCAGATGGAAGCGGGTCATATGCCCACTATTGGTCTGACAGCCTCTACCGGCATGTCGAACAGTAAATATGGCGGCAGCCGTGCGAACCAGAGCCAGGGCTCTACTGACTCCATTAGCGGTACTAACCAGGTGGGTCTGAGCTTCTCACTGCCACTCTATAGCGGCGGCAGCGTCACCTCTCAGGTGAAACAGGCACAGTACAGCTTCGTCAGCGCCAGTGAATCGCTGGAAAGCGCGCACCGCTCTGCGGTTCAGACAGTCCGCTCATCGTTTAACAACGTGAATGCTTCTATCAGCAGCATCAACGCTTATAAACAGGCCGTGGTCTCTGCGCAAAGCTCTCTGGATGCGTCAGAAGCGGGCTATCAGGTTGGTACGCGTACTATCGTTGATGTGCTGGATGCAACCACCGTGCTCTACAACGCTAAGCAGCAGCTCTCCGATGCGCGCTATAGCTATCTGATTAACCAGCTGAATATCAGCTATGCGCTGGGTACGCTCAATGAGCAGAGCCTGCAGAAACTGAACAGCCAGCTGGGTAAAGAGATCCCGACCTCACCGGAAACGGTGGCACCGGAAAATGCACAGCAGACCGCGCGCGTGGATAGCGGTCCGGCGGCAACCGGCTCTTCTGAGGCAGCGCGTCCTGCGGCTCGCCACAGCAGCGGTAATCCTTTCGGTAATTAATGAGCGGACGGGCTGCTTTGCGGCCCGTCTCTCTGTTGAACGTATAACTAAGTAAAGATCCCTGTTGTATCAGGCCTCCAGCTTCAATTTTACCCCCCCATCCCCTATTCTATGCGCTACCTTTGGGCACAGGATAATCATAATGAAACGCACAAAATCTATTCGCTATGCCGCTTTTCGCAAAAGCTGGCAGGCACGCCATTTAACGCCCGTTGCTATCGCCGTTTCGGCGGTATTTATGCTGGCTGGCTGTGAACAGAACGACGAAACAGTTTCGATGTACCAGAACGCTGATGACTGTTCAAAAGCCAATCCGGGCCAGAGTGCGCAATGTACTACCGCATTCAATGAGGCTAAAAAAGAGGCGGAACGCACCGCGCCAAAATATGCCACGCGTGAAGATTGTGTCGCTGAATTTGGTGAAAACCAGTGTCAGCAGACACCGGCTCAGGCGGGCGTGGGCACCACTAATGCCGAATCGCAGCAGAGTGGCGGCAGCTTCTGGATGCCACTGATGGCAGGTTACATGATGGGCCGCATGATGGGCGGTGGTTCGGGCTTTGCACAGCAACCGCTCTTCTCTCCGAAAAATGCCCGCAGCCCGGCCAATGGTCAGTTTGTTGATGCATCAGGCCGTAATTATGGTGCAGCAACATCCGGCAAAAGCATGACCGTGCCGAAAACGGCGCTGGCACCAAAACCGGCTACCACCTCCACCATTACCCGTGGTGGCTTTGGTGAAACTGTCGCGAAGCAGAACAGCATGCAGCGTAGCAGCGCCAGCGGCACTTCCAGCCGCTCAATGGGAGGCTAACGCCCCGATGGAACGCATTGCCATTTCAGAGCGCCCAGGCTGGCGCGAAAAAGCCACCGAGTTCGGTTTTCGTTTTCACACCATGCATGGTGAACCCTACTGGTGTGAAGATGCTTATTACCAGTTCACGCTGGCGCAAATCGAGCATCTGGAAGATGTGACCGCTGAATTACATCAAATGTGCCTGCAGGTGGTGGAAAAAGTGGTTAACAGCGAAGCGCTGCTGACTAAATTCCGCATCCCCAAACACACCTGGGACTTCGTGCGCGATTCATGGCATCAGCGTCAGCCTTCGCTTTACTCTCGTCTGGATCTCGCCTGGGATGGCAAAGGCGATGTAAAGCTGCTGGAGAACAATGCCGATACGCCGACCTCGCTGTATGAAGCGGCGTTTTTCCAGTGGTTGTGGCTGGAGGACCAGCTTAACGCCGGTCAGCTCCCCGCAGGCAGCGATCAGTTTAATAGCCTGCAGGAAAAGCTGATTGAACGCTTTGCCGCGTTACATCAGCAGCACGGCTTCAACTGGCTGCACTTCGCCTGCTGCCGTGATACCGACGAAGATCGCGGCACCGTGCAATATCTTCAGGATTGCGCCACCGAAGCGGGACTGCCGAGTGAGTTTCTCTACATGGATGAAATTGGACTGGGCGAAAAAGGGGAATTTACCGACGCCCAGGATCAGGTGATTAGCAACCTGTTCAAGCTCTATCCGTGGGAGTTCATGCTGCGTGAGATGTTCTCCACCAAGCTGGGCGATGCTGGCGTGCGCTGGCTGGAACCGGCCTGGAAAAGCATTATCTCGAATAAAGCCTTGCTGCCGTTGCTGTGGGAGATGTTCCCGAATCACCCTAACCTGCTGCCCGCCTGGTTCGCGGAAGATGATGTGCCGCACATGGACAAATATGTGGTGAAACCGCTGTTTTCACGTGAAGGTGCCAACATCCGCATCGTTGAAAATGGTCAGGAGATCGCCCGCGTCGATGGACCCTATGGCGAAGAGGGAATGATCGTCCAGCAGTTCCATCCGCTGCCTAAGTTTGGCGACAGCTATACGCTGATCGGCAGCTGGCTGATTGACGATCAACCGGCCGGTATCGGCCTGCGGGAAGATCGCGACCTGATCACGCAGGATCTTTCCCGTTTCTATCCGCACGCTTTTATCGGTTAATGCACCGCGATAATCTCCGTTTGGTTTAGCGGTTAGACCGAGCCTGCGCAAAGAACACGGTCAGATCGGAAAGACGCAAAAGCCGTCATCCATGACACGCTCGGCCCGCGCCGTCCCTGGCGCGGGACGCTTTCCTCTTCTGACCGTGTTCCCTGCACAATAAGCTCTTCTATGGCTGTCAGCTTCGCCCTAACCTACCTGAACCGACAACATGCTGATCGCCCCCATCTCCATGCCATCAACCGGAATGCTGATGGCGTCATCCGGCTGACGTGCGCCAAGTACATAGAGCAGCGGCAGATAGTGCTCAGGTGTCGGATTAGAAAGCGCCGCACCAGGATGATCCATAAAGTTAACCAGCGGATGAGAAGCAGCATCGCTCTGCACCGCCAGGTTATCGCGCACGAACTGTTCAAAACTGCTGGCCCATGGATAAACTTCGCTGTTGCCATCCCAGCGCACTTTACGCAGGTTATGTACCACGTTGCCGCTGGCGACAATCATCACACCCTGATCGCGCAGTGCAGCCAGTTTCTGGCCCATCTCAAAGTGCCATGCCGCGGGTTTGGTGCCATCAATGCTTAGCTGCACCACCGGAATATCAGCATCCGGATACATCTTGATCAGCACACCCCAGGAACCATGATCCAGTCCCCACTTGTGATCCAGCGTCACCGCAACGGGCGCTAACTGCTTCACCAGCTGCTGCGCCAGTTCAGGCGATCCCGGTGCCGGATAGCGCGTATCAAACAGCGCCTGCGGAAAGCCACCAAAATCATGTATGGTCTCAGGCTGTGCCATTGCCGTCACGGCGGTGCCACGCGTATACCAGTGCGCCGAAACCGCAATAATCGCGCGTGGACGTGGCAGAGTATCGCCCAGGTGACGCCATGCGGCGGTATAGCGATTCTCTTCAAGGGCATTCATCGGGCTGCCGTGACCCAAAAACAGCGCTGGCATTCGTAACTGGCTCATTCGTGATCCCCGGGATCGAGTATTTGATAGCCATTACGATACGCGCATCCGCTGCTTTATCACGCGGATAAGCATGATGGTGATCATCAGGAAATTTGAATGAAATTTAACGTGGCAGGTTTAACAGCGCTTTCGGCATGAAGGAGAGAGGGAAAGTCAGCGGTCAGGCCGCGCCATCCCGAGCGTCAGGAAGAAAAACAGGCCCGGGAGGAGCCTGTTTATCGCGGCAGCCAGATTAGCTGGCGTGGCGTGTTTCGTGCGCGCGACGCCAGGCGATCAGATCTTCGATGGTCACCACCGGCATGTTGTGCTGACGGGCGAACGCAATCGCTTCTGGCGCATGGGCCATGGTGCCATCGTCATTGGTCAGTTCGCACAGCACACCTGCGGGCTTAAAGCCGGCCAGGGTGACTAAATCAATAGTCGCTTCGGTATGCCCGCCACGGGTTAATACGCCGCCTTCGCTGGCACGCAGCGGGAAGACGTGACCAGGGCGATGCAGATCGGTGGGTCTGGCATTGTCGGCAATGGCGGCGCGGATGGTGGTGATACGATCCTGCGCGGAGACGCCCGTGGTGACGCCTTCTGCGGCCTCAATGGTCACGGTGAAGCCAGTGCCGAAAGAGCTGGTGTTGTTTTCCACCATCATTGGCAGATCGAGCTGCTGGCGACGCGCTTCGCTCAGGCAAAGGCAGACGATGCCGCTGCCGTGACGGATAGTCAGTGCCATCTGTTCAACGGTCATGGTTTCTGCGGCGAAGATCATGTCGCCTTCGTTTTCGCGATTTTCATCGTCGAGTACCATCACACCGCGTCCCTCACGCAGGGCGGCGATAGCACGTTCTACACGCTGTTCAGGCGTGCCAAATTCAGAAAGTAGCGTCTGATTCATGGTAATAAAAACCTTAAAATGTATGGGTTACCAGAATCAGGGCGTGCTTAGGAGTGACGTCAAAAAGACGTGGCAATAACGTGAAGCAGACACAATTGTCCGACAGATGTCGTTACCCTCTCCCATCCGGACTGTAACCGTCGGCCCCGGAATTACACCGGATCTGCTGACCTTTACCTCTCTTTTCATCAAGATAAAGCGCTCGCGGGCTTTCAGCCGAAGCTGATTTACCGCCGGTGGGGAATTGCGCCCCGCCCTGAGAATAAGCACTTTAACTATAACGCCGATCGTTTGAGGCGGCAATCATCAATAGCGCAATTGCTTTTGCATTTCCTGCGTTACCGATTTGAGGTTTATCCTTTTCATTTCTGGCATTACACTTAACACTTATTACGTTGGTAAACACGCTGACACAGCTCCCCGTAACCAGGAAATCATCATGATCGACACGAAAAAAATTGAACAACTTGCCCGTCAGGTTCACGAAGCGATGCCTAAAGGTGTTCGTGAGTTTGGTGATGATGTCGAAAAGAAAATTCGTCAGGTTCTTCAGGCGCAGCTGACCCGGATGGATCTGGTCAACCGTGAGGAGTTTGATGTGCAGACGCAGGTATTACTGCGTACACGTGAGAAGCTGGCGGCGCTGGAGCAGCGTCTGGCGCAGCTGGAAAGTCAGGGGTCATCAGCCGGTACGCCGCCGACGGCAACCGCACCGGTAACCCCTGTTGCCGCGACCACACCATCAGCCGCCGTAGCGACCTCACCCGCAGCCTCGCCGTCACCGGTTGCAGACGTGGTGAAACCTGTTGTGGACAACAAGCCAGAATAAGCCTTTAAGCGGGAGCGCGGCTCCCGCTTACGCTGCGTTTTAGCTGCCGCGGATGGTTTTGATAATGTTGGTAGTGGAGATACCATCTTCGAAGTTCAGCACCTGAACGTCGCCGCCATTTGCCCACACTTCTTTGCTGCCCGCGATATCTTCTGGCTTGTAATCTCCCCCTTTGACCAGCAGGTCAGGGAGAATGCCCGCAATCAGCCGCTGCGGCGTATCCTCTTCAAATACCACCACCCAGTCGACCGCTTCCAGCGCGCCCAGCACGATCATCCTGTTTTCCTGTGGGTTCACCGGACGGCTTTCGCCTTTCAGACGTTTAGTTGACGCATCGCTGTTCACCGCGACAATCAGTCGATCGCCGAGCTTGCGGGCATTTGCCAGGTAGGAGACATGACCGGCATGCAGAATGTCGAACACGCCGTTGGTCATTACCACTTTTTCGCCACGGCGGCGGGCCATCTCCACGGCGGCTTTTAACTGCGCTTCGGTCATGATGCCGAAACCCTGTTCCGGGCGGGCATGAATCGCATTTTCCAGCTCAACGGTGCTGACGGTGGACGTACCCAGTTTACCCACCACCACACCCGCAGCCGCGTTGGCCAGGAAACAGGCTTCTTCCAGCGAATCACCGGCCGCTAATGCCGCCGCCAGCACGCCAATCACCGTATCGCCCGCACCGGTCACGTCATAGACTTCCTGTGCCTGGGTGGGCAGATGCAGAGGCGCTTTGCCCGGCTGCAGCAGCGTCATGCCATTTTCTGAACGGGTCACCAGCAGCGCGGAGAGGTCAAAATCGGCGATCAGCTGGGTGCCGCGCGCCACGATCTCCTCTTCGTTTTTACATTTGCCGACCACGGCTTCAAACTCAGAGAGGTTCGGCGTCAGCAGCGTCGCGCCACGGTAGCGCGCAAAATCGGTGCCTTTCGGATCAATTAATACCGGTACGCCCGCTTCGCGCGCCAGAGTAATCATGGTCTGCACGCTGGAGAGCGCACCTTTGGCGTAATCTGACAGCACCAGCGCACCCGCGGCGGCCAGTGACTCACGCATTTTCTGGTGAATCGGCTCCGGATCGACCTGATCAAAGCCCTCTTCAAAATCGAGACGGATTAGCTGCTGATTACGGGAAAGCACGCGCAGTTTGGTAATGGTCGGATGGCTTTTGACCGCCACGAAGTCACAATGCACGTTGACGTCTTTCAGCGTGTTACTCAACACACGCGCCGCATCATCTTCGCCAGTCAGGCCAATCAGTCGCGACGCGGCACCGAGTGCTGCAATGTTCATCGCCACGTTTGCCGCGCCGCCAGGGCGCTCTTCAACCGTGTCCACTTTCACCACCGGAACCGGCGCTTCAGGGGAGATACGGCTGGTTGGGCCATACCAGTAACGATCCAACATTACATCGCCAACAACCAGCACTGAGGCTTGGCCGAACGCGGGCAGAGTCACTTTCATTCCAGACACTCCAGACTGCATTAAAAATAGTGCGCGGATGATAGCACAGTTGCGATTTGTGCTATCAGCATCACGCCAGGATAGACGCAGGCGTTATCAGCCAGCGCTGCCAGCTGCTCAGAACCGTCTGCCGCTCCGCTGCATAGGCCTCTGGCTCAACGTGACCGGGCTGTTCCTGCAGGGCACGATGGTGCAATGCGTCGCGCAGCGTCACATAAGCCTGCGTCAGCGCCTGTGCTTCATCGGCGGGCATTTTATGGTACTTCGCCATCAGCTCGAAAATGCGCACATTGTCAGACCAGCGCGTCAGTTCAGGCTGCTCAGCGGCGTAGCGTAAGACAAGATATTGGGCGATGAATTCAATATCGGTGATGCCACCCGCGTCGGCTTTAATATCCCAGCGACCTTTATGTTTGTTGCTGAGGTGAGCGCGCATCTTTTCACGCATCTCACGCACTTCAGTTTGCAGCGCTTCGGCGGCACGGGGCAGCGACAGAATCGCCTGACGAATCACGCTGAAACGTTCACCCAGTGCCGCCTCGCCAAAGACGACGCGTGCCCGGACCAGCGCCTGATGCTCCCAGGTCCAGGCTTCACTGCGCTGATACTCTTCAAAGGCCTCAAAAGTACTGACCAGCATGCCCGCCGCGCCCGAAGGACGCAGGCGCGCATCCACTTCGTAGAGAATGCCGGAGGAGGTGCGGGTACTGAAGAGATGCATGATGCGCTGGGCGAGGCGCAGATAGAACTGACGGCCATCGATGCTGCGCTCTCCTTCTGTCACCGCGTCTGCCGGGCAGTCATGCAGGAACACCAAATCGAGGTCAGAACTGTAACCCAGCTCCCAGCCCCCCAGTTTGCCGTAGCCCAGCACGGCAAAACCGCGTTCATGTTCATTACTCAGATGCGAAGGACGGCCGTAACGCTGCACCATCATATTCCACGCCTGGCGCACCACAGATTCGATAATCGCTTCAGCCAGCCAGGTGAGATGATCGCTGACTTTCATCACCGGCAGCGTTCCGGCGATGTCGGCGGCAGCAATACGCAGATGCTGTGCCTGCTTAAACTGTCGCACCGCTTCCAGCTGCTGCTCTTCGTCCTCGGTAGGGATGCGCAGCAGATACTGTCGCAGCTCATCGCGATAGGCATCGGTGGCGGTTGGCTGATAGAGCGTGGCGGGATCGAGCAGTTCATCCAGCAATAAGGGGTGACGCGCCAGCTGGCTGGCTACCATCGGTGAGGCGGCGCACAGGCGAATTAAGTGGCGCAGCGCACCGTGATATTCGGTCAGCAGCTCCAGATAGGTGCTGCGGGTCAGCACGCCGATCAGCAGCGGCGTCAGGCGGCCGAGCGTCACCGCCGCATCTTCACGCGGGCAGACTTCGCTCAGCAGTCGCGGCATCAGCTGGTCCAGCGCCTGACGGCCACGCGGGCCGATGGTGCGCCGGTTGATATCCTGCCGAAACGCCTCCAGCGTCTGGTGCAGCGTAAGCCGCTGCTCGTCACTGAGCTGCGGCACCAGCGGCGCCAGTTCGCTATCCTCCAGCTGGTCCTGCCACAGCACCTGAAACTCTGCCAGCTCACGCTGGTCGCCAATCTCAGGGGTATCTTCGCCAATCAGCTCGTCGAAGATAGCGCGCACCGCCGCCATCTGGCCATCGAGCCGGGTCATCAGAGCAGGCCAGTCGGCACAATCCATCGCCCACGCCAGCCGGGCACGATGCAGTTCATCCTCTGGCAGGGTCTGGGTCTGCTCGTCGCCCAGGCTTTGCAGCAGATTCTCCAGCCGCCGCAGGAACAGGTAGGCAACACGCAACGCATCGACCTGTTCCGCGGGCAGCAGGGCCAGGGTTTTAATCGCCTCCAGCGTCGGCAGCAGTGAACGCAGCTGTAATGAGCGCTCACGCCCGCCGCGAATCAGCTGGAATACCTGCACGATGAATTCGGTTTCACGGATGCCGCCCGCACCCAGTTTGATATTGTTCTTCAGCCCGCGTCGCCGCACTTCGCGGCTGATCATCCCTTTCATGTTACGCAGTGACTGGATCACGCTGAAGTCGATGTAGCGGCGGTAAACGAATGGTCGCAGCATCTGCTGCAGTTCAAGGCTCCAGCGATCGTGGTCATCACCCATCAGCCGCGCCTTGACCATAGCGTAACGCTCCCAGTCGCGTCCCTGCTCCTGGTAATAATCTTCCAGCGCGGCAAAGCTCATCACCAGCGGGCCGCTGTCGCCAAACGGGCGCAGCCGCATATCCACCCGATAGACAAAGCCATCCATGGTGGGTTGATCCAGCACTTTGATCAGCCGCTGCCCCATGCGGGTAAAGAACTGAGCGTTGTCGAGTTCACGCCGTCCGCCACGCGTTGTGCCGTTTTCCGGCCAGGCAAAGATCAGGTCAATATCAGAGGAGAAATTGAGTTCGCCGCCGCCCAGCTTGCCCATGCCCAGAATCAGCATCGGCTGCGCGTCGCCGTCCGCATTACAGGGCGTACCAAAATCACGACAGCAATCCTGATAAACCCAGTCACGCGCCCGGCTGATCAGTACTTCGGCTAATGCGCTGAGCTGTTGCAGGCTCTGTTCGGTTGTGGCGTGCTGCAGAGACTGCATCCAGGCGATGCGTACCAGCATACGGCGACGAAACAGCCGCAGTTCACGCATCAGGCTCGCTTCACTGTCGATGCCGCTAAGCGCCTGATTGAGCCACGCAGCATAGTGTTGCCACTCATCAGGCTGCGGCGGCTGGTCGAGCATCGCCTGCCACCAGTCGGGATGTTGTTGCAGGTTTTCCAGCACAAAATCGCTGAAAGCCAGTCCGGCAGCCTGCTCCGGGCTTAACGAAGCCAGCGGAACCCCAAGCTGTCGGGCGGCCTCTTCGGCCTGGTCGCGTAGCAACGCGGGAAGTGCTGACAACATAACTCCCTCCTTGATGGCGTGACGGAATGCCCGTTAGCGGCCAGCGCCGCTGGTGAGCCAGAACGGAGGCTGTTTCAGCGCCTGCATCGCCAGCCAGGCTAACCCGGACGTCTGTTTTTCATGAATTGCCGATAGCAGCTGTTGCCACGGGTCGAGCCAGCTGACGACCGCCTCAGACGGATAGAATCCCGCCAGCAGGTGGACGGTAAGCAATTGACGCGCCAGACGGGTAGCTTTGTCCTGATACTCGTTGGGTTGTTTTACCGTGATGAACGTTTCTCTCAGATCGGCATTGACGCGGCTCAGCATAATGTCGCTGAAGCGTTTATAGGAACCCTGCAGCTTGGCTTCCCCTTTGGCATCGATCCACTGACGCCACTGAGATTCAGCCAGCCAGTGTGTCAGCGCCAGCTGCGTCTCAACCGAAAGGGAAGATAAGCAGAAAGTGGCAGCATCCTGCTCTTCATTCACCAGCGTCTCTTCCAGCGTGGTCAGCTGCTGACGCAGCGCACTGCTGGCTTTACGCGGCACCAGCGCACCAAACAGGCTGAACGCCTGACGCAGCAGATCCAGCGCTTCGCGCACCGCATCCTGAGCCGCCGCGTTGCCGCGCAGCCAGACTTCTTCATGATATTGCCAGTGATGAAGTCCTGCTGACATCGCGGCCACCATGCCCTGCTCTACGGTGGCTTTGGCGCCCGCTTTCAGCAGCGGGAAAGACTGTATCTGGCGCGGCGGATTACCCTGCGCCAGCTGATAGCCGCGGGCGGCTTTGCTCAGGCTGCCCATACGCAGACCGCCCAGCGCCACCAGCTGCTGTGCGAAGGCCAGCAGATCCTGCCGTTCGCCACGTTTCAGCTCCAGCTCGATCTCGCACAGCGGTTCGCTGAGATCACCTGCCGTGACCTCGCCCTGATCAAACGCCACTTCAATTTCACTGTTGCCTGTGGTGATCAGCCAGATCTCGCGCTGGAAATGAGTGGTAAACAGGGGCTGCAAGCGCGGCTGCAGCGCCGCGACATCAGTGCCCTGCGGCCAGATCTCTGCTGGCAGGCGTGCAATGTCCAGAACCGGTTCGCTGAGCTCAACGTTGTATTCCGGGCGCTGATGCAGTCCGCCGAGCGTCTGCCCCGCCGCTTTCAGCGTCATTTCATAACGCTGGTCAACGCCGCGGATACGCAATCCCATATCCCAGCGTCGTAGCTGGTTGTCGTCGGTTTCAAAGTAGATGTTGGTCAGCTCGCGAGCAGCCTGATGCTGATGCGGCAGAGTGGAGAGCAGTTCAGCCAGTTTCCCGGCCGCCTGTGGAGTTGCAATGAACTTTAGTTCGATTTCGATGGTCATAATTTTTTATTCACTACGCCGCTGGCACTTAAGAGGGTGTTTCCTGCATATTTCAGGCGATTATCAGCAGGTTACTCAAGCTGTCGCCTGGAGGGCAAGGGGTTATCAGGCGAAGATTAATGCACAGAAGCCGCGCTGTCTCTGCTTTCTTTGCTCTTTCGCAGACCTTTTCGCACTCTCATGAGACCAGGATAGTTCTCATTCAGATTTATGCGAGGCCTCTCCAGACTGTGCCGGTAAATTTTTAGTCAGACTAAGCCAAACGAAATCGAATGAAAAAAATTACTCTCGCTGGACTCACTTTGCTGGCCCTTAGCACCCTTGCACCTGCCCATGCCGACGAAAAACGCTATGTTTCTGATGAACTTTCAACCTGGGTTCGTAGCGGACCGGGCGATCAGTTTCGCCTGCTCGGTAAGCTGAACGCCGGGGAAGAGGTGCAGCTGTTACAGACCAACAATGACACGCATTATGGCCAGATCCGTGATTCGGAAGGCCGCACCACCTGGATCCCGCTGTCGCAGCTCAGTGCTAATCCGAGCCTGCGCACCCGGGTGCCTCAGCTTGAGCAGCAGGTGAAAGATCTGACCGCCAAACTGGATAACATCGACAACAGCTGGAACCAGCGCACGGCTGAGATGCAGAACAAAGTCGCCAGCAGCGACGGCGTTATCAACGGGCTGAAAGGCGAGAATCAGAAGCTGAAAAATGAGCTGATCGTCGCGCAGAAGAAAGTCAGCGCCGCTAACGTTCAGCTGGATGATAAGCAGCGCACCATCATCATGCAGTGGTTTATGTATGGCGGCGGCGTGCTGGGCGTCGGCCTGCTGCTGGGCCTGTTACTGCCGCACATGCTGCCGCGCCGTAAGAAAAGCGATCGCTGGATGAACTGATACCATTTAGCCGGATTTGAGCAGGGGATCGCAGGATCCCCCTTTTGGCATGTCTGCAATCCGGGGAATCTGTGCAACAATAAAATGATATGCACCGCTGATTTCAGGCGCGGGACGCGCCCGGCGTGCAGGTCATTTCTTTTTCTCTGGAGTTTTGCGTGAAGACGTTTCTTGTTGGCGGTGCGGTGCGTGATGCGCTGCTGAATCTGCCGGTTACAGACAAAGATTGGGTGGTGACAGGTTCCACGCCCGAAGCCATGCTTGAGCAGGGCTATCACCAGGTCGGTCGCGATTTTCCCGTTTTCCTGCATCCCGTCAGTCGCGAAGAGTATGCGCTGGCACGTACCGAGCGGAAAAACGGGAAAGGCTACACCGGTTTTGTCACCTGGTCCGCGCCCGACGTGACGCTGGAGCAGGACTTACAGCGCCGCGATCTGACCATCAATGCGATTGCGCAGGATGAAAACGGCGAGCTGGTCGATCCTTATAATGGCCAGCGTGATATTGCCTTGCGCCTGCTGCGTCACGTCTCTGACGCCTTCAGTGAAGATCCGCTGCGGGTACTGCGCGTTGCACGCTTTGCGGCGCGTTTTGCCCATCTCAACTTTCGTATTGCCCCCGAAACCCAGCAGCTGATGCAGCAGATGGCCGAAAGCGGCGAGCTGTCGAATCTCACTGCTGAGCGGGTGTGGAAAGAGACGGAAAAGGCGCTGAGTTCCCGTAATCCGCAGGTCTATTTTCAGGTCCTGCGCGACTGCGGTGCGTTGCAGGTGCTGTTTCCTGAGCTGGATAATCTGTTTGGTATTCCTGCGCCGATTAAGTGGCACCCGGAGATCGACACCGGCGTCCATACGCTGATGACACTGGCGATGGCCGCCGCCCTCTCCAGTGAGATCGAGGTGCGCTTCGCCACGCTGTTCCATGACGTCGGCAAGGCGCTGACGCCGCCTGAGCTGTGGCCCAGCCACCACGGTCATGGCCTGGCGGGCGTTCCGCTGGTCGGGGCGCTGTGCCAGCGACTGCGGGTGCCAAACGCGATTCGCGATCTGGCGCTGATTGTGACCGAATTTCACGACGTGGTGCACACCATTGAACGGCAATCCGCCGCGTCACTGGTGGCACTGTTTGACCGGATCGATGCCTGGCGTAAGCCGCAGCGCGTTGAGCAGATGGCACTAACCAGTGAAGCGGATGCGCGCGGGCGAGCCGGACTGGAGAGCATGCCTTATCCGCAGGGCGACTATCTGCGTCGTGCTTTTGCGCTGGCGCAGGCGGTGCCGACCAAAGCGGTGGTCGAAGCGGGATTTAAAGGTGCAGAAGTGCGGGAAGAGTTGACGCGACGACGGATTGACGCCGTCGCTCAGGGTCTGGCGATTACGCAGCCTGACTAGCAGGCTGCGTGGGCTTTACATGAAGACCATGTAAACCGCGGCTGCCACAATAAAGCGGTAGATCGCGAACGAAACAAACGAGATGCGTTTGATCAGCTGAAGGAAGGCTTTAATCGCAATCAGCGCCACGATAAACGCCGTGACAAAGCCCACTGCGAACATCGGGAAATCCGCCATCGTCAGGAAGCCGATGCTCTTGTACATATCCAGTACGGTCGCACCCATCATCATTGGCACCGCCAGGATGAAGGAGAACTCAGACGCGGCATAGCGGCTCACTCCCATCAGCATGCCACCGGAGATGGTTGCACCGGAACGTGAGAAGCCCGGCCACAGCGCTAAGCACTGGAAACAGCCAATCATCAACGCCTGACGATAGGTAATATCATCGACGCCCACCGCTTTCGGCTGTTTTGGCTTAAGGAACTCTGCTGCCAGCAGCAGCACACCACCTACCACCAGGGCGTACATCACGTTGATCGGATTAAACAGCGTTTTAATCTGATCGTGCAGCACCAGACCCACGACCACCGCCGGTACCATACCCAGCAGGATATGGATCAGCGACAGACGGCCAGTACCGACGCCTTCATGTTTGACTTCGCCAAAGTGGATGCCGATCAGGCCAAACAGACGGCGCCAGAACATCACTACTACAGCCAGAATCGATCCTAACTGGATCACAACTTCAAAGGTCTCGGCTTTTTCACCCTCAAAGCCCAGCAGGTGACCCACTATAATCATGTGCCCTGTGGAAGAGACCGGTAAAAATTCGGTCAGTCCTTCCACAACGCCCAGGATTGCAGCTACCCAAAGCTGATGAATATCTGCCATCAAATGTTTCCTCTATCCGTTTCAAAACCATTAAAAAGGCGGTAGCGCGTCGCTATCGCCTGAAATCATGCCGCTATCAGCCTGAATTAAACCTTAAGGTCTACACCATTTCGCCTGCTGTAACGAAACGGTACACGCTATGACAGACAGTAATTTGGTTTGGTTTCATTGTGATGGCAATCACATCGTATTTATTTAGGAATAGTCCCGCGCTCAATTCGCACGCCAACCTGTGCTGCCTGGGCTACAGCCCCCGGTTTGCTTACCTTTATGCGGACACCAGGCGAATTGAAACGGTTCATCAACAGATCCGCGATTTCTTCAGCAACCCGTTCAACCAGCGCAAAACGACTGCCGGTAAGATGCGTCAGAATCGCCGAGGAGACATCCGCATAGCTGAGACAATCTTTCACATCGTCGCTGCTGGCCGCCAGACGGTTATCCCAGGCCATTTCGACATCGAGCACCAGCTTCTGTTGTATGCCCTGTTCCCAGTCGTAAACGCCAATGGTGGTGAAAACCGTGAGTTGTTCTATAAATACGATATCCATGATGAGAGTCTCTGTTTTTGGCTAAGCCGGATACCACTTCCGGCTGATTATGCGTATTATCCACGGTTAAAGAGATCAAAACGACCCTAAAGGGAACGGTACGGTGTTATGAGTGCTTTCGCGCTTGGTATGATTATTTTCGCGTATCTTTGCGGTTCGATTTCCAGTGCGATTCTGGTTTGCAAACTCGCTGGCCTGCCCGATCCGCGCACATACGGTTCCGGCAATCCGGGTGCCACCAACGTCCTGCGTCTGGGCGGTAAAACCGCAGCAGCCAGCGTATTAGTGTTTGATGTGCTGAAAGGGATGGTGCCGGTCTGGCTGGCCTATCTGATGCATGTGACTCCGCTCTATCTGGGCCTGACCGCCATCGCCGCCTGTCTGGGTCATATCTATCCGGTATTCTTTCACTTTCGCGGTGGCAAGGGTGTGGCGACGGCATTTGGCGCGATTGCGCCGATTGGCTGGGACTTAACCGGGCTGGTCACCGGCACCTGGCTGTTAACGGTCTTACTCAGCGGCTATTCCTCGCTGGGTGCCATCGTCAGCGCGCTGATCGCGCCTTTTTATGTGTGGTGGTTCAAACCGCAGTTCACCTTCCCGGTTTCTATGCTCTCCTGTCTGATCCTGCTGCGTCATCACGATAATATTCAGCGACTGTGGCGGGGTCAGGAAGGCAAAATCTGGAAGCGCAAAAAGAAATCTCAGCCATAAAAAAAGCCGGCAAGCCGGCTTTTTTCACATCAGATGGCGGGCAGTTCCGCCAGCGGCCAGCGCGGTCGCACGCTGACGCTTAACTCTCCCCGCGTTCCGCCTTTTAACCGCACCATGCCCGCATACGCGATCATCGCACCGTTATCGGTACAGAACTCCGGGCGGGCGTAGAACACTTCGCCGCCGCGCTTTTGCATCATGATCGCCATCTGCTCGCGCAGTGTGCGGTTAGCGCTGACGCCACCGGCAATCACCAGACGCTTAAAGCCGGTCTGATCCAGCGCACGCTTACATTTGATCGACAGCGTATCCACCACCGCATCTTCAAAGGCGCGGGCGATGTCAGCACGGGTCTGAGCATCATCATCATTGGCGCGGATGGTATTCGCGGCAAAGGTTTTCAGGCCGGAGAAGCTGAAATCCAGGCCCGGACGATCGGTCATCGGACGCGGGAAGGTAAAACGTCCCGCCGTGCCCTGCTGCGCCATCTTCGACAGCATTGGCCCGCCCGGATAATCCAGCCCAAGCAGCTTGGCCGTTTTGTCGAACGCTTCACCCGCGGCATCATCGATCGATTCACCCAGCAGCGCGTATTCACCAATGCCGGTGACGCTAATCAGCTGCGTATGTCCGCCCGACACCAGGAGTGCGACAAACGGAAATTCCGGCGGATTCTCTTCCAGCATCGGCGCCAGCAGGTGGCCTTCCATATGGTGGACCGGCACGGCCGGGACTTTCCAGGCAAACGCCAGGGCGCGGCCAATGGTGGCACCGACCAGCAGCGCACCGACCAGTCCAGGGCCTGCTGTGTAAGCCACCGCGTCGATCTGCTGCGGCTCCAGACCGGCCTCTTTCAGCGCAGCCTGAATCAACGGCACGGTTTTACGCACGTGATCACGTGAGGCCAGTTCCGGCACCACACCGCCATAATCGGCGTGCAGTTTTACCTGGCTGTAGAGTTGGTTAGCCAGTAATCCGGCCTCGTCATCATAGATTGCGATGCCGGTTTCATCGCACGACGTTTCAATACCCAGAATTCGCATTGCATCACCTCATTCTTGCGGCGCGCAGTTTATCACAGCAATTGGATGTGCAGCGCGGGCATCCACCGTAAAAAGTCATTTTCTGTCGGCTAAAGAGTGCGCTATACTCCCGCCCCTGGAAAAACCGGCAGCCGCACAGGCAAACGCTCCTGTTGGTTTCAAATTATCCATGGTGCTTTACAAACCAACTTGAGTTGGAGTAAAATGCTGCACCATTTTGAAATGTGCTGGCGCCGCAGTCAGCAGCAAAAACCGAATTTTATCGAGGTGAGAGTTACATGCCGGTAATTAAAGTACGTGAAAACGAGCCATTTGACGTAGCACTGCGTCGCTTCAAGCGTTCATGCGAGAAAGCAGGCGTTCTGGCTGAAGTTCGTCGTCGTGAGTTCTATGAAAAACCGACTACCGAACGTAAGCGCGCTAAAGCGTCAGCAGTTAAGCGTCACGCCAAGAAACTGGCTCGCGAAAACGCACGCCGCACTCGTCTGTACTAAGTCGTTCCGGAGGTCCGCCTCCACCGCGTGATTCACGCAGACAGAGTCAAGTAAAAGGCCGTGCTTTCCGAAAGGAAGCGCGGCTTGTTGCCGTTTATGAGCTGAAAATCTGGGGCGTATGGCTGGACGAATTCCACGCGTATTTATCAACGATTTACTTGCCCGCACGGATATCGTGGATCTTATCGATGCCCGCGTTAAGCTGAAAAAGCAGGGTAAGAATTTCCATGCGTGCTGTCCTTTCCATAATGAAAAAACGCCCTCTTTCACCGTAAACGGCGAAAAGCAGTTCTATCACTGTTTCGGCTGTGGTGCACACGGCAACGCTATCGACTTTTTAATGAACTTTGATCGTCTGGAGTTTGTGGAAAGTATTGAAGAGTTAGCCACTTCCCACGGTTTAGACGTGCCTTACGAAGCAGGCAGCGGGCCCAGCCAGATGGAACGCCATCAGCGCCAGAGCCTGTATCAGCTGATGGAGAACCTGAACGGTTTTTATCAGCAGGGTCTGCAGCAATCCAGTGCGCAGCCAGCACGCGACTATCTTGATCGTCGTGGTCTGAGCGCCGAAATCATCAATCACTTCGCCATAGGTTACGCGCCAGCAGGCTGGGATAACGTTCTCAAGCGTTTTGGTAAGCAATCGGAAGATCGCGAGTCATTGATGGAAGCGGGCATGCTGGTCAGCAATGACAAAGGCCGTACTTATGACCGGTTTCGCGACCGCGTCATGTTTCCGATTCGCGATAAGCGTGGACGCGTCATAGGTTTTGGCGGACGCGTGCTGGGTAACGATACGCCGAAGTATCTGAACTCGCCGGAAACACCTATTTTCCATAAAGGCCGCCAGCTCTATGGCCTCTATGAAGCCGTTAAGAACCATCCTGAACCCGCCCGCCTGTTAGTGGTTGAGGGATACATGGACGTGGTTGCGCTGGCGCAGTACGGAATAGATTATGCCGTCGCGTCATTAGGCACCTCCACCACTGCTGAACACATTCAGTTGCTGTTTCGCAGTACCGACACCGTGATCTGCTGTTACGACGGCGACAGGGCGGGTCGTGAAGCGGCATGGCGTGCGCTTGAAACCGCATTGCCTTACATGAATGATGGTCGTCAGCTACGCTTTATGTTTTTACCCGATGGTGAAGACCCGGATACGCTGGTACGCAAAGAGGGTAAAGACGCCTTCGAAGCGAGGATGGAGCAGGCGATGCCGCTCTCTTCGTTTTTATTTGATAGCCTGCTGCCGCAGGTGGATCTGAGCTCACGCGACGGAAAGGCGCGCCTGAGCACGCTGGCTTTACCGCTGATTACACAGATCCCTGGTGAGACCTTACGAATTTATATGCGTCAGGAACTGGGGAATAAACTGGGTATTCTTGACGACAATCAGCTTGAAAAGCTGATGCCGAAGCTGGCCGCAAGCGGAACGACGCCGGTAGCGCCACCGCTCAAGCGTACCACTATGCGCGTGCTGATCGCGTTGCTGATTCAGAGTCCGCAGCTGGCCACCCTGGTGCCTTCGCTTGATGGGCTGTCTGAGTCAAAAATGCCGGGTTTACCGCTATTTATTGAATTAGTGGGCCGTTGTAATGAGAATCCTGGATTGACCACCGGTCAGCTACTAGAGTTATATCGCGGAACAAATTTTAGTCAGACGCTTGAAACACTGGCGATCTGGAACCACATGATAGTAGATGAGGAAGCCGAAGCGGTGTTTCAGGACTCGCTGGCCAGCATCTACGACTCTGCTCTTGAAGAGCGCCTGGAGTTTTTGATTGCGCGTGAACGCACCCAGGGACTGAGCGCCGATGAGCGCCGGGAACTCTGGACTCTCAGTCAGGCGTTTGCCAGAAAGTAACTGTTTTCAGCACGCTGCCCGTTCTGACAGATGAAAGGGCAGATTGCCTGTTTTAGTGCCGCTGACACCCGTTTCGCTACCGTGAGTGATGCCGGTACCGAAATAGTCCGCAGTACCACAAGTTAAAGGCCGCAGGCGTCGAAGTCAGTCTGGTCACCGCCAGCGCACAGCTTCCGGAGCGTACTGAAGTACGTGAGGAAAGCGAGCACTGCCGGGGAGCAGAATGGCAAGTAAGCCAGGCCAGCAGCACAAAATTTAAAGGCCGCAGGCGTCGAAGTCAGTCTGGTCACCGCCAGCGCACAGCTTCCGGAGCGTACTGAAGTACGTGAGGAAAGCGAGCACTGCCGGGGAGCAGAATGACGAGTAAGCCAGGCCATTAGCACAGAGTTTATACAAGCGGCTTAAGTGCCGAATACTGATGGGCAAAGCCCACGCCGCGACGAAGGCAGCGGCAAGAATTAAATGCCTTTACTGCTATTGTTGGCTCGCTGCCGACCGACACCAATCTAATTTAACAGAAGTGTGGATACCGTCTTATGGAGCAAAACCCGCAGTCACAGCTCAAGCTTCTTGTCACCCGTGGTAAGGAGCAAGGCTATCTGACCTATGCTGAGGTCAATGACCATCTGCCGGAAGATATCGTCGACTCAGATCAGATCGAAGACATCATCCAGATGATTAACGACATGGGTATTCAGGTGGTTGAAGAAGCCCCGGATGCCGACGATCTGATGCTGAACGAAAACAGCTCCGATACTGACGAAGATGCCGCGGAAGCTGCCGCTCAGGTGTTATCCAGCGTTGAATCTGAAATCGGGCGTACTACTGACCCGGTCCGCATGTATATGCGTGAAATGGGTACCGTTGAACTGCTGACGCGCGAAGGCGAAATTGACATCGCTAAGCGTATTGAAGACGGTATCAACCAGGTTCAGTGTTCTGTAGCCGAATACCCTGAAGCGATTACGTATCTTCTGGATCAGTACGACAAAGTTGAAGCAGGCGAATCACGCCTCTCCGATCTGATCACCGGTTTCGTCGATCCTAACGCAGAAGAAGATATCGCCCCAACGGCAACGCACGTGGGCTCTGAACTTTCTGAAGCCGATCGTAAAGACGATGGAGAAGAAGATGAGGAGGATGATGACAGCTCCGACGACGATAACTCAATCGATCCGGAACTGGCGCGCGAGAAGTTTTCTGACCTGCGTAAGCAATATGAAACTACCCGCGCAGTGATTAAAAGCAAAGGTCGCAGTCATGCTGCCGCCGTTGCTGAAATCCAGAACCTCTCTGATGTCTTCAAGCAGTTCCGCCTGGTACCGAAGCAGTTCGATTACCTGGTAGGCAGCATGCGCACCATGATGGAACGCGTCCGTACGCAGGAACGTCTGATCATGAAGCTCTGTATTGAGCTATGCAAAATGCCGAAGAAAAACTTCATCACGCTGTTTACCGGCAACGAAACCAATGAAACCTGGTTCAAAGCCGCACTGGCCATGAACAAGCCGTGGTCTGAAAAGCTGCTGGAAGTGCAGGATGACGTGACACGTTCCCTGCAGAAACTGGCGCAGGTTGAAGAAGAAACCGGTCTGACCATTGAACAGGTCAAAGACATTAACCGTCGCATGTCGATCGGTGAAGCCAAAGCACGTCGCGCCAAGAAAGAGATGGTGGAAGCTAACCTGCGTCTGGTTATTTCGATTGCCAAGAAATATACCAACCGCGGTCTGCAGTTCCTTGACCTGATTCAGGAAGGTAATATCGGCCTGATGAAAGCGGTAGATAAGTTTGAATATCGCCGTGGTTACAAGTTCTCGACTTATGCGACCTGGTGGATTCGTCAGGCTATCACCCGCTCTATCGCCGACCAGGCGCGTACCATCCGTATTCCGGTGCATATGATTGAGACCATCAACAAGCTCAACCGTATTTCACGCCAGATGCTGCAGGAGATGGGCCGCGAACCCACGCCGGAAGAGCTGGCTGAACGTATGCTGATGCCAGAAGATAAAATCCGCAAGGTGCTGAAAATCGCTAAAGAGCCGATCTCTATGGAGACGCCGATTGGTGATGATGAAGATTCACATCTGGGCGATTTTATCGAAGACACCACGCTGGAGCTGCCGCTGGATTCTGCTACCTCAGAGAGCCTGCGTTCTGCTACCCATGACGTGCTGGCTGGCCTGACCGCGCGCGAAGCGAAAGTGCTGCGCATGCGTTTCGGTATCGATATGAACACTGACCATACGCTGGAAGAAGTGGGCAAACAGTTCGACGTTACGCGTGAGCGTATTCGTCAGATTGAAGCCAAAGCTCTGCGTAAACTGCGCCATCCGAGCCGTTCGGAAGTGCTGCGTAGCTTCCTCGACGATTAAGTCAGACAAAAACCCCGGTTCGCCGGGGTTTTTTATGCCTGCCTGTTACTGCCTCTCCCCTGCCCTGCGCAGATTCATTCGTTCCCCGCATGCAGTTCCACATAGAGCTGACGATAAGCCTCTACCATCTCGTCCAGAGATGCGCGATTAAGGCCGCTGGGATTCGGCAACACCCACACCTGCGTTTTCCCCATACATATCGGCTGTTTGCCCCATTCGACTTTGCTCTGCTTAAAAGCACGACGAAACGCATCCTTACCCAGAATCGCCAGCGCTGCTGGCTGGTAATCCAGCACCTTTTCCATCAGCCGTTTACCGCCATCGCGCAGCTCATCAGGCGCTAACTCACTCGCCTGCACCGTGGGCCGCTCAACCAGCATGGTGATGCCGCAGCCGGTTTCCGTTAAGCGCTGCTCCTCTTCCGGTTTCAGCTGCTGCTGGGTGAATCCCGCCAGATGGATGACTTTCCAGAACCGGTTGCCGGGATGCGCAAAATGAAACCCCTGATGGGCGGTGGACTGTCCCGGGTTAATGCCACAGAACAGCACATCAAGACCGGAACTGATGATGTCGCGGATAGCGTGTTCACTCATGCCGCCACCTCCAGCGTACGCTGCTTCAGCGCATCGCGGCTGCGTTGCAGCATCTGGCTGGCCTGCTCTGCATCCGGACAGGCGCGCGCCAGCGCCAGCGCGCCAACCATCTCTGCGAGCATGCTGGAGGCCAGCGCTTCCGCATCGGGCAGCCTCAGCCCAAGCAATATCTGCGCCAGACCGGCCTGCATCGCGTTAAAGCCCTGTGCGAAGATCTGCCGTGTCGGCTGTGGAAGATGAGCCACTTCACTCACCAGAGCGGCTAATGGACAGCCCTGCGCCGGCGCATTGCGATGCGCCTCGGAAAGATAGCTATCAATAAAATCTGCCAGCTGCTGTGCTGGCTCTGTCACGGACTCCGCAGGCTTGAAGGTATCGGCTTCAGCAAACATATGCTTCAGCACCTCCTCAACCAGCTCCTCGCGTGAGGTAAAATGCGCATAAAAACCGCCGTGTGTCAGACCGACCCGCTTCATCAGCGCCGCTACACCAATTCCTTCGGTGCCGGTTTCACGCATCACGCGCGCCGCCTCATCAAGGATACGCCACCGCGTATGCGCTTTGCTGCTCTGCTTCTCCATCTCATCTCCTGCGGTATCTGCTACGTAGCGTCTGGCTATTATAGTAATTATTACGGTCATCATATTCCAGCTTGACGACAGATATGATGATCGTCATATTGATAGCTATTATGACGATCATCATACGAGGAAAAAGAGATGTCACAATCAGGCACAGCTTTAATTACCGGCGCATCCAGCGGTATCGGCGCGACCTATGCAAAACGACTGGCAGCACGCGGTTATGATTTGATTCTGGTCGCGCGCGATCAGGGCCGGCTCACCACCCTGGCTGACGCACTGGCAAAGCAGCACGATATTCAGGTGACGGTTATGGCGGCTGACTTAACGCACGAGCAGGATCTGCAACGCGTGGAGTCGGAGCTCGCGAACAACGCACAGATTACGCTGCTGCTGAACAACGCGGGCATGGGTGTTGAGGGTGAGTTTCTTGAGGCGGACATCACACGCATTAACAGCATGCTGGCGTTAAATATTCTGGCACCCACCCGTCTGGCACAGGCGGCTGGCCGGGCTTTCAAAGCGCGCGGTAATGGCATCATTATCAATATCGCATCGGTGCTGTCGCTGGTGCATGAGATGTTCAACGGCGCTTATAACGCCACTAAGTCTTACGTACTGACTCTGACGCGTGCGATGCAGCGTGAACTTGCAGAGAGCGGCGTGCAGGTACAGGCGGTGTTGCCCGGTGCGACCCGTACGGAGATTTTCGACCGCGCAGGCCAGTCTATTAATGACATTCCGGCTGAAATGCTGATGGACGTTGATGAGATGGTGGACGCCGCGCTTGCCGGACTCGACAGCAAGGAGACGGTAACCATTCCGGCGCTGGAAGATCTGCAAATGTGGCACGACTACGATCAGGCACGCGGCACAATGGTTCCCCACCTTTCACGGAATCAATCAGCATCCCGTTATCGTCAGCGCTGAGTCAGCCATCAGCCATAACGACTGCAGTCCGGTTTCACTAAAGGCACGGAGAAGCATTATCCGTGCCTGTTTGCGACTTCGGGATCGCGGTTCGCCAGATTTGTTATAGAAATCAGCAGGTAAATCACTGCTGCTTATTTCAGCAACCGGTGGCTGAGTGCTGGATTGCCCTGAAGAGATACTTTATAATCCCCGCTCCGCTGGCCCCTTAGCTCAGTGGTTAGAGCAGGCGACTCATAATCGCTTGGTCGCTGGTTCAAACCCAGCAGGGGCCACCAAATTTTAGCTTTAAAATCATGTAATTAGGCCACTCTATTGAGTGGCTTTTTTGTTGCCCTGCTTGTGAGTGTCGCAAAAGTGTCGCATGAGAAAACAGGCTGGGGCTGATAGCATCCGGATTAGCGTCTGATTCTGATAAGAAGATAGCGGACAAAATAGGCCCAGAGTTTGGCCGCTATCCTTATGGTGAGATGTATTGCAAAACAACTTAACCAACAAAAATTTAATAATAATATCATTATCTTATGTTATGAATATTTTTTTATGGCGGCAAAATGGCGGCAAAGCTTCTGCTAGTATTATTTTGGTATTGCACTCATAACCGTCTAGTTTCTAGCTCGAAAATAACTATCTAAACAATGACTTATCTAAAAAACTATCATTGTTTCACCTATACCTATTTTAAACCTACCTAGTTAAAGGATTTAATGTAGATGGCCACAAAATATCAAACTGAACTGGCGTTAAAAGCTTTGCTCCTAGAGATGCACCGCACTGGCCAAGACCTTTACGCCATCGCTGATGGAGCAATCTTGCGAATGCACCAAGACAAACTTTTTGTCAAAGAAGATAGTCTTCGAGAAAGAGGCGGCGCAGAGGATGCTCTCCTTGTTTCCATTAAAGAAATTGCAGGAAGCAAACAAGATGTAGAACTAGGATCTATTGAAGACTTTTAATACACTCTGAACCCATCTATTTAGCAAACAGATGGGTTTGGTTTATTTTAATAATTATATTCAATAGTTTAGATTAAATCTCTCATGAAACTGGCGATTGAGATAGCGCCTATTTTTAAGTTATAAGTCTTCCTCGTCAGGCTCATACTCCAGTTCAAGCTCTCCAAAATCCATCGACGTTGGGCGTTCGATCACTTCGACATCTTCTATGGTCAAATCATCAATAGGACCGGATAAATCTCCAGAGATTGTAATAAGTATTCTGGAGGTATATGTTTCCTCAGCTCGTTTAGTAACTCTCCCTATGTAGACGTGGTCTTTGTCGAATGAATCGTAAACTGATAAGGAGAAATCTCCTTCTGCATAAACAGAAATGTCTGCATCTGCTTCTAAAACAACCCAGTTTTCATCCTTGTCAATGACAGTGAAGTGATTATCTGAGAAATCAAAATCTTCAAATCCACCTGAACACCCTTCAGACTCCCAATATAAATATGAATCAGCCTCTTGTTCTGGTGAAAAACCATCAAAGTTTGACTCAAGGTGTACAGCAACATCATGCAGGAACTTATTGGCTTGTCCTTGCTCAAGCGCTTTCTGTAGATTATCAATTAGCTCATAGGGTGCAGTCTCTTCGTTGAAGTGTGCTAATGCTCTTGATAAGTCTGGTTCGAAGTGCAAGTTATCAGCGTCGACACAAAATCGCTGCCAATCATCATCTCTTGCTACAGCAAGAACATTTTCACCATTCTCTTTAGCCCAAGCTTGGACGGCCATGAGTGTTATTGCATCTGGAAACTCATTTTTTTTCTTACCAGTATCTGCAAAGGGGGCTTCGGAAGAGAAATAGCGTTTGAGTAGCTCAGGTACAGAAACATAATCACCTGTAGTTAAAACCTCTGCATCTGTTACTGCTACAAATCTGTCTAACCTGCTCTTACCTAATCCTTCCACCTCTCTGCTTTCAATCAACGTTTTTTTTGCATCATTTAGTTCACTTCCATCAAAAAAAAGATGATCGCCTGCTTCTTCCAGAGCTTTTTCAAGCGAGCCACGTGAAGTCTTTATTTTTCTTTCAAGATGATTTTTGACCTCATTGTAAATTACATCCGGAATCAAAAATGTCGTCGAAGTTCTGCTGAATTGGGAAAGCTTACCCAGAAGCCCTTTTTCAAGCTTTAACCCGTACTGATCGTAAATACTAGTATCTAGCAAAATCGCGGTAAATTTTTCAGTCATATCGAATGCCTTGATGTAAGCTCAAAAAATTAAGTCAATTATTCCTCAAAAAACTCGCACAGCTAAAAATCAACTATTAATGTGGCAAAGATTTTCTTAAATTCCAACATTAAAATTAAGTTTTATGCAGCTGTGAGAACACTACATTCTGCCTGCGACATGTGTGCAACTTTTCAGTTTGATCTTGCCTTCTTATTTGTAGCTGCGCCGCGCCTGCTCTGGCTTCAGCTTTGCCATAGTGAACTCAACACGAAAATGAAAACACTCTTCATAAGTCACAAAAATCCTAAATTTCCCTTATTTATCTTATTGTTACGTAAATTATTTCATCTAACTTAGATCGATAATAGTGAAAAACACTGAAATTCTTTTCATTCTTTTCAGTTGGCAGACTCTGGCGGGACTTCAGCACCGGCGCGGTCTGGCCATGCCTTTTGTAAAAAAATAGAACTGAAAAATTTTTATGATGCAAAACCTGCAGGCGGGTGCGGTGTAGCGCCGATTTTGTCTGCCGGACGATTATTTTGCCGTACTGACGCGCAGCCAGTGCCGCGCTGTGCGGATGATCTGTTTATGGTTGTCGTGCATGATAGGCGCGCCTTTGCGTGGCGCATTGTGCGTCTGAGGCGTTCTGGTGACGGGCAATAAAAAACCCGCTGCGATAGCGGGTTAGTGTGCTGGCTTACTTGCCTATGACGGGTGAATATTTCGTACTGAGCGCGGCGGCCTGCTGGCTGCTCTTTGCGATATCGCTGCTGTTCGTGGGCTGGCCGGTTGACGGGTGCGTATGGCTGGCCAGCTGGTCAGCCAGCTGCTGCACTAGCGCCACGGTATCGAGCATCAGCTGGGCCACGTTAATCTTCTCTGAACCAATCCATACAACCGGCGCGATAATTTCCTGACGCGTCCCTGCAATGCTCTGGCGCAGCTGGCCAATTTTTTCAGTCAGTGCCTGACCGACTTTAATCGCCGCGCTGCCGGTGACGTCCGTTTCCGCATTACCGCCCACTGTAATCAGCTGGCTCTGCTGCGTGGCCACGCTGTAATTGCCTGTTGTCACGTGCTGAATTGCTCCGGCCATCAGTGACGCCGTTCCGATCACAGTGGTCCTGTCCGTAGCTTTGACTGTCGTTTCCCTGCTGACCAGATCACGCGTTTCCGTATCGGCTTTAACTTCCCGGCTCATGGACGTTTCACGAATGGCCTGATCTGTCTGGCGCTCCCAGTCTCCCGCCTGCGTTACCCGCTGTGATACTTCCGCGCGCTGCTGCTGCAGCTGTTCGCCCGGCTTCACGTCCGGCAGGCTGGTCCCGTCTGGCATGGTCTGGCGCACAAACGGCTTGTCCGGGCGTCCGCCGGTAAAACCGACCTCAACGAGCGTACCCTCTGGCGGAAACTGAAACATGCCGGAATCATTACCGGCCATCGGAACGGGCAGCGGCACGGCAGGATAAACCGGCGTGTTGCCGTCCGGATTGCCGTCAGCATCCAGCAGCTGCAGATCAACGGCATAGCGCGGCCTGAAGGGGTCAGCAAAGTTTCCGCTTTTTACTGCCTCAGTCGGCGCAACAACGCGCGCCATTTTGGGCAGGTGCAGGCCGCTGGCCAGCTCCGGGTAATGGCTTTCAACCTGCCGCTGTACCGGTGTTTTTTGTAGCGGCTGGCCGGTGATACGGTTTCGCGGCGTCCAGGTAATTGTCATGGTGTCGCCGCTCAGCTGCACCTTTGTCACGCGCTGGCCGTTTACCTCCACGCCCGGACGCAGTGACTGGATCACAGGTACGGTCATCGTATTGCCACCGGCAATGGACTGGCTGAACTCCGGCGGAATATCCACCGGCTTACCGGCAAACAACGCCTTTTCAGCGCCGCCCAGATACATGCTGCCATCAGGCAGCTGATACCAGAGATAATCGGCAATCCCGAAGGCGCGCCCCAGACTGGCCAGCAGCTGAAATCCTGTACCGCTGTGCGTGAAGTGCGGGATCGGCCTGTCGCTGTAAGCTGCCTGCGGCACGGTAACGGTCAGGCCGCTGTGTTCTTCCAGCCAGGCAGCAATCTGGCGAAGCGTCGGGTGCTGAAATGCGCACGGCCATGCGCGATCAAATACGCCGCACAGCTCCCGGATGAAAAGACGCTGATAGCCGGTTTCCGAAGGCTGCGAGCGCTCCACGTATCCGGTAAACCAGCGCAGCAGCCGGTCAGGGTAGCCGGTATCAATGCGGACCATTTTGCCGGTGTAATCAGTGCTGGTCTTTGCCGTGATGAAGCCACGGCCACAGCTGCTAAGCTCCAGCACCAGAGCGGCATCTGTCAGATGCACTTCATCAGTTGACAGGTAAAGTCGGGTTACAGGTTTCATCGCTATTCCAGTGCGTCGTTTACCGGCTTAAGCACTTTGCGCTCAAACCACGTCATTTGTTCGTCGCTCTCGCCTGCGGCCTGCGGTCCGCCTTTGCCGCCGCCGGTCTGTTTGGTGGCCGTGGTTTTGCCGGTTGCGCGCGCTTCGCGCTTTTCCTGAACGCTTACATGCTCTGTCAGGGTGAATGTTATCAGCCAGGCCATTTTTCCTTCCTGCTGCGGGGCGTCCACATTGCCGGTGAACGTCGCCTCGCGAAAACTTACCGCGCGCGCCACCTCATGCGCCACGCGATATTTTTGCCGCTGGCCGCTGGCGTCGGTTGCTGAAGCCAGCTCAAAAATGCGCTTCAGCAGGGCAGCATCACTGAAACCGATTTCGCCGCTGATCCTCAGCTCTTTTCCCTTAATGCCCTGCTCTGCCTTAGCCGTTGAACTGGTCTGCCCGGACTGGTCTTTGTCCTGAAAAGCCATTGATACGGTAACCCGCATATTTTTAAGCGGGATGCCCTCACCGTTAAGCGCCAGCGTCGGGTTTGTACTCATGGATCATGCCTCTTATTCCTTCAAGATTGTCACCGACCAGCATCACGGCCGCCGAATACACAGCGGACGGCTGCGGAATATCTTTTTCCAGCTGCGTGAGCGTGGTCACCACGTCGCCGCCGCCGGTAAACACCCATGCCCGTGCGCTTTTGCCCTGCAGATCGCTCAGCCCGGCGGCAATTTCTGTCAGCATGGCATCACGTTTCTGGCCAAACGCAGCCAGCTGCGCTTTCAGCCCGTCAAGCCCGGCTGCTGCGCCTGCTTCACTCTGCGCCTGCTTCACGGCGGCGGCTGCAAACGCGGCGCGGCTGGATGGCACGGACAGCGGCACAGATGGCGGCAGAATCGTGCTCATCCGTGCAGGCAGCTGCATCTTTTCCGTGGTCAGGGTGGCGGCAGACTGCGCCAGACGCTTCACCTGAACAAACGCCGGTGCCGGGAAAACCTCAGCCAGCTGGTTCAGTGATGAAATAAAATTGTCATGCGTCTGGCTGGCCACCATCAGAATAACCACGTCAGCTTTTCCGCCAATGCCTGCCAGCTTTTGCGCCAGATAGGCAGTGGCATTCACCGGACTCAGGTATGCACCGTTATCCGTTTGCTGCCCCAGCCCGTAAATCCACGGATGCACCGGAACCACGCTGCAGCTCAGCGCGGTCACCGCGTCAGTCAGCGCCAGTCGTGCTTCACGCCACATCGTGCAGCTCCGGCCATACAATGTTATCCGGGTCTGAAACATCAAGCTCAATCAGATCAAGGCGGTAATTTTTCAGCGCTGTCAGCCGGGCTGACTGCTCAGCGGTAGCCCTGCTCAGCTCAACCGCATCCAGTAGCGGGGACATTTCAGCAACCGCATCAGCAATAAGTGACAGGCGTTTTTTATCTGCCAGCTCAACCCGTTCAGCATGGGTGTATATGCGGGGCACAATTGCGGAACCGTCAAACATCCATGAACCATCAATCGAGATACTTTCTGGAACCGCTTCTTTTTCAACTTCAGCAACGGAATATCCGCCAGGGTAAAGGCGTGATGCGTCAAACCCAAAAGAACGGATCACGCCCTCGCTGTCGTAGCAGACTTTCAGCGTGTCATCACTGAAGCGCATGCGGTGAAAATACCAGTCCTCACCCTTTTCACTTTGAAAATAAAGCGCAGGGATCATTAAATCCGCATATTCCGGAACGTACTGCGTGAAATTTTTAAGAATTAACATCATGCCGTATGCCCTACATTTACCCATCCCATTGACGGGATATATTTCTGAATGGGACGGTAAAACACCGTATCCCCGCCTGGGTTATCGCCTTCATAATTCCAGCCGGTCATCACGCAACCACCGGGAACGCGCTGCTGGCCATTTTTAACAATAAGAAATGCGCCTTCACCACCCAGGGCAACATCTGCAACCCTGTTAACCTGCGCATCCTGCGCTTTATTCCACGCATCGTTTGCTGTGCCTCTTACGCCGTTGAGGGCGTTATTTACCTCACCGATTTTGCCGACAATCCAGTTATTCAGATATCCGCCCCATACACCGCCGTAAATGTTGCCATCGACTGCAATAAATGCGCCTCCTGCGTGTAGCTGACCAGGTGCTCTGAAACTGCCGTCATTGCGGAATGCAAATGAACTGACGCCCCCGTAGCCATCTACCAGAATCTCAGCAAACGCGTAATTGCTGATAACCTCAACCATACGGAAACATGCCGACGCGCCATCTTTGAAATCCATGTCACCGCCACGGTTTTTAATGCAGGAGCGAAACATGGGCGCATAAATAGACTGCCCGGCGCTACCATTTTTAGTAGCAGAAATTACGGTGACGCTGGCCTCTTCATTCAGGCTGCCACCCCACATCGGATAGGAATTGGTCTGTGCGGGCGTAGGCGGATTGTGAGTAGTGAACATCTCACCAATGTAGGAAGCGTCAACCGTTAAATGTGGTTTCGCGTCAGTACCCCAGTCAATAAACATCTGGTGATTACCGGATGAACGCTGACCGCCATTGGCCTGCACCGCCATCCAGTTACCGACCTTGTCGAGTTTCAGCACTTCCCTAGCTTTATTGATATCAGTAAGGTCTGACAGGTTTGCTGACGCCTTCAGACGCGTATTGGCATTATCGTTTGCCGCTTTTACTGCTTTAGGCGTTGCCGCTGCCGTTTCGCTGGCGCTGTCTGTTGCACTGCTCAGCTGCACGAAGCCTTTTTCTTTCAGTGTCGCATCGGGGTGATTACGTGATTGTTCATGTTTTTTCAGCGCATCACTGGCCTGCTGATTGTCCAGCGACCCTTTAGGACGCAGGTCCGTGATGTTCCCGGCAGCGTCAATACCCGCCAGCGCTGACACATAATGCTTCACACCGTCCTGCTCATAGTCAGCAAGATCAGCCGCTACTGTGATTTTGCTCTGCACGCCCCAGACGCTGGCCAGCGTCCCGGTAAAGCACACGTCCAGCCACACTTTTACCGGCTTCACACCGACCTTAATATTCTGGTCCACGTCCAGCTGCGCACGCAGGCCGCCCACGTATCCCGCGCCATGTGTGACGTAATACTGCGTGCCGCTTTTACCGACCAGCCAGCCATCACCAAAAAACGCAGCCGGGCCATAAATATCGGTGTTTTCCAGCCGCTGGCGCTCATCCATTGCGCCCATGCGCGCGGTGAAATCAATCTGCCACGTTTCCGCTGGCGTACTGATACCCGTTTCCTGCTGTGCGCCGCTGTACTCCATCAGGAATGAACGTGTCAGCACGTTACCCTGCTGGCCCTCGCGGGTTTTCAGCTTCTGCTGTGCCGGGGCATGTACGATCATGGCCAGCGTGCCGGTTGCGCTGTTTGTCAGTCCGATCCAGTTAAACGTAAAATCGCCCGTGTCCGCGCCCAGTACCACTGAATGCACCACCGCATTCTGATTAACCACGCCCTTGCGCGTGACCGCCTGACGGTGAACTATCTGTGCCTCTGACGGGATGCCCTCGCTGCGGTCTACCGGCTTAGCCGGATCGAGGCCCGGCACGTTTGCAAAAATAAATTCATCCAGTAATACCGGCTCGCCGGTTTCCGCCTGGCGCGCTTTCCACTGCTCAAATGCTGTCGTGATAACTGTCTGTGACATAATTTTCCCTTAAATTCCTGCGCTGAACGTCGCGCTGGTCACGTCCGCCCCGGCGATGTGCGCCGGGTAAACCACATATTCACCCTGGTCCCAGCCTGCACGGATGGCGAACGGCTGCGAGGTGATCACCTCAAACTGATAACGGCGGCACGTCCTGCCGTACTGCTGGATTATCTGAAGCAGCAGCTGCGCGTTGTCCGCAATCTGGCTGTCTGAAACGCGCACCTGGATTACGTCCCAGTCAATGCCGGGCTGGCGCTCAACCAGCTCCACATACCCGATACCCAGCCGCTCGAAAATACTGATAAACCCTGCCACTGACCCGGCATCACGCGCGTTAATAAACGCAAACGCTACGCGCCTGCGGAACAGTGAAAGCGGCTCACCGTTGAAGCGGGTAATATCCCGGTCATACGCCAGCAGATTCAGCAGCGGTTCAGAACAGGTCAGCGGATCAAACTGGCTGACCGGCCACGTAACCCAGCCGTACACCTGCGCCCAGAACTTACGCGAGGCTTTGAGAAGTTTGTCCGGCTCCCCTTTGCGCATCCACGTTGGCAGGCGCAGCCCGGCCAGCTTTTTATCAAAATCAGTCATGTTCAATACTCACCGTCAGGCTGTTAAGGCGTGGCACACTTAAATCACTGACGATATCGCCCAGTGAAAAGGTGACTGAATCCACCTCCGGAAACTCTCTGTGCAGCTCACGCCCGAGGTTCGAAAATGAAAAGCGTGCGTATGGCCACGTCTTTTTAACGTCATAGTCAGCATTTTCACGGAATGCGCTGCGGATAAGGTTTCCGGCATTTTTAATCAGCAGCGCCTGATTTTCGGCGGTCATGTTATCCGGGTTCTGCAGATACATTTTCACGCTCAGATCGTGCCGGGTTTCCGGCATTCCAAAGCACTGCATGTCGTCACCGTGGCCGTGATGGCCCTGCGTGTTGATGTAGTCATTTACCGCGGTGATAAACGGATCTGACAGTACGCCGGAATCCAGCAGCAGATAGGCGTTTGCCGTTCCCGGCCCGCGCGGCGCATCGTGCAGGAAATAAATCCGGTCAATACTCAGTCCAACCACACCGGCGATCATTGAGCGGTAAACCGCGTCTGTGTGGTAGTTACCCACCAGGTTAAACTGATTGCGGCAGCGCTCGCGCAGCTCGTCATCACTCTCTTCATCTGCGCCCGGCACGGTCAGCCAGTCTTCCTCACTTTCCGCCTGCGTGATGCCGGTGACGGCCACCGGCAGGATGCGGTAATAGCCCGGCGCAAGGTTCCACGCAGCCCCTACATCTGACGCGCGCACCGGGATCAGCGCGCTGGCTTCCCCTGCCGGAATGGTGAAGTCAGCAACGGTCACCAGCTCGTAAATCACGCCGTTAATACGCTCAGTCTGGATACGCGTACCGGCCTGCACGGTCACGTCAGCCCCGGCATTCTCCTTTGTGAAACGGATAACGCCTTCAGCCCGGCTTGCCGGTTTTGGCGTGACGTTGACCGCCCATGCCAGCAGGCGCAGCATCTGACCGCCTGCCGTGGCCACGAACATATTCACCAGTACCGTATTGATCATGACATCCGCCAGCCATAGCACCGGCGCGGTGATAATGGCCGTGACCAGCCGCCAGAACGGTGACATGCGTGACGTGTTGGTGATCAGCCCTTCCTCTGCGGCTATGTCCGTAAAGCGTGCTTTCAGCTCCGCTTCCGTCACCGGCATCCCGCTGGCTTTCACCACCTCCGTAAAATCCACCTGCGGTTTGTCCGTCATATATCCACCCCGTAAGACAGTGCGCCGAAGTCGTATGTGCTGGCCGTCACCCAGAGGCGTGACAGGCTTTCTTCTGTCAGTTCAATGGTGCCAGGGATAATCCGCTCATCGTCTTCAATCAGTAATTCAAGCCGCGTCAGAATATCAGCGCGTAATGTCGGACTTCTTTCTGCAATCATTTCGGTCATCAGGCCGGATTCAATGATTGCGTGCGCAATATCCTGCTGAATACTTTTACGGTTATTACACGTGACCGGCTCTTTTCCCGTATTTAAAACAAAGTCGCCGTTTTCAATCAGCAAGTCGATATACAGTAATTCACTCATCCCGCCAGCTCCTGCCACTCCATCAGCTGCTGCGGCGTCATGCCGCCACCTGTATTAATTTCCACTTTTTCGATGCGTTTGCTGTTATCCGTTACGCTCCGGCTGTTGCTGGAAATAGTTTTATTAATTCCGCCTGCTTCAATGCCTTTTAACTGGCCGCTGGTTGTCAGATTATTTTCGACACGTGGCGGCGGCGCTGCAGGCTCACCAAATTCCGCAATATCGACGCCGGGGATTTTGTTGATTTTGGCAATAATCCAGTTAAGTGAACTCAGCGCCGTTTTTTTAATGTTGTCCCACAGGTTCGCAAAGAGATTCATTATCCCGCTGGCCATATTCCCCAGCGTTTGCGTTACAGAAAAACCGGACAGCAGCGCCACGAAACTCAGCCAGCCCTCACTGATAAACGCCCAGGCTTTACCAAATACACCGGCTACAGCTGCCACCGCGCCGGATACAACCTGAAAGGCTTCGGTGTTCATCACGGCGGCTTTGATTGCATCCCAGTGCGCGATCAGCAGATAACAGCCTGCGGCCAGCAGCGCGATTGCGCCGATGATCAGCAAAATCGGCCAGCTCATGAAGTTAATGGCCGCGCCGGTCAGCACTGAAGCGATACGCACGGCCAGCAGTACGCCGCGCAGTGTGCGCATGATCATGGCATAAGCCTTCACCGCTGCCCCGGCCAGCCACAGCGCCCCGGTATACAGGCGCGTGACCAGCAGAACCCCCATCAGGATGCCGCGCAGCCCGGTCATGACAAACGTAGTCATGCCGATCACGATATTAGCCACCGCACCCGCACCGGCGAAACTCAGCACGGCCAGCGCCACATACCCGACCACGCGCGCGATGTTCGGAAACATCTGCATCCAGCGCGCGAACGTCTGCCCCATATCCGCCAGGCGGATCAGCAGCGGATAAATCACCGGTATCAGCGTCAGGCCGATCACGCGCCGGATGGCTTCCAGAATCTGAATAAACCGGTCCCACGGCTTAACCATCTTCGCGGCCATTTCCTGTGTGCGCTTAAGCCCGTCATTGCCGCCCAGCTCGGTGATGTTTCGCTGCAGTGCTGTCACGTTGCCCCACAGCTGTTTAACCACCGCTGAACTGTCACCAAACGCATCATCCAGCGCCTTCTGCGCCTCCACGTTACCGGTGATACTGGCGCCGTATTTTGCCTGCAGCTTGATCAGGATTTCCGGCATGGACAGCATCTGACCCGCTTCATTTTTGAAGCTCATGCCCAGCTTTTTAGCGCCTTCCTCAGCACCGGTCAGGAATCCTTCATACGAACCGGACGCCTCAGTACCCAGCGTGCGCTGCAGCTCGCCCATCACGGCAAGCTGCTCATTGAGGCCGATGCCGTAGTTAGTGCCGACGCCGCGCGCACCCTCCATTAAATCCTTAATTGCGCCCATTTCCACGCCGAAGCGCTGACGCATAAACGCCACTTTTCCCGAAAGCTGCTCAGCAAACTGCACATTGCCCAGGCGCTCCGCATCCTCGCGGAAGTTGCCAAACATCTGCCCCATGAACTCCGCCGACTCCGCTGCCGTGCTGCCCAGCGCAGCGGCGGTAAGGTTGGCAATGCGAGTAACCTTCGGCAGCTCGTCACCGGTCAGGCCGCTTATTGCGGCGTTAATGCTGGCCGTCGACTGCACAAACTCCACGGCGCTTTTGCCGTAGGTCATTGAAAAAATGTTCGCATCCTTCTCAACCTGCTTAAGCGCAGTGCTGTCGATGCCACGCGCGGTCTGCTCCTGCAGCGCGTCATACATTTCAATTGCCGGACCCAGCGCGCCCTTAATGGCCTGCCCCACGCCCCATAGCCCCGCGCCGCCGACGGCCACGCGCTGAAAGGATGCGCGGGACTTGTCTGCAAATTCCGTGACGCCTGCCTGGGCCTGCCGAAGCGGCCGCGTGACCTTATCGATCAGCGATAGCGTGAATTCCAGCTGTTTCATTCGCTTCCCTTAAACGCCAGCGCAATGCCATTAGCTACGGCAACGCGCTGGTTTTCCCAGTGCCGGTTATCAAGCCACAGCGCGGCGGCAAGGTTCTCCGCGCTGTCATTCTCACCAGGCAGCCAGTGACGGCGTAAGATCAGATACTGTTCGAGTCCGTTGGCGTCGATATTACGGACCCGATCGCTTAGTTTTTTACGGTGATTTCCAGCTCTGGCGTATATTCTTCCAGCACTTTGCCCACAATCTGTAATGCCGCGCCCGGCAGCGCCAGTAATTCCTGCAACGCTTCTTTTGTTTCCGGCGTGACGATACGAACCAGAAAGTTATGCGCCGGGGAAACTTTATTTCCCATCGTGATTTCGTTGATATATTTGTTATAGGCGGTGACGTTCGGCGTAAAAGAAACGTCTTTGCCTGCGATGGTCATTTCAATTTTTTTATCACTCATGATTTTTTCTCTCTTAAATTAATTTCGTCAATAAGCTGGTTATGGCGCGCCGCGCAGGTTGAATAAATATCAATCCACTGAATTAATAATTCCGCTGCGGCTCTGCCGTTAGTTCCGGTTAATCGGGGAAGATTAACGGGACATTTAGTTTTTAGATTTTCCTGATAGGGTACGTTCTGCGTTTTCACTGGCGGCGTTGTACAGCCTGAAATAATCACCAGACAGGCAATCATTACTGAAAACAGGTTTCTCCAGTTCAGCGCGGATGCCTGCCGGTATCGCACCTTTTAATTCCTCCAGTTTGTTCTCAAGCTGCCTGGCGGATTCGCTTGCCACGCCCTGCAGCTGATCGCGCGTCCTGTCAGCGGCAATCCCGGCGGCACGCTCTGCGACCAGTTCCACGCTGTCGCGCTTCCACTCCGCCCCGGTCCATCCCGCCAGAAACGCCAGCCCCAGACCGGCCAGCACAAACAGCACGTCTCTGGCCATCAGCGCACACCGTTATGCTCAAGGCTGAAGTGGTTGCCGTCCGGATTCGACTTAAAACGCCCGCCCCAGCTGCCGCCCAGCGATTCCCAGTATTCACCCAGCGCCCGGTAATCTTCGGTGCGGGTTTTATACTCGCCGTTAACAAACAGGTTAAAATCCACCGCCAGCCGCTGCGTGTGCAGGCTGTTGGCGATGCCGCTGCCCTTCTTCGCATTCAGCGCGGCCTGCTCCGGCGTGCGGTAGGCTTCCCCGAACGTCAGGCGCATCCCGCGATCATTCGCCCAGGTGATCAGCTGTGCAATCAGCCCGGTAAATAACTGCTGCTTTTCCGATAGCGTCACTTTCACTTCTCCTTATCGTCACCACCCAGACGGCGGCGTAACCACATTTCGCAGAACTGATAACCCAGAATCCCCAGTCCCGCCCCGACCCCGTTTACCGCCAGCGGCGACATATCCGGGAACTGCACCAGCGCTGCGCCTGCCGCGACTGAAATGGCCGACCCCAGAATGACGCGCCCGGCAATCAGGCGCGGCGTGATTTTTTCATTACTGGCCAGCACTTTGCCCAGCGCGATAACCCCGCCGAGCAGCAGCAGCTGCATCAGTGTTTTTTCATGGTCCTGCATCGTATCCCCGTTAGCTGATCAGGCTTTCCGTTGCCGCCGCTTCCAGATACGGCACGCCGTTAATGTTCACGAACTTCGGACTGGTCACGAAGTATTTCACCTTGTGCGTGCTGATAGCGCCGCCCTTCGGATCGATATCCAGCACGTTACTCAGCACCAGTTTGCAGCCGAAGGCTTCCACCTTCGTTTCTTCGCTGCCGACCTTCGCATAAAACAGAAAGTCCAGCGTATCGATGCCGCGCCATGACCCGGCGGCACGCGCCTTCGCGGTCAGCTGCTGAAAGGTTTTGCTGCTCAGCTCAATCTCACCCTCTGCAGCGACTTCCCCGGCTACGTGTCCGTCAGGTACGCCGCGCGTGGACGCCGCCGCCGTGCTGTCCGTGATATCGAGTGAGATTTTTTCGACGTGAAGTAATTCCCCGTCGATGTTTACATCGAATGACTGACCGCTGATGCGCTGGCTCATGCTGCCCCCTCAGTGATGTCCAGGCTGGTATCCAGTAGCAGCCCCACGGTAATTTCCTTTGGTGATTCAACCGGACGCATCACGATATAAATCTCCACCTGTTTAGCGCTTTTCCAGCTGATTGAAACGTCACCGTCGCGCGGCGATTTCACCTCACCGGGGAAACGGATGCCGTTAATCTGGACTGACTGCGACATTTCACGTAGCGGCTTCGCAAAACTCTGCTGCGCGGCGGCAATGCTGCCCGGCGTGCTGTTCAGCGTGCGATCAGCAATTCGGGCGATGGCCAGCAGGCGCACGCGGCGCGCAATTTTGTCAGCAATACGCAGGTACTCGATAACCTGATAATCCCCGCCTTCCACATCCAGCGTGCGCCCGTCAGACCAGTAAAGCCCGTCATAGTCCGGATACCACATCGGCACGCTGAAACGCAGCGTTTCCAGCGCCTGCAGCGTGGCCAGCTCCAGCACTTTATCTGTGCCGTCCACCGGCAGACTGTCACTACCCAGACTTACCAGCGCCCCGGTTTTCACGCGCGCCGGGCTGTCAGCAATGGTCACGGCGCGATTACAGAGGCGGCCGGCCAGCACGCCCGGCTCATTTCCCCACAGGCGCGGAACCAGCTGCACCGCTGACGCAGAAATTCCGCTCTGCAGCTTGCTCATGCGCGTCAGATAATCCGCCCAGGCTTCGCCAGTCTCCGGACCGCCAACTGACAGAATGAACCACACCCAGCGCCCGAACTTCGCCAGCAGCGTGCTGCGAAGCGTGGCGGCAGCGTTAATCTCTTTCTTATCCGGAACATCCGCGCACAACACCACCCCTTCCATGGATGCCACCTGCTGCGCGCTCAGTACGGCATCTGCCCAGGCCGACAGCTCTGCATCTTCGGCCAGGACGTGAACGAATGCGGACCAGTTCTGACCGGCATTTTCCAGCGCGGCCATGACCTGACTTTTCAGCACCGAATCCGCCGCACCCAGCTGCGCATCAAAATCGGTCTGCGTATTAACCGCCAGCGTCTTCCCGGCGTTCGTTGCGCCGCGTCCGATAAAGAGCACGACGCGCTCAATATCCTTTGTTTCACCCTGCAGCTGATTAAGCTGATTGACCGTTACATTTGGCCAGCTCATACCCTTCCCCTGATATCCTGCGCATTAACGTCCCAGCCGTAGCCAATGGCCTGCAGCTGGCGCGCCAGCGCCTTATTGAAATCGTCGCTGCCCATCCCGAGAAACGGACGGGACGGCACATCGACAGTCCATACCGTTTTTGCCGCCCGCCCTGTCAGCTTGCGGATCAGCAGACCGGCCTGCGCATATCTCATCGTTTCGGTAATTTCCTTAAACGGCGGCTTACGCCACCGCTTCCCGCGCTTCACTTTGTAGCCCAGCTTTCGCAGCCGTTTAGCCTGCGCCAGTGTGGCCATTTTTCCCGCCGGTGCGGGGCGACCCGTTCCGCGTGCCCTGACGCTGGTTTTCATGCCTTCCTGCTGCGCATAACCCACGGTCCCGGCTGGTACTGCTTTGTCCCCGTTGCGATATCCACCGCCCTGCAGGTAAAGCCGCACGGCTTCAATTTCGGGCATTTCGCGGATGTGCAGCAGATTCGGCAGATTGCGCAGCATCTTCCCCCGGCGGCGCGTTTTTCTTGCCTGCCACGGCGTGCCGTCCGGAGACTGCTGATTTCGCACGTTGCGCTTTGCCGCCGGGATCACGCCATACTTCGCCATGCGCCAGATAAGCCGCTGGCGCTTTTTATCAGGCAGCTCCAGCTTTGCAATCTCGCGGCGCATGTCACGCAGCTGCGCGGCGTTAATCTCCGCCCCGAAAATCACTCCTCCACCTCCGTGTAAATCATCGCGCTCAGCGCCGTCCAGATTTCCGGATCGGCCAGCCGGTAACGCCCGCCCTGATAAGGAACCGGCCCGTCTTCATCCGGCACGATAATCAGCCGTTCCGCCATCGGCACCGTAACGGTCACAATTGCGGTTTCCTCGTCAATCAGCTCAATGTCCCAGTCCGGATCGGCATTCGTGATGCCGACCTGGCTGAATAAATCCCGGTCCTCTGTATCAGTCGCTTGCCACACTTCCAGCAGCGCCATAAGCAGACGCGGATCGCACTCACGGTACGGGAAGCGCTCCCAGATAAGCTCTGCGTCATAGCGGATCACCGAAAGCTGCACCTGCCCCAGCCCCATATCACGCGCGGCGGGGATGGTTTTCAGTCCCGTCATTTCGCTGGTAAATGACCGCATGGCACGCGGCGGCATTTCTGACTTAATGAAGCTGGTCAGTGATTCAAGCTGACTCTCTCTGCTCATACCTGCCTCACCGTGGCGCGTTTAAGCCCTTTAATCAGGCGGATAGTCACTGACGCCTCCGCCAGCAATCCCTTGCGCGTTTCATCGCTCTCCTGTCCCGGATGCGACTCGCGGCGGCCAACTGACGCAAACTCGCCCATAAGGTCCGCTTTTGCCCTGGCATACACCGCTTTTTTGTACTGCGCCGCCAGCTGACTGATGCCGTTCATGCTGACCCCCGGCACGTCAGCAGCGGTCTGATATCCTGCCGCCCGGTGCTTTTCCTGCACACCGGCAAGCCCACTGTTTACCTCTGCTGCCGCCGTAAGCAGCGCATTCGCCACGGTTTCCGCGTCCACGTCAGCCGGAATGCTGCGGCTGCGCTGGAAGTCTGACAGGTTCATATCCGGCCAGAATCCGTCATTGGTCAGCGGGCTGTCCTGGTATTCAATCGGCTTGCCACTGAACATAAAATCCCCCGTAAAAAGGTGGGCTGACCGGAATCCACGGCGCATTACACTGCGTGTTCTGCCCTCATCCGCGCCCACCCGGCTTGCGGTAGTCGTTATTCAGCCGTAAGCGCCCGGATACGCGCCGCAATGGTCTTGCGCATCGTGCCTACGCCTGCCTTGTGATACTTCGCCTCGGCGGCCGCCAGCAGCCGGTCAGCCTCAGACAGCGTTTCGACGCTATCTGACGCCGCCGCCCGCGCCTGTCCTGATTCATCACGCAGCAGCAGCAGCCCCGCGAATTTGAACCATTTGGCGGTGATTTCCTCGTGCAGCCGCCAGCGCTGCGTGACGTTCTCAAACGTCCGCGAGAAATAAGGCTCTAAGTCTTCACCCGCCTGGCTTGCCTGCTCTGCCCAGTTCATCATCTGATCGGCCACAAAGACCGGGAATCGTGATTTGATGTTCTCCGGCGTGGCCTGCTCCTGTGCAATGGCAATGTCTGCCCAGTCCAGCGCCTGATCGAACTCGCCTACGTCAAACAGCCAGACAACGCAGTACGCGAACACCGGATTGGCATACACGCGGCCCAGTTCGAGATAGCTTTCTACCGTGGGCATCCACTTCGGCAGCAGCACATCACGCTTCATCTCCACGCGCTCTGCCGTTGTACCGAGACTGCGTAATACCGCCACGTCTTCCATGATTTCCTGCATCTGCAGGTGAAGGCTGGCCGTGGTGTTCACTTCCTCAAGCCGCGCCTGCTGCTGCTGCATGGTCACGCGCTGGCTGTGTCGCTGTGCGGGTGAAAGACTCATGGTTAGCCCTCTGCCGGTTCGGTCACCTTGCCGATGGTCACCGCATTTTCGTCAATAGCCGCATACAGCTCCGGCTCCTCAACGGCGTAACCCTCATTGCGCAGGTACTTGTTTTCGTACTGTTTGCGGTCTTCCACAAACTCCGCCTTACGCTGACGCGTGCCGCGCTGCGTGTAGATGTGCAGGTTTGACAGTGGCGTGACCACCATGCGCTTGCCTGGCATAAACGGCGGAATAATCGCGGTGCGCCCGGCAATGGTGCTGCCCAGCATCTGCGCGGCGATTTTCTCCGTGGGCTTGTCCGCCTTCTGATAGAGGCGGTATTGCTCCGCCGCGACCAGATCGGCCCCGACCAGCACCACCAGACGCGGATCGTTACGGAACTGCGCCGGAATTTTGGCGTTAATCAGGTCAGAGGCCATCGCATCCAGCGAGTGATAATCACCGGCATCGTCCAGGGTGACCGCATCGGTCATAATCTGGTAACCGTCTTTGAAGCCTTTCATGCGCTGATGCCAGCCAATATTGACGTCTTCGCCGTTCGGGTTTTTCTCCGGATCGGTTGTCGTCGCCACCTCTTTGCCGTTAAAGCCAATGCGCAGCATGTCCAGCGCAAACGCCTGATTCGAAAACGTCTGTACCAGCTGGAAAAACTCACCTTCATCACCGGCGTTTGCCCACAGTGAAAGCAGATCCCATTTCAGCGCCGCGCAGGAATCGGTTTCGACCAGCTTGTAATCGTTGCCTTCCACACCGACTTTGCGACGGAAACGCCCGTCAGCCACACGCCCTGTGTGAAGTGCCGACGCACCTACCGAAACAACCTGGCCGCTCAGCTGGTCCACGTCTGCCACGGTGATCATGTTCAGGAACTCCACGGACTCCAGCAGCGCAGCGCGGAGGCTGGTTTCCTGCGGATCGGTGAGGCTGAATGCGCGGGCCGGATTCGTCACGCTGTAATGCTCCGCCAGTCCGGCAGAGAAAGCGTCAATGAATGCCAGTGCGCGTTTGTTTAACTTCATAAATAACCCTCTCGCAAATAATGCGACTTATAGAAACTTCCCTGACGAAGGCGAAATTAGATGAATTTAAATTTGCGGCTTTCCTGCTTATCGCCGGGCTTACGCTTCGGCAGCTGTGTAATCTTGTTATCCAGCTTTCCAAAGTTTTTAATGACTGCCCCGATATTTTCACGCAGCGTTGCAAATTCCTGCGTATCCACCACTTCGGCAATGGTATCCACATCTTCCTGCGTGGAAGCCAGCTGCGTTTCGATTGCAGACACACGGCCTTCCAGATTATTCAGGGCTTCAGCCAGCGCCTGTAATTTGTCGCTGTCTTCAGGCGCGTCAGTATTCACGTCATCTTCAGCGAATTTTTTAGGCTGAATGCCAAACAGCTTTTGCCAGTTTTTCATTTTTGTTTCCTGTTCCACTTTTCCATTCCGGCCAAACTTATAGCGATAGCAGCCGGGTTTGATTTTTTTGCGCTGGCTAAAGCGCATACGTGAAGTGCCCACGCTGGCAGGCGAGTCCGTTGCCGCCAGCCCTTCGAGATAGCTGCGCCCTGTGCCGCGAAAGTTTCCGTCTTCGGTAAGCTCTACCGAAAAATAAAGAAGCTGATCGCGTTTATTGGCTTCAATCAGGCTCATGTTCGGACTGATTTTTGCGTAAAGCCTCACCAGCCCGTCATCACCCTCCTGCCACATCACCTGTTTTACGCAGCCCCCATTTCCGTAATCGCGTTCATGCTCCGGCCAAATAAGTGCGGCGTATAATTCAGGGTCATATGTTTCAGCAGCATCAATTAACCATTCCCGTTTTAATTCGCGGCGGTCAACCGTATCTCCCTCGGTGGCAATACACAGCCAGTCAGTACATAACTGTGACATATATTTTCCTGCCCTCCGTAACAGCAGAGCCATTATTAATGAATTAACCGCCTGCCGCATCCTGACAAATTCCACTGTGTTCGGATAAAGGCAATTAGACGAACCATAAAGAATCAAACCGGGATTTTTATTTACTCTGCATCGGCATAATAGCGCTCAGGCAAATAAAGGAATGAAATTATCGGATGGCTAAATACAGTGAAGAATTACGCGGCGTTGCGCGCGCCCTGTATTTAAGGCGGTATACGCCGAAGGAAATTGCCAGTGAATTAAATCTGCCGAATGCGCGGATCATTTATTACTGGGCAGAAAAGGAAGGCTGGGCAGATATGCTGAGCCACGAAAGCACTGAAGATGCGATTGAGCGCCGCATCCAGCTGCTGACCGGACGCGACGGCAAAACAGAGCTGGAACTTAAAGAACTGGATCAGCTGATTGCCCATGCGGTAAAGCTGCGCGCGCAGCATAACAAACACAAAGAGAAGCTGGCCGCCGCGCGCCCGGCATCCACTGGCGGCAGCGATGAGGAAAGCGACCAGCCGCGCGGTAAGCGAAAATACAACAAAAATGACGTATCCGGACTGACGGAAGACGACCTGAATCTATGGGCTGAAGAACACCTGTTTGGCTACCAGAAACACCTGCGCCTGAACATCAGCCAGCAGGTGCGAAACATTCTCAAAAGCCGCCAGATCGGTGCGACCTGGTATTTTGCTTTTGAGGCGTTTGAAAACGCTGTGCTGACCGGTGATCCGCAGATTTTCCTTTCCGCTTCGCGCGCGCAGGCGGAAGTTTTCCGCTCGTATATCGTCAACATCGCACAGGAATACTTCGGCATCACCCTCACCGGCAACCCTATCCGCCTGAGCAATGGCGCAGAGCTGCGCTTTCTGTCCACAAACAAGAATACGGCGCAGTCATACAGCGGCCACCTCTACTGTGACGAATATTTCTGGGTTCCAAACTTCGCGCGGCTGAATGAAGTGGCCTCTGCGATGGCCACACACGACAAATGGCGCACCACCTACTTTTCAACGCCGTCAGCCAAAACGCACCAGGCTTACCCGTTCTGGACCGGCGAAGAATGGAAGAAAGGCAGCAAAAAACGCGCCGCCGTGGTGTTCCCCACGTTTAGCGCCATGCGCGACGGCGGACGCCTCTGCCCGGATGGCCAGTGGCGCTATGTCATCACGATGGAAGACGCCATTGCCAACGGCTTTAACCTCGCCAGCATCGACAAGCTGCGCAACCGCTACAGCAAAGACACTTTCGATATGCTGTACATGTGCGTGTTCGTTGACAGTAAAGACGCCGTATTCAGCTTTTCCGACCTGGAAAAATGCGGCACTGATATCACGTTCTGGCAGGACCACGACCCGAAAGCGCGCCGCCCGTTTGGCGATCGTCCTGTCTGGGGCGGTTATGACCCTGCCCGCTCCGGCGACCTGTCAACCTTCGTGATTATGGCCCCGCCGGTGCTGGCCGGTGAGAAGTTCCGCGTGCTGGCTATCATCAACTGGCGCGGCATGAACTTCCGATATCAGGCCAGCGAGATCAAGAAACTCTTTGCCCGGTACAACTTCACCTATCTGGGCGTAGACGTGACCGGCATCGGCCAGGGCGTTTACGACAACATCCACCCGTTTGCCATGCGCGTGCTTAAACCTATCCGCTACGACCTGAGCACTAAAAACCGTCTGGTGCTTAAGGCGGCAGACGTCATTGAAAGCGGACGCATTGAATGGGATGCGGACCTGAAAGAGGTGGCCGCGTCGTTTATGTCCATCCGGCGCGCCGTCACGAAATCAGGCAGCGCGGTGACCTTCGTCGCTGATCGCACGGCAGAAACCGGCCACGCAGAGGCAGCCTGGGCAATTATGCACGGTCTGGACAATGAGCCGCTCAACTACGAGCACAAACCTAAATCCAAATGGAAGTTTCAGAAGGCAGCATGAAAAAACGATATAAGCAACGCGCCAGCGGCGCACAGCAGGCGGCAGGTAAGCGCAAAATGTCCGTGCTGCGCTTCGGCAAGCCTGAACCAGTCCTGACCACCGGCACCGATTATCGTGATGTGTGGTATGACAACGATTTTGATCACTACAGTCTGCCGATTGACCGCCTTGCACTGGCGCAGCTGGTAAATCTCAACGGCCAGCATGGTGGCATCCTGCACGCGCGTAAAAATATGGTGCTGTCGGATTACCTGGGCGGCGGTCTGACGTTTGACAGCCTTGAGGCTGGCGCGATGGATTTGCTGACGTTCGGGGATCTGGCGCTCGTTAAAATCCGCAACGGCTGGGGTGACGTGGTTGCCCTGGAACCGATGCCCGGCCTTTATATGCGCCGCCGCAGAGACGGTGAATTTGTGGTGCTGCAGCAGGGTGAACCGCTGGTTTACGCTGAAGAGGATGTGATTTTTATCCGGATGTATGACCCGCAGCAGCAGATTTACGGCCTGCCGGATTATATCGGCGGCATTCACTCAGCCCTGCTCAACAGCGAAGCAGTGATTTTCCGCCGCCGGTATTATCACAACGGCGCACACACCGGCGGCATTCTCTACACCACAGACCCAAACATGACGGATGAGGTTGAAGAAGAGATAGAGCAGCAGCTGGCCAACAGCAAAGGGATCGGAAATTTCAGCACTATTCTGGTGAACATCCCCGGCGGCGATAAGGAAGGCGTGCAGTTTATCCAGATGGGGGATATCGGCGCGAAAGATGAATTTGCCAACGTGAAGAACATCAGCGCGCAGGACGTGCTGAACGCGCACCGCTTTCCGGCTGGCCTTTCGGGGATTATTCCGCAGAACACTTCCGGCCTGGGTGACCCGGAAAAGGTGGAAGCCACCTATAAGAAAAACGAGGTTGCTCCACTCCAGCGCCGACTGATGATGGCGGTGAACGGTGATCCGGAAGTACCGGAACACCTTCACCTGAAATTTGACCAGCAATCAAAAAACAAGGATGCGGCATGAGGCGTAATCGGATAAAATCCAGGCAAACTTACGACGCCGGAGCCGCAAATATGCGCGTGTTAAAAATTGAGTGCCCAGAGTGCAAATCAAAGGCGGTCATCCGTAAAACAAATCGCAAACATCGCGATATTGCTGATATTTATTGCTCATGTGCAGACGTTGAATGTGGACATACTTTTGTTATGAATTTGACGTTTTCCCACACAATCAGCCCTAGCGCCAAAAAAGGCGATTTACTGATTCAGCAGGTAATCAGCGGCATGTCAGCAGAACAAAAACAGCTGACTTTAAAACTTCTGCAGGCATCCTAATAAGAACGCCCCTCACTAACTGGGGCGCTTCTCCTCGCTTCGCTTTTCAGGTCAGCTAAAAGGTCTTCCGTCAGTTCACCCAGCCATTCATCAAGTAATGCGCGGCGTTTATCTTCCACCAGTGAATGAGTCATCATTTTCACTATAAAATCAATCCGTTCCACCTTAACTATCTGACTTAACGACGCAGACATTTCAACCTCCCTTACATTAAATACTGTATAACCATACAGTATAATATTCATTACGAAATATGAATCCTTTTTTGGGATTTATCTACTATAAACATGCGCTAACACCTTGAATTAGCCTGAAGACCACCCCGGCCAGCACTCGTTTTTATTGGTATCAGCAACGTCTATAAGTCGCTCCGCCTGATACTTCAAAAGACCATGCCCCCTGAAAGAGATCGCGGCCCCGCTTAAAAGCCGGTCAATTTCTTCATCACTGCCTTCAAACCCCCTGGCTTTCAGCTCCACTTCTAACCTGCGGCGCTTCGGCCCCGTACAGTTATTGACAGAACTCCAAGGGGCGGCGTTGCCGCCAGAAAAGCCAGCCTCCGCTGACGCTTCGGCCAGTTTGGCGACCTTTTCCCACTTAACCAGACGTGTTGGCACTTCCGAACCAGCAGCACGCGGACAATAAACCCCCTGAACCCGCTGAACATCTTCACCGTACTCATTACCGCATTCGGTGATTTCATAAGCCAGACGCACAACCAGATCGCACCGGGCAACGAGCGGACCGCCCTGCGCCTGCGTGTATGCAGCCCAGTCAACAGCCACGCTTGCAGATGCCAGAACCGCATCCATTTCCGGCTGCTCAATCTGCTGGTCACCGAGCCTGCGCAGTTCACGCCACACCGTCACCGGCGCACCGCCAATCTGCTGAAACTGACGGATACGCCAGCGTGATGCCCAGGCTGAAACGGCTTTTGCCATTTCACGCGCGTTACCGCCCGTTTCGCCGTCGCTTTCTTCATCAAGCGCATACCCGTCGATGTTTTTAGAGATGTATTTTGCGATGTAGCCCGTTGCGCTCCCTTTGGTGGGATCAATTGGCTCAACGTGAAAACGTGCTTTTAACGCCTTCTCTGTGTTCAGTTCCTCACTGTCAGCAATCCGCGCGTGGTAACACATAATGTCACGTACTTCTTCAACGTGTTCCGGACGCATGAAAAGCAGCATGTGCCAGTGTGGTGTTCCATCGTGATGCGGTTCCACAACGCGGAAGCCGAAAACGTGTATACCAGCACGGGACAGCGCTGCACGGATTTTTGCCCAGACAGAGCAGAGATATTTTTGAGTGTCGCGTGGGTTTGCCCCGTTCCACTGTGAAACGAATCCACCTTTGCTGTGTACGGCGTGAAAACGTGACGGCGCAGTGATCGTGTAAAAATCACCGGCATAGCCTTCATGATTGGCGATATCCTCAAACCCGCGCATACGTGCCATTAACTCACAGCGTCGAATAGCCGGATTAGCATTGCTGCGGTTGACCATATCGGCCAGCGCAATGCGATCACCCTCCTCATTAATCAGATCAAACTTTTTGAAAAATTCACGGTTACGCTTTTTCTGTTCCGCCCATTCTCCGAGTGTTCCGCGTGAAACGTAAGGACTGGCGGCCTTCTGGACCTGCCCCACAGCAATAGCCATATGCTCACGGTGCAGATCACGACGACGCTGCAGACGAACCCGCCACCATTCAGGTGACATCATGCGCAGAATCGCGCTTTCAGCGTTGCGACGTTTAATCTTGCCGGTCTTCTTAACGGACAGCCAGAAAGGCGGCGTGGTGCCGCATTTCAGTGCTTCCTGCGCCAGAAATACATAACCCTGTGCTGTGCGTTGCTTCAGCTCGTCTTCATCAGGTTTATCGTCGGGCGCGGTCATTTCTGCCCAGGAGTGGAAAGCCTCGCCTAAGTGACTGGCAATGTTATAAGCCAGATCACGCACACGGTCCCGATCATAGCCTGGCAGATCATCAAGGTTATCTTTGAAAGGTGAAGGCATGCCGGTTGAGTAATCACGCTGCCATGCTGCGTTAACAAGTTTCAGACGTGGCAATACGCTCTTACCGATAGTGTTGCGTAAGAACGTATTGGCACGGCGGCGACCGTCTTTAGGTGACTTTAGAAGTGTTTCATATCGCTGGCCAAAATATCCGGACAGGTAATCCGGAATATCATGCAGGTACTGGCTGCGCCACCCATGATCGGTGGAATCACAATGCCAGAGTTTAAGTTCCGTATGGGTGATGCCCTGCGGTGCGCCAGGCGCAAAGAACTCACGCCGCATTTTATTTACGGCGTGGTATTCACCCTGTAACAAATCAGACTGTGCTTCAGACATTGACAACCTGCTGCGCGCTCAACTTTTCAAACGCAACATCTGTCAGCTCTGTAAGACGTCGCGTTTCACTGACGAATGCGGCGAACGTATCCATATCCCCCTGAAGCACCAGCCGCCCGATAACGTCCGAAATGAGATCGCGCAGCAGCAGAATCTTACTGCTGTAAATGGCCATAGTCTGCGGCACCTGCTCCCGGATACCATCGACTTTCACCCATCCCAGTTTTTCCAGCGCAATAAGCATGTTTCCACCCAGCTGCTTAGGGCTGATCGCACGCAGGAAATAAACATCATCAATCCTGACTCTCATAGCGCTACACTCTCCACTTTTGCAGCAGGTATACCTGCGGCGGAAGTTTCCGAGGCAGTACTGTTAACCCTATAGCTCTCTTGCTCCCACTTTCCCCGGCCTGAATATTCCGGCATCATTCCCGCTGCATGAGAAAGTATTTTCATCGCATTGAACAGCACAGCAAATCCCGAATGGAAACTTAGATTTTTTAAGGAATTTTTATGAAAGACACATACCTTGATGGCGTAGAGCGCGCGACGATTGACGACAAAATTGATGCCATCGCTAAGAAAATGGCGAAGAAAGAAATGGGCGGTATGCCCATGGTGACTGCAGTTCAAAATGAAAGAGGCGAAGTCTACAGGGTAATAACAGTTGATGGTCTGAGTGCTTATATCGCACTGGTACAATCGATCGCTGGTTTGGGCCTTGAAGATGTTCATAAAGATAATTTAAATCCCGGTAAGTACGATTCATTGTTTGTTTTCAAATAGCCTTCAGGCGGCAGATGCCGCCTTTTCAGCTCACTTCGCAAAGTATTTACGGACGTAACTCTGCAATTCTGTCCTGCTTGCCAGTGCTCTGAACTCAACACTGCTTTTAAATTGATACTTCGCGATGTATTTCCCTTTGTTTTTCATTCCAGCGTTTACTGCCATAGCGCACCGCCTTTGCCGTCAATGGCTTCGGCTTCCTGCCGGATCAGTTCAACAATCTCAACAGCAGGCAGCCCTTGATTGGCTGCGTGCGTGGCCAGACGATCAAGGCGGCCCGACAGCTTAGTTGCCATATCCTTGCCACCTTCAACACGCGCCTGCTTGCACAGCTCCTGAACCAGTTCAGTGCTGCCGGCCGCTTCTTTGTTTAAATCCTGACGGGTCATTCTCATGGCGTTTTCTCCATTTCAGAGCGCACGAATCCCCGGCTATCCGATGGAAAGCCAAAAAAACGTGCGACGGGTTATTAGTGCTTAAACAGCGAATTAAGGATCGAGGAACGGAAAGGCTTCACATGCATCTGCGACTGGTTAGGTGATGACAGCGAATGTAATTCGTAAGATACGCTCCACCATGACCGGATAAGCGCCACAACGGGCGATACTCCGAGGAAGCCAGCTGCAAAGTAAATCGCGCGGATTGCGCTCAGCGCTTCAGTCTGCTGTGTGTGGGTTTCCGCCTCGCGGAATGCACGACACCAGAAAGCAGAACTTACCAGCAGCCACTGTATTTTATCGTCCAGGTGGATCGTGTCATTGAAGACGAAAGACTTAAGTGCAACCGTGCTGCCTTCGGCGTCACATTTGCTGATGAAGAACTCTGCATAATCCGGGTTAACGCCCCAGTTGCGGAAATCTTCAAGCAGCCCTTTTTTTTCAACGGTGATGATGTTCATAACATTTCCTCAGTGGGCGCGATTGTCAGCGGGTTTACGCAGTTGCTGCCGCGCCTTTATCAGCTCATGTACTGGTGTTCCCGGTACAGTGGGCACTGATCGCGCTGCGTTCAGCGCGCTCGGTGATAGTTTCTTTTCCTGTTGAAACGCCAGCGGCCCCAGCCCCTTGAACATTTCAACCATGCATTTCAGACGCTGCAGGCCGCGCTTAATCTGGTGTAATTCGTGGTCAGTGAACTGGCCCCACGAATAACGACAGTGACGCGCCTTTAAGCCTGCGGCGTGCAGAATAATTCCGCGCTGATGTTCACTAAGCCGCTCCCAGATGCTGTATGCCTGTGTGCTATGGCCAGAAACCATCTGGCGCAGCACGCCCAGCCATTTTTCATCGTTTGCATTCATGCTTTGCCTCATGATTTTTACGGGTAAAAGCAGGATTCCAGCGCTGCCCGTTTGGCAGCTGGATGGTGCCGTGGCCATACGCAGGCAGCTGCTTCGATGGCGACTGGCGCTTTAGCAGATTCACGAATACGAACATGTTCACCTCACGCAACGATGCCAGGCATTGAGGCGCTTACCACATCAACGGCAGCAGCCAACACCGGCACGGTTTGAAAACGACTTTCAACGGAATAGACGAGTAAAGACAGGCTGCGAATAGCATCACTGGCTCTGTTAAGAATCTGATTGCGGCGTGCAACGGTCATCTTTTCCGTTGAAACCGCTTCCCCAGCGATTACCCCGACACTGGCCACAGCAGTTAATGCGCAAAACTGCATGTTTTCAGGTCTGGCGTTGTTAACCGGTACAGAAGGCTGGCAATTAATCTGCCGCAGAAAACCATCCAGAATGGTTGGGTCTTCGGTTAGGTCGATGATCGCTAGCAGTTCAGGCAATGTCAGTTGGTGCGACTGGTCCGGATTCAGCTTGTTACGCAGTGTGGCCGGTTGCATTCCTACTTTTTTAGCCAGTTCTGTGACGTTATGTGCCAGCGAAAACTGGCGGCAGGCATCATCAAGATGGTTTCGTACTGAAACTTTATAATCGTACATGATTCGCACCTTACGAATTGATAGCCTGGAATTACGCGTTAAACGAAACGTTGCATTCGCTTAATGCCATGACGGTCAGAGCAGCCATGTTGACTTCAACCAAGCCTTTTTTTTGAGCACCTTTTGGCTTGATAGGCAGCTTTCCGTAAGAAATCAGGTTTTCAGCAGTACTTTTGGACATGCCAGTACGGCGGCAATATTCGTCTAAAGGGATGTAAGGATCAGGGATCACGATTGTAATGTTAGGACGCATAATGCAAACTCCATTCGTTTAATGGATACGCCAATATCCATCAGTATCAGCCAATATAGCTTAAAACTACACAACGGAGACAGGCTATCTCGTAAAAAACTACATGTCAACAGCAATGTAGCCTTACGCGATGGGGGTGCTTATGCAAAAACTACAATTTGATATGGGTGGCGACAGTGCTCCAGTTCTAGACCGAGTCATTGAGGCTTATGGTTTTAGTACAAAAATTATGCTGGCTGATCACTTGGGTATTGCTTCAAGCAGCCTGGCTGGTAGGTATAAACGTGGTGGCTTTCCTGCGGATATTGTTGTTCGTTGCATGGCAGAAACAGGTGCCAATCTGGAATGGTTAGCTACAGGTTGTGGGCCTAAGTTTAATGATGAAGCTTTGGACATCCTTAAGTTATCCCGCCGTAAAATTGTTGATGGCCAATTGTATGAAGCAGGATTTTATCTCTTGGATAAAGCTTCGTTTCTACCGGGCAGACAAGTACCTCAAGAAGCTATATGCGTTGTTGATGGGACCACTCAATACATAGTTGATCAAAAGTTTTCAGAAATTTATGACGATGAATGGTTGGTGGAGATAGAAGGAAAAGTCAGCGTCAGGACAATAACTCGAATCCCTATTAAAAAGGTTAGAGTTAGTGGTGTGGGCATGGCGTTTGATTGTTCTATTGAAGATATCAGCGTACTGGGGCGCGTTGTACTTACAATAAAATAATAGGGAATATTAAATGTTAAACTACAAAACAGCATCTAAAGAAGATTTGAAAAAAGAAATGAAAAGGCTTGCGTCTGTAGTTTCCGATGCACCTTTTGGAACTAAAAAGGAATTCTATCATCTGCCTGAAATACTTGGCGCAGATGAAACTCCTTTAGCCATTGCCAGTGGCATGATGGACAACAACACCTGGTTGATTACTTTAACCAACAAGCGTGTGATTTTTTTAGATAAAGGAATGCTTTACGGGGTTAAACAAGTGGATATCAACTTGAATAACATCGTAAGTGTTGGTGGTAAAACTGGCCTACTGCTTGGTGAAATCATGATTTCAACTAGTGGTCAGAATTATACCATCAAAAATGTTATGAAGGGTTCAGTTATACCTTTCACTAATCTAGTAAATGAAACCCGCAATAATCAGAACCAGTCACCAAAGCCAGAACAGCAACAAGCTAAAACATCATTATCGTTTGATGAACAAATGGCTAAGATCGAACGCCTTGCTGAAATGAAAGAAAATGGAATCCTCACTGATGAGGAATTTCAAGTCCAAAAACAACGTATCCTGAATGGTTAATTATGCCAGTTCGAAAGCAATCCGATGGGCAGTGGATAGCCGATTTTTATACTGTTGATCGTAGCAATGGCAAAGAAGGCAAGCGTGTCCGTAAAAAGTTCTCAACTAAAGGAGAAGCGCTTGCCTTCGAAAATTATACCCTACAAAAAATTGACGATAGCCCTTGGCTTGGGGAAACCAAGGAGCGACGTAAGTTAACGGACTTGGTGCATCTTTGGTATGAACGACATGGCATAACCTTGCAAGATGGCGATAAGCGCAAAAGCTCAATGTTATGGGCAGCTGAATGCATGGGGCATCCGTTAGCAACCGAGTTTAACGCGCAGTTGTTCACTACTTATCGAGCTAAGAGATTAGACGGTCAATTTGCCCGTACTAAGCGTATAAGCCAGGTTTCACCTCGAACAATGAACCTTGAGCACGCCTACTTTTTAGCGGTTTTTAATGAACTGAAAAGACTTGGTGAATGGAAAGCGCCGAATCCTTTAGAAAATGTTCGCCAGTTCAGAACAGAAGAAAGTGAGATGGCCTATCTAACTGGAGAGCAGATTGATAGGCTTTTAGAGGAAAGCCGCCATAGCTCTGCTAACGATTTGGAAATGATTGTCAGGATCTGCCTGTCTACTGGTGCTCGCTGGGGTGAAGCTGAGAAATTGAAGCGCAGCCAAATCGGTGCTGGGAAGGTCACATTTATAAAAACAAAAGGTAAGCGCAATCGCTCAATTCCTCTTGACCCGAAGATCATAGCAGAATTACCAAAAAAGAACGGTCCACTTTTTAGCCCATGTTATTACGCATTTAGATCTGCGTTGGAAAGAGCTGGGATAGAATTACCAGCCGGGCAGTTAACTCACGTATTGAGGCACACTTTCGCATCTTACTTTATGATGAACGGAGGAAACATCCTTGTTTTGCAGAGGATACTTGGGCACACCGACATTAAAATGACAATGCGCTATGCTCATTTTGCCCCTAATCACTTAGAAGAAGCCCTGTTGCTTAATCCTTTGGTGCTGAGAAAATGAATATCGAATTAAAAATAACTTTATGGGCTCTTGCTTGTGCATATGCAATTTTAAACTCATTTATTTATTCTTGGTCTTTCTGGTCCGCTTTCGACATCAGCATACTCCAATTTGCATCTTTCTCTGATATATTCCCATCAATCTTATACACAATAACAATCCCATGCATCGTAGCTATTATTGGCTTAGCATCAGCTGAATTCTGGGACAGGATACAAAGAAAAACTTATAGTATTCTTGGAAGAGAAATTTTAGTATTCGGTAAGCATTATAATTACATGCAAACGATAATGAATATGTTATCTGGAATAACCTTCACTGCATGTAGCTTAATATTAATAGTACTTATTTATATTTACTATAAAAAGCCAGTTTCAGTTCAAGAGTTCGTTTCGAGTGAATTTGGTCAATTTACAATACCCATATTAATATCCTTTATTGCGATTTTTATAATACTTTATAAAACTAATTTCCTAAAAGAGTTAAATTTAAAAAGACAGCTTTGCATAATAATAATTTGCTTTATCCCTAGCGTATGCTTTATATGGGGACATGTTAATTCTAGTAATATAAAAAATGGGATAGATACCTTTTTGATTGAATCTGATGGTAAATGCAAATCCCCTTCAGATGTAAAGTATCGATACATCTCATCCATTTCAGATAAAGTTTTTGCAATGTCATTATCCGATCGCTCAGTCTGTATTTTTAAATATGACTCTCTAAAGCTCACTCCAGAAAACGGGATTGCTCACATGAAGGTACTGCCAATCAACAGCATTTGAGTGTCGCAAAAATGTCGCACAAGCATAAGGATATTGGTTATTATTGGCGGATATTGGCCCTTCAACATATTGATTTTTATATAAGTTATTGTTTTTCCTTTATCTATCATAGTTCTCATAATCGCTTGGTCGCTGGTTCAAGCCCAGCAGGGGCCACCAAATTTCACTATAAAAAACATATAGATAAGCCGCTCATTGAAGCGGTTTTTTTGTATCTGGCTTTTCGAGTGGCGGTAAAGTGGCGGTGCATTTTCCTCAACAGCCTTATCATGCCGCTGCTGATTGCTTTAAGCAGGTGGAACAAAACTACTAAACAAAGCAAAAAACCTCAGAAGTATGTAAAGTAACTCGCTTATCAATAGGGAGAAGCTCTGATAGTTTTTTCCAGCCAAATAAAATTACCGTCTGTATCGTAAATCTGCCACAATCCCGGTGCCTGAAATGGTGAATAGTCGATACTCATACCTGTTCACCATCAACGATAGGCTTTATGCCATTTTGTATAAATCGTTGACGGCTTTCAAAAAATTAATCGTATGTTCATAACGGCTGAAAAGTGTAGTAGCGATCCGATTCTTCACTTGCTACCAATCTTGTAACAAGGAGCACGTCACTTTAATTCAAGATAATGAATAATATTACCAGGCTAATATAGATAGCATTCATAAACTGTTTAAAATAGAGGGACAAGTAAATGCATCATATTCTTGAAATGCTCTCAGATTTGCTTACCAATTGGCCTGTAACAGCAGGGAAGCGAGAGAAAAAGACAAGAAAAGACAGAAAGAAGATATCAACTCTTCACTACAAACCTATATGCAAGATAACGACTGATCAAAAGAGTAACGATATGCCTAAGAAAGATGAGGCCAACTAAGAAAAATATTCATATTTATAAAATCAGTCTTATTACTTGTAAAAAGTTCAGTGGATATAATTAAGATCATAATAACAGCATCTGCTGCTGACCTCTGCCTGGGTATGACGAAACATCTTTAGCATTACCAGGCAATATGATAATTTCGACATCGCCTTATGGAATTTAAAAGTGTAGCTATAAAAGGTTTAAAAATGAAAGTTCTGTGGAATACTCCTTCTCATTCAAGTACCTTATGAGACGCCGAATGAAGATACCAAGCCATTAATGAGTAGTAAGCCCCCAGCAATCCTGCACAAACTCAATGTCATAGCGAGCTATTAGTAGCGCTCATACCAATATCAACCTCTGTTATACTCAGTAGTTTTAACTACTTTCCTTTTGGCTATTTTAATTTCATATCTAATCTTTTTATTTTAAAAAATGAACACTCTTTTCTACTGCATCACATTTTAGTAAAGCCACTCCCCCGCTTCAGCTGAATTAATCAGCATCTGAACAGTCAAAGGCTCAGGTTGATGATGATCGGTGCGCAAATATTTTGGCAAGATAGCGTTCGGCAAAAAAGGGATTCCTGTAGCCGGGAAATAGAGACGAAAATAGAATCGCTTCATATCAACATTAAATAGCTCAGCATATTCTTCAAAAAAATCAAAAGCCTCTTCAGCCAAAACGCAATTTTTACCTGTACTCAGGGATGCATCATCTGGCATTTCCCAAAAGTATTTCTTTATCAGACGATGAACATCTTCAACTTTACTCATAACCAGCCTTATCCTTTTTCACCTGTAATCAGCATATATCGATGAACAACATTGCGGGTAATAATCGCAAGATCATATGCAGTTAACACAGCGCCAATCCAGGGCACCCAACGTCCAACATATGCCCCGATAATTGTTGTATATTCCCATTCACCGCGCAGCATGCTTTTCCATGTAATAGTACGGCGTTTTTTCTGAAAACGTTGGCGAATAAACATTCGGCTTGCGAGAGAAAGCGGTCTGGTTCAACGTGTATTTTTTTGGGGATCTAACTTACCATAGTCTCAGCTTTCCCGATCAAGCTTCTGCAGAGGATAATTTTATGTTTAACGCATGTACGGCCTATACATACTTTCTCCATTACGTAAGCGATGCTTTTAATCGAAGCAGTAATGATCTACGTAGCCCATGCATAATTCGTTAATAAAAATCTAACTAATGATATGCATCACTCTGACTTTGTTAGTCAGCTTTATAGTTTCATTGCTTTTTTTACAACCACAAAGAAGGCCATAATCTGTGTCACGGCCTTGTTGTTTGATAGCTTAGTTACGGATAAAAACACATACCGATCATGCTTCTCCTTTTAGCTTATCCAGCAGGTAAGCAACTAAGTAGGCCAGCATGAAGAACCCGAAGAAACCAATAATTTTCCATAGCCAGCCATCAAGTAAAAACAAAGAGAAAAATGCGGCAAATGAGCAAATACCCGTAGAAATGGCTTCAACAACATTTGTGGTTTGTATACCAATGAACTTAACGAATTTAAGAAGAAATGATTTTGCAGAGTTCATTTTGTATCCTTTCACAAATTAATCTATGGCTGTTGATATAAATCAGATAGGGTTCGAGTGGCCTCTCTACGAGGAAATAGACCATATCCAGATTCATTCGTGAAACCTTTGAATAGGTCATTGGAAATCTATTTTGCATCCGTCTTGATGCGACTGAAGCCTCTTCAATCAATCCTTGCACCATGAGAATGTTCAACGAAAGCGACGAGCCAACTCTGACAAACCGCTTAAAGGCCTCAACTGTCACGATACGAGTTAGTATTCTTTTAGCAATAAATTGGGCCAGGAAAAATTGTGAACCAATCCTTCCCCCCATTCTGCCAGCACCATAACCCAACTTACTATCGATAGCTTGTTTGCTTTCATTATCGAGCTTTGCGTAGAAATCGTTAATCACAATAGTAATCAGTTGCCGGATGGGTTCATGTCTGTCTGCAGTGGCTTTGATTAATCGCATAAACCGTTCAGTTTCTCTTTGATTTCGGTTCTTCAGATCGCTCCCGGCAAGACCGCTTCCCTCCCATGTTCTTACAACTCCCTGATACATGCCTGAAGGGATAGATGACATACCCTCCACGATTCCATAGGCAATTTGCTTTGCATCCATACTTATTCCTTGTAAGCAAATAATGTTCAAGGCTGAGAATATCTAATCTGAAGTAGTAATTCCATTAGCACTCTATTTAAGTTGTTTATGCGTCAGTCATTCTTTTGATCTACTGATTACTAGCGTTATTTATTTATTCAATTAATAAGTACATCAAATGTTCACGATCTATCCAAAAAATTCATGATTAAGGTTATTTTCAATAATAACAATAAGTTAGATTCTTTTTCAGACCATTCTTTAAGATTAAATCACTAAAACTCTTTTTAATTTTTTTAGTTTGGTTTTCCGATAAAAGCCCAATGGCGGTGCGGACTGTCGATGTAGTTTGTAGCAAAATGAAACTGAAAATTTTTATGTTCAGAATTGCACTGCGGGGAGCAATGTAGCCGCCGATTTTGTCTTCAGGACGATTATTTGCCGGTGTTGACGCGCAGTCAGTGCCAGACTATGCGGATACTCTCTTTGTGGTTATCGTGCTCGTGGTGGCCACGCATTAGCGTGGTGCTGCTTACGTTTGGTGCGCTCTGGTGATGGATAATCAAAAACCTGCAGCAATAGCGAGTTATCAGTGTGGATTATTTGCCAATCACGGGCAAATGTCTGGCATTAATTACAGCGGCCTTCTGGCCAATCCACGCAATGTCGCTGCTATTAACTGGCTGGCCGCGATCAAAGGGCTCGTCTTGCTGGCCAGCAAACTGCTGCACAAGCTCCAGGATATCGTTCATCAACTGAGCCACGCTATTCTTTGCTAAGCCAATCCATTAGCGCACTTATCTTCTGCCACGTCCCGACAATGCTCTTACTAACCTGGCCGATTTTTCAGTCAGCGCATGCCAGACCGTAATCACCGCGCTGCCGTCACTCATCTTAAGCACCTGCACGCCTTGGTGAAAATCACTCAGCCGGTTACTCCGTGGTTAGTTCCACTCAGCCAGACGAGCGATCTTGTCATCAGCTGCAATGCTGATATCCACCGCATCCAGCAGCGGTGTGGTGGTCCGGTTTGCTTCATCGGTTGCGACGGCGAGTCAGTTGATAGCTTTCAGCACTGCATTTTCAGCTTCCGGTACCTGGGCTAAGGTTACACCTCACCCTTTCCCTGATTAACCTCACACTCTCTTACCCACTATCTTCCCTGTAAAGACGCCACTCATCCCCACTCTGATAACCCGACTGATACCCCGGCGTCACTTTTTTACTCTGCAGAGGGTGTATCAGATTATTTTCATCAACCCGCTATATTTACGGATATGAACAAATACAGTCCAGACGGGCCAATTGAAATCTGCACAACGTGTGCGCTGAGGTCAGATTCACAATTATGCAGATTAATTTATTGAACAGAAGAGTATGAATAGATTAGAGGTTTATCATGAAAAGTTCATCGAGTGCTGAACTCTGCTGCCGGGTAATTCATGGAAGAACCATCATGCCGCTGAAGAACGTTGCGTTGTATCAGGTCGAATTTGAAAATGGCAGATTTGCTGTGTTACGCATTAATAACCTTCTGACGCTTCAGGAAGGCGATATTATCTCAAGAGTTAATGAAGTGTGGTCTGCAGGACCAGATATTATTCAACTTTCTCCATTCGAATTTCTCGACCAGGGTGAATCACAACGTTATTTCACCGAGTACGAAAGATAATGCAGAATTATCAACACATTGAAATTAATGTTACGGATAAATTGCTTCAATGAGGGATAAGGTTAAACAGTATGACTTGCTGCTGCCTGCTGTTCGCAACATAAAAAGACGACAGACTTTATATAACATACAATGACTTACAGTGAGGGCATAAGACTGCCTGTCCTTTATTCTTTTTAGCTACAGACTGTCTGGAAAACTTTTTACACACCGGACACTGTGTATTGGTTTCGCTGCTGTGTAGCGCGTCGAAGAGAAAGCTCAACCAGGTCATGTCGTTATCCTCTGAAATTTTGCCATCAGCGTAACACAGTGCAGGTAAATTAATTTTTTTATCTGTCGGCTCTGATGTTAAACAGGGCTAAGGTGAGGAGAAGGCAGCTGTTTATTTTTTTAACTTTATTTTATCGCCATAAAGGAACGCCAGCCGGTTAATCAGGATAGCTACGAATAACGGAAACAGGACTATAATCAATACCATCTACACCTGTTTATCACCTCCAGCCCTTCTTTTGGCTCCTTTTTTGTCATCCTTTCTTTTTTTTCCGGATCCAGTTGCTGCGTAAGCGCAAGGAAATGAGTGTGAAAATAAAACTGACGACGTGGTTCAGCCGGGAAAGTGAATTACCCGATGAGCATTTTCCTTTGTTCCCGCCTGAAGGTATTTATCAGGCCCACCGGCCAGATATTTTTTCGGCTGAACAGATGGATAACTACGGCGAAAAATTAGCGAAAACGCATATTCTGTCGGGTGGAAAATGGTCCTACCGACTGTTGCAGCAGCTGGCAGATAATGAACTGTCATTGACGCGCAGCGCAGAGATCCTGAGTGAAGGCGATAAACGCAGCCAGACACCGGCGGCCGTCTGGATACTGGATAATTTTTACATCATTGAAGAGCAGATCCGCCTGGTCCGGCACCTGTTACCGGCAAAATTCGGTAAAGGGCTGCCCATGCTGGAGGAGTCGGCTCATTACCTGCGCATCCAGGCTATCGCCGAGGAGATGATTAAGCACAGTGATGGCCGACTGGAAACCAGCGTCCTGCATCCTTTTATCGCTGCCTACCAGCGCGTTACGCCCCTGCTGCTCGGCGAACTGTGGGCCCTGCCTGCCATGTTACGTTTTGCGCTTATCAACAATCTGTCCCGGATTGCGGCTGACGTGGCCAGGGTCCATCAGGAACGTAATAAAGCGGAGCAGTGGATCAGCGATATCCTCTCCACTGCCGCCGAAGATGCGTCAAAAGTTATTCTGGTCATCGCTGCTATGGCCCGCCAGAACCCGCAGGTTTCCGGCGCTTTCGTCGCTGAACTTGAACGGCGATTAAGTGGCCAGAACAATACCCTGGCATTAACCTGGGTCGAACAACAGCTGGAGAATACCGGCCGGAAAACCTCGGAAGTCATTGAGCAGTTCAACCGGCAGCTGGCCCTGAGTCAGCTCTCTGTCAGCAACAGTATTACCGGCCTGCGGCAACTCGGTGAAATTGACTGGCAGGCCTTTGTCGAATCCGTCAGCCTGGTTGAGAAAGTCCTGCAGCAGGATCCCACCGGGACATACCCGCTGATGCATTTTGACAGTCGCGATGACTACCGCCACGTGATTGAACGTCTGGCGCGGCACAGTCGGTTTGATGAACGTGAAGTCGCCCAGGCTGTGCTGACGCTGGCAAGCCAGCCTGATCTTCCCCTGCGTCAGCAGCATGTCGGCTATTACCTGCTGGATAAAGGATTTCAGCAACTGGAACAGCAGCTTGACGTTAAAGTGACGTGGCTGAACAGGAGCCGGCAGCATCTGAGCCAGACTCCTTTGCTCTCCTGGTTAGGTAGCCTTTTACTGCTGACAACCGCGTTTACCGCCGAGATGCTCTACAGCACCCATCAGGCGGGCATGGCGTCATTACTCTGGTTGCTGGTGCTGCCCGCCATCATTGTCAGCAGCCAGCTAGCCTTGCAGTTGCTGAGCGAGTTAACCACCCGCAGCCGCCATCCGCTTCCCCTGCCCCGACTCGATTATGCTCTGGCGGTACCGGAGCATGACCGCACACTGGTAGTTATCCCCTGTTTACTCAGCAGCAATGAGGGAACAGACGCCCTGTTGCGCTCTCTGGAAATCTGCTATCTCGGTAACGCCTTAGCGAATATCAGTTTTGCGTTACTGACCGACTTTACCGATAGCGCCGAACAGGATCATCATCATGACGCCGCGCTTATCCGTTACGCCGTGCTGAAAACGGAAGCGCTGAATCGGCGTTACAGCGGGGGTAAATCGGCTATTGCGCTCTTCTCACTGTTACATCGTGACCGCACCCATAATATTTCTCAGGGCGTCTGGATGGGGTATGAACGCAAGCGCGGTAAGATCCATGCCCTGAATCACTGGCTTCAGGGTGAAGAAAACGCCTTCAGCGTCACGGTAGGTGCCACGCAGGCGCAGCTGCACAGCGTTAAATATGTGATTACTCTCGACAGCGACACAATACTGCCACGTGAGACTGCGCATAAGCTGATTGGTGTCATGGCCCACCCGCTCAATGCGCCGGTATTCGACGATGTCAAAAATCGGGTAGTTGAAGGCTATGCCATCCTGCAGCCTCGTCTGGCTGAAGAGATACCGGTTAACGGTCAGAGCCGCTATGCCCGGCTGTGCAGCAGCATTCCGGGGAATGATGCTTACTCCTCACTCTCATCCGATATTTATCAGGATCTGTTTGGTGAAGGCTCATTTGTCGGCAAGGGTATTTACGATGTCGCTGCCTTTAGCCGGGCGATACGCAATACCTGTCCGGAAAATCTGGTGCTGAGCCATGACCTGCTTGAGGGGTGCTATGCCCGCTCCGGTGTGGTCAGTAACGTCGTCCTGTATGAACAATATCCGGATAGCTACCTGAGCGACGTTGCCCGTCGATTTCGCTGGGTGCGGGGCGACTGGCAGCTCCTTAACTGGCTACGGCTGCAGGTGCGGCAGGAAGATTGCAGTCGTCAAAAAAACCCGCTCAGTGCGCTTTCCCGCTGGAAATTAACAGACAATCTGCGCCGCAGCCTGGTGGCGCCAGCCCTGCTGATGCTGGTGTTTATGCTGTGTACGATAGTACCGAACCCGGTATTCTGGGTCGGATGCATCATGCTCTTTCTGCTGCTTCCGGGGCTGCCAGCGTTGGTAATCGATGGGGTGACGAAAAGTAAAAAGCGTGCCTGGCGGCAGCATTTATCCATGCTTGTCACCGATGCCTTTAACCGCCTCTCCCGCGCTGGCCTGGCGCTGGCCGTCCTGCCTCACGAGAGTTACTGGTCGCTGAAGGCGATTATCGTAACCTTATGGCGCCTGACTATCAGCCACCGCTTTCTGAACGAGTGGAAGAGCGCTTCATCACAGAAACCTGTCGAGCCTGATGTGCGCCATTTCTACCGCCGCATGTGGATTAATCCGGTAGCAGGCGCGGTTCTGGTATTTCTGACCAGCCTGAGCATGCCGTCGATGACCCATGTCGCACTGGCGCTCGCATTATTGTGGGGCGTCGCCCCCGCGTTACTGAGCCGCATGAGCCAGCCTAAACGCGCTCAGCCAGGCAGCCTTTCAGCGGAACAGCGCCTCTTTTTGCGTCGCACCGCGCGTAAAACCTGGGCCTGGTTTAACGAATTTGCCAGCAGTGATAACAACCATTTGCCGCCGGATAATCTGCAGGAGATTCCGGAGTCGCGGGTGGCCAACCGGACCTCACCGACCAACATTGGCCTGTCGCTGCTGGCAAACCTGACGGCATGGGATTTTGGTTATATCAGCCAGAATCGGGTCATCAGCCGGACGCTCGACACCCTCGATACCCTTGATCGAATGGAGCATTTCAGAGGACATCTTTATAACTGGTATGACACCCAGACGTTAAAACCGCTGAACCCACGCTACGTCTCAACGGTAGACAGCGGTAATATGGCGGCTCACCTTGTAACCCTTCAGGCGGGCCTGGCGCAGTGGAAATACCAGCCGGTGATGTCTCTTCCCTGTATCCTGGAAGGTCTCTCCGATACCTTCTCACTGCTTAAAGACCAACTGAGCGACACCCGCAGCGACATAGTGGAAAAAATCGATGCGCAGCTAAGCCTGATGCAGCGCGCTTCGCCCGCCGATTTTCACGCCGGGATGCAGGCTCTGCTGGCATTAAACGTGGTGGCAGAACAGGCTTATCTTCCGACAACGCAGGTGAACTGGCCGGCGCTTTTCCACCAGCAGCTGGTCGATTTCACTCAGGAGTGGGCCCTCCTTTTCAGCTGGGTTACCCCGGATGCGCCACTGCCTGCCGACATTCCGTCATTGCTGTGGCTCGCTGAGTTGAACCTGAACCGCCCCGGACTCCCGGAAAAACAGGCAGAGACTGCGATATGGGCCGCCCGCGAACGGATGGCTGCCCTGCTGGAGCTGGACAGCCGCCTCAGCGATCACGTCAGTATGGACTTCCGCTTTCTCTATTATCCGGCCACGTCTTTACTCAGCGTGGGCTACAACATGGACAGCGGTCTGCTGGACGCCAGCAAATATGACCTTTTCCCTTCAGAAGTCCGCCTGACACACTACTTTGCTATTTCCACCAGTCAGCTTCCGGCCAAGAGCTGGTTTGTACTGGGTCGCTTATTTACTCAGCTTAATAACCAGCCCGCCGTGATGTCATGGAGCGGCTCAATGTTTGAATACCTGATGCCGCACCTGGTCATGCCGGTTTACCCCGACACGCTACTGGAAAAGATGGCGTTATCGGCGGTCAGGCAACAGATTGTCTCGGGTAACAGTACTGATACGCCCTGGGGTGTTTCGGAATCGGGTTACGCTGCGTTTGACGTCAATCATAACTACCAGTATCGGGCATTTGGTACGCCAGAACTGGGGCTGAAACGCGGCCTGAATGACAATCATGTTGTTGCGCCCTATGCGACGCTGCTGGCGCTGATGGTGCTTCCGCAGGATGCGACGGCTAATCTGATAAGACTTAAAAAAATGGGTGCCAGCGGTGACTACGGTTATTACGAAGCGCTGGATTTCACTGCGGATCGACTGGCTCCCGGTCAGCCATTTACGATCGTCAAATCGTATATGGCCCATCATCAGGCGATGGGATTGCTTGCGCTCTCTCACCAGCTGCTGGATGCGCCCATGGTCGCGCGCTTTATGTCCAGCGCACTGTTTCAGTCTTCGCGTTTGCTGCTGCAGGAAAAAGTGCCTGATGATATTGAGCTCTATACCCCACGCCGCAGTTTTGTCGAAAACAGTGACCCTAAACAGCAGCGCAGCATTCCCGACCAGCGTGAATTCAGTGGTTCAGATCCGCGCCAGCCACAACTTCAGCTGCTTTCCAATGCAGATTATCATCTGATGGTGACGCACGCGGGGACAGGCTACAGCCAGTGGAAGGGGCTGGCACTCACCCGCTGGCGTGCGGATAGCACCAGCAACAACTACGGAACGTTCTGCTACGTTACCGATCAGCAATCCGCCGAAGTGATTGCTCACAGCTATCAGCCGACCTGCTGCGAGCGTCCGCATTATAAAACCCGTTTCAATGATGCCGGGATTGAATTTGACGCTTCAGGCAGCACCTTCAGCATTCACACGCATATCGTGGTCTCCCCGGAAGATGATGTGGAGATCAGACGCATCACGGTCACTAACCGTTCCCGTCAGACCCGCCCGTTTGATATCACCAGCTACACCGAAGTGGTACTGGCGCCAGCAGCCAGCGATATGGCCCACCCTGCGTTCAGTAATCTGTTCGTCCAGACTGAAATCGTTGACAGGCTGGAAGCGATTCTGGCTCACCGTCGGCCACGTGAAGAGAAAGAAGTGACGGCATGGATGTTTCACGCGATGGCGATACATGGCAATACCGGCCGCCAGACCTCTTTTGAAACCGACCGGGCTCGTTTTCTCGGGCGCGGCAGGACGCCAGCCGATGCTCAGGCACTGATGCCGGGCAGTGAATTAACGGGTCAGCAGGGGGCAGTGTTAGATCCCGTGTTATCAATTCGCCAGTCAGTGACGTTAAAAGCGGGAGAGGCCGTAACCATCGATATGCTTTACGGTGTGACACTTCAGCGTGACACCACTATTGCGCTGATTGAGAAGTACCGTAACCACATCAGCGCCGATCGGGTGTTTGAACTGGCGTGGTCCCACAGTCAGGTCGCCTTGCGTCAGTTGAATATCCGCACCGAAGATACCAGCCTGTTTAATCAGCTGGCCAGTGCCGTACTGTTTTCCAGCGCCGAAATGCGTGGCGAATCAGACGCGCTGATGCAGAACCGGCTGGGCCAGGAGTCATTGTGGCGCCATGCCATTTCAGGTGATCTGCCAATTCTTCTGGTTCGGATAGAAAACGATAATCAGCTCGACCTGGTCACCACGCTCATTCAGGCGCACCAGTACTGGCGACAAAAAGGGCTGACGGTCGATCTGCTCATCCTGAACAGCGACCAGGGCGGCTACCAGCAGAACCTGTTCAATCAGCTCACGACCCTGATCCCCGCCGGAGATGAACGGCAGCAGGCGGACAAACCTGGCGGCATATTTATCCGCAAAAGCGAAAGTTTTTCCGCTGACGATCTGCAACTGTTGCTGAGCGTCGCGGCGGTCGTGCTGGAAGGCCGGAACGGCAGCCTCGCCGATCAGCTCAGCACGCTGTTAAAACCGGTGCGCACCCCGCCTGCTTTTGCGTTTCCATCGGTCAGTAAGACGCCGCCGCCTGCAGCCGTCACCATTTCGCCGGAGCGGTTGCAGTTTTTCAATGGTACCGGTGGCTTCAACGAGGACGGTAGCGAATATCACATCATTCTTTCCGGCCAGCAGCAGACGCCTGCGCCGTGGTGCAATGTGCTGGCCAACAGCCAGTTGGGCACCGTCATTTCCGAGAGTGGCCAGGGCTATAGCTGGTATGAAAACGCGCATGAATATCGTCTGACGCCCTGGCACAACGATCCCGTCAGTGACAGCTCTGGCGAAGCGCTTTATCTGCGTGATGAAGAGACGGGTGATGTCTGGTCGCCGACGCCGCTTCCGGTTCGCGGCAAGGGGGATTATCTGACCGGTCATGGCTTCGGTTACAGCACGTTTGAACACACGGAGTATGGCATCAGCAGCACGCTAACGGTGTTCGTGGCAGAGGAGGCGCCGGTCAGACTTTCCCTGCTGACGCTGAGTAACCTCTCTGGCAAAACGCGTAATCTGTCGATTACCGGATACGTCGAATGGGTTCTGGGTGAGCTGGCGAGCCGCTCCGCAAGGCATGTGGTGACCTCCCCTGCCGCTATCGCCACAGGCAGCGCGGTTCTGGCCAGAAACTTTTATAACAGCACGGGCTCTGCGCGGACCGCTTTTTTTGCCGTCACAGGTACCCGGATTGCGTACAGCGGCAACCGGCTTGAGTGTCTGGGTCGTAACGGCACCACACGGCAGCCCGCGATGATGAATGTTCGTGGTCTTTCGGGTAACACCGGGGCAGGAATGGATCCCTGCGCCGCGCTGCAGACGCTGACGACACTGATTGACGGCGACAGCCGCAGCTTTGTTTTTGCCCTCGGCGTGGGGGAGGATGAGCGTGCAGTGACCGCACTAATGCAACAGTTCCTCTCCACCGGGGAAGCTCAGAACGAGCTGACCAGGGTTAAACAGCACTGGCACCAGCTACTGACTAAAGTGCAAATCCAGACACCGGCAGCGGAGGTCGATTTACTGGCAAACGGCTGGCTGCTGTACCAGACGCTGGCCAGCCGTTTGCTGGCGCGCAGCGGATATTACCAATCCGGTGGTGCCTTTGGTTTCCGCGATCAGTTGCAGGATACGCTGGCGCTGACCCACGCTGCCCCGCAGCGGCTGCGCGATCAGCTGTTGTTGTGTGCATCCCGCCAGTTTATCGAGGGAGATGTACAGCACTGGTGGCATCCGCCTGCTGGCCGTGGCGTCAGAACCCGCTGCTCCGACGACTACCTGTGGCTGCCCTATGCGCTGTGCCGCTATGTGCAGGCAACCGATGATATGGCGCTGCTGTCACAGCCCGTCAGCTACCTTGAAGGTCGCCTGCTGGCAGAGGACGAAGAGTCTGTCTATGAGCTTCCGGGCGTCAGTAAGATTAATGAAACGCTATGGCAGCACTGCGTTCGCGCGGTTAACCACGCCCTTAATTTCGGCCAGCACGGCCTCCCGCTGATGGGCTCCGGGGACTGGAACGATGGTATGAGTACCGTCGGGATTGCCGGCAAGGGTGAAAGCGTCTGGCTCGGCTTCTTCCTCTATACGGTTCTGGACCGCTTTGCCGCGCTGGCTGTGCGGTTCAGCGATACCGATACCGCCCGCCACTGCCAGGAGCACGCGCAGACGCTCAAAACCGCGCTTAACCATGCGGCCTGGGATGGCGAATGGTATCTGCGCGGCTTTTTTGACAGTGGCCAGACGCTCGGCTCACATGCTGACAGTGAGTGCCGGATAGACGCCATTGCCCAGAGCTGGTCGGTACTCTCTGGCGCAGGCGAGGACGCCAGATGCCGGTCAGCGATGGCGGCGCTTTATCAGCATCTGGTTGATAAGGACAACCGGCTGATTAAATTGCTCACTCCGCCTTTCGATGGCGCAGGGCCAAATCCGGGCTACATTCGCGGTTATTTACCGGGCGTCCGGGAAAATGGCGGTCAGTACACCCATGGGGCTCTGTGGGCGATTATGGCCTTTGCGGCGATGGGGGAGACAGAGCGCGCCTGGTCCCTGCTCTCGATGATTAATCCGGTTAATCATAGTGGCAATCAACAGGATATGGCGATCTACAAAGCGGAACCTTATGTGATGGCTGCGGATGTGTATGCGGCTGAAGGCCACAGCGGGCGAGGCGGCTGGACCTGGTATACCGGTTCATCAGGCTGGGCCTATCAGCTTATCAGTGAGAGTCTGCTTGGGATAAGCCGGCGCGGCAACGCGCTGTCTCTTCGCCCACAGCTGCCCGCTGACTGGTCAGAGATAAAAATTGTCTACCGTGAGGGGGAAGGGATCTACAACATCCGGGTTACTCGCGGTGACAGCACCTATCAGCTGTGGCTGGATGGCAAACGGTATGACGGTGACGAAATAGCGCTGGAAAGCCATAGCCAGGAACATCAGGTTGAAGTCTGGCTGGGCTCTGCGTCAGATTAAGTTAAACCTGACACTCCGCCTGCATCAGGTGAAAGAGGAGATTCAGTGACCTTTGCGAGCGAGCCGTTGAGCTGCCACCGGCGTCAGCACGGGCAGTTCAACGGCAGCGTTCTGGTGAATGGCGAGGGTTAATCACCTGCCCACAATTATCTGTCGCCCTGCCCTGTTTTCCCGCGCGAAGCCCATGCTATCTTGTTGTTTTGATTTTTTCAGTGGGCAAAATTGATGACAAAGTTGCGGGTAGGGATCGTGTTTGGCGGGAAATCGGCTGAGCATGAGGTGTCGTTACAGTCGGCCAAAAATATCCTTGAGGCGATCGACAAAACCAGGTTTGACGTGGTGTTGCTTGGCATCGATAAGCAGGGACACTGGCGTCTTAACGATGCTTCAAACTTCTTACTGAACGCTGAAAATCCGGCGCTGATCGCGCTGAATCACGCCGCTGAAGATGTGGCGCTGGTGCCTGGTACGACTCAGCAGCAGATCATCACCCGTCATAACGCCCATCCGCTGTCGCAGATCGACGTTATCTTCCCGATCGTGCACGGTACGCTGGGTGAAGATGGCTCCCTGCAGGGCCTGTTGCGTATGGCCTCGTTACCTTTTGTCGGTTCCGACGTGCTGGGTTCTGCGGTCAGCATGGATAAAGATTTTACCAAACGCCTGCTGCGCGACGCCGGCCTCAACGTCGCGCCGTGGGTGAGCGTCACCCAGGCCCAGCGCGCACAGCTGGATGCCAGCGCAGTCATTGCCCGCTTTGGCCTGCCGCTGTTTATCAAACCCGCCAACCAGGGTTCATCAGTGGGCGTCAGCAAAGTGGACAGCATTGAAGAGTTTGATGCCGCGCTGGCGCTGGCCTTCTCCTTTGACCGCAAAGTGCTGATTGAGCAGGGTATCAAAGGCCGCGAGATCGAGTGTGCGGTGCTGGGCAACGATGCTCCCGAAGCCAGTCCCTGCGGTGAAGTGGTGGTGCATGACGCCTTCTACTCGTATGACACCAAATATATCTCCGAGAGCGGTGCGCAGACGGTGGTCCCGGCGGCTATTACACCGGAAACCAGCGATGCGATTCGTGAGGTCGCCATCAAGGCCTTTACCGCGCTGGAGTGCTTTGGCATGGCGCGCGTCGATGTGTTTTTGACTGAAGACGGCGAAATTATCGTCAACGAAGTGAATACCCTGCCCGGCTTCACCAATATCAGCATGTACCCGAAACTGTGGCAGGCGGCCGGACTCAGCTATCAGGATCTGATCAGTCGCCTGATCGACCTGGCGCTTGAACGCCACTAGCAGGCCAGTACCCTGAAAAGCAGCGTCAGCTGACAGAACCCGGCGGCGTGGCGTTATGCCACGTCGCTGGTGATGGCACGATAGTTAACCGGCGAGGTCTGATTGCGGCCATTGCGTTTCGACAGATAGAGGTTTTTATCGGCTGCGGAGATCAGCCGGTTGATCACGCGGTGCCACTCCGGCGCCTCACCGGCACTGCCATGCGCCAGCCCCAGACTGACAGTGACCGTGGCCGTACTGCCCTGCAGCCAGAACTTCTCTTTCGCCATCTTCTGCCGGATGCTCTCAGCAAGAAAGTAGAGCTTTTCCGGATTCTGGTCGAACAGCACCACCACAAACTCTTCGCCGCCAAAACGGCAGATGCGCCCCTCTTTACCCACGACGCGCTGCATACGGCGGGCGATCTCTTCCAGCACACTGTCACCCGCATCATGACCAAAATTGTCGTTAATCGCTTTGAAGTAGTCGACATCCAGCAGGATCACGCCCGCCCGGCGGTCCGGGAAGATCGGCTCAGCACGCAGACTTTCATAGAGGCCGGAACGCGACAGCAGCCGGGTCAGGAAGTCATAGTTGGCGCGCAACGCCAGACGCTGGTTGAGCTGGCGAATCGCATCCATGCTCACCGCCACAATCAGCGGGCTGATCGCAATGGTCGCCACGCCCAGCCGTGCCGAGGTCAGATGGGTGATCGGCAGCATATTGTCATCGCCCTGGATATTCATCACGCCATGCGAAACCAGAATGATTTCGCTAATGCCGGTGAGCAAAATCACCAGGCTGGTGAGCGGCATCGGCAGCACGATGGCGCACCAGACCAGCGCCGGAACCGGGAACGTCAGGCTGCCTGCGCCGCCCATCATCGCGCCAATCATCAGCGAAAAAATCACGGCGACAACCGGTGCCAGTTTGCGCATCTGCATAAACTGCCGGGGCGACAGCGACGCCCAGTCGCGCGTCAGCAAAAAGGGCAGCAGCATCAGTCCGGTTGAGAACTGTTCGCTGAACCATTCGCCCCAGGCCGTCACCAGCCCGCTGTTGAAATCGGCCTGCTGCGCCAGTGCCCCCCAGCTGGCGCAGGCCAGTCCGGCCAGCAGACAGGCCGGAAAAATGCGCAGCACGCTGGTTATACGCTCGCTGCCGGAGTCGTGCTGAAGATGTTTTACCAGCAGCGTCACCGCCACCAGCACAAACAGAAGATTCGCCATGTTGAGGGTAAAAGCAGAGAGCGCCCAGCCTGAAAAAACGATGTCGTTAAACACCATCGCAGCAAAGGTGGCCAGGTAATAGCGGGTCTGATGCAGAAAAGGATTCCGGACGATCACGCCAGTGACGATCGCGTTGACCGGCCAGAACAGCGACAGCTCCTGTGGAAAGCGCAGGTGTCCGCCGATAAAGCAAAACAGCAACGTGATTAAAAACAGTGAAAATGCGTTCTTCTTAACGTTGTGCTCTTCAAACAGCTGTATGCGCATACATCCGGACCTTGTCACAGAGAGGCTGGCTGTCCACGCCAGCCTGGGCAGGCGCGTGGTGTCAGAATGATTAAATCCTGAATATCCTCAATGTCATCCGGCGATAAAACCTCGTTTCATGGGCTAACTCAGAAAAGTTACCGTTTTGAGGCTAAACCCATCAGATGACAGCAGAAACTGGGGCTCTATTATGCATCGCAAATAAAAAAATCGGATATCCGAGATATCCGATTTTTGCTGTTCTGACGACGTTACCGTTGCGCTAACGCTATTTTACGGCAACCGGCCACTGACTCAGACGAATGCCGCGTTTGTCGGCGTTATCGCCAAAATCTTTCAGCACCGCTTTGACGTCGGGATCGATATATTCCGCATTGTCATTATCAACGATGACTACGCTGTTCTCCGGGATCTCATCCAGCAATCCCTGAAGCTTTGGATTGTGCATAAAAGTCAGGTTCTGCTGAAAGCGCAGCACGTAGTGGTCGTCATAGCGGGTAAGCTGCAACGCGTTGCGATGGCTTTTATAGATGCTATAGAGGATCTGCGTGGCGATGCCGATACCAATCCCGACCAGCATGCCCAGCGTGATAATACCGACGATGGTGGCCAGAAACGGCACGTACTGCTGGGCGCCCATCCGGAACTGCTCAATAAACAGTTTGGGTGTCGCCAGCTTGTAGCCGGTATAGAGCAGCACGGCAGCGAGGCTGGCCAGCGGAATGGCGTTCAGCATCTCACTGAACCACATACCGCAAATCAGCAGCAGCACACCGTGAATGAAGATCGACAGTTTGGTCTGCGCGCCCGCACTGACGTTAACCGAACTGCGCACGATCACCGCCGTGATCGGCATCGCGCCAAGAAAACCGGCCGCCAGGTTACCGATGCCCTGCGCGAACATCTCTTTGTTAGGCGATGGCGCGGGCGTCTGAGGACGCAGTTTTTTCAGCGCTTCCTGACTCAGCAGCGTTTCCAGACTGGCGACCAGGGCTAAGGTCACCGCAACGACCCAGACCTGCGGATTCTGCCAGGCCATCCAGTCGGGCGTTTCCAGCTCTGCCACCAGCGCGGAAATGCTGTCAAAAGCGGGCAACGAAATGCGCGCCAGACCGCTGGTCATCTCCGGGAACAGCCGTCCACCCACCACGGTAGCAAGGCAACCTATCAGCACGGCAATCAGCGGCCCAGGGATCCAGGCCAGCGCTTTGATCCGTTTCACCGGTGCGGTGGTCCAGAGACATAAAATGGCCAGCCCGACACCCGCTACCAGAATTGCGGGCAGCGAGAAGGTCATCTCACCGGTCACCAGTGAAACCAGCTCCGCATCGCCCGCGGCACCCAGCGCCACCGGGATCTGCTGCATGATGAGCAGCAAACCGATCGCCGCCAGCATCCCTTTAATGACGCTGCCCGGCACCAGCGAAATAAATCGTCCGGCACGCAGCAGGCCAAACAGACATTGCAGTGCTCCGGCGATAATCAGCGCGGTGAGAAAGGCGGAAAAGCTGCCCAGTGATGCCATTGAGGCGACGACGATGGTGACCAGGCCTGCCGCCGGGCCGCTGACGGCAAACCGGGACGGACTCAGTGATGTGACCACCAGGCCGCCAATCACACCGGTCAGCAGACCGGCAAACGGCGGTAATCCGCTGGCCTGTGCGATGCCAAGACAGAGCGGTAAGGCGACCAGAAACACCACCAGACCCGCAGGAATGTCGCGACGCAGGGTATCGAGGTTCATAATGAAGGTTCCTCTGCAGATTGATGAATCAGCTCTTTAAGATGGCCGGAGCGCAGGTCATAAACACAACCAAACACCTCCAGTTCCTGGCCCGATTGCCAGATTTGCCGGACCGGTTCAGATTTCACCAGTCTGGCGAATTGCGCCTTAACGTTGGCCTCAACCAGCCGATCGAGCTGTTCACCCGGCTCCGCGTCTGAAGGGGGGCTTTCCGCCAGGCCATGCTGAATATCATGACGCAGCGTCTGAATGCGTCTCGCCAGCGCGCTCTCCTGCCCGTCCAGCACGCTACCCGGCAGATTCTGCGCGGCTTCCACTCCACCGCAGCCATAGTGGCCGCTTAATACAATGCGTTTTACACCGAGAAAAAAGAGCGCGTATTGCAGCACGCTCAGTAAATTGTCATCGTCCTCAATCACCATGTTGGCGATATTACGATGCACAAAGAGTTCGCCAGGATGGGAGCCGGTTAAGACTTCTGCCGGAACGCGACTATCAGAACAACCTATCCAGAGTGAGTGTGGCTTTTGCTGATGAAGGAATTTTTTAAAGTAGTCTGGATTACGCTGGCGGCGCTGTAATGCCCAACTGCGATTTTTCGCTAATAAGGGTTTAAGTGTCGTCACAATCATCTTCTCTCTACTACCGGGATGTCGCATCCTGGCTAACCACAAAGTGTATCGGCTCACAAATAAAGCGTGAGCCGCCAGGTAAATAAGAACTGAGTCACAGAAAAAGGTTATAGCCGCTAACCATTACCAATGCACGAGCAATATTTCACAGCACTTTAACATCATGCTATTTGTCAATCCGGCGTCAGTAAGAGTCAGGGTTAAGTAAATTTAATTAAGCAGAAGAGAAGTGGAATAATTAGCGGTAATCATTTTAAAGCTAACAATATCAATACATTAAAATATAAAAGATAATAAACTAAAGTTACTGCTGACAAAAAAATACAATCATTAAACAAGGGGATATTCACTGCCATACCAAACGCCCTGCTTTTTACCAGGAATACTCTTAATTAAAAAATTAACCATTAGCACGATCAACCGGCTTAGTTGCTGATAGCCAGTCAGATATGCCTGATTTCAGATAAGAATGAAGCAAGAGATAATTAATTTAATTTGCAGCAAAATAGTGACGGGAGAAAGTAAATCAGGACCACGATTTAACAGAGCCTGACCCGGTCAGGCTCTTTTTCTTGACGAATTATTTACCGTTCCAGCTTTGAAGGCGCGATTCCCGCACTGACAGCTGCTGTTCCGGTGTCAGTTTATTGTAGTTTTCCGCCATTCCGCTCTCCCAGTCGCCGTAGAGCGGATTCGGCAGCACGATGAACTGCGTTCCAAACTGCTGATGGTTAAGATTCACAAAATCACGACGCGTCTGATTGCCCTGATGCCAGGTCGCGCCACCAAAATCGTTGAGGTTATCGCCTACGTAGAGCACCACGTTATAGCCGGCATTTTTAATGGCATCGAAACGCGCCTGCTTATTGGAGCTGTCAGTATTCAGACGTACCGTTTTATCGCTGACGTTGGGGAAGCCGAGCTGCTGCATGTTAGCGACCGTGGCCGCGTAATCTTTCTGATCGCGGTTCGACACATAGAACAGCGTGCCGCCATTCTGTGTGACATGACGCGCAAACTCTATCGCGCCCGGCACCGCTTTCGCCTGCCGCGCCTGCGTCCAGGCTGACCAGGTTTTGCTGCTGAACGGCTGGCCGTTCTTCGCCTGCCACGCGCTGTAGGCGCTGTTATCCAGCATCGTTTCATCCAGATCGACAATCACCGCTTTGGGTTTGCCGGTCAGCGAGGGGGCCTGATCAAACGCCATACGCGCGGTATTAAATGCCTGCCAGGTCAGCGCCTGATATTCACCAGACTGCTGGAACCAGTTTACCGCCAGCACCGATTGCTGGCCGAGTTGCTGTTGCGCGGTCTGATGTGACGACGAGGCGCAGCCGGTAAGCAGCAGCGCGACCAGTCCGGATGCAGCCAGTTTTGCGGAGGTTTTCATCATTTCATCCTTAAGGTGAGAAAGGTCTGAGGAGAAGCTTCAAAAATGTAGCAGTTAACGTAAGCTGTGGGCAGCCCAACGCACGCTGTTATAACAGGAGATTCCTATGGCCGTGATCCCGCGCTCGCCATTGCTCGATTCGCTGGAGTGGCTCGAATATGCGTTTCAGCCAGCCGGAGAGCCACCACCCGCTGAGGCCGCCTATGGACATCAGCGCCACAGCGCGACCGTGGTCACCGATATCGAGAACATCCCACCCAAAAGCTGCGAGTCTGATGGCGTGATCGGCAGCGGGACGCGCCCGGTGGCGGTCTACACCGCCGACTGCCTGCCAGTGCTGTTCGCCGATCGCCAGCAGCGGATCGTGGCCGCGGTTCATGCCGGACTCAAAGGTACGCTGGCGGGTGTGCTGACCCGCGCGGTTGAAAAACTCTGCGAACAGGGCTGCGAGCCTCAGAACCTGATGGTGGCGATCGGTCCGGCGATGGGCCCCTGCTGTTATGAACTGGCCGAACCGCAACTGGCGGAGATTGCGCAGAACCCGGCATTGGCCAGCGGGCTGCGCTGGCACCAGAACCAGCCGGTTAATCCTCTGGCGCAACGTCCACAGGCCGCTGCCCGCCAGCAGGGTGTCTGGTTCGATCTGCCTGCGCTGGCAACGCAGATGCTGGTGCAGGCGGGTGTGCCGGCTACGCAGATCGATAACGTCAATGTCTGCACCTACTGTATGGCCGAGAGCGGTTCAAGCTACCGCTTCAATACTCACCACGGCAGCGGCTATCGCTCACGCTATTCGTGGATCCGTCGACGTTAATGGGTTTTCTGGCACCGCGCTGACAGCAGATAGCGGAACCTGAACTGAGACGGGCGCTGACGCCTGTCGCAAAGTCACGCGGGCCATGGATGGCGGTCTTCACCTCTTTGCGCCAGGCACGGGCTAGCTCCGCCCACTCTTTGTCACTCACCTCACTCGCCTGCCGTTGTTTATGATTTCACTCACACCCTGACATTCTTTCACTTTTTTTTAACGCAGAAGTGGCTAGAGTGAACTCATCCGACCACTTTACCGTGAGTGATTATCATGTCCGTCAATCCTGACTATCCTGCGCTGTTTACGCCGCTGGACCTTGGCTTTACCCGACTGAAAAACCGCTTTCTGATGGGGTCGATGCACACCGGACTGGAAGAACATCCGGATGGTGCAGCCCGGCTGGCGGCTTTTTACGGCGAGCGGGCGCGTGAAGGTGTCGCGCTAATCGTCACCGGCGGCATCGCCCCCAATGCCCAGGGTGTCACCACCGCGCATGGCGCGATGCTCACCGACGAGACGCAATGTGACTGGCACCGGCAGATCACGGAGGCGGTGCATCAGCACCAGGGCAAAATCGCCCTGCAGATCCTGCATACCGGCCGTTACAGCTACCAGCCCGATCTGGTTGCGCCCTCGGCACGCCAGGCGCCGATTAACCCGTTTACGCCACAGGCGATGAGCGAGGCGGCGATTGAACAGACCATTGATGACTTTGCCCGCTGCGCCCGACTGGCACAGCAGGCGGGCTACGATGGCGTGGAAATCATGGGTTCCGAAGGCTACCTGATTAATCAGTTTCTGGTTAAGCACACCAATCAGCGCACCGACCGCTGGGGTGGCGACTTCCGGCAGCGGATGCAGTTTGCGCTGGCGATTACCCGCGCCGTTCGCGCCGCGACCGGCGACGCCTTTATCATCATCTTCCGGTTGTCGATGCTCGACCTGATCGAAGAGGGCAGCACGCTGGAGGAGACGCTGTTACTGGCGGGCGAGCTGGAGCAGTGCGGCGTCACGCTGTTCAATACCGGTATTGGCTGGCATGAGGCGCGCATCCCGACCATCGCCACCTGCGTGCCGCGTGCGGCCTTTGCGTGGGTGACGCAGCGCCTGCGTGAACAGGTGAAGGTGCCGGTCATCGCTACTAATCGCATCAACCATCCCGCCGTCGCCGAGCAGCTGTTGCAGTCGGGCTGCGCCGATATGGTATCGATGGCCCGCCCTTTTCTCGCCGATCCCGCCTTTGTCACTAAAGCCCAGCGCGGTGAACCGGACAGCATCAACACCTGCATTGCCTGTAATCAGGCCTGCCTCGATCAGGTGTTCGCCGGTAAAATCACCTCCTGTCTGGTCAATCCGCGCGCCTGCCACGAGTCGCTGATGCCGGTCATCGCCAGCACCGCCCCGCGCAGGCTGGCCGTAGTGGGTGCCGGTCCGGCCGGCATGGCGTTTGCGCTGCAGGCGGCCCAGCGCGGCCATCAGGTAACACTCTATGAGGCCGCGCCGGAGATAGGCGGCCAGTTCAATCTTGCCCGGCTGATCCCCGGCAAATCGGAGTTCAGCGAAACGCTGCGCTATTTCCGGCATGAGCTGGCGGCCGCAGGCGTGACGGTTCAGACGGGCAGTCGGGTGACGGCGGATCAGCTGAGTGACGCCGATGAAGTGGTACTGGCGACCGGCATTCAGCCGCGTACGCCTGACATTCCGGGCATCGACCACCCCAGCGTGCTGAGCTACCTGGAGGTGCTGCGCGATAAGCGCCCGGTGGGTAAACGGGTAGCGATTATCGGCGCCGGTGGTATTGGCTTCGATGTGGCGGAGTATCTGTCACAGCCATCCCATGACGAAGATCTGGCGGCGTTTTATGCCGAATGGGGCATCGACCACAGCCTGACGCAGCGTGGCGGTGTGATGAAACCCGAGCCGCCTGCCGCGCTACGGCAAATCTGGCTGCTGCAACGCCGATCGGGAAAACCGGGTGCCGGGCTGGCAAAAACCACCGGCTGGATCCATCGCGCCAGTCTGCAGGCGCAGGGCGTTGAGATGTGGGGCAGCGTTGAGTATCTGGCGATTGATGACAGCGGCCTGCATCTGCGGCGCAACGGCGAAACGCTGTTGCTGGAGGTCGATAACGTGATTATCTGTGCCGGACAGGAGCCGCAGCGCGAACTGGAAGCCGCGCTGCGTGCAAAAGGACAGAGGGTGACAGTCATCGGCGGTGCGGATGTGGCGCAGGAGCTGGATGCGCGCCGTGCGATTGCGCAGGCGACGCAACTGGCATTAACCGTCTGACTAGCGCATTTTCACCGCGCGCAGCACCACAAACTTCTGGTTAGAGGCGATCAGCGTACAGTTACCAAACAGCTTCTTCAGCTTGTGGTGATAATCGAGGTGGCGGTTGCCGACAATGCGCAACTCGCCGCCATACTGAAGGCAGCGTTTGGCATCGCGGAACATCTGCCATGCCAGGTGATCGGTCACCGCGTGCTGCTGGTGGAACGGCGGGTTGCACAGCACCGCGTGCAGCCGATCCGACGGATAGCCACTCAGCACGTTGTTCACCAGGAACTGACAGCGTGACAGATCCTCAGGACGGTTCACTTCCACATTAAGCTTGCTGGAAGCGACCGCCATGTAAGACTCATCAAGGAAATGCACCTCGGCCTGCGGGTTCTGCTCCAGCGCCACCAGTCCCACCACGCCGTTACCACAGCCGAGATCGACAATCTCGCCCTCAATGTTTTCCGGCAGATGCTGCACAAAGAGCCGTGCACCGATATCCAGCGAAGCGCGCGAGAAGACGTTGGCGTAGTTGTGAATCTGATAAGGGGTACCATCCAGCGGCCAGACCAGCGTCGGCGTGGCCTCACGCAGTTCAGGCTTGCTGAACTGGCTGTAGATCAGACGCGCTTTTTTCCACGCCAGTGAGGTTTTGGTTTCACCAATGATCTGTTCGAACAGCTGCAGGGTAGAGTTATGGATCTCTTTGGCGCGCGCCGCCGCCAGAATCACCGTATCAGGCGTGACGACTTCGCGAATGGCGCGCAGCTGGTGCTCCAGCAGCGCCAGGGTTTTAGGCACCTTGATCAGCACAGCCGCAGGTGAAGCAGGCAGTTCAGCCAGGCTATCAACAAAGTGAACGTCGCTGTCATCCAGCCCATTAAAGGTCAGATTCTGACGGGCGGCCTGCTGGCTCAGCCAGGAGTCGCTGACGTGCCAGACGGTACGCGGATTCAGGGCGCAGGTTAATGCCCCGAAACTGTCGTTGAAGACCAGCACCGGCCCCTCTGGCAGCGCCTGCTGTAACAGATATTCATCAGCCGCATCCCAGGCTTGTAATGGACTTTCGTCACGCATCTGCGGGAAGCGATGCAGGATCAGTGTGCGATCGTTCAGTTCAAGTTGGCTCATGAATTCTCCGGCGTGGTACACTTTGGTTGATTTTTCGCCCCAAAATCGGGGGCGCAGTATACTGTCTTTCGCCTGGAATCCCTAATGTCCTCACTGATCTACCTTCAGGGTTATCCTGCCCCCCTTCTTGAGCAGGTTCAGTCGCTGATCGCCCATCAGCGCTTAGGTGCGTTTTTGCAGGAACGTTATCCCGACACACACGACGTGATGAGTGATAAAGCGCTGTATGACTACACGCAGGCGCTGAAAAATCGCTATATGCGCAATGCGCCGCCGATCAGCAAAGTGATGTGGGATAACAAGATTAAGGTGATGAAGCATGCACTCGGACTGCACACAGCCATCTCACGGATTCAGGGCGGTAAGCTTAAGGCGAAAGCGGAAATTCGTATCTCGACCTTTTTCCGCCTCGCGCCAGAGCCGTTTCTGCGGATGATCGTGGTGCATGAGCTGGCACACCTTAAAGAGAAAGATCACGATAAGGCGTTCTACCAGCTCTGCTGCCATATGGAGCCGGATTATCACCAGCTCGAATTTGATGCGCGACTGTGGATGACGGACCAGGCGATGCGCGGCAACGCAGCTTAAAGAAACTCCTGCGCTTTCTGAATCAGGCTGGTTTTGGTCAGCGCGCCCAGAAAGCGCCGTTCCTGCGGATTGTTGAGCACCGGCAACCGCTCCAGCGTCACCGCCGCAAAGGCTTCCCATCCCTCACGCATACTCTGATTCTGATACACCACCGGGAAATCCTGATCCATCACGCACTGCACCGGTGAGTCGAGGGTGATCTCCTGTGCCAGCACCCGGCGCGAAATTTCATGAATCGAGACCACACCGAGGAAAGCGCCCGCGGCGTTGATCACATAAACATAGCGTTCACGCTTCAGGGAGCTGACCGCCAGCGCCTGCCCCACCGACTCCTCCGGCTGCAACGCCGCACCCGCAATAATCAGCTCGGCAATGCGCATGTTATCGAAATCATATTTCGCTTCTGAACGGCTGAAGTGATGACTCACGATCGGATAGGTACTGGCGGATTGCAGGCGATAGACCACCATCGACGCCAGCACGGTAGCGATCATCAGCGGAAACAGCAGGCTGCTGTTGAGCGTCATCTCCAGCACCATCAGCATCGCCATCAACGGCGCCTGACTGACCGCCGCCAGCACCGCCGCCATACCAATCGCGGCATAGAGCAGCACATTGCCAAGCGGCAGATGCAGCGCCGCCCCCACCGTCGCGATGATCACCCCCAGCAGCGCGCCAATCAGCAGCGAAGGGGTAAAGAGTCCGCCGACGGCGTTCGAGCCTACCGACAGGCTGGTAGCAAGGGTTTTCAGCACCAGCAACAGCAGCAGACCCGGCAGCAGGTAGTGCCCTGCCATCACTTTGACGATCACCTCGTAGCCGTTGCCGAGGATATCAGTGGAGATCAGCGCCAGTAAGCCGACCGCAAAGCCGCCCGCCCCGAGGCGCAGCGGCAGGGAGGCGACCCGGCTGAACAGCACTTTGCTGCGGGCGATGCATTTAATCACGATCCAGCCCGCCAGCCCGGCGCACAGACCAATCACTACCGTCATCAGCAGACTGCTGAGATCCATAGCGAAGGTCGCGTCTGCCAGCGGATAGAGCGCGCTGCGAAAACCCAGCGTCCACATGGTCATCACCGCCGTGGCGGCTGCGATGATCAGGGGGATCAGCCGCTGCAACGCAGAAATGCCGAAGGCGATTTCCGCCACAAAAATCGCCGACGCCAGCGGCGCATGGTAAACCGACGCGAGGCCCGCCGCCGCCGCCATCGCCACCACGTCACTGTTTTTCAGGTTAAGTGAGGCCGGTAACAGGCGACCAATCGCACTGCCGCACAGTGCCGAGAGCTGCACCATCGGCCCCTCTTTACCTATCGACGCGCCGCTGCCAATACTGGCAATCGACGATAAGGCGCGGAACAGTGAGGTCCGGGTCGGCACCGCATCGAGCCGGGCGTTGATCACTTCAAGGTAATCCGTTTTCACCGTCTGCTGCTGCTCAATGGCAACGGCATAACGCAGAAAATAGCCTGCCAGAACGCCGCCCGCCCCCACCAGCAGGGGCCAGAAGATCCACGGCCAGAGATGCAGGGATTCGGTTATTTCGCCACTGCGGGCAAACAGCAGATGGTTGATCAGTTCAATCACGCCGCGGAAAGCCAGCGTCACCAGCGACGCCGCACACCCGACCGGAATGGCGATCAGAAGTGTGGTCCAGTTTAATGCGTGCTTACTTGCTTTCACCTGCGCTCCCTGGTTGGTACATAAACATCATCGCTTCCGCATATTATTGGAATGCGGATCGCAGGATCAATCCCTGCCCGCCCGGCACCATTGCACAGCGTGGGTGAGATGTTACTCTGCCGCTTTACAGTTGCCGGAGAGATGACGTGATTCGTTTTGCCATTGTGGGAACAAACTGGATTACACGCCAGTTTATTGATGCCGCTCATGAAACCGGAGCGATGAAGCTCTGTGCGGTCTATTCACGCAGTCAGCAGCAGGCTGAGGCCTTTATCGCCGATTATCCCTGCAAACAGACCTTTACCTCACTGGAAGCGCTGGCCGCCAGCCCGGAGATCGATGCGGTCTATCTGGCCAGCCCCAACGCACTGCACTGCCAGCAGGCTCTGCTGTTTATGTCGCACGGCAAGCATGTGATTTGCGAAAAACCGCTGGCCTCTAACCTGGCAGAAGTGGAGCAGATGATCGCCTGCGCCCGTGAGCATCAGGTGGTGCTGTTTGAGGCATTTAAAACTGCCAGCCTGCCGAATTTCCTGCGGCTGCAGCAGGCACTGCCTGACGTGGGTAAACTGCGAAAAGCGCTGCTGAATTACTGCCAGTACTCCTCACGTTACCCACGCTATCTCAACGGCGAGAACCCCAATACCTTTGATCCGCGCTGGTCGAATGGCTCAATTATGGATATCGGTTATTACTGCCTGGCCTCGGCGGTGACGCTGTGGGGCGAGCCAGATCGCGTGCAGGCCAGCGCGACTTTGCTTGCAAGCGGCGTGGACGCGCACGGCGTGGTGGTGCTGAGTTACGGTGATTTCGACGTGACGATTCTGCATTCGAAGGTGAGTGATTCCAGCCTCCCCAGCGAGATTCAGGGTGAAGCGGGCGCGCTGGTCATCGAAAAGCTATCGGAGTGCCAGCAGCTGACGTTTGTACCGCGGGGCGCGGAAAAGCAGACGCTGAACCAGCCGCAGCATATCAATACCATGCTGTATGAGGCCGCCGCTTTTGCCCGGCTGGTTGAGCAGCGCCAGGTGGACCACCCTTCGCTTGAGGTTTCGCGGATTACTGCATCGCTGCTGACTGAGATACGCCGCCAGACCGGCGTGATCTTCCCGGCCGACCAGGCTGCTGTGTAAATATTTCTAAATATGTCTGAGAGGTGTTGCTTCCTGTGCAGCTAAACCGTAACTTACCTTCCTGCAAAGGGGAGTAACTTGTAAGCTGATTGATCGTCATTACGATGCGAAAGCATCCGGTCATCAGGCAACCCGGAATCAATTTCTGTGTTGTAAGTGAGACCTTGCCGGAAGGCGAGGTTTGCTTACACAAAAATAAGCGGCTGACGTCTTCTGACTTCAGCCGTTTTTTTTTATTTTTCGGACAGGATACGAATATGCAAACTGTGGGTACGCCTTTACTGTGGGGCAGCTTTGCGGTTGTGGTGCTTATCATGCTGGCTATCGACCTGCTGTTGCAGGGACGCCGTGGCGCGCAGACCATGTCTTTCAAGCAGGCGGCTATCTGGTCGCTGATCTGGGTTTCAGTCTCACTGCTGTTCAGCGGCGCCTTCTGGTGGTATCTGGAGGGCAGCGCAGGACGTGAAGTTGCTAACACGCAGACGCTCGCCTTCCTGACCGGTTACGTGCTGGAAAAAGCGCTGGCGGTGGATAACGTCTTCGTCTGGCTGATGCTGTTCAGTTACTTCTCTATTCCGGCCAATCTGCAGCGCCGGGTGCTGATCTATGGGGTATTAGGCGCTATCGTGCTGCGTACCATCATGATCTTCGCCGGTAGCTGGCTGGTCACGCAGTTCAGCTGGATCCTCTATGTGTTCGGTGCCTTCCTGCTGTTCACCGGTGTGAAAATGGCGCTGGCGAAAGAGGATGACGGCGCGGTGGGCGAAAAACCTGTGGTGCGCTGGCTGCGTAAGCATCTGCGCATGACTGACGATCTCGACGGCGAGAAGTTCTTCACCCGCAAAAACGGCGTGCTGTTTGCGACGCCACTGCTGCTGGTGCTGATCATGGTGGAAATCAGCGACGTGATCTTTGCGGTCGACAGTATCCCGGCGATCTTCGCCGTGACAACCGACCCGTTTATTGTGCTGACCTCAAACCTGTTCGCTATCCTGGGTTTGCGTGCCATGTACTTCCTGCTGGCAAACGTGGCGGAACGGTTCTCAATGCTGAAGTATGGCCTGGCGATTGTGCTGGTGTTCATCGGCTTTAAGATGCTGATTGTCGACCTCTACCATATCCCGGTCGGTATCTCGCTGGGTGTGGTCGGTGCCATTCTGGCATCAACTCTGCTGATTAATGCCTGGGTTAACCGCAAAAGAGACCAGAAAAAGCTCGCACCATAATTACCTGCAGGGGCAGCGGATGCCCCTGTTTTATTTTGTGGCAGCCTGTCACGCCATTTCATCCCTCTGTCACACTTCCACTATCCAGCATAATAAAAATCTGACCTGCTCCACAGTGACAGAACTTTCTCTTTTCTCGTCCGATCTTTTCCTTATACTCCGCCGGGCAAACCGTTTTAGCCGATGCAAAACATCGCGTCTGAAACTACATCCGCGACAAAATATAGAAAATATTATGCAGAAAACTCTCTCCGCACGTCTGGGTACGCTGCTCGCCGGTAGCCTGGTGAAGCAAATCATGATTGGGCTGATCGCCGGTGTGGCGCTCGCCTGGATTTCACACGATGCCGCGATCGCGGTCGGTCTGCTGGGTGAACTGTTTGTCAGTGCGCTGAAAGCGGTCGCGCCATTGCTGGTACTGATGCTGGTAATCGCCTCGATTGCCAACCACCAGCAGGGCCAGAAGAGCAATATCCGGCCGATTATTATGCTTTATCTGCTGAGCACCTTTTTCGCGGCGGTCGTCGCGGTGGTCTTCAGCCATCTGATCCCGCAGACGCTGACGCTGGCGGTGGGTACCACGGAAATCACACCACCATCCGGCATTACCGAAGTATTACGCGGACTGCTGATGAGCATGGTGTCGAATCCGATCACGGCCCTGATGAACGCCAACTACATCGGCATTCTGGTGTGGGCAATTGGTCTCGGGCTGGCGTTCCGTCATAGCAGTGACAGCACCCGCGCCTTTCTCAATGATGCCTCTCATGCGGTGACCTGGCTGGTACGCTGCGTGATTCGCTGCGCACCGGTCGGTATTTTCGGTCTGGTGGCCTCGATCCTCGCGTCTACCGGCTTTGGCGCGCTGTGGCAATATGCCCATCTGCTGACGTTACTGATCGGCTGTATGCTGCTGATGGCGCTGGTGGTGAACCCGCTACTGGTGTTCTATAAAATCCGTCGCAACCCCTACCCACTGGTCTTCACCTGCCTGCGCGAAAGCGGCGTGACCGCCTTCTTTACCCGCAGTTCTGCCGCCAACATTCCGGTAAATATGGCACTGGCGAAACGTCTGGATCTGGATGAGGATACCTATTCGGTGTCGATTCCGCTGGGCGCAACCATCAGTATGGCGGGGGCATCGATTACCATTACCGTGCTGACGCTGGCGGCGGTGCATACGCTGGGGATCAGCATTGATGTGCCGACGGCGATTCTGCTGAGTCTGGTGGCATCACTCTGTGCCTGTGGTGCATCTGGCGTGGCGGGCGGTTCGCTGCTGCTGATCCCGGTGGCCTGTAACATGTTCGGCATTCCGAATGATCTGGCAATGCAGGTAGTGGCGGTCGGCTTTATTATCGGTGTCTTGCAGGATTCGGCGGAAACCGCGCTGAACTCCTCAACCGATATTCTGTTTACCGCAGCCGTCTGTCAGGCTGAAGCAGATCGCAAAACCAGCCGGGCCTGATTCAGTTAACATAAAAAAGGCGACCCGTATGAATAATTACGGATCGCTTAAGGCTGCTGCCATGCCCACATCAGGGTTAATCCAGCCGCAACGGATAAACTCAACGCGCAGGGAACACGGGCAGAAGAGGAAAGCGTCCCGCGCCAGGGATGGCGCGGGCCGAGCGTGTCATGGATGACGGCCTTTGCGACTTTCCGATCTGACCGTGTTCCCTTCGCAGGCTCGGTCTCACCGCCACAGAGCCGGACTTTATCAACGATCTCAAGCGACCCGCACTTTAGCGGGTCGTTTTGTTTAAAGCGTCACACCGCTTTTGAAAATCGCCAGCTCGCGGAAATCGTTCTTCTCGTTGTTGGTCGGCTGACCGCTGGCAATCGCCACAATGCTGTCGACAAAGTCTTCCAGCATCGCGTCCATGCTCATCCCCTCGATCAACCGTCCGGCATTAAAGTCGATCCAGTGCGGCTTCTTCTCCGCCAGCGGTGTGTTGGTGGCCAGCTTAACCGTCGGCACAAAACCGCCATAAGGCGTGCCGCGTCCGGTACTGAACAGCACCATGTGGCAACCGGCACCTGCCAGCGCACTGGTGGCGACCGCATCATTACCCGGCGCACTCAGCAGATTCAGCCCCGGCGTTTTTAACCGTTCGCCATACTTCAGCACATCAACCACCTGGCTCTGCCCCGCTTTCTGGGTACAGCCCAGCGACTTCTCCTCCAGCGTGGTGATACCGCCCGCTTTGTTGCCTGGTGACGGGTTTTCGTAGATCGGCTGCTGGTGATCGATAAAATACTGTTTGAAGTCGTTGATCATCGCCACCGTTTTGCTGAAGGTCTCCTCGTCGCGACAGCGACTCATCAGAATTCGTTCTGCGCCAAACATTTCCGGTACTTCGGTCAGTACAGTCGTGCCGCCATTAGCGATCATCTGGTCCGAGAAACGTCCCAGCAACGGATTGGCGGTGATGCCAGACAAACCATCTGAACCGCCGCACTCCAGACCAAACTTCAGCTCGCTGAGTTTGCCCGGCTCGCGCTGGTCGTGACGCATTTTTTCATACAATGCGTGCAGCCGCTCCAGCCCGGCTTCCACCTCATCGTCATGCTGCTGGCACACCATAAACTCGACCCGGTCGCTTTCAAACGCGCCGAGGGTGTCACGGAAAGCATCAACCTGATTGTTTTCGCAGCCGAGACCAATCACCAGCACCGCGCCAGCATTAGGATGGCGCACCATATTCTGCAGCATGGTGCGGGTGTTTTCGTGATCCTGCCCCAGCTGCGAACAACCGAAGGTATGGCTGAACAGGAACGCGCCATCGATATCTTCTGCATCCTGCGTCTCCTTCAGAAAGCGCTGCAGGATCTGACGCGCAATGCCGTTGACGCAGCCGACGGTCGGCAGGATCCACAGCTCATTGCGGATGCCAACCTCGCCGTTAGCACGACGGTAGATCTGCACCTCACGGTCACCCGGCTGCGGCGGCAGCGTCACAAACTCGGGCTGATACGCATATTGATCCAGATCGCTGAGATTGGTGCGGGCGTTCTGCGAATGGATTAACTCACCGGCGGCCACAGGCTGCGTGGCATGGGCAATCGGCAGCCCATATTTGATCACCAGCTCATCCTGCGCGATAGGCTGCAGGGCAAATTTATGCCCGCGTCCGACCGCCTGTTGCACCGCCACACGCAGTGGCGGCAGCTCTATCGTGGCGCCCGCGTCTAAATCACGTAACGCCACGGCGACATTGTCGCGGGGATCAATTTTAATTGCGTCTTGCATAGCGTTATCTCAGTTGGCTCAGCGCCTCACGCATTCCGTGGGCGATGATATTTTGCAGGTGTTGGGTGACAGCCGCAGCCAGTCCGGGCTGACGGGTTAAATCTTCACCCCAGTGTTGCGCGTCGCTGAGTACGCCGTTCACCAGCTGTTGCGGTGACAGCTGATCCGCATCAAGTGCTTTCCAGGCGTCGGCGTAGCGCTGTAACCACTGCGGCTCGTCCTGCAATGGCCAGCTCTTGCCGGCTGACTCGCCGCGATAAAAAGCGATCAGTGCGGCCAGCGCAAAGGTGATGTGTGTCGGCCACTCGCCGGTTTGCTGATGCGCGGCAAGGAGTGGCGTCAGCAGACGGGTGCGGAATTTAGTCATGCCATTAAGGGCAATCGACAGCAGCGCATGGCGAATAAACGGATTGCGGAAACGACGCTGTACCGCATCGGCAAACGCGTGCAGTTCATCGGCAGGGAGATCCAGCGTCGGGATCACTTCGTGACGCAGCAGGTTATCCACAAATCCGGCGATAGCCGGATCGGCCATCGCCTCTCCCACACTCTCAATACCGGCCAGAAACGCGACCGGCACCATTGCAGTGTGCGCGCCATTGAGGATGGCCACTTTCTGCGCTTTATAGGGCGCAATGTCATCCACATGCCGAACCTGCGGCGACAGTGCCGCCAGCTTCAGTTCATTAAACAGCGCCGACGGCCCCTGAATCACAAACTGATAGTAGACTTCGCCCGCCACCAGATAGCGATCTTCATAACCCAGCTCGCGTTGCAGCTGCTCGCTTTCCGCCGGAAAGCCGGTGACGATGCGGTCGACCAGAGTGTTATAGAACGCGCAGTGCTGATGAACCCAGGTTTTAAATTCTGAGGGCAGATGCCACTGATCGGCGTAGCGCAGCACCAGATCGCGCAGCGTATCGCCGTTATGGTCAATCAGCTCGCACGGCACCACCAGCCAGCCCCGGTCGCTGGCGCCATTGAAGTGGGAATAGCGCGCCCACAGCAGCTGCGTCAGTTTGCCAGGGAAACTGCTGGCGGGCTGATCGGTAAGCTGATCCTTGCCGACAAAGGCGATGCCCGCTTCGGTGGTATTGGAGAAGACCATGCGCAGATCAGGATTACGGGCCAGCGCCATAAATTCGCCGAACTGCTGCCAGGGCTGGATTTCACGGTTGAGGCTGCGGATCAGCCGGGTTTCGCTGACCTGCTCGCCCTGATCGTTCAGCCCGCGGATCAGCGTGGTATAGAGACCATCCTGCTGATTCAGGCTGTCGCTGACTTCACGGTTGCGCGGCCGCACCACCACGATCCCGGCATCGGTGCCCTGATGCTCATTCAGCCAGTCGATCTGCCAGTCAATAAAGGCGCGCAGGAAGTTGCCTTCGCCGAACTGGATCACCCGGTCGCGATAGACTGCGCCCGGAAAGTCGTGACGGTTTAGCCTTTTCATTATCAGGCTCCCAGCTCGATGCCGAAGTAATCGCGGGCATTGTTGAAGCAGATGTTCTGTACCATCTGGCCTAACAGTGCTTCATCGGCTGGCGCTTCACCCTGCTCCACCCAGCGGCCCATCATCTGGCACAGCAGGCGGCGGAAATATTCGTGGCGGGTGTAGGAGAGGAAGCTGCGGCTGTCGGTCAGCATGCCGACGAAACGGCTCAACAGACCAATCTGCGCCAGCTGAGTCATCTGACGCTGCATACCATCCAGCTGGTCGTTGAACCACCAGGCTGAACCGAACTGCATCTTGCCCGCCTGACCTTCGCCCTGGAAGTTGCCCGCCATGGTGGCCAGCACTTCGTTGTCGCGCGGGTTCAGGCAGTAGAGAATGGTTTTAGGCAGCGCATTATTGAGATTCTGCGCGCCCAGCAGGCGTGCCAGCGGTTCGGCCAGCGGCTGGTCGTTGATTGAATCGAAGCCGACATCAGGCCCCAGCAGCTGGTACTGGCGCGGATTGGTATTGCGGAGTGCGCCAATGTGATACTGCTGCACCCAGCCACGGCGGGCATATTCGCTGCCCAGCCAGACCAGCACCGCCGTTTTAAACTGTGCCGTTTCCTGCGGGTTGGGCGCGGCACCGCTGCGACGACGCGCCAGAATCGCATCCAGCGTAGCGTCATCCGCCTCGGCGTAGCAGACCACATCCAGCGCGTGATCGGAGACTTTACAGCCGTGCGCCGCGAAGTGATCCAGCCGCTGATGCAGTGCGCTGCGCAGATCGTCAAAACGCTGCACGCTGATGTCCGTCAGCTGCTCCAGCGTCTCGATCCACGGCAGGAAGGTTTCCGCTTCGATATTAAACGCTTTGTCCGGACGCCAGCTCGGCAGCACTTTAACGCTGAAGCTGGCATCGTCTGCCAGCGCGCGGTGATGGCGCAGGTCATCCAGCGGATCGTCAGTGGTGCCCACCATCTTCACCTTCATCTGCTGCATGATGCCGCGCGTGGTAAAGCTATCCTGCGCCAGCAGTTCATTGCAGCGATGCCAGATGCTGTCAGCCGTTTTCTCAGAAAGCAGCGTATCGGTGATACCGAAAGGCCGGCGTAACTCCAGGTGGGTCCAGTGATAGAGCGGGTTGCCGATAGTGTGCGGCACGGTGCGCGCCCAGGCGTCAAATTTTTCACGATCGCTGGCGTTACCGGTACAGAACGCCTCAGCCACACCGTTGGCGCGCATGGCCCGCCACTTATAGTGATCGCCCTTCAGCCAGATGTCATAAAGGTTGGCGAAGCGATAATTTTCGGCAATCTGCTGCGGCGGCAAGTGGCAGTGATAGTCGAAAATCGGCTGATCCTTTGCATAGTCGTGATAGAGACGACGGGCGAATTCGGTATCCAGCAAAAAATCTTCGGTCATGAAACGTGACATACATGCTTCCTCATCGACTGAACCACTGATGGCCCAAAGTTATCATACCAATTTTAGTCCGTTACGGATTTATTTGCGATCCTGCTCACATAAACAGCGGTAGCTGGCTGCCGTTATGGACGTTTTTGTCGCCCGTATCGCGCTAAATGGCTGTCATTACGCAGGTTTCCAGTATCCCACAGTGCAGAAAGGGTTTTTGTGATGGCTCTCAACTTTTAAAGTTGTATAACAAGTTAGGCTCTCGCCCCATCGTGAGGTCGTTAGCGACTCACAAATGGCAAGGTCATAACAGGGTTGCTTTTACAGAACCTGCGGGCGTGAGCAGAGCTGCATCACGTGCTGTCCCGCTCCAGATAACAACAGCGGCAAGACCGCATACAGAACTGGAAGAGGTAGAGGATGCGTAAGATCAAAGGGTTACGCTGGTACATGATTGGACTGGTGACGCTCGGTACGGTGTTGGGGTATCTGACCCGTAACACCATTGCCGTGGCGGCCCCGACATTAATGTCAGAGCTGCATATCACCACGCAGCAGTACTCCTACATAATTGCGGCCTATTCAGCCTGCTATACGCTGATGCAACCGGTGGCAGGTTATGTACTGGATCTGCTCGGCACCAAGGTCGGCTACGCGGTGTTTGCTATTATGTGGGCGATTTTCTGTGCCGCTACGGCGATGGCGGGCAGCTGGGGCGGACTGGCGCTGGCACGAGGCGCAGTCGGTGCGGCTGAAGCGGCGATGATCCCGGCCGGGCTGAAAGCGAGCAGCGAATGGTTCCCGGCTAAAGAGCGTTCGGTCGCCGTGGGCTACTTTAACGTGGGTTCGTCTATCGGTGCGATGCTGGCTCCGCCGCTGGTGGTCTGGGCGATCGTGGCGCACAGCTGGCAGATGGCATTTATCATGACCGGTGTGCTGAGCATGGCCTGGGCACTCAGCTGGCTGGTGTTTTACAAACACCCGAAACAGCAGAAGAAGCTGAGCGATGAAGAGCGCGACTATATTATCTCCGGTCAGGAAGCGCAGCATCAGACCGGCAACACCCGCAAAATGTCAGCACTGGAGATTATCCGTAACCGCCAGTTCTGGGGTATTGCCCTGCCGCGTTTTCTGGCAGAACCGGCGTGGGGAACGTTCAACGCCTGGATTCCGCTGTTTATGTTTAAGGTTTACGGCTTCAATCTGAAAGAGATTGCGATGTTCGCCTGGATGCCGATGCTGTTCGCGGACTTCGGCTGCATCCTTGGTGGCTATCTGCCGCCGCTGTTTCAGCGCTGGTTCGGCGTTAACCTGATCGTCTCCCGCAAGATGGTCGTGACGATGGGTGCGGTGTTAATGATTGCGCCGGGCACCATCGGCCTGTTCACCAGCCCCTACATAGCCATTGGTCTGCTGTGCATCGGCGGGTTTGCGCATCAGGCCCTCTCTGGCGCGCTGATCACCCTCTCCTCAGACGTTTTCGGCCGCAATGAAGTCGCTACGGCTAATGGCCTGACCGGCATGGCAGCCTGGACCGCCAGTACCATGTTTGCGCTGGTGGTAGGCGCACTGGCCGATACGCTGGGCTTCAGCCCGCTGTTTGCCGCGCTGGCGGTGTTTGATCTGCTGGGTGCCGTCGTTATCTGGACGGTTCTGAAAAATAAACCCATTTCAGAGCTGAATGCCGAAGCCGTTATTCCGCAGGCCAGCGCCGTTCGCAGTTAATCTGCCGGGCTGGCGCAGGCCAGCCCATTTCCTCGCACCTCCTGAAGTGGTATAACAACTTATCTGTCTGCTACCAGGATTGTGCTATGGACTTCACTGAATCCCGTCGACTTTATCAACAGCTGGCCAGCGAGCTGAAAAGCCGCATTGAAACCGGGATCTATCCGGTGGGTGACAAACTGCCTGCTGAGCGCCTGATTGCCGAAGAGATGGAAGTGAGTCGCACCGTCGTACGCGAAGCGATCATCATGCTGGAAGTTGAAGGCTATGTTGAGGTCCGCAAAGGCTCGGGCATCCACGTCATTGCCAGCCAGCAGCAGAACCGCATCGCCTCCACCAGCAGTCAGCTGGAGTTCGCCACGTTTGGCCCCTTCGAACTGCTCCAGGCTCGTCAGCTGATTGAGAGTAATGTGGCCGAGTTCGCTGCAACTCAGGTAACGCGCCAGGACATTATCGACCTGATGGCGATTCAGGAAAAAGCCCGACAGGAGGATCACTTCCGCGACTCCGAGTGGGATATGCAGTTTCATGTACGTATCGCGCAATCCACCCAGAACAGTGCCTTAGCCGCCATCGTTGAAAAAATGTGGCTGCATCGCCTGCACAATCCCTACTGGCTCAAACTTCACGAACACATCGACCAGCGCAGCATTCTCAGCTGGTGTGACGACCACGATCAGATTCTTAAAGCCCTGATGCGCAAAGATCCCGCCGCCAGCAAACTGGCGATGTGGCAACATCTGGAAAATACTAAACAGATGCTGTTTAACGCGACGGCGGATGATTTTGAATTTAACGTTGATCGTTACATGTTTGGTGAGAATCCGGTCATCCTGCCTGATGGGTCCAATAACGCCCGCTAAAAGTGCCTGAAAATGCCCTGAGACGGTCAGTTAATCTGCAATAGTGTCAGGTCATGTAAAGCTCCTTTTTACACGCCGTTTCACAAGGTAAAACTCCTGTTCGCCAGAGAGTTTTCCTGTCTCAGACAGGCGATTTTTGTTACAGTTATCGCCCTTTTATTACCCTTTGCGACTGGGGGTTATAAAGTCGCTGATTTAACAATCAATTCTGGAAGGATCCGGAAAATCCCGCCCAGGCTGCGCTCCTAAAATTTATAACGAAATGCCGGTCTGCGTTTAAGTCCCTGTGGGACATGTTTAACAATGATGTTCAGGAATGAATTGATGGATATTTTGCAATCGTTGCTGCATGCCCTCTGGCAGCAGGACTACGAAACCCTCTCCGATCCCACGCTGGTATGGGCCATTTACGGCGTGCTGTTTATGATTTTGTTTTTGGAAAATGGCCTTCTTCCCGCTGCATTTCTGCCGGGTGACAGTCTGCTGATTCTGGTCGGCGTACTGATTGCCAAAGGCACCATGAGCTTCCCCCTGACGATTCTGGTTTTAACGACCGGTGCTAGTCTTGGCTGCTGGGTGAGCTACTTACAGGGCCGCTGGCTGGGTAACACGCCTACGGTGCAGAAATGGCTCTCCCATCTTCCCGCCCAGTATCATCTGCGCGCGCACAGCATGTTCCATCGTCACGGCTTATCTGCCCTGCTGATTGGTCGCTTTATCGCGTTTGTGCGTACTCTGCTGCCTACCATCGCCGGATTGTCAGGCCTCAGTAATGCCCGCTTTCAGTTCTTCAACTGGGTAAGTGCGTTCCTGTGGGTGGTGATTCTGACCGTTATCGGCTTCGCGCTGGGTAAAACCCCGATTTTCCGTCGTTATGAAGATGAGATGATGTTCTTCCTGATGATGCTGCCGCTGGCGCTGCTGGTATTTGGTCTGGTGGGATCGCTGGTAGTAATATGGCGTAAGCGTCAGGCGAATCAGAACGGGAAAGCCGAGTAATGAAACTGCTGCAGGCTATTCCTAAACGGTGGTTACCGTGGTTGATCGCTGGCGCCTTTGCGCTGGTCGCGCTTTGTGTGGTCCCCGGCCTGATGAAGCACGAGACGGTGGTGCAGATTCGGGTTTCCCATGCTGGCGCAACTCTGCCCGATGGTTTTTATCTCTACCAGCAATTAAGTGCGCAGGGTATTCGTATCAAAAGCATTACGCCTGCGGGTGATGCACTGATCATCCATTTTGATAGCGAAGAGCAGAGCCTGGCGGCCCAGAAGGTGTTACGCCGTCTGCTGCCACAGGGCTTTATTGTGGCGCAGCACGATCACTCTCAGCACCTCTCACTGGCGTAATCTCCCGACTCCCCTCTCCTTTTCAGACCGTCGCGCCATCGCTCGGCGGTCTGAAAGGCGCTCTATCTCCCGGTCTTCTTTGAACTTTTTACTATGGGTGTCTATGCTTAAGCGAGAGTCGATTCATAGCACCCGCAGTCATATGATTACGCGGGTGATGACGGATCAGGTCGCAATGGAAGGGTCCAGGACCAATGAAATATCAAGTATTACTGGGAGTCGCGCTGTTTTCGCTGTCGGGTTCGCTGCTGGCGTCAGAATCGCTGTGTGAGCAGAAAGAGCAGGATATTCAGCGTGAAATCGGGATGGCGCAGAAGCATAACAACCAGCGCCGGGTTAACGGACTGGAGCGCGCGCTGACCGAAGTCCGGGCCGATTGCAGCGACAAAAAGCTCGAGGCCGCCCATCTGGAAAGAATTAACGCTCAGAAGCAGAAAGTTGCTGAGCGTGAGCACGCACTCAGGGAAGAGCGTGAAGAGGGCCATGACAAGGAGAAGATTGCTAAGCGACAACAAAAACTGGATGAAGCGCGCCGGGAGCTGAAAAAGTTACAGGCGGAGCCCTATTAATCGGAACTAACCAACTGATGTTAAAGGAGTATTTTATGTCTAAAGACACATCATCGGAACATTTGCGTGCTGAACTGAAAAACCTTGCCGATACCCTGGAAGAGGTGCTGAGCAGCAGCACTGAAAAATCCAAAGGCGAGCTGGATAAACTTCGCAATAAAGCGCGTGTGGCGCTGGATAGCTCACGTGAACGTCTGGGCGAATCAAGCGAGCGTATTGCTGCTACCACCCGCGAAGCGGCGCAAAAAGCCGAAGGCTACGTGCGTGAAAATCCATGGCATGGTGTGGGTATCGGTGCAGCGATTGGCGTCGCACTGGGCATGCTCATTTCGCGTCGATAATTATGGCTGACTCACAGCATAACCACGGCCCGGCTAAAGGGGTCATTAACATCGGCCAGCGCATTGTTACCACGCTGGTTGGCATGGTCGAGACGCGCGTTCGTCTGGCAGTGGTGGAACTGGAGCACGAGAAAGCTAACCTGATTCAGCTGCTGTTGATGGTTGGCCTGACAATGCTGTTCACTGCATTTGGTCTGATGAGCCTGATGGTTCTGATTATCTGGGCAGTGGATGCGCAGTACCGTCTGATGGCCATTGGCATCACGACCGGCACGCTGCTACTGCTGGCGGTTATTCTGGGGCTCTGGACGCTTCGAAAATCACGTCAGTCCACGCTGTTGCGCCACACGCGCAAGGAGCTGGAAACAGACCGGGATTTACTTGAGGACCAGCGCTGATGAGCCGCCGCGAGCGTGAAGAACGCATCCATGAACTGCTTAAGCATGTGCAGCAGCAGCGGCTGGATTTAAGCGCTGCGCGGCGTGACTGGCTGGAAGGCACCGCCCATTACGATCGCGGCTGGTTCACTTTCCTCAGCTTACGCCGCTATCTGGCCATTGGCAGCAGCGCGCTGGCCATCTACTCCGTTCGCAGTCCCAACATGCTGTTACGCTGGGTAAAACGGGGATTCGGCGCCTGGAGTACCTGGCGCATGATCAAGTCCGCTCTGCCACCGCGTTAATTTTGCTAAAAGCCGGTCCTGAAAAGGCCGGCTTTTCTTCATCAGAATTTCTGAAAAACACTGACAGTATATCTCGCTTACAACCTTTCCACTCCGCGACTATCATCTCCAGCTATCAACCCAATGAACGCAATACTGCTTTCAGCGGGCATAAACCTTGCGGGCAGCGTGCCCTGCATCCCTGATAGCGCTGGAGTAAATGATGAAAAAATTCGAAGACGTTGGTTTGTTACTGGCTCGCATCCTGATGCCAATCCTGTTCATTACGGCTGGCTGGGGCAAAATCACCGGTTATGCAGGCACTCAGCAATATATGGAAGCAATGGGCGTCCCGGGCTTTATGCTGCCGCTGGTTATCCTGCTGGAGTTTGGCGGCGGTCTGGCCATCCTGTTTGGTTTCCTGACCCGTTTCACTGCCCTGTTTACTGCAGGCTTCACCATCCTGACCGCGTTTCTGTTCCACAGTAACTTTGCCGAAGGCGTGAACCAGCTGATGTTCATGAAGAACCTCTCTATCGCCGGTGGTTTCCTGGTGTTAGGTCTGGTGGGTCCTGGTGCATACAGCATTGATCGCCTGATCAGCAAAAGAAAACCACAGCCAGCGATTGCGCGCTAATCTCACATAAAGCGTAATGCCACATATACTTAGCAGGGCGGGGACATTTCCCCGCCCTGTTTGCATTGGAGCCATTATGGGACAGTTAATTGACGGTGTCTGGCATGACACCTGGTACGACACTAAATCTACCGGCGGACGTTTCAAGCGTTCAGAGTCGGCTTTCCGCAACTGGGTTACCGCGGATGGCAGTGCCGGTCCGGTGGGTAAAGCGGGATTTGTCGCCGAACGCGACCGCTATCATCTTTATGTCTCACTGGCCTGCCCCTGGGCACACCGCACACTGCTGATGCGTCAGCTGAAGGGCCTGGATAGCATGATCGATGTCTCCGTGGTGCATCCGCTGATGCTGGAGAATGGCTGGACCTTCGATGATAGTTTCCAGGATGCGACCGGCGATAAACTCTACCAGAATGAGTTCCTCTATCAGCTCTATCTGCACGCCGATCCGCAATACAGTGGCCGCGTAACCGTGCCGGTATTGTGGGACAAGCAGCAGAACACCATCGTCAGCAATGAGTCTGCCGATATCATCCGCATGTTCAACAGTGCGTTTGATGCTGTCGGTGCCCGTGCAGGGGATTATTATCCTGTTGCTCTGCATGAGAAGATTGATGAACTGAACGGCTGGATTTACGACACCGTGAACAACGGCGTTTACAAAGCAGGCTTTGCCACTTCGCAGTCTGCTTATGACGAGGCAGTCACTGCGCTGTTCCATTCGCTGTCGCGGCTGGAGCAGATTTTAGGCCAGCATCGCTATCTCACCGGCGATCAACTGACCGAAGCGGATCTGCGGTTGTGGACCACGCTGGTGCGATTTGATCCGGTCTATGTGACCCACTTTAAATGCGATCGCCATCGCATCAATGACTACAGAAACCTGAGTGGTTTCCTGCGTGATATCTATCAGATGCCTGGTATCGCAGAGACGGTTAATCTGCCGCATATTCGTCATCACTACTATTGCAGCCATAAGACCATCAACCCGAATGGTGTTATTTCGCTGGGCCCGGCATTTGACTGGGATGAACCGCACGGCCGCGGTTAAGCTGCCTGCATATCGCGCAGGGAGCAGATACAATCTGACCACAATGACAATCTAAACGCGAAGGGAACAGGGTCAGAAGAGGAAAGCGTCCCGCGCCAGGGATGGCGCGGGCCGAGCATGTCAGGGATGACGGATTTTGCGACTTTCCGATCTGACCCTGTTTCCTGCGCAGGCGCGATCTCACCGCTGACCTTCAAACCACCGCGCGTCACAAAGCAAAAACCCCGCCGAAGCGGGTTTTTTGATAAAAAGTCGAAGCTGACCGTTCAGGCAGATTGCTTTAACCACACGTCGCGTATCTGGTTTTGGGGGTAAGAGTCGCTTGATTAGTGCTGGAGATTGGGTCACTGAAGGTTGTCAGCGAAAATCTACCTTACTTAGCGTTAGCGAATGTGATTTGCTGTCATGAGATATATAGAAGTAAGGCGTAACATTACCTTCCTTTTCCCATTTTTCAGACCATCCATTATGCTCCACCGCCCTGTAACCTAAGGACGCCAGATAATTTTTAACCTCAACTAAAGGAGCATCCGTGCTGTAAACAATACTACTTTCCTGCGGTTGACTACCATCCTGCGCGGTAAACGTAAAATGATATGATTCAGAAGCACGTGGGGCCCTCCTGATATCCCTGTCAGTGTATAGATAATATGCCCATAGATTTGACTGAGTGTAACCTTCATCCCGTTCAGCCACCTTCTGCATACTACAATCAATCAGCAGGAAAATAATGATAATGACAGCGCCGATTGCAGCGATCCTTTTTAACATTTTCACTCTCTGTTTACTGAAATGCGTTAATGATTCCGGCTTTATCATTAGACCGTCGCACTATGTCATCATTCGGAGTAAATTTATATGGCATAACCTGTTTCATAAATCGCGGAAGCTGACCTTTATAAGGGCGTGGGCAGGTGAATTTTTCTATAGGATCAGGAAATAACAAGGGTAAAAAACCCGTGTTCTTATAACGACTAATTGGTCCATAATGGTCCCATCGGCGTAGGGCTGATTCTTTGCTGGCAATCTTAAGTTCTCCCCAATATACGCGGGGATAATTAACTTTATAGAAACCAAATAAGTCCGACACAAGATCCTCGCCACTGAAACCGCTATCAGTATACCAACTGAACCAGGGCATTGACTGCCAATTTTCAAAAGCGACAGCAGTACTCATCATCATCGCCAATGCAATACTCTGCCTTTCTGTGAGAGTTCTCCCTTTTTTTATCTCCCAGACATTAAAGCGACCAGTAGCAAACCGGCTGATCCCCATAGTTTGTTCATAACGCACCCGGTAATAAGAATCGCTGCCAGCTTCACCATTGGAGAACTGTGCCATAAGTTTACGAACATCATCTCCGCGAGCGTGACCCATATCAAGCCAGCCAAGCACTCCTGAATAAAGAAGCCCATGCCTAATCCCGTTTTCTGAACCAAATCGGGATGAATCCAGGATTTCTCCACGATTGCTCAAATTGGGTACCTCACAAATCCACGAGTCATAATTCCCTCTATTTAATTTCCATTTACCCTGTAAGGAATATTACAAAATTTAACCACAATAACAATAAGCACAAACCACAGGAAAAGTTCTATTTAGTGAATACCAGGTGTACGGTAACCTGCGAAAAATGATGCACCGGTATTAGCTGTACCTGTACTCAGTATCGAATATTTTGCTATATAGGCAATGCTTCGACTTTGTGATGTATATGAAGCTGTAATTGCTGTTGATGTAAATGCAAAAAGTTTTTCATTCTCTGTAGTCGTCTGCCCAGGGACGCTGAGCATGATGCACCAAACTTCGACATTGATCGCTGCATGCTTATACCCCACAAAGCAAAACCCCGCCGAAGCGGTAATGCCAGTCAGTTAACGACAGGTGATAACGCAGTCTGGTGTCGCTCAGGGGCTGGCGGTCCTCGCGCCGCTGCGCGGTTCCTTCACTTCATTCCTCTGCCTGACGGACCGCCGGGGATGGCACATCCTGTGCCGCCCCGCCTTTCGCCCGCGTCCTGCGGGCTCTCCTGGCAGACTCATTCTGTTCAGCGCTGCGGGTTGCCTGCTCCTGATCACCACCAGTCTGCTCTTAAGCTTCTGGTGCGTGCTGTTAAAAAGGGCACGAGAGTGGAGGCCTGAGCGCCTCTGTTGCTGAAAGGGCTATCCGCAGCGCTGAGGCGTGATGGCGGGCCAGAAGTCCACGCCGGGAAGCGTGGACAGTTCGGGGCCGGCCAGGGAGGGCCGATCCCCGAACGGTTCGTCGGCACGACGTCAAAGCCGAAGGCACCGCGTGAGCGGCGCGAGGACGGCCCGGCAGCAGCAGCGGTGCGCTGGCCCGCACTGCGGCTCGCTCGCCCACAAAAAAAGCTGCCACGTTTGACCGTGACAGCCTCTACAAATCTAATCTTAACTGATCAGCATTACGCCGGAGCGGGGTTTTGGTAAAAAGCCGAAGCTGACCGTTAAGCCGCGTTCTTTTCATAGAAAGCGTCGTGGGCAGTCATTCATCCTGTCACCGCGCAACACAAAGCAAAAACCCCGCCGAAGCGGGGTTTTTGATAAAAAGCCGACGCTGACCGTTAAGCCGCATTCTTTTCATAGAAAGCGTCGTGGGCAGTCATTCATCCTGTCACCGCGCGTCACAAAGCAAAAACCCCGCCGAAGCGGGGTTTTTGATAAAAAGTCGAAGCTGACCGTTAAGCCGGGTTCTGTCGTGGACAGTCATTCATCTAGGCCAGCAATCGCTCACTGGCTCAAGCAGCCTACCCGGGTTCAGTACGGGCCGTACCTTGTGAACCCCTATTTGGCCTTGCTCCGGGTGGAGTTTACCGTGCCACGAACTGTTGCCAGTCGCGCGGTGCGCTCTTACCGCACCCTTTCACCCTTACCTGATCCCATTTCTGGGCCATCGGCGGTTTGCTCTCTGTTGCACTGGTCGTAGGCTTGCGCCTCCCAGGCGTTACCTGGCACCCTGCCCTATGGAGCCCGGACTTTCCTCCCCTCTGCCCGTCTCCCCACAAGTGAGGACGACGACAAAGCGGCGACTGTCTGGTCAGCTTCGGCGCGGGATAATAGGACATTCGCCGGCGTTTGTCACGCCTCTTGCTGCTCCAGCGCATACTTATAAAGCGCATTTTTCTTCACGCTGTGGATCTCAGCGGTCAGCGCAGCCGCGCGTTTCAACGGCAGCTCTTTTTGCAGCAGCGCCAGCGTACGCAGCGCATCGGCCGGTAACGCATCGTCATCATCAACTTTGTACCCTTCGACAATCAGCACCATCTCGCCTTTGCGACGATTCTCATCTTCTTTTACCCACGCCAGCAACTCGCCGACCGGTGCACCGTAGATCGACTCCCAGGTTTTAGTCAGCTCGCGCGCCAGCACCACGTAGCGTTCGGCACCCAGCTCACTCACCATATCCTGCAGGCTGTCGATCAGACGGTGGGTCGACTCATAGAAAATCAGCGTGCGCGGCTCCTGCACCAGCGCCCGCAGGGCGTCGCAGCGGCCTTTGGTTTTGGCGGGCAGAAACCCTTCGTAACAGAAACGATCGGATGGCAGTCCTGCAGCACTTAATGCAGCAATGGCAGCACAGGCGCCCGGCAGCGGCACCACACGGATGCCCGCTTCGCGGCAGCGACGCACCAGATGGTAGCCCGGATCGTTGATCAGCGGCGTGCCAGCATCAGAAACTAAGGCTATGCTTTGACCCTCCTGCAGCTTCGTCAGCAGCAGTTCAGCCTTGTGCTGCTCGTTGTGGTCATGAAGTGAGAAGAGTCGCGCATTGATGGCGAAATGTTGTAGCAACAGTCCGGTATGACGTGTATCTTCCGCAGCGACCAGATCGACGCTCGAAAGCACCGTCAGCGCCCGCTGGGTGATATCCCCCAAATTACCAATCGGGGTTGGAACGATGTAGAGCGTGCTGGCAGAAATCTCTGCCCGATCGAGTTGTTTCATTGTTTCATCCGAATTGCCGATTTAATATTGAGCATCTTGAAAAAAACATCACTGGATACAGTATGCTTCCTTCAAAAGTCGTTCGTCATAAAGCAGGACGCTTTCTGCCTGTCATTCTTGCTGGGCTGATTTTAGCCGCATGTAGCGGTCAGGGGCCGCAAACCTCAACCGTCAATATTCAGGGGCCCGTCACAGCCAGCTCCGCTTACTATCTGCAGCAAGCGCAGCAAAGCAGCGATGATAGCAAGACCGACTGGCAATTACTTGCAATCCGCGCCCTGTTGAAGGAAGGAAAGTATCCTGAGGCGACTCAGCAACTGAGCCAGTTGCCGCAGCAGCTCTCTGAGACGCAGCAACAGGAATCCCTGCTGCTGAAAGCGCAATTGCTGATTGCACAGCAGAAGATCAAAGACGCCGAACCGCTGTTAGCGGCAGTGAAAACCGGCGCACTGTCGCAGGATCAGCTGGCGCGTTATTACAGCCTGCAGATTGCCAGCGCACAGGGTCGCCCTTCACTCTCGCTGCTGCGCAACTATATTGCCCAGGAGCCGCTGCTGAAAGGCACCGATCATCAGGGCAATATCGACGCCACCTGGCAGACACTGACCCAGATGTCGCCGCAGGAAGTCAGCAACCTGGTCATCAATGCCGATGAAAATGTGCTGCAGGGCTGGCTGGATCTGCTCGCGGTCTGGCGCGCCAACACGCAGGATGCTGAGATGCTCAAGCCAGGCATCAAAGACTGGCAGACCCGCTATCCGCAGAACCCGGCGGCCAAAACGCTGCCGACGCAGCTGAGCCAGATGCAGAACTACACCAAAGCTTCAACCAGCATCATCGCGCTGCTGCTGCCGCTGAATGGCCAGGCGCAGGTGTTCGCCAACGCGATTCAGAAAGGCTTTAATGATGCGAAGAATGGCATCTCCGCACCGGTCGCTCAGCCTGCGGCAGCTCAGCCCGCCGCTTCTGATGCAACAGCCAGCACCCAACCCGCTGCCGCTGCTGGTTCTTCCACCGATCCAATCAGCGCGCCGCAGCAGCAACAACCTGCCGACACGACGCCACAGCCTCAATCTCAGCCTGCTGCCGCAGAACCGGCCAGCAACGCACAGATCAAGGTCTATGACACCAGCAGCCAGCCGATTGAGCAGGTGATGCAACAGGCACAGCAGGATGGTGCCACCATCGTGGTCGGCCCGCTGCTGAAGAGCAACGTTGAGAAGGTCGCCAACAGCCAGACGCCACTGAATGTGCTGGCGCTCAACGAGCCGGAAAAGATCCAGAACCATCCGAATATTTGCTACTTTGCGCTTTCTCCTGAAGACGAAGCGCGTGATGCGGCGCACCATATCTGGGATCAGGGCAAACGCCAGCCGCTGTTGCTGGTTCCGCGCAGCGGACTGGGCGATCGCGTCACCAACGCCTTTGCTCAGGAGTGGCAGACGCTGGGTGGCAGCACGGTGATGCAGCAGCGCTTTGGTTCGACCTCAGAGCTGAAACAGGGTATTAACAGCGGCGCGGGTATCAGCTTATCCGGTACGCCAGTGAACGCTGCACCTGCCGAGCCGCAGGGTGTTACGATTGCGGGCCTGACTATCCCGGCACCGCAGCAGAACACGCCAGATGTGGTCAGCACCAGCAGCGGTGGTGGCGTCGATGCGGTCTACATCGTCTCAACGCAGGACGAACTGCAGCTGATCAAACCGATGATCACCATGCGCACCGGCAGTCGCAGCAATATCTCGCTCTACGCCAGTTCGCGCAGTGCGCAGGCAGGTGCCGGCCCGGACTTCCGTCTGGAAATGGATGGCCTGCAGTTCAGCGATATTCCGCTGCTCTCCGGCAGCAATCCTGGCCTGATGCAGCAGACGTCGAAGTCATTCAATAATGACTATTCGCTGGTGCGTCTCTATGCAATGGGAATGGATGCCTGGACGCTGGCGAATCACTTTAACCAGATGCGTCAGTCACCTGGCTTTACGCTGGACGGCAATACCGGCAAGCTCAGCGCCAACACGGATTGTGTGATCAACAGGAAGTTGACATGGAACCAGTATCGTCGGGGCGAAATCGCACCGGCCAACTAAATCGGCGTCAGACTGGCGCCAGGCATGAAGAAGATGCCCGGCGCTATCTGGAGCAGGCTGGCCTGAAATGGGTCGCCAGTAATGTTCACTTTCGCAATGGTGAACTTGACCTGATAATGCGTGACGGGCACTGTTGGGTGTTTGTTGAAGTTCGCTACCGACGCGATGCGCGTTATGGTGGCGCGCTCGCCAGCGTAACCCGGAATAAACAACAAAAGCTGCTGCGCGCTGCCGCTCTCTGGCTGGCGCAACGCGGCGGCAGTTTTGAAACAGTGAATTGCCGTTTCGACATCATCGCCATTACCGGCACGGCGCTCGAGTGGCTGCCGAATGCCTTTAATGCAGACGTTTAGAACCAGGTGGTCGTGTGCAGGACAGAATTAAAGCGTGTTTTACCGAAAGTATTCAAACTCAGATTGCCGCAGCCGAAGCGTTGCCCGATGCCATCTCCCGCGCCGCTATGACGCTGGTGCAGTCGTTACTGAATGGCAATAAAATCCTGAGCTGTGGCAACGGTGCCTCATCCGCCAATGCACAGCACTTCGCCGCCAGCATGATCAACCGTTTCGAGACCGAACGCCCAAGCTTACCGGCGCTGGCGTTGAGTGCCGACAACGTGATGCTGACCGCGATTGGTAATGACCGCCTGCACGATGAAATCTATGCCAAGCAGGTGCGCGCCCTGGGACACGCAGGCGATGTGTTACTGGCTATCTCAACCCGTGGCAACACCCGTGACATCGTTAAGGCCGTAGAAGCGGCGGTAACACGCGATATGACTATCGTTGCGCTTACCGGGTATGATGGCGGAGAGCTCGCCGGACTGCTGGGTCCGCAGGATGTGGAGATCCGCATTCCGTCGCACCGCAGCGCCCGTATTCAGGAGATGCATATGCTCACCGTTAATTGCTTATGCGATCTGATCGATAACACTCTCTTTCCCCATCAGGAATGACCGAAGGAGCACGAATGAAAGCATTGAATGCTATAGCTATTCTGTTAACCGCCATGCTGCTGCAGGGCTGCGTTGCGGTTGTGGCGGGTGGCGCAGCGGTTGCCACTAAAACGGCCACCGATCCACGCTCGGTGGGTACGCAGGTTGATGACAGCACGCTTGAGCTACGCGTGACTAACGCGCTGGCTAAAGATCAGCAGATTAAAACCGATGCCCGCATTATTGCCACGGCCTATCAGGGCAAAGTGTTGCTGACCGGTCAGGCGCCTTCGCAGGAGATCGCCGGTCGTGCCAAACAGATCACCATGGGCGTTGATGGCGCAACCGAGGTCTATAACGAGATCCGTATCGGCCAGAAAGTGACGCTGGGCACCACGTCGTCAGACACCTGGATTACCACCAAAATCCGCTCGCAGCTGCTGGGCAGCGATCAGGTGAAATCTTCCAATGTGAAGGTGACGACGGAGAATGGCGAAGTGTTCCTGCTGGGTCTGGTGACACCGCAGGAAGCGCAGGCAGCGGCTGATGTCGCCAGCCGCGTCAGTGGCGTGAAGCACGTCACCACGGCCTTCACCATGCTGAAGTAATACGCAAAACGCAAAAAAGGCGGCCATGGCCGCCTTTTTTATTGCCCGATGTTCAGACGGGAATGTCGATGACCAGCGCGCGGGTCGCGGTTTTCGCCGTCAGTTGCAACAGCTTCTCTTCCTGCAAAAAGGCACCATCGCCACAGCCCAGCTTCTCCTGATGATCCGTGCCGGACATCGCTTCCAGCGAACCGTGAATCGACTGCAGATAGGCTCGCGGCCCCTGTAACCGCAGCGAATGTTTTTCGCCTGGTGCCAGCTCGACCTGATGAATCCACACCTGCTGACGCAGTTGCAGACTGTCGTCCATGCCATCCGGCGAGGCGATCAGCTGGGACAGCCGACCATCCGTCAGGGCAATTTTCTGCATCCGCGGATTTTCACGCTCCGGACAGGCGGCCAGCCAGAGCTGCATGCGTGTCAGCGGTCGATCTTTGCTCAGGTTCATTTCGGTGTAACTCACACCCGGCTGGGCAGAGAGCAGCAGCGCCTCCCCTTCCCGCACGCTGATCGTGTTGCCTTCGCTGTCGCGGTATTCAGCTTCACCCTGCAGCACGATGTTCAGGACATCAACCTGTGGATAGGTGCGCGGCTGAAAAGCGGCACCCGGCGCCAGCACTTCCTGGTTCAGTACGCGCAGCGACGCGTACCCCATCAGTTTGGGATCAAAATAGTGACCAAAAGAGAAACTGTAGCGCGCCTGTAACCAGCCGAAATCGGCCTGACCACATGCGGACGCACTGCGTGTCGTTATCATTGTTTACCTCCAGCATCCGGTGACGAGGATCGGCCACGGACTATATGCTCCCATGGTAAAAGTCTGGACGCCGGATTGTTAGCCAGTTAATCTGCCGGGCATGTTCAAATTTCCTGACAGAGAACCGGGATGGCTAAAGAGCGTGCGTTAACCCTTGAATCTTTACGCGTTATGGATGCGATTGATCGGCGTGGCAGTTTTGCCGCGGCGGCGGATGAACTGGGGCGCGTCCCTTCCGCCCTCAGCTACACCATGCAAAAGCTGGAAGAAGAGCTGGATGTGGTGCTGTTTGACCGTTCCGGTCACCGTACCAAATTTACTAACGTGGGACGCATGCTGCTGGAGCGTGGCCGGGTGCTGCTGGAAGCGGCGGATAAGCTCACCACCGATGCTGAAGCGCTGGCGCGTGGCTGGGAAACCCATCTGACCATCGTCACCGAAGCGCTGGTGCCCATTGATGCACTGTTTCCGCTGGTGACGCGACTGGCCGACAAGGCCAATACGCAATTTTCACTGGTGACGGAAGTGCTGGCAGGCGCGTGGGAACGGCTGGAACAGGGCCGGGCCGATATCGTGATCGCTCCCGATATGCACTTCCGCGCCTCCACCGAGATCAATACGCGCAAGCTCTACACCATGATGAGCGTCTACGTCGCCAGTGCTGATCACCCGATTCATAACGAGCCTGAACCTCAGTCTGAAGTGACGCGGGTGAAATACCGTGGCATTGCGGTCGCAGATACCGCGCGTGAGCGTCCGGTGCTGACCGTGCAGTTACTGGATAAGCAGCAGCGCCTGACCGTGAGCAGCATGGACGATAAGCGCCGTGCGCTGCTGGCTGGCCTGGGCGTGGCGACCATGCCCTATTCGCTGGTGGAGCAGGATATTGCGGAAGGCCGTCTGCGGGTGGTGAGTCCGGAATATACCCGCGAGGTCGATATTATTATGGCGTGGCGGCGTGACAGCATGGGCGAAGCCAAATCCTGGTGCCTGCGTGAGATCCCGCGCCTGCTGGCGAAGAAAAACTAAAGCGCTGATTCAGGGCGAGGGCCACGAGCGGCTCAGGCAATCCATCGCCACTGCCCTGAAGCGGGTGAAATCGGTGCTGTCCCGCAGGCGGGTCATCGCCCTTTCACGCAGGAACGTCACAAACAGATCGTATATCGCCATCGCCTCTTCATATTCACTTTTGCTGATCGCCAGCAGGAAAATGACATAGGCAGTATCGTCTCCCCAGGCGATGCCGTGCGGCGCCAGCACGGTGTAAACCACGGTTTTCTTTGCCAGCAGCCCCAGCGAGTGCGGCAGCGCAATGCCTTCGCCGAGCATGGTGCTGACAATCGCTTCGCGCTCTTCAACCGACGGATAGAACGCCGCATCCACAAATCCCTCCGCCTCCAGTTGATCGCACAGCTGGCGAAACAGTTCAGACTGGGTCATCGGCCTGTCGACGATATGAAAGTGCTGGGCATCAAAAAATTTCGCCAGCATATAGGGCCGGGTACGGTCCACCAGCACCAGCTTGCCAATCTGTTCCAGCTGAAAACCGGTGGGAAACGGCGACATCACCACTACCGGTTTCTCTTTTTCGCTGAGCCGGATGGTAGAGATAACAAAATCTTCGTCGATGCGGCTGCGCGCCTCATACTCGCGCTGGGACAGGCGGGCCGTGACCTGCAACTGCGGATATTTGCGCAGCAGCATCGCCTCAATCATTCGCAGCGTAGAGTTACCGCTGTCGCAGACCAGCAGCACCTGCGGATGACGCTGATAACCGACGTCATAGTGGCGCTCCAGCCCGACACCGATATGCAGCACCAGAAAGCCAATCTCATTCTCGGTGATCACGTAAGGGGTATATTTTCCCCAGCTGGTCACCGCCGCTAAGGTGACATCATAGGCCATGGGATAGTGCTGTTTGATGTTGCTGAGCAGCGGGTTGGGAATATGAATCTGATAGCGCACCCGCGTAATCATGGTTTTGATGTGGGTGAGCAGGTCAGCACGCAGCTGCTGATCGTTTTGCAGATTGAAGTTGTAATGGGTGTTGATAAAGCTGAGCAGATAATCCACCAGCGCGTCGGCGTCATCAGCATTGATGGCGCTGGGAGCAATCGCCTGAATGCGTCGCGCGGCGATATTGACCCGCAGCCAGTTCTCTTCCGCCGGTGAAATCGGTTTGCTGACCAGCGGACGCATCAGATTAATCAGGTGATGGGCCGCTTCACGCACCTCATCACCAATCTCCTCTGCACCCGGATCGTTAAGCGGATAGCCTTCACTGATGCGCCGCACCGCCACGGCGCAGTAAAGCCGCAGATAGCGTTCACCCTCATCGCTGAGCCGAATGTTGTGCTGAGCAAAACAGCTTTGCAGCAGCGGGCGCAGCGTCTCCAGCATGCCGCTGTTCAGCGCTTCGATAGTGAGCAGCGGGCTCTCGGGCTGCGCCTGATCGATTTGCCATAACAGGTCGGTCAGGCAGGTACGAATTGCCACTTCGCTGCCAAACAGCTTCATGCCGTAGTGTGGCTTGCTCTCAATGGTGAGGTGATAGCGCCCCAGCCATTCGCGCACCTCCGCCATATCATTCTGCAGGGTGGCGCGGCTGACAAACCACTCCTCTGCCAGCTCTTCAAGTTTCAGGGAATAGGCGGCGGTAAGAAAGCGGGTCAGCAGGTAGCGAACCCGATCCGGCGAGGTGCGCGGCACCCGCAGCGGCGACGCGGTATGCTGTTGCAGATGCTGAAAGCGCTGAGCATCCTCAATCTTCAGCTGATAGCCCGCGCCACGATTGAGGACAAACTGCGCGCCATGTTCTGCCAGCAGCGCATTCAGCGCCGTGATATCGGTACGCACGGTGCGTGTCGAGACGGCGAAACGCCGCGCCAGCTCATCCTGAGGCAGCGTTTCGTTTTGCATGGCATCGAACAGTTGCGCAAGGCGCTGATTGGGAAATCTCACAAGCGTTACCTGTTTGCAGACAGAAATAGGGAACATCAGCCTACGGAGATCGTCTCGCAACGTCCATGTTGCGCGATCTGCCTGTAACAGGCAGATCGTGTTGATCTCTAAGCCAGCAGCGTTTTACAGATGGCCAGTAACTGCTTCACATCTTCAACGCGGGTCTCTCCGCTGGCTTTGTCGATGATCGAACTGTAGACGTGCGGGATCACTTTGCTGACGCCCGACTCCAGCGCTATGCGCACGATCTCACCGAAATTTTCCAGATCGATGCCGCCGGTTGGCTCCAGCCAGAAATCCAGCTTTGCACAGGCTTCCGCCACAGCGCGATACTCATCCACCGCCTGCAGACCGCCCATCGGGAAATATTTTACCGAGCTGCCGCCCATATCCTGCAGCATCGCGATCGCCGTTTCGACGGGCACAATCCCGTCACGCTGTTTTGAGCTGCGCGGTCCGGTGGAGATTTTCACCTGCCCTGGCGTGCCGGTGGGCGAGATCAGACCGTTCACTATCGTCTGCGACTGCCCCAGCAGCGCACGGCTGGTGGCGACGCCGGTAAAGACCTGATTCACATGCTGCGGTTGCAGCACTGCCGCGATCTCACTCACCATCTGTGACTGGTTAGGATCGCCCGCACCCAGACCAATCGAGAGCGCATTATCGATCAGCGCGGCATACTCGCGCATATCGGCGATAGCGGCTTCATTGCTGGCGTAGTTTTTCGACAGCACGCCGACCAGCACATGCCCTTCTGCCGCCTGCCAGATAGCGCTCGCATTCTCTTTCGATCCCGCCAGTACGTTAAGGCAGAGACGATCCTGATAGAAATTGGGGGTCAGCGTCATGCGTTTTTCTCTCCGTTTAACAGTGCCTGAATGCGGGTGAAAATAGTGTGCAGTTGATCGGCGCTGACGCTGCGTACGTCCGCCTCAATGATCCCTTCGTTTGCTTTGTATCCACGGAAGTAGATCGCCACATCGCCGTTTTTCAGCGCCTGCACCAGATCGCCGGTGCGCTGCTGGATCGCGGCTTCGTCGAACTTGATCTCAGCACGGGCGATGTCGCGTCCGGCTGCGTCCCACACTACCCGGGCCGTCACGCCATTCAGACCGTTGAGCTGTTCAATGAACGGCGTCATTTTTTCTGCCATCTGCGCGCCGCTGATTTTTGGCTGCGTCAGATAGTTTTCAATCGCCTGGGTCAGCCCCAGGATCCCCTCTTTGCCCACTTTCATCGCGCGGCCAATGCCGTTGGTCTGGCGTTTGACCCACTCAACGTAGTGGTGTCGGCCAATCACCAGTCCGCTGGTCGGCCCTTCAATGGCTTTTGCTCCGCTGTAGATCACCAGATCTGCCCCCGCCTGGTAGTAGCATTGCAGATCCTCTTCAGCCGCCGCATCGACGATCAGCGGGACGCCATGCTGGCGCGCAACGGCTGCGGCCTGCGCCACATTGAGATGGCTCTTCTGCACACAGTGGTGCGATTTTACATAGAGGATCGCCGCGGTCTGTGGGGTGATCGCCGCCGCCAGCTGGGCGGGTGAGCACTCGTTGCTGTAACCCGCTTCCACCAGTTGTCCGCCACCCAGTGCCACCATGCTGCCGACCGGTGCGCCATAGTTCACGTTGTGCCCTTTCGGCACCACAATCTGATGCGGGACGGTCAGCGGCGCGGCATGCAGGTTATCCACCAGCCAGTCGTTGTCTTTCACAATCACCGCCGCCACGCTCTGGGCGATACCGGCCGAGGCGCAGGAGACCACCAGCGCGTTCTCCACCTTCAGCAGACCGGCGATATAAGCACCGGTCTTATCCACCAGATCTTTCATTTCGAAGTAGTGATCGAGGCCATATTTTACCGTATCGATCACCTCACTCGATGGCGTAGAGACGCCGAGGATCGTCATACGGCCAGAGGCGTTAATCACCGGCTTCAGGCCATACTTTTCATATACCGAGGTCATGCGCTATTCCTTCTTCAGTCGCGATCCACGTACCAGCAACGACGGCCGCCAGCGGGACCAGATGCTTCTCACCTGCGACCTGTTCACCTTCTGAATCGATGAATGGCCGGGTTTCCTCTTTGACGCTAAACACAGTCAGATCGGCGTCGTAGCCGACTTTCAGCTGGCCTTTGCGATGCAGGCGCAGTCCTGCCGCCGCATTGACCGTTACGCAGTCAATCACCTGCGGCAGCGTCATACCGACACTGAAAAATTTCGACATCACATGCGCCAGGTTGTGAACCGGTCCGGCCAGACGATTGCGGCAGTAGATGTCAGAGCTGATGGTGTCGGGCAGAATGCCCTGCGCAATCGCCGCGCGGGCGACTTCAAAGCTGAAGCTGGCACTGCCGTGGCCGACATCGAGTTTGACGCCACGCGCGATAGCCTGTTTTACCGCTGCTTTGAGTTCGCCCTGCGGCGTCAGGATACGGTTGGGTTTGCCGTTAAAGCAGTGCGTGATGATGTCGCCCGTGGTGAGCAGATCCGCAATCTGGTCGAGATTGGGCGGATTATTGCCAATGTGAACCATCAGCGGCAGCCCGCCGGTTTCCTGCTGGATCGCCTTCGCTTTGATCAGCGGTTGCACACCATTCTCGCCCACCACGCTGCTGCTGATGCGCGCCTTAAGGCCGACAATAAAATCGGGCAGCCGCGCCACCGCCTGCTGCACCGCCTCGCCATCTATCTGTTTCATGTCAGCCAGCTCATTCTGGGTGACGATGCCAGTGCGGGCGATATTGATCAGCGCATAAACCTGGGTCTGTGCCGCGCGTGTCAGCCGGTAAAAGTCATCAATGTGCTCTGCGCCGGTGCTGCCCGCATCGACAACCGTGGTGACGCCATGCGCAACACCAATCGCATCCGCTTCATCATGATAAATCGGTGATTTGGGATAGCAGTGAACGTGGGAGTCGATCCAGCCTGCGCTGAGGTAGTAACGGCCAGCCAGATCGCGCTCGTGCTGTGCGTTGCCCTGCACCTTGCCTATGGCGGCGATGCGGCCATCCTGCAGCGCAATGTCGACCACCTGCTCATCGCTGAGACGCGCACCGCGAATAATCAAGTCGTACATGGTTTCTCCTTAACGGCAGCCCGCTGCCGGGCTGCCGGTGAGATCAGAGAGCAATCGGAAACAGTGCCCCGAGGATCATCGCGCCGAGGATGGCGCCGCCGGTAATGGGCTTGTTCCAGAGATAGAAGAGCAGCGCGCCCAGCAGCGAACCCAGGCCAATCGGAATGGATGCCGCCATGGCTGACAGGATGATCAGCGGCCCCAGAAAGCGCCCCGAGGCATTACCCGCCCCCATCATCACGTCTGCGCCGTAGGTTGAGTCGCTCTGATTGATGGTGAATTTACGCGCCAGAATAATCAGGTAGCCAATCGCCACACCAATTACCAGGCCCGTCGCCAGCGAGGCAGCGAAGTTCGCCACCGGGAAGACAATGCCCGCACCCAGCAGCAGTGCCGGAACGCCCAGCCCGACGCCGGTCTGAATCGCCCCGCCGATATCCAGAATGCCCACCAGCGAGCCTTCGATGATACGGGCGAACAGGAAGCTGGCACCAAAGGCAGCGACCGCGCCGTAGACGCCGGTCTCCATGCCTGCGCGCAGCATCGACACAAACGCCACTTCGTTGAACGCGCCGATGCCATAGAGGTAATACATGTGTGTCCCGGCAAAGACGCCAGAAGAGAGCAGGCCAACAAAGATCGGGAAAGACCAGTCGGCGTACCAGAAGCCTTTATTTTCGTTCATCGCATCGCCTCTTATTTGCCGCTGACTGAGTTGTGGATCATGTCGAGCCAGCCGGGAATGCCGAGCTGGAAGGACTGCAGCAGCTTCATGTCGAAACCACGGAAGAAGCCGCTCAGCACAAACAGCAGCACGATGGCGGTCATCATGACTTTGGTGACCCGGTTCCAGCCGCTCTCTTCAACGCCTTTACCGATCAGGATACCCAGCACCAGTCCCGGCACGGCATTGCCCATGATCAGCTGCGCCAGACCGCCAAAAATGGTGGCCCAGAAGCCTGACTTTTTGCCCGCGTCGATTGCCGCCAGCCAGAAGATCACCGGCATGACGGTGTTCACCAGCAGGTTAGCGGCGGGCACCAGCACTTTGACCGCCGTGACCTGCAGTGCAGCCGGAACAGCCGAGGCGGTGGAGTTGAGGAAGGCGACCACGATCATGCCGATGATGCCGCAGGCGATGGCCATTTTTTTCGGATCGTGCAGCGTCTCCGCCACATTACGATTCTTCACCATCAAGGCGGCCGCACCCCAGTTTGGAATGATGCGATGATCCACATCCTGAGTGAATGAACCGGCTGCGACAGATGATGCCCAGGCATTGAAAAAGAAGCCAAGACCAAAGGAGAAGTGGGATGCCGGATCGCCCTCGCAAGAGTTCAGCTCGCCCAGCGTACGGAAAGCGCCCATGCCCTGAGTGGTTGGCGCGTGGAACATGCGCGCCGCACCCGCGCCGACGCCGACCCCTACCAGCCCGCCAATGATCAACGACTTAAACAAAATGATTAAAAACATGTTGTTGTACCTTGTTGTCGTTTTTACCTGCCCTATCGCACGCCACCGCATCGCCCACGCCTGATCATCGCGATGTCGCGACAGCAGAGCATCGGGCAAACGGCTGGCTGGCGTTAACAGGCTCTGTTTTACGATGCCGCCGTGAACGCCACCTGTTCGGTGTCGAAAACGGTGACGCTGACGGTGATCTCCAGCGTGACGCTGAAGCTCCGCCGTTGGCGCGCCAGAAAGAAGAAGAGAAACTTCTCGGTTTTGACGCTCTCCTGCGCGCGCAGCACCCGGACATCCTGAGGTTCAATGCGCAGCAGAATTTTTTGCGTCGCGCGCAGAACCTGGTTCTGCACACGACTCAGGGCATCGGCAAAGGCTTTCGCTTTGGTGTCGCCTTTGCCCTCGACCGTCACCTGGGTAACGTATTGTTCTTTCATAATCAGCTGCCGTGCTTCTTGTTCCAGGCCTGCACCAGCCGCTCGCCTAACTCTTCTTTATCCATAAAGCCGAAGCCCAGCACCGTGGCACCTTCATTGATGGCGGTGACGCCTTCGTCGACAGAACGCATGCCATGCTTTGCTTTGTAGCCATATTTGTTCTGAGCGGTGATAGCACCAGCGCCGCCGCTGCCGCAGAACGAGATGCCGAAATCGGCGTTTTCCGCCTTCATCACGTCACCCAGTTTCATGTCAGCGGCGACACCTGGCACCACGACGGCACGGCCACCCGCTTTTTCGATGCCCGCAGCTACTTTCTGTCCTTTACCTAAACGATCGCCAATCACTACTGTTACCATGTTGTGTTCCTCTCTAGTTGTTTGATCGCGCGACTTCAATATGCACTGACAGCAGCCAGGCCTCTTCGCGGGGCAGATTGCCAAACAGATCGACGACCTGCTGCGCCAGCGCTAACGTTTCCGGCGGAATATCTTCAAACAGCTCCGCTTCCACTTCCGGCAGCGGCTCACCGCTCAGCGAGCGTGACGCCATGGCACCGACATGCGATTGCAGCATCTGCTGCTGAACCGCATTGGGCTGAATACCCTGCTGCTGATAGATCGCAGCAATCTGCGTCATCACGCTGTCAGCCAGCTGTTGCACTTTCTCAGGTGCCGCTTCATACACCGGGACGCCGTTATTACTCACCTTGCTACTCCTGTTAAACCGGATAATTCGCGTTAAAAACAAATTAACGGTCATCGCCCCGGCTGTGGAGAGGCAACATTTCCAGCAGCAAGTGGAAATTGAAGTGAAGGTTGTGCGTCAGATCGCAGGCTGCATGCTTAGTGCGACATGCGTCGCAAAATGCGCAATTTGATGGATTAAATCGTGAAAGGCGGCGATGTTGTGCGGCGACAAGCCGGACGCGCGGGGGTTCAGGGTGCGGTGATAAGCAGAAGTGATGGTAAAAAACCGCCGGTCGGGCTGACCGGCGATCTGATTAACGGAATTTCTTATGGTTAGTATTGCGGATGTCGTCGAACTTCGCTGCTTCGCGCTTTGCACCATCCACGTTGTTGGCTTTCGCCAGCGTGCTGACCACATCGATCTGCGCGATCAGCGAGTCGATACCGGCATGGAAATCTTTCACCTGTGGACTGTCAGCCGGCTGGCCTTCCAGCTTATCCGGCGTGCCCTTTCGCGCATCCTGTGCCGCGGCACGCATTTTGGTTAACGCCTGCTGCATCTCCTGGGCATTGTCACTTTTTTTGACGATTTTCAGGTTCGCATTCAGTGTATCCATATCCTGCTCCAGATCCGCCGCATAGAGACTGACGCTGGAGAACAACAGAGAAGCCGACAACATTGCAATCACATGCTTACGCATCATTACTTCCTTTTTATTGTGATGAAAAAAAAGCAGCCAACCGGCTGCTTCAGGAATCCATCTTTATTGTCCCGCTATCTTCATCTCAGGCAGTAACACTGAACCGCACTGGATATTGCTGCGGGTTTCAATATCGTCACCGATGGTCACCATGTTGCGCCACATCTCTTTGAGATTTCCGGCGATAGTCACTTCGCTGACCGGGTACTGAATAACGCCATTCTCGACCCAGAATCCGGCCGCACCGCGTGAGTAATCACCGGTAATCGCGCTGACGCCCTGACCCATCAGTTCGGTCACCACTAACCCGGTGCCCATCTGCTTCAGCAGGTCGTCAAAGCTGTGGCCCTGGCCGGCAATGCGCCAGTTATGAATGCCGCCAGCGTGACCGGTGCTGGTCAGGCCCAGTTTGCGGGCTGAGTAGCTGGTTAACAGCCAGGTCTGCAGCACGCCATCTTTAATGATGTCGCGCGCCTGGGTACGCACCCCTTCGCTGTCGAATGGCGTGGAGGCGATCCCTTTCAGCAGATGCGGCTGTTCATTGATGGTGAGCCACTCCGGCAGGATCTGCTGACCCATAGAATCCAGCAGGAAGGTCGATTTACGGTAAACGTTGCCGCCGCTGATCGCGCCAACCAGATGACCAAATAAGCCGGTTGCCACTTCTGAGGCGAAAATCACCGGGGCTTTCATGGTCGGAAGTTTACGCGGTGCCAGACGGGAGAGCGTGCGGCGCGCGCACTCTGCACCGACCCACTCCGGGCTCTTCAAATCTTCAAACGCGCGGCCAATGGTGTAGGCGTAGTCGCGCTCCATGTTGCCATCCTGCTCGGCAATCACGCTGCTGGAGAGCGAGTGACGGCTTGAGCAGTAGCTCTGCAACATACCGTGGCTGTTGCCAAAGACTTTGATGCCGACATGGCTGTTGAAGCTGCCACCTTCGGTATTGGTAATACGCTTGTCGGCGCGCAGTGATGCCTGTTCCGCCTGCGCAGCCAGTTCAATGGCGCGGTCAGCATCAATCTCCCACGGATGGTAGAGATCCAGGTCTGGCGCATCATAGGCCAGCAGCTCTGCGTCGGCCGGACCGGCAAAGGGATCGGGCGAGGTATAGCGTGCAATATCAATCGCCGCCTGCACGGTGCGTTTGATCGCGTCCGGGCTGAGGTCGGTCGATGAGGCGCTGCCTTTACGATTCTGATGATAGACGGTGATGCCCAGCGCACCGTCGCTGTTGAATTCGACGTTTTCCACTTCGCCATAGCGGGTGCTGACCCCGATGCCGGTGGTTTTACTGACTGCCACTTCCGCGCTGTCAGTGCTTGCTTTAGCCAGTTCAAGTGCCTGCGCAATGGCCTGCTCCAGTACTTTTCGCTGTTCTGCAACCTGAGTAGATACGTTCATCGACCTGCCGTCTAATCTTATGTGTGAATGATTTGAGTCTATCAGAGTCAGAGAACAATTTCGCAGTCACCCGATAAACTGGTAGGATTAGCCTCTTTTTTTTGGGAGCCCGGAAATGACCAAACAGCCCGATGAGTGGCTCGACGATGTGCCAGATAATGACGAAGAAGAAGATGAAGAGATTATCTGGGTCAGTAAGAGTGAAATTAAACGCGATGCAGAAGAGTTAAAGCGCCTGGGTGCCGAACTGGTTGATCTGGGTAAAAACTCGCTGGATAAAATCCCGCTGGATGAGCGCCTGCGTACCGAAGTTGAACTGGCACAGCGCATCAAGAAAGAGGGTCGCCGCCGTCAGCTGCAGCTGATCGGTAAACTGCTGCGCAGTATTGATGTGGAGCCGATCCGCGTTGCGCTGGACAAGCTCAATAATCGCCATAACCAGCAGGTTGCGCTGTTCCATAAACTGGAAATGCTGCGCGATCGTCTGATTGAACAGGGTGATGAAGCGATGGGCGACGTGATTGCGCTTTATCCCGATGCCGATCGTCAGCAGTTACGCAGCATGATCCGTAACGCGCAGAAAGAGAAAGCGGGCAGCAAGCCGCCGAAGTCTGCCCGTCAGATTTTCCAGTATCTGCGCGAACTGGCCGAAGCGAAGTAACGCCATGGCGGGCAGCCTCGCCCGCCTCCCGGCAGCGCATTCATCGATAGATGTAGAGAATACCGGTACGCAGCCGCAGCTGGCGTTCGCTCGATGTCGCAGAACGTCCGATATCGCCAAAGGTGACATAAGGCACCCAGACGCGATCGTTGCCAAGCGCATAATCGAACTGTAACTCCTGTTCGTAATCATCATGTTTATTGGCAAAGAGTTTCGCATCCGCGTGCTTATACACCAGCTTATACGTAGTGGTTAGCCGATCGCTTTTATTTCGCAGATAGAGATCAAAACGGTTGGCAGTGCGATGCCGGTCAGTATCGCAATAATCAATACCTCCGGTACGGCATTGATCGTCATGTGCATAATCGGTCAGCTCAAGACGATAAAGGCCACCGAGAGACCAGCGATCATTAAATTTATACCAGGGTGCCACACCAAATTTCCATTCAGTGCGCGAGGAGTTAAACTCTGGCTGAATAAAAGGCGACACTGTCCAGTTCCCCCAGTAATACGATTTCAGAAATGTCACCTCCACCACATTTAACACGGTGTCGTTATAATATTTGTCTTTTGGATCGGCGCCGCCGGTTTTGAATTTGGTTTCGACGCCGAGAAACATATTGTCCGGCAGCGTGGTGCTCAGACCCAGCTTGTCGTAGTGCGTGCGGTCGCGAAGGCGGTACTCATGCCGGTAATCAACGGTGGCAGTGGCCAGCGCCGCAGCAGAACTGCATAACAGCGCGGCGCCCAGCAAAAACGGCAATGAAATATTATTTCCCATATGAACATCCTTATTAGTGGTAATCAGAGCAATGAATTATCCGAACTCATTCATTTAACTCAAAGTTAACTTATATTTAAAATATTCATCAATATAAGACCGCGCATAAAGATAACCCGTTATTTATTCCTTTAACCTTAAGGCTTTAATTGTTATTCCTCAGCAACAACAGGGATGATGCTAGAAATAACCGGCGAGAGCGGCCTTTCTGTTTCAGACACTAATAAGAAAAATATGGCAACGGCAGGAAGAGTGAGCAGATCGAATTCAAAAATATGCGGGATTTATTGAGGGAATAATATTTCCGGGAATAACGCTTTTAAAAAAGCGCCCGAAACGGGCGCCTGTGACATTATGCCAGCCTGTCCAGCAGCTTCTGGTGGATGCCACCAAACCCGCCGTTGCTCATGACCAGAATCGTGTCGCCTGGCTGAGCGGCTTTGGCCACCATTTCCACCAGGGTATCGATATCCGCGCTCCAGTACGCAGGCGGAATGCACGCTTCTGCGACATCTGATACCTGCCACGGAATATGGTGCGGCTGGAACAGAAAGACCTCATCAGCACGCGCCAGCGACGGTGCCAGATCGTTCTTGCTGACGCCCATCTTCATGGTATTAGAGCGTGGCTCCAGCACAGCCAGGATACGCGCTCTGCCGCCAACTTTGCTACGCAGGGCAGCCAGCGTCGCCAGAATCGCGGTCGGATGGTGGGCGAAGTCATCATAGACTTTGATACTGTTCACTTCGCCGCGCAACTCCAGCCGTCGACGCGCATTGATAAAGCTGTTCAGCGCCTGGCCTGCATCTTCCGGCTTCACACCCACATGGCGCGCGGCAGCAATCGCCATCAGCCCGTTGTGCATATTGTGTTCACCCACCAGCGCCCAGTTCACTTCCCCGACTTTTTCGCCGTCGAGCCAGATTTCCCAGTGAGAGGCATCGTTAGTGAGCTTCTTCGCCTGCCAGCGCCCGTGCTCGCCGACGTTCTCCTGTTCGCTCCAGCAGCCCATCGCCATCACCTGTTTGAGGTTAGGATCATGTTCCGGCAGCAGGATCTTGCCCTGGCCCGGCACGATCCGCACCAGATGGTGGAACTGCTTCTGGATCGCCCGCAGATCGTCAAAGATATCGGCGTGATCAAACTCAAGATTATTGAGGATCAGCGTACGTGGGCAGTAATGGACAAACTTGGAACGCTTATCGAAAAACGCGCAGTCGTACTCATCCGCCTCAATCACGAAGAATGGACTTTTTCCTAATTTTGCCGAGACATCGAAGTTTCCGGGTACACCACCAATAATAAAGCCTGGCTCAAGGCCGCAGGCCTCAAGAATCCACGCTGCCATGCCGGCTGTGGTGGTTTTGCCGTGGGTTCCCGCGACCGCCAGCACCCAGCGATCGCGCAGCACGAAATCGTGCAGCCACTGCGGGCCAGAGAGGTAAGGAATGTTGCGTTCCAGCACTGCTTCCACGCAAGGATTACCCCGCGTCATCGCGTTGCCGATTATCACCAGGTCAGGCACCGGGTCAAGCTGGCTGGCGTCGTAACCTTCTGTTAATTCAATGCCTTGCTGTTCAAGCAAAGTACTCATAGGTGGGTAAACGTTGGCGTCTGACCCGGTCACCTGATGACCAAGTGAACGGGCCAGCATCGCCAGACCGCCCATAAAAGTGCCACAAATCCCGAGGATGTGAATGCGCATTACGTGATCCATTACTCAAAAGTTCGGCGCACAGTGTAACGCCGCTAGCAGATGGAAGAAACGGATTAGGACTATGGTTTTTGAAGTTCAATCGGCTAAACTGCGTACGCATCCGTTGGCAGACTGTTACGCGTGCTGCCACTCCATCGAAGATTCAGGGAATGTGTTATGAAAACGTTGGGCGAATTTATCGTCGAGAAGCAGCATGACTTTCCGCACGCTACAGGTGAACTGACAGCGCTGATTTCCGCTATTAAGCTGGGTGCCAAAATCATCCACCGCGATATCAACAAAGCCGGTTTAGTGGATATTCTGGGTGCCAGCGGCGTCGAGAATATTCAGGGTGAGCAGCAGATGAAACTTGATCTGTTTGCCAACGAGAAACTGAAGGCAGCACTGAAGGCACGCGGCATCGTCGCCGGTATCGCTTCTGAGGAAGAAGACGAGTTTGTGATCTTTGAAGGTGAAGAAAACGGTAAGTACGTGGTGTTAATGGATCCACTGGATGGTTCTTCTAACATCGACGTTAACGTTTCCGTCGGCACCATTTTCTCTATCTACCGCCGCGTCAGCGAGCCGGGTACGCCGGTTGTTGAAGCGGACTTCATGCAGCCAGGCAACAAGCAGGTCGCTGCCGGTTACGTGGTTTACGGCTCCTCCACCATGATGGTTTATACCACCGGTGCAGGCGTGCATGCGTTTACTTACGATCCGTCTCTGGGTGTGTTCTGCCTTAGCCACGAACGTATGACCTATCCACCAACGGGTTACACCTACTCTATTAACGAAGGTAACTACATTCGTTTCCCGCAGGGTGTGAAGAAATATCTGAAGTTCTGTCAGGAAGAGGATCTGCCAACGCACCGTCCTTATACCTCACGTTACATCGGATCGCTGGTCGCGGATTTCCATCGTAATCTGCTGAAAGGCGGCATCTACCTCTACCCAAGCACCGCCAGCCATCCTCAGGGTAAGCTGCGTCTGCTGTATGAGTGCAACCCGATGGCGTTCCTGGCAGAGCAGGCGGGCGGTAAAGCCAGCGACGGTCAGAAGCGTATTCTGGATATTCCACCGGTCACGCTGCATCAGCGCTGCCCGTTCTACTGCGGTAACGAGGCGATGGTGAACGACGTTGAGCGTTTCCTGGCCGAGTTCCCGGATTGCCGTCAGGGTTAATCCGGCAGTGATATAAAAGTCATATAAAAAGCAAGGGCGCGATTTTCGCGCCCTTGCTGTTTTTACGCCGTCTGCAACCTGAACTGCGCCATGGTTGCCTGAAGCTGATCGGACTGCGCTTCCAGCGACTGGGTCGCGGCGGTTGCCTGCTCCACCAGTGCCGCGTTCTGCTGCGCCGCCGCATCCATCTGTGTGACCGCCAGATTGACCTGCTCAATGCCACGGCTCTGTTCGTCGGAGGCCATCGAGATCTCTTTCATCAGCGCCGTTACGCGCATGACCTCACCAGAAATCTCATCCATGGTTTCCCCGGCCCGCGTCGCCATCTCGCTGCCCTCTTTCACCCGCGACTGTGAATCACTAATCAGCGTACGGATCTCTTTGGCCGCGTTAGCGCTGCGCTGTGCCAGCGTGCGCACTTCATTTGCCACTACCGCAAAGCCACGGCCCTGTTCGCCTGCGCGCGCCGCTTCAACGGCGGCGTTGAGCGCCAGGATATTAGTCTGGAAGGCGATACCATCAATCACGCCAAGAATGTCGCCGATACGATTGGCACTGTCGGTAATCTCATGCATTTTTTCCATCACGTAGCAGACCACCTCTGCGCCGCGATCGGCGGTATCAGAGACCGCGTTAGCCAGCTGGTGCGCCTGCTGGGCGTTGCTGGCGTTAAGCCGCACGGTTGCCGTGAGCTGCTCCATGCTGGCCGCAGTCTGCTCCAGCGAGGCGGCGGACTCTTCGGTACGCTGCGACAGATTGACGTTGCCCGCGGCCAGTTCACGGCTGCCGATGTCGATCTGCATACTCGCTTCGCGCACCTGACTCACCGAGGTACGCAACGACTGCTGCATCCCGGCGAGCGCATGATTAAGCCGCCCCAGCTCATTGTTGCCCGACGGTGGCAGCACCTGCGAGAGGTCACCCGCCGCGACCTGCTCAAGATGGAGAATGGCCAGGTTCAGCGGCTGCAGCAGCATCCGACGCAGCAGTTGCCAGGCGAGCACCAGCAGCAGCAGTGTTAATACCACCGCCACGGCGATCAGGATTTTCATTTTGGTTTCGTTGTAGGCCGCCTGCGCCAGCTGGGCCTGCGTGATTTGATCGGCCAGCTGGCTGAAGTCCGTGACGGCCTTGTTGTAGCTGGCCGCCAGCGTCGCCAGGTTGCCTTCCAGCAGCTGGTAATACTCGTCGGTATATTGCTTATCCAGGGCGTTCATCATCGGTTTGATGCCCTGGTCGAGATAGGCTTTGTAACTGGCCGAAACCGCATCGGCCAGCTTTTTGCCGTGCGCCGTCACCGTTCCGGCGTCCACAAAGCGCTTCAGGCTTTGCTGTGATGAGACCACATCCGCCTGCGACAGTTTTGTTACTGCCGCCCCCTCTTCCAGTAAACCAATTTCAATTTTACGCACCGCCAGCGCGGCGTTAGCGCGGGCCCGCATCAGATCGGCATTGCTCTGGTAAAGACTGTTCAGCTCGATCCCCTGAATGCGGTTGATCACATCCAGCGAGCGATTCCCTTTGTTAATTGCCACGATACCCATAAAACTCACCGCCAACAGCAGCAGTGTCATAAATGCCAGCAAGGCCAGCAACCCCGTGCGAAGTGATAACTGTTTCATCCAGATAGTTTCCGTGTATGTGAAAAGGCAAATTTTCCAGCGGCCCTAAAACGGATGAAGTATCGGCAGTAACGGCGCGAAACTTTAACCCTGATTAGTGTTAACAACTTGATCATCACGGGAACATCCATCAAGCTAATCGCCGCTTATCCGTTCTCCGGAGAAAAGAATGAAACCAGGATTACTTCTGATGCTGCTGTGCCTCAGCACGGCGGCGCTGGCAGAGGATATGCCCCAGGACGCCTCGCCCGACCGCTGCCTCAATGACGCCTCTACTACCCTTGCCATGAACCAGTGCTACGCTGCGGCCAATCGGGCCTGGGATCAGGAGATGAATAAGCAGTACAACAAACTGATGAAAACCCTCTCCGGCGAACCTAAAAACAAACTGCGTGTCGCACAGCGCGCCTGGCTGAGCTACCGCGACAGCTGGCTTGAGGCGAGCCGCAGCCAGCTCAGTACACAAGGCTCGCTGGGCAGCGTGGCGCTGAACGCTCAGAGCCTGAGCCTGGTGCGCAATCAGGCACTGATGTTGCAGTCACTTGGTAAAGGCAGCTGTGCTAACCCCGATGACTGCTGATCGATAACCGGCTTTTGCGCTGACTGAAGTCAGCGCACTCATTAACCTTCAGGGAGAAGCCATGGCTGCTTACGCCTCGACCATCATTCTGATTTGCCTCGCCGTACTGAGTTATTTCGTTCACAACAACGCGGTCACGATTTCGATTCTGGTGCTGCTGGCGATTAAAATCACCCCGCTGGCTCAGTTCTTCCCCTACGTAGAAAAACAGGGCATTACCTTAGGCATCATTATTCTTACCGTGGCGGTGATGGCCCCGCTGGCAAGCGGCTCACTGCCCGCCTCTGCGCTGATCAAGTCGTTTGCTAACTGGAAGTCGATTGTGGCGATTCTGGTAGGGATCTTTGTCGCCTGGCTGGGCGGCCGTGGCGTGAACTTTATGAGCGTCCAGCCTTCGGTGATTGGTGGTCTGCTGATTGGTACGGTGATTGGCGTGGCGTTCTTCCGTGGGGTGCCGGTAGGACCACTGATTGCCGCAGGCATTGTTTCGCTGTTTGTGGCGGCTAAGTAGCGTTTGGGCGCATTCCGAAACGCCAAAAAGGGGGCATACTTTCAGAGTCAGTTGGCTATAATAGCCGACACTCAACATACGACTACTGAAGGAATGCCAGATGAGTTTGAACCAGGTGCCAGCAGGTAAAGACCTGCCAGAAGATATCTACGTTGTCATTGAGATCCCAGCGAATGCTGATCCGATCAAATATGAAGTTGATAAAGAGTCTGGTGCCCTGTTTGTAGACCGTTTCATGTCTACCGCCATGTTCTATCCGTGCAACTACGGCTACATCAACCATACCCTTTCTCTGGATGGTGATCCGGTTGACGTACTGGTTCCGACCCCGTATCCACTGGTTCCAGGCTCAGTGATCCGCTGCCGTCCGGTTGGCGTGCTGAAAATGACCGACGAGTCTGGCGAAGATGCCAAGCTGGTTGCCGTTCCGCACACCAAACTCTCTAAAGAGTACGATCACATCAAAGATGTGAACGACCTGCCAGAACTGCTGCGTGCACAGATCACCCACTTCTTTGAGCACTACAAAGATCTGGAAAAAGGCAAATGGGTGAAAGTGGATGGCTGGGATAATGCCGAAGCCGCTAAAGCTGAAATCATCTCCTCTTACGAGCGCGCACAGAAGAAGTAATTCTGCTGCCGGTTTGTGAGTCGAAAAAAAAACACCGTCCGGATGGACGGTGTTTTTGTTCAGGCCTCTGGCTCCTCATCGCGCTTCAGCCAGTCACCACTCATGATGCGCTGGCGTCCTGCCACTGAGCGTTGATAGACATAAAGCCATGCACTGCCAAACGGCGTCTGAGTCAGATAACGTTTGTACTCTCCCCCTTTGGTGCGAAGCGCATCCAGCTCCGCAAGGGTTGAGGCATCAATGCGGTACACCTCACAATGTACCGCTCCATTGCCCTCAATCACGCCGGGATAATGGCCCAGACTGTAAAGCTCAAAGCCTTCAATCTGGTGATCACCCAGCCACTGCGCATTCGTCATCCAGTGACTGTTTCCCTGTTTGCGCCGTAAACTGCCGTAGACAATTATTCGCATTGCTAAAACTCAAACTGATAGAGCAAATCGAGAGCCTGATCCACACCGGATACGGCTTCCAGATAGAGTTTAGGCATCAGGCGGTAACGCAAGGTTAACGTCGCCAGTGAATCAAATATGCCAACACCGTATTTTACCTGCAGACCCGGTAGCACATAGCCGCTGACCTGCACCTGCTGGCTGTCGCCAACACCGGCAGTATCAACAGCGAGATTGCTGACACCGAATGTCTCCCCGATTTTACCCACAACCTGCCCACTTTGTGCAACCCCTAAGCCAACAAGTGCTGAAGTGAGGGCGTTACTGTCGCCGTCGCTGCCCAATCCCTGACCGCGCAGCAGATAGGAAAGCGCTTCCTGTTGCGACATCGCCGGATCGGAGAAGACTTCCGCTTTTGGCTCATCCGCCAGGCCAGTGACGCGCAGACCCGCGGTGACGCCATCCTCGGTAGCATCCGGGTTACGGATGGCTTCCAGGTTGACGTAAGGCTGATCCGGCGGACCGGCAAACTGCAGCTCGCCTTTACGCACGATCAGATCCTGACCATAAGCGTGGAAGCGACCGGACGGAATGTTGATCTGACCGTTCAGGCCGAGTCCTGACTTATCCTGCACCATTTTCAGATCGCCATTCAGCTTCGCTTTCAGGCCAAACGCAGAGAGTCGCACATCGTTGCCGACGTGGATCACCAGATTGCTGTTAATCGGAATCGCGGCGGTTTGCGGTGCAATCGGCTTCAGCTGTTTATCCAGCAACACCTCATCCGACGAGACGCCGGTGGCGCTTTCCGGTACTTCCTGCACCGTGATGCGCGCCCATGGAATATCGACCCGGCCATCAAGATTAAAGGCCGCTGGCGTCGCTTCAAACACCAGATCCGGCGAGACATCCATGCGCACCATCGGCGGCACGGTCACGCGAACCCGGCTACCCTGCGCCGCAATGCGCGCACGCCAGTTGTCGAGCTGGCTCCAGTCTGCGTTACCGCTGAGGTTGATATTGCCCTGCCCGGTCTGCACCAGCCCGTTCAGGGTGGAGCTCATGCCGTTAAATACCAGATTCAGGTTGGCACTGGTCAGATCAACCGGCATAAAGTTGCCATCCACATCCACACCCGTCAGGCCAAGCTGACCAAATACCTGCGGCTGCTGCACGCTGCCGCCCAGGCGCAGGCTGCTGTTCAGGCTGCCTTTGATCTTCTCGCCCTGCATCAGCGCCGGATTGAGCATCGCCAGCGAGACATTGCGGATGTTGACGTTACCGCCCAGCGTACGGCGGTTTTGCGGTTCGTCGATCTGCACATTGCCATCCAGCTGACCGTTATTGGCGATGCGGATCAGCCAGTCGAGCTGGGCGCGTCCGTTTCGCAGCGCGGCATTGAGGTTCAGCGTGTCAAAGGCGATCGGCAGATTGTTGCCCTGCACATCCTGCACCACTTTCACGCCGTTGCCCGTCAGCGCCACGGTACCGGTCGGCAGGCTGCCATCGGAAGTCCAGTTGACGCGCACGTCGCCGCTGAACAGGCCGCTAAGCTGAGTCGCATCCGGCATAAACGGCTTCACCATCGCCAGGTCAAAGCGATTCAGCACCACATGCGCCTTGCCTGCCGGGCCCGCTTCAACCGGCTCCGGCACACAAATTTGCGCATTGGGGTTCTGCCAGCAGTGCGGCCCGATGGTTGCCGTCTGGCGGCTGTTCAGATAGTCGATGGCCATGGCGCGGGTCAGACGCCACTCACCGACTGGCGTATCAAAGTGGGTGTCGTTCAGCGACCCTTTCCAGCGCTCGGTCTGGCGATCAAAGCTGCCGTTCAGCGCCAGCTGGCCAGAGACCGGTTTGCCCTGCACATTGAGCTTCAGCTGATGCTGATGCTCATTGCCGTCCGCATTCAGCGTCAGCAGGCTGATGTTCAGCGCATCCTGCTTCAGTTGCTCGACGCGCAGTTGCAGTTTACCCGCCACCTGCTCGCCGGAACGGACGTCGCCATTCAGGGTGACGCGATTGATCTGCATCTGCTGCCAGCGCAGACCACGGGCATTGAGATCGGCCAGCAGCTGCGGTGCCTTCAGGGTGCCACGCGCTTTTATTGTGCCGTTGATGACGCCGCCCAGACCCGGCAGCGCATTGTCGAGCTGGGGCGCGTCGATGCTGGCATCGAGATCCAGACTGTCGCCCAGCGCCCCTTTAACATCCAGATGGTTGCGTCCCAGCGCCAGCTTAATGCCCGGCACCGTCCACTGGTTGTAGCTGTTACCGGTCAGGGAGCCATCAGCGGTCACGGCGTTCTGTTTCACATTGCCTTTCAGCTGTAGCTGCGGCACGCTCAGTTGCCAGCTGCCGCCATACAGACTGCCGCGGGTGGTGATTTTGCCATCCAGCCGTGCTGGCCAGTCGGGATACTGTTTAGCGGTATTAATTCCCGCCAGCGTCAGTTCACTGCGCCAGCTTATCGCCTTGCTCCAGTCCACCAGCGCGGTGAGATCGATATTGCCCTGCAGCGCAGCCACGCGCAGGCGGTCGAGGCTGAACTGCTCAACGTTGCCTTTACCCGTCAGCGAGATCGTCGCCGGTGGTACAGATTCACCCTTCACGGCGGTCTGCAGCGACATCACATAGTCGGTGGCTTTGCCTTTGAACTGATAGTCCAGGTTATCCGCCTGATACGCTACCGGACCGGTCAGCGGCCAGCGTAACTGCGGACTGGTCAGCTTCAGTGACAGCGGCAATCCCGCCACCGCCAGCTGGGTCGTAGCGTCCAGCTGGGCATTCACCGGACCGGAGAGGTTCAGCCCCATCTTCAGCTCGTCGCGCATCGCGCCATTAAGTTTCAGCGCGAGCTTTTCGCCTTTAATCGGATCGGTATTCACTGTGCCGTTAAGGGAGAAATCGACCGGCCAGTTATCCGCCAGCGTCGCCTGACCGCTACCCTTGAGGTTGCCGAGGTTCGAGTCCACCTCCAGCGTGCTGAGCTGCATCTGGCGGTCAGCGGTTCTGGCTTTCAGCAGCAACCGGCTCACAGAAATATCGGTGTCGCCGGTAATGCGCAGCTGTTCACCCAGAATCTGCTGCACCTCAATATCCAGCGGCAGACGGAAATCAGGCATCTCAGGCAGCAGGGGTTGCGCAAACATCGCCTGCAGCGTTTCACCCAGCGGTTTTTCAGCAGGATGTGGCTGCTGGACTTTCGGCTCCACCACCTCGTCATTGACCACTTTCGCCGCTTTCGGCAGCGCAATCAGCAGGCTTTGAATATGGGTCGGGTTCAGCGTCAGCGCACGATCCTGCCACTGCAGGCCGGTAGTGAAGTCGAGCAGCGATATTGCGGTGTCATCAACTTTGACATTGATATTGTGCAGGCCAAAGTGACGCAGCGTGATGGGGTATGGCGTGCTGAGGTTAGTGTTGCCACTCTCCTCTTCCGGCGCTGGTGCGGCTGGCGTCATTTTCTTGCTGTCGACCACCACGCTGATATCGCGCAGGGAGACATCGTTAACGCACACGGAGGAGTGCAGCAGGCAGTTGAGATCCACCGCCAGATGAATTTGCCCGGCATCGACACTGACGCCAGGCATTTCGTAACGCAGACCGTTAAGGGTCAGGTTACGCCAGCCCCCATCGACCTGTTTGATTGACAGGCCCGGCACCCAGCGCGACGCACCTTTCAGCACTAAATGCAGCCCAGGCGTGGTACCGATTAAAAATGCTACGCCGCCCAACAGCACGACCAGAAAGATCAGAATGCCGATCAGGACCTTTTTCCACAGCTTCATAGTTCTGGCCCCAGCCCTACGTAAAATTGTAATCCATGCTCTTCGTCATCCCCGATGGGTCTGGCGATATCAAATTTGATTGGGCCAACCGGTGAAGACCAGCGCACGCCGACACCCGCACCGGTTTTGACGTTACTTTGCTTGATGTCGTTAACCGCTTCGCCCGAGTCGACAAACACCGCGCCCCACCATTTCCCGGTGACGTTGTACTGATATTCCAGCGATCCGGTGGCGAGTTTTGATGCACCGGTGAGTTTGCCGTCATCATCGCGCGGTGAAATATTTTTGTATTTGTAGCCACGAATACTGCGGTCACCACCGGCAAAGAAGCGCAGATCCGGCGGCACTTTGTCGAAGTCGTTGGTTTCGATCCAGCCCAGATTGCCGCGCGCCACAAAGCGATGACTGTCGCCTAGGGTACGGATCCAGACGTTTTGCGCCTGCAGGATCAGGAAGTCGACGTCTGAACCCCAGGTGGTATCAGAGACGTCTGCCGAATAGCGCTGTGAATCGCCCCAGGTCGGCATCAGGCCACCACGGGAACGGGTGCGGTTTACGCTGACGCCAGGATAGAGCAGCATAGTGGTGTTGGTCACGCTGCCCTGAGTAAAGTGATCCAGGCTCCAGCGCAGGTTGACCGCCTTCTGCCAGCCGCTGCTGCTGTCCCAGTTGCGCGACATCGCAAGCGTCGTGGTATCTGCTTTGGTGTCGTTGAGGTCGGTGCGCTTCAGGCCGCCGGAGAAGGTGTAGTACTGCTCAAGCGGGCTTTTCAGCAGCGGCACTTTATAGCTGAGATCGACCTGCTGTTCCGGCGCGGAAACATAGGCGCTGGCCGCCAGGCTGTGACCGCTGTCGTTGATCCACGGTTTTTTCCAGGTCCCTTTCAGGCGCGGACCGACGTCTGTGGAATAGCCGACGCCGGTTTCAATGGTGTTTTCGGTGCGGGGTGACATTACTGCGCTCAGCGGCAGGAATTTGGTCTGTCGTCCCTTGCTGAATTCCGGCGCGACCACCACCGAATTAAACCAGCCGGTGGCGGAGAGGCGGCGATTCAGCTCGGCTAAATCGCGGGAGCTGTAGTAGTCTCCCTCTTTAAACGGCACCAGGTTTTGCAGGTACTCTTCGCGAATTTGCGATCCCTGGAAAGTGACGTCGCCGAAGCGATAGCGTTCGCCACTGTCGTAGTCGATATCCCAGAACGCTTCACGCCGCTCCACCGAGACACCAAGCTGGCTTTTTTTAAACGTGCCGTCGAAATAGCCGTTACGCAGTGCGAGATTAGAGAAGCCGCTTTTGAATTTGTCATATTGCCCGTGGTTAAGCTGGCTGCCCACTTCAGGGCGTCCCTGCTTCACCCAGGCTTTGTAATCCGCGTCATTACGCGCATCGCCTTCGACCACAATCGTGCTGCCGCCGATTTTTACCGGTTCACCAGGCGTTACATGTGCCACTAATACCGGTCGTCCACCCTGCGCAGGCGCGGGGCGGGATTCGAAATCGATGGTGGGCTCGTAATAACCGAGCGCGCGCAGCCCCTCTTTTATCGCAACAGAAACGCGCGCGCGAAAGCGGCCATCATTAGAGACCTCATCGCTGCCGATGGTGGACAGACGCGCTCTGACATTCTTTTGCAGATCCCCGGATAAGCCGTCTACCTGTAATCGCACTGTTGCCGCCTCAAGGGCGGGCGCGGCAAGCAGCAGGCCAGCCATGCAATAAACATAAAATCGTGGCACCTGTACTCCTGTTAATCATGCCGGCCCCTTTTCCGCGGGGCGCTTATTAATCTTCTTTGCCCGCACTACCGCAACGGCAACATCCTCATCATAGCCGCACTTTATGGCAAACGGCGGAGCAACACTGACATCTAAGTCAAATAACGGGGCTATTGTCGGTAAATGGGGTGAGCGATACAACTCCTGCGGGTCGGAATGATCAGTCCGATATGACTCACTCAGATAAATCCGAGTCTGTAACCGGCCGCTCTGGCTGCTAATGCGCCCTTAAGCAGCGGTTTGCCCTCTGGCGGCGCGATGAGCGCTCCTGCTATAATCGGCCACCACAGGCATGCCGCCTGTTTTCATTTCTGCCCCGACATGGCGTTTGTTGTCGAACTGGCGCAGACATTTTTGGCACGGATAGCTTTGTTTCACGGATAAACCAACTCTGTTTGCGCTTACCCACGCTGCCCAGGCCAAAAATGACAAGTGGATAACCCTTTGGATCTCATATGTTAGATAGCTTACTTGTCATTCTGTTACTGATCGTAATCAGTGCCTTTTTCTCCCTGTCGGAGATCTCGCTGGCGGCCGCCCGTAAGATCAAACTGAAACTGCTGGCCGATGAAGGCAACGTAAATGCGCAGCGCGTGCTGAAAATGCAGGAAACGCCGGGCATGTTCTTCACCGTGGTGCAGATTGGCCTCAACGCCGTCGCCATCCTGGGGGGTATTGTCGGCGATGCGGCGTTTTCACCGGTTTTCAGCGGCCTGTTTAACCGGTTTGTCTCGCCGGAACTGGCGGAGCAGCTCAGCTTTATCTGCTCCTTCACCATTGTCACCAGCCTGTTTATCCTGTTTGCTGACTTAACCCCAAAGCGGGTCGGCATGGTCGCACCGGAAACCATCGCGCTGCGCATCATCAACCCGATGCGTTTCTGCCTGCTGATAATGCGTCCATTGGTGTTTCTGTTTAATGGCCTGGCTAACGTCTTCTTCCGTATTTTCAAGCTGCCGATGGTGCGTAAAGATGACATCACCTCCGACGACATCTACGCGGTGGTGGAAGCCGGTGCGCTGGCTGGCGTGCTCCGTAAGCAGGAGCATGAGCTGATTGAAAACGTGTTTGAGCTGGAGTCACGTACCGTTCCCTCCTCCATGACCTCACGTGAGAATATCGTCTGGTTTGATCTGCATGAAGATGAGACCAGCCTCAAGACCAAAATCGCCCAGCATCCTCACTCGAAGTTTCTGGTCTGCAGCGGCGATATCGACCATATCGTTGGCTATGTCGACTCCAAAGAGCTGCTGCTGCGCGTACTGGGTAATCAGAGCATGGCGCTGAACAGCGGCCTGCAGATTCGCTCAGCGCTGATCGTGCCGGACACGCTGACGCTCTCTGAAGCGCTGGAAAGTTTTAAAACCGCCGGAGAAGATTTCGCGGTGATCATGAACGAATATGCGCTGGTTGTAGGCATTATTACCCTGAATGATGTAATGACCACGCTGATGGGCGATCTGGTTGGTCAGGGTATGGAAGAGCAGATTGTGGCGCGCGATGAGAATTCATGGCTGGTTGAAGGCGGTACGCCGATTGATGACGTGATGCGCGTGCTGGACATTGATGATTTCCCGCAGTCAGGTAACTACGAAACCATCGGCGGCTTTATGATGTATATGTTGCGCAAGATTCCGAAGCGTACCGATTTTGTGAAGTTTGCTGGCTATAAGTTCGAGGTGGTGGATATTGATAGCTATCGCATCGATCAGCTGCTGGTCACCCGCATCGATGAACGACCACCGGTGCTGAGCATGACAAAAAGCGAAGAAGAGTAGAATGACCAGCAACCTGGCCCAGCAGGTATAATTGCTTCAGGCAGTCTGAACACGGACAGCGCGGAACAATCCGAAGCAGACGTAGTCTGTGAGAATTGTGAGCAGTGCTCAGGTTCAGAGTAACAAATAGAATGGCCTGACTGGCCAGACACTAAGGGCGCCGAGGGCGCCCTTATGATTAGTTGAACTCAAGTTTGAGACGAACGACCTGGCGGTTAATTTCTGACATCACGCTCAGGTGCTGTTTGTCTTTGACGCGCGGGATTAATACTTTCCCTTTGTCGAACTCGAACGCGCCGACGTCCTTGATATACAACCTTCCTTTGAACAGCGTTTTTACATATTTCGCTATTTGTAGCGGATTATAGCGCTGGAAGATCTTCATACTGACTAACTCCTGTACATTTTTAAGCACGCTTCGCCGTTTCCAAATTTGGTTCCAGCCCATGAAGCGCGAATTCGCGATAACTATAGAACACTCAAACCTACTAATGTTCCTAAAAGTGATTTTTTTTACTGAATTGACACATCATTACAGAACACTCTGTTATCAGGCTCACACAACACAGTATAAACCTTCGTTGGTTAAGGAATTGTGGCGGCCATAACAAACCTGACACCTTTCCAGGACAGGCGCATCATCCCTGCTTACTATTGCAGTAAAATGACTAACTGGTCTGATCACTCAAGGAAATAGCAATGCGAATAATTCTGGCAGCTTTAGCGTTGTCTTTACTGATACCGGCAAGCGTGATGGCTCATGACCTCAGGCAGGATATGCGGGTACCGGCCGTTGGCGTGAACGACAAAGGCGAGCTGTTATTGCAGCAGGATAAGTTTAGCTACAAAAACTGGAATAGCGCGCAGCTCAGCGGAAAAGTTCGCGTGGTTCAGCACATCGCGGGTCGCTCATCCGCTAAAGAGATGAATGCCGCATTGATCGAGGCGATTAAGGCCGCGAAGTTGCCGCATGATCGCTATCAGACCACCACCATCGTGAATACAGATGATGCCATTCCCGGTACGGGCATGTTTGTACGCAGCAGCGTCGAGACCAACAAGCAGCAATATCCGTGGTCGCAGTTTGTCGTCGACAGCAAGGGCAATGTGCAGCATGCCTGGCAGTTACAGCCGGGCGGTTCCGCCATTGTGGTGCTGGATAAGCAGGGTAAGGTGAAATTTGTGAAGGATGGATCGCTGACGCAGGATGAAGTGACGAAAGTGATTACGCTGGTCACATCCCTGCTGAAGGATTAATCGCTGAAGCCCCGGTGGGAAGAGAATCGCCCGCCGGGGTTTCAGCCTTCAGCAGGCTGAGCGCTCAGACAGCGTTAAAACAGTGAAACGCGGAAGCCAGGATTAAGGAAGGATTCGCGCGGCGCGTAGTCCAGAGTTTTACCCTGCCAGTCGTGCACATGCGCGCCCGCCGCCATCGCCACGGCATGGCCCGCGCCCGTATCCCAGATGTTGGTGGGTCCGAAACGGGGATAGAGCTGGGCTTTTCCTTCTGCCACCAGGCAGAACTTCAGTGAGGATCCGGTCGCGACGGTCTGATGTTCACCTAACTGCTTCAGATACTCTTTCATCTCATCGTCGTCGCCATGTGAACGACTCACCACCACCAGCGGAGGTCGCGCATCACGGACATGAATCTGTTCACGCTGACCGCCCTCCTCTTTCCACGCTTTGCCGTCTGCAGCGGAGTACATCACGCCCAGCACCGGCGCATAGACCACGCCCATTACCGGCTTGCCCGCTTCGATCAGCGCAATGTTAACGGTAAATTCGCCGTTACGTTTGATGAACTCTTTGGTTCCATCCAGCGGATCGACCAGCCAGTAGCGCTGCCAGTGCTGACGCACCTCCCAGGCGGGCGGATCTTCTTCTGACAGCACCGGCACATCAGGCGTTAACTGTGTCAGGCCTGCGAGGATCACTTCGTGCGCAGCGATATCCGCGGCGGTCACCGGCGAATCATCCGATTTGTGAGAAACGTCAAGCGGCGCGGCACCGTTATAGACCTGCATAATCGCGTCGCCTGCTTCGCGTGCCAGTTGGCAGATTTGCTCTAACATTTTTCACCTCATTGTGTCTGTCTGCTGCCGGATCAGCTCATCGTCAGATAGTGACATTTTAGCAGTTCCGCCTGAAGTACCCATTTACAGGCACTCCGGCGATTCAATTTATAGATATATCAATATCATAGTTACCCATTTATCGCCACGCCTGTGCCGCTACGCCTCCATCGTTTAAGAATCCGTCGCTGACCGATGCGCCAAAACGTTATACCCATCACGATTTAAAATGACTATCTGTCATGCTTTTACATTATTTTGAGATCCTTATTTATTTTGCAGCAGGAGCAAGCATGTTTAAGCCCGGAATGATGTTACTGGCACTGAGCGTTTCCATCGCCACTCAGGCGGCGACGGTGGATTTGCGGATACTGGAAACCACCGATTTGCACAGCAATATGATGGATTTCGACTATTACAAAGACACGCCAACCGAGAAGTTTGGTCTGGTGCGAACTGCCACGCTGATCCACGCCGCACGCCAGGAGGTGAAAAACAGCCTGCTGGTCGATAACGGCGACATCATTCAGGGCAGCCCGCTGGGTGATTACATGGCGGCCAAAGGATTACGTGAGGGCGAGATCCATCCGGTCTACAAGGCGCTCAACACGCTGGATTACAGTGTCGGTAACCTCGGTAATCATGAATTCAATTATGGCCTGCCCTACCTGAAAAAAGCGCTGGCAGGCGCGCGTTTTCCCTATGTGAACGCCAACGTGATTGATGTGAAGAGCGGCAAACCGCTGTTTACCCCTTACCTCATCAAATCCACTACGGTGGTTGATCGCGAAGGCAAGACGCAGACCCTGAAGATAGGTTATATCGGCTTTGTGCCGCCGCAGATCATGGTGTGGGATAAAGCCAACCTGCAGGGCAAGGTACGCGTCGATGACATCACCGAAACGGCTCGCCGCTACGTGCCTGAGATGCGCGCACAGGGCGCCGATGTGATTATTGCTATCCCCCACTCCGGCCTGAGCAGCGAGCCGTATCACACGATGGCGGAGAACTCGGTTTACTATCTCAGCCAGGTGGAAGGCATCAACGCCATCCTGTTTGGTCATGCGCATGCGGTCTTCCCCGGCAAGGATTTCGCTGACATCAAGGGCGCAGATATCGCCAACGGCACCCTGAACGGTATTCCGGCGGTGATGCCAGGCATGTGGGGCGATCACCTTGGCGTGGTTGACCTGGTGCTGAACAATGAGGGCGGACGCTGGCAGGTGAGCAGCGGCAAAGCACAGGCGCGGCCAATCTATGACACCGCAGCGAAGAAATCGCTGGCGGCAGAGGATCCGGCGCTGGTGAAGGTACTGGCTGACGATCACCGCGCCACGCGGGAGTTTGTGGCGAAGCCCATCGGCAAGTCCGCCGATGTGATGTACAGCTACCTGTCGCTGGTACAGGACGATCCGACGGTACAGATCGTCAATAATGCCCAGCGCGCCTACGTGGAACATTTCATTCAGGGCGATCCGGATCTGGGCCGCCTGCCAGTGCTCTCTGCTGCTGCGCCGTTTAAAGCGGGCGGACGTAAAAACGATCCGGCAAGCTATGTCGAAGTGGAGAAAGGCGCGCTGACCTTCCGTAACGCGGCCGACCTCTATCTCTATCCCAATACCCTGGTGGTCATGAAAGTCAGCGGTGCGCAGGTAAAAGAGTGGCTGGAGTGCTCAGCGGGCCAGTTTAATCAGATCGATCCCCACAGTACGAAAACGCAGTCGCTGATCAACTGGGATTTCCGCACCTATAACTTTGATGTGATTGACGGGGTTAATTACCAGATTGATGTGACCCAGCCCGCGCGCTACGACGCAGAGTGTCAGCTGATCCATCCTGAGGCCTCACGTATCCGTCAGCTTAGCTGGCAGGGTAAACCCGTCGATCCACAGGCGACCTTCCTGGTGGCGACCAATAACTATCGCGCTTACGGCGGCAAGTTTGCCGGCACCGGGGATAAATACATCGCCTTTGCCTCGCCGGATGAGAACCGTTCCGTGGTTGCAGCCTATATCAGCGCGGAAACCAAAGCGCACGGTGAAGTTCAGCCGAAGGCGGACAATAACTGGCGTCTGGCACCGATTACCTCATCTACCCCGCTCGACATTCAGTTTGAAACGGCACCGGGTGATAAAGCGACCGGATTTATTAAGCAGCATGCGCAATATCCGCTTCAGCCCAAAGGGACAGATGCGATCGGCTTTGCTCTGTGGCAGGTGAATTTACAGCAGAAATAAGGCGGGGGAAAACGCTGCAACCGGGGGGGTTGCAGCGTCCAGAATTACAGAATTTCCAGCAGTTCGACTTCGAAGATCAGGGTGCTGAATGGTGGGATAGAGGCACCCGCACCGCGCTCGCCATACGCGAGGTTCTGTGGGATCACCAGTTCCCATTTTGAGCCAACCGGCATCAGGGTCAGCGCTTCAATCCAGCCTGGGATCACGCCGCTTACCGGGAATTCCGCCGGTTCGCCACGGGCAACAGAGCTGTCGAATACGCTGCCGTCGATCAGTTTACCGGTGTAGTGAACGCGTACGCGATCCTGACGTGATGGGATTGGACCTTCGCCCTGCGTAATCACGCTGAACTGCAGGCCTGATTCGGTGCTGCTCACGCCTTCACGCTGCGCATGTTCCTGCAGGAACGCCTGACCTTCTGCGGCCATGGCTTCGGTGCGCTCACGACGCACGCCTTCAGCGCGTTCATGCACTTCACGCAGTGCGCGATGAACCACATCAACCGGTACGGCCGGCGAGTTCCCTTCCAGCGCGTCGCGCAGACCCGCGAGCAGTGCTTCTGGTTGCAGACCCTGCAGACCAGATTCCAGCAACTGCTGGCCAACCTGTAAACCAATACCGTAACTTGCTTGTGCTTCGACGCTGTCGAAAGAAGGGGTAGTCATCTTCGTTCCTTTCACTCTCGGATAAATTCGAACCGGCAGCATAGCAGCGCAGGCCGCTGGCGTAAAATGCCCTGCATCGCAGATGACTTTTGCCGGGGAAAGAGAAACAATAGAGCCGTCAATTTTATCAATGCTGGCAGGCACTTCGCGCCGGTATTGCCCATACTATAACTATCGGGGGGGATCACCCCCTCTGTAGCACACGAATAAGAGAGCAAACATGGGCCAGATAGCCCCACGACGCCGCAGGATGCGTGCAAAACATCTTGTATCCCGGCTGCAGACCTGGCTGGCCGCACGCAGGCTAAAGCAGCCTGCCGGAGAGGAGGAACCCCGCATGGCTTCAGACACGTCATCCCGCCTGCCGACATGGCTTCAGCGTATCTGGCATTTTACCGACCACATTCGCTGGATGGACCCGCTGCCTGCGCCGCACCGTCGTGGCATTGTGGCCGCACTGCTGGTGATGCTGGTGGCGTTCCTCTGGCCCGCCAGCACGCTGCGCTATCCGGTCGAGCAGCCGGTCGCACCCCAGACGGAAAAAGAGGTGCCGATGCAGGCGGATATTTATGAGAACAACAGTAGCCGCCAGCCGTCATCCTCACCGTCTCAGCAGACGCCAAAAGCCGATTCTCAGGGCGAGTGGCGCAACCTGACCATCGCTTCCGGTCAGACGCTGGCGCAGCTGTTTCGTGATAACAGTCTGCCGGTCAATGATGTGTTTGCGATGGCGCGAGTGGAAGGCAGCGATCAGCCACTCAGCTCACTGAAAAGTGGTCAGCAGGTGAAAATCCGTCAGGATGCGCAGGGGGCTGTAACAGGGTTGACGGTCGATGGCGCAAACGGCCCGGTGCTGTTTACACGTCAGCCAGACGGCAGCTTTATTCGCGCGCAGTAACGCGAACAGCGGCGATTGAAAGGCACAAAAACAAAAACGCCGGCACAGGGCCGGCGTTTGTGTAGTGCTCAGTTAATAATTAACCAGCAACTACTTTCACATTCAGTTTCGCGAATACTTCGCTGTGAACCTGGAAGCTTACTTCATGCTCACCGGTAGTGCGCAGAACGCCGTTCGGCAGACGAACTTCGCTCTTAGCCACTTCAACGCCTGCTGCAGTGACTGCATCAGCGATGTCGCGGGTACCGATTGAACCGAACAGTTTACCTTCATCGCCCGCTTTAGACGTGATGGTTACAGTGCCCAGTGCATTGATTTTCTCAGCGCGTGCAGTTGCTGCAGACTGAACGTCAGCCAGTTTGGCTTCCAGTTCAGCACGGCGTGCTTCGAAGAACTCAACGTTTTTCTTGGTAGCAGGAACAGCTTTGCCCTGTGGTACCAGGAAGTTACGAGCGTAGCCCGCTTTAACGTTAACCTGATCACCCAGGCTGCCCAGGTTTGCTACTTTATCAAGCAGAATAACTTGCATTACCTTATCCTCTTAAAGTCGTTAATGGACAGTTGCCGATTACTGATGACGATCAGTGTACGGCAGCAGAGACAGGTAACGCGCACGCTTGATGCAGCGAGCCAACTGACGCTGGTATTTTGCACGAGTACCGGTGATACGGCTCGGGACAATTTTACCGCTTTCGGTAATGTAGTTTTTCAACGTTGCGATGTCTTTGTAATCGATCTCAACAACGCCTTCCGCGGTGAAACGGCAGAACTTGCGACGACGGAAATAACGTGCCATTAGGCTAGTCTCCAGAATCTATCAATTCAATCTGCTCGGCATGGAACACCACTTTGCTCTGGCCATTTCGTGCCTGATGGCAACTAATGAAACCGTCGAGTGTGAGTTGCGTGCCGACCGTTATATGTTGAGTAATCACCTGATGGGCACTGCCGCTGATAATAACCGGCATACGACACCAGGCTTGCCGGTGAAACCCGGCCTCCTCCTGCACTGAGCGGTGCTCAAGCACGAACTGACAGTGAGGAATTCCTGACGGGCTAATTTTTCGAACCGGCGTCTTGCACACAGTGCCAGACAAGCGCAGTCGATTAACCGTCACGATGGATTACTCTTCAGAATCCCCAGCATCTGACTCATCAGCGGATTCGTTAGCAAAATCTTCGCGACGATCACGACGCTCATCTTTCGCTTTAACCATCGGTGATGCTTCAGTTACCGCGTTTTTAACGCGCATAACCATGCTACGGATAACGGCGTCGTTGAAGCGGAAGTTCGTTTCCAGCTCATCGATCGCTTCCTGCGGCGCTTCAACGTTCATCAGAACGTAATGCGCTTTGTGCAGTTTATTGATCGGGTAAGCCAGCTGACGGCGGCCCCAGTCTTCCAGACGGTGAATCGTGCCTTCTGCACCAGTGATAGCACCAGTGTAACGCTCGATCATGCCAGGAACCTGTTCGCTCTGGTCAGGATGAACCATAAATACGATTTCGTAATGACGCATCGAAATTGCTCCTTACGGATTATTCAGCCTCCTGTCGGGGTCAACCGCGGCCCATGGAAGCAAGGAACGTTATAGGCTGTGTCCCACAAAGGTTCGTTGTCACGAGCGTTTGTGGGACACAGCCTGAGAATGCGGCTGAAAAATTGACGCGTAATCATACTGGCGGCGACGGCTAAACTCAAGCGCACATTTCAACAAATGCCATCCGGCGTGCCATATACGGTAGCTTTTCGTGCTAATCATGTGAATACAGCGCGTTAAGCGGGAAAGGTTCAAAAAAGCTGATAAAGAGGTTCAGGCGGACGATCTGGCGATAATGTGCACAGTCGCTAAACTTAATGCAGACGTTGCGGTTTGGCTTATCGGCGTCTAACAGAGTGTGTTCCCTGAAGTGAGGAGTCGGGCATGAAAACGTTCGTCATCGCCACTTTACTGGGTCTCTTCCTGTCTCCACCCGCTCTTGCCAGCAATGCTGACTGTGCGCAGCAGATAAGAAGTCACAGCAGCGAAGCGGCATCGGGTTATATCTACGTTAATCGGCTGGATGCGCCACAAAAGAACCCGGTCAACGCGCCTGCCAGAGCAGCAGAGAAATCGTCTGCGCACTGGTAAGTGCCGGTAAGTTTACGGGCGGCAGATTCACTCTCCGCCCGTTCATTTTTTATAGCTGCTGTTTAAAAAAGCTGACCAGCGCCGTCAATGCTGATGGCGTGATCTTATGTCCAATCTGTTTTTCCGACAGCGAAGTCAGATGCTGCGCCAGCCCGTTGTCCCGCAGCGCCCTCTCCAGCCGGACGCTCTCCGCCCAGGGCACCACCTCATCCGCCTCACCATGCCACAACAGCAGCGGACGGTTTGCCAGTGCCTCCAGCCGGTTGCAGGGATCGTAGTCCGCCAGCGGTGCCATGCGGGCAGCAAACTGCGCTTGCTGCTCAGGCGTGTCGGCCACCAGCGGCGGAAACAGCGACTGACTGAGCTGCATAAAATAGCCCGATCCCATCAGGCAGGCGACGCTTTGAATCTGCGGATAACGCGCCATCGCGCCCAGCGCCGTCATGCCGCCCATCGACGCGCCCGCCACCGCAAAGCGCTCGCCGGCGATCAGATCGTCAGCGCGCAGCGCCGACTCCAGCAGCGGCAGCTCATCAATGTTCTGTTTCAGAATCTCCCAGAAGCGGCCAAGGCGTGCATCGGCATCGCCGTGATAGCGCGCGCCGTGCAGATCCGCATCCGGCATCACCGCCCGGAACCCCGCCTGAGCCAGCGCGACAGCGAAGTAGGCGTAGACCTCTTTTGAAGAGGTAAAGCCGTGATAAAACAGCACGGTGGGCAGTGGCTGATGCCGTTGTCCGGCAGGCGTGGCGTGCAGGCATTCGATACCGGCCAGCGTTTCTGTGGTGAGTTCAATCATGGTCTCTCCTGAGAAGGGGCAAGGCGTGCCGATTGAGTGTACGTCTGCGGGTTAATTTACGAAATCCCCTGCTGCGTTTAGTCGCCAGATTTCGGCCTAAACTTTTCCCGCGCTTTGCCGTTGATGTTGTGTCCCCCTAATTTGATCAAAGGTAATTTATGAAGCGTCTCTCTCTCAGCGGCCTGAGTCTTGGAGTTAAGCTGTCTGTACTGACGTCTTTCAGCGTAGCGCTATTGTTGCTGGTTCTGACACTGACCCAGAGCCACACCGCCTCGCGGCAGCTGGAAAATCTCGCCATTGATGACATGCATAACCAGGTGCAGGGCATCAGTGAAATGGCCACCATGTTCAATGCTACCCTCACCGAAGAGGTGGCTCACTACACAAGTCTGTTTACCAGCTTCCTGCCTAAGCGTTTTAGCCTGGATGAAGGCTCCCGGGTGCAGGTCGGCGCCTTTTCGACGCCGGTGCTGCGCGCCGGGTTAAAAACGCTGAACCTCGACCAGACCGCGGTAGACGATTTCACAGAACGCACCGCCGCTGTGGCGACCATTTTTGTACGCGACGGCGATGATTTTATCCGTATTTCCACCTCGCTGAAAAAGCAGGATGGCAGTCGCGCGATCGGTACGCAGCTTGACCGCAACGGCGCCGCCTGGAAAAGCGTCAGTCAGGGCGACGTCTATCAGGGGCTGGCGACGCTGTTCGGCCATCGCTACATCACACAATATCAGCCGGTAAAAGATGAGAGTGGCAAGGTCGTCGCCATCCTGTTTGTCGGCGTTGGCATTGATAAGCAGTATGCGCTGATGCGTGAAAAAATCCTGGCACGCAAGCTGGGTGATAGTGGTCATTTCTTTGTGCTCAACGGCACCCCCGGCAAGACGCAGGGAGTGTATCTTTTCGATCAGCACGACGAAAGAAAACGACCCGCCTGGGATGACGCGACACTCCAGCCGCTGCTGACTCAGCCACAGGGCATGCTGCAGGCAGAGATCAACGGCGAGCAACAGATTCTGGCCTGGCAGCAGCTGCCGGGCTGGAACTGGGTGATCACCGGTGAAGTTAACCGGGCCAGCCTGCTCGCCCCGATTACACATAGCCGTAACCTGTTCCTGATAACCGGACTGATTCTGGTGGTGGTTTTTGCGCTGGGGTTTGTCTGGTACAGCCGTCGGGCGATTACCCGTCCGCTGCAGCAGGTGATCCATCTGGCGGAGCAGTATGCCGCCGGGAATCTGCAGGTCCATATGGATACCCAGCGTCGCGATGAAGTGGGCCAGTTGATCGTTGCGATCAACGGCATTGGCGATGGCCTTGAGAAAATCGTCAGCCAGGTGCGCGGCGCGGCGCAGGAGATCAGCGACGGCACGGACACCATCGCGGCCAGCAGTCATAACATCAGCGAGCAGATCGGACGTCAGGCCAGCAGTGTGGAACAGACCTCCGCCAGCATGGAGCAGTTTGGCGCAACGGTTGAACACACCGCAGACAGCCTGCGTCAGGCGATGTCACTGGTGGCCGAAGCCAGCGATATCGTCAGTCACGGCAGCCAGACGGTGGTGCGCTCGGTCAACACCATGTCGGCAATTAAGGTTTCATCACAAAGCATTGCGGATATCACCCACGTGATTGAGTCGATCGCCTTTCAGACCAATATCCTGGCGCTGAACGCCGCCGTTGAAGCGGCACGTGCCGGGGAACAGGGCCGTGGATTTGCCGTGGTGGCTGCAGAAGTGCGTGCGCTGGCACAGCGTTCTGCGCAGGCCGCTAAAGAGATTGATGGACTGATTGCGACCTCCATCAGCAATGTAGCGGAAGGCCATCAGTTATCTGAGCAGACGCGCGATGCGATGAGCGACATTGTGACCCACATCGAGCAGGTGCAGGCGCTGATGGGCGAGATCAACGTCGCGGCGCAGCAGCAGGCGGCAGGCATCGGCCAGGTTAATCTGGCGATGAACCAGATCAGCCAGGCAACTCACCAGAACAGCGAACTGGTGACACAGGCGGAAAACAGCGCGCAGAACCTGAGTGATAAAGGGCATCACCTGACCCAGCTGGTCAGTGTATTTAGCCTTAAATCCTGACGCCATTCAGGGCGATGGCATACACTTAATGCTTCGTCCTGAAAGAGGGTTTTGCTATGCGTTTCGCTTATTTACTGATGATAAGCCTGCTGCTGGCAGGCTGTTCCGCGCTTGATACCACGCCAAAAGCACCGCCCGCGCCGACGCAACAGGCGCAGGAAATTTCACGGGCGCAGAGTGGCGGTTTGCCGAAGCTGGGCAATATTACCGTTAACGTGCGCGGCTCACCGGATGATGCCGGGCGGGCCGTGGCCACCCGGGCTAACCAGGCCGGTGCGGCTTACTATCAGATCGTGGCGCTGAGTGAAACAGTGATGCCCGGTCTCTGGTACGCCAGCGCGATTCTTTACGGCGCATCACCTGCCACAGGCGCGGGCCAGTAAACGGTCTGTGATTGCTGTCTCAAGCGGGCGGGAGCCACGTCGATCGAGCCACTGCTGGCACCAGGCATCCGCCAGCGGTGGTTCGCCATATTTCAGTAGCTGAGCGCCTGTCGCAAGCTGCAGCAGCGTGCGGGTCACCTCGCGCGCCTGCTCTTCGGGGACTTTGCTCATTCGCAGCCGTAACTGACGCCAGCGCGCATCGAAATGACGATTACTCCCTTTCACCGCTTCAAATTCCTGACTCAGCATCTCCGAAACCTCTGCCTGACGGGTGAGCACGCGCAGTACGTCAAGACACATCACGTTGCCCGCCCCTTCCCAGATGCTGTTGACCGGTATGTCACGATAGAGGCGCGGCAGCTCGCTCGCTTCGCAGTAGCCGATGCCCCCCAGCACTTCCATCGACTCCGCGACGAACGGGGCACCCGCTTTGCAGATCTGATATTTTGCAGCCGGAGTTAATAAGCGGGCAAACGTGACCTCATGCGGTTTTGCCGGTTGTGACCAGGCGCGCGCCAGCCGCATCAGCAGCGCGGTTTGCCCCTCCAGCTGCAGCGCCTGCTGTGCCAGAACCTGACGCATCAGCGGCTGATCCACCAGGTTTTTCCCCATCACCTGGCGCTGATGTGCATGCCAGAGTGCCACCGAGAATGCACGCCGCATCTGGCCATGACTGCCGAGTGCGCAGTCGAAGCGCGTCATACCGCCCATTTTAAGGATCAGCCGCACGCCTTCGCCCTCTTCTCCCAGCAGCCAGCCGGTCGCATCGCGAAACTCCACCTCACAACTGGCATTTGAGCGATTACCAAGCTTATCTTTAAGCTGCTCAAGCTGGATGGCGTTGCGTGACCCGTCAGGCAACAGGCGCGGCAGGAAGAAACAGCTTAATCCGGCCGGCGTCTGCGCCAGCACCAGATGCGCATCGCTCTGCGGCACCGAGAAGAACCATTTGTGGCCGGTCAGCAGGTAGGCTTCACCCGGGCCGCGCGCGCCCAGCGGCTCGGCCCGGGTGGTGCTGGTGAGCAGATCGCTGCCGCCCTGTTTTTCCGTCATGCCCATACCGATCAGCAGACCCCGCTTCTGGTCGCCGGGCTGCGCATGGGTGTCGTAACGATCGCTGAGCAGCGGATCGAGCCAGCCTTCGAACGCGGCGGGCAGATAAGTCTGCAACAGTGGAATGGCCGCGTGCGTCATGGTCACCGGGCAAAGCGTGCCCGCTTCAACCTGCGCGTGCAGAATAAAGCGCGCAGCCCGCGCCACGCTGGCCTGTTCACGTACTGTGGGTTGCCAGCTGAGATTGTGCAGGCGGCTGGCGCAGACACCCTGCATCAGCAGGTGCCAGGCGGGATGAAAACGGACTTCATCCATCCTTACGCCACGGGCGTCATAGCGCAGCAGTTCCGGTGGCTCCGCATTGGCGAGCCGGCCCAGCTCCAGCGACTCGGCGCTGCCCAGCTGTAGGCCTACGGAAGCCAGCCATTCCCGGTCCCATCCGGCGCCTTCGCGTGACAGTGCCTCGCCGAGCGGCGTATCAGACAGGAACAGGTTGCTGTTGCTCAGAGGATGGGGCTGATTAAAAACGGTGTGTGTTGTCCAGGTCATAACCACTCCTCGCGGATGTCACTCAGTAAGTATACCCGTCGTCTTTCAAGCTGCATTTTTGTTGGCTGCGTTCACTTACCCGAATCACTTACTCATGTAAGCTCATCGGGATTCGTTCTCTTGCCGCCTCAATGGAACCCGAAATCCTTTGGGTATATACGAATGACGCGCAGTTATGCCTGGTACAGAAACTAATTTGTGGCGAAGATCACATCAGGGATCAGGCGTTGCGCTGACGCACCGCTTCAAACAGGCAGACACCCGTAGCAACCGAGACATTCAGCGAAGAGACGCTGCCCGCCATCGGAATGCTGATCAGCTCATCGCAATGCTCACGGGTCAGACGACGCATGCCTTCCCCTTCCGCGCCCATCACCAGCGCCATCGGACCGGTCATTTTGCTCTGGAAGACAGTATGATCAGCTTCACCTGCGGTACCGACAACCCAGATGTTGTACTCCTGCAGCAGACGCAGGGTACGTGCCAGGTTGGTGACGCGGATCAACGGCACATTCTCTGCCGCGCCGCTGGCCACTTTTTTGGCCGTTGCATTCAGGGGCGCAGAACGATCTTTCGGCACGATAATCGCGTGAACACCGGCCGCATCGGCACTGCGCAGGCAGGCACCCAGATTGTGCGGATCGGTGACCCCGTCCAGCACCAGCAGGAAGGGTTTGTCCAGGCTCTGCAGCAGATCCGGCAGATCGCCTTCCTGATACTGACGACCCGGTTTTACCCGCGCCACAATACCCTGATGTACACCGCCTTCAACCTGGCTGTCGAGCCACTTACGCTCGGCCAGCTGAATCACGACCCCCTGAGCTTCCAGCGCGGCGACCACGGGTTGCAGGCGACGATCGTCGCGGCCTTTGAGGATAAAGACTTCCTGGAAACGTTGTGGATCACGTTCCAGCAGCGCCTGCACGGCATGGATACCAAAAATAATTTCGCTCATCGATCTGCTCAGTGTTTGGAAATGAATGAATGACCGCCCTTTCTCAGTGAGAAAGGGCGGGTGCGCGCATCAGTCAGGCTGCGCCTTTTTTCTGGCGCGCTTCGCCCGGGTGGCGGCGGCGATTTTACGGGTTTTTTCCGAGACGTTTTTACTTTTATTCTCGGTATTTGCAGCGGCGGGCTTACCCTTGTCGCCCCGGAAAGCGGCGTCCGGCTCGAAGTTGGACTTCTTGCTCGCATCACGACGGCGTTTCGCTGGCGCTTTGTCGTCACGCTTCGCCCGGTCACGTGCGGTTTTGCCTTCACCACGTACCTGACGCTGGCTGGAGATCAGGGCAAAGTCGATTTTACGCTCATCCATATGGACGGCTTCAACACGCACTTCAACCGTGTCACCCAGACGATAGGTGCGACCGCCCGATTCACCGATCAGACGCTGACCTACCGGGTCAAAACGATAGTAATCGTTGTCGAGCGTCGAAACGTGGACCAGACCATCAATGAACAGATCGCTTAGGCGTACAAAGAAGCCAAATCCGGTCACGCTGGAGATGACGCCGTTGAAGACGTTGCCAACCTGATCCTGCATGAAGTCACACTTGAGCCAGTCCGCGACGTCACGGGTCGCTTCATCGGCGCGGCGTTCGGTCAGAGAACAGTGCAGGCCCAGTTGCAGCATCTGCGGCATGTCGTAGTGATAGCCACCGGTTGCTGTCGTCATATCTTTGGCGACGCTGCGATCTCTCGGCATCAGGTATTTAATAGCGCGCTGTACCAGGCCTTTACCTTCATCCTGCTCTTTTGCCAGCAGATATTTGATGGCGCGATGCAGCGTCAGATCCGGGTAACGACGGATTGGCGAGGTAAAGTGCGCATACGACGAGAGTGCCAGACCAAAGTGACCACGGTTTTCCGGGTCGTAAACGGCCTGCTTCATCGAACGCAGCAGCATGGTTTGCAGCATTTCCGCATCAGGACGATCGGCAACCTGCTTCAGCAGCGCCGCATAGTCGATTGGCTGCGGTTTGTTGCCGCCAGGCAGACTCAGTCCCAGCTCGTTGAGCACGGTACGGAAGCTCTTGATGCTTTCGTCAGTCGGGCGATCGTGATCGCGGAACAGCGCCGGTTCCTGATTTTTCTCAACGAAGCGTGCCGAGGCGATGTTAGCAAGGATCATGCACTCTTCGATCAGCTTATGAGCGTCATTACGTGACACTCGCTCAACACGCTCAATACGGCGCTCGGCGTTGAAGATAAACTTCGCCTCTTCCGTTTCAAACGAGATACCGCCGCGCTCTTCACGAGCGGCTTCCAGCGCATGATAGAGGTTGTTCAGCTCTTCAAGGTCTTTAACCAGCGGCGCATACTGCTGACGCAGCTCTTTGTCGCCCTGCAGGATGTTCCAGACTTTGTTGTAGGTCAGACGCGCATGGGAGTTCATCACCGCTTCGTAGTGCTTGAAGCCGGTCAGTTTACCTTTGGTCGAGATGGTCATCTCGCACACCATACAGAGGCGATCGACCTGTGGGTTAAGCGAACATAAGCCATTCGACAGCACTTCCGGCAGCATCGGCACAACCTGCGACGGGAAGTAGACCGAGGTTCCGCGCTGATGCGCTTCGTCATCCAGTGGAGTGCCAGGACGGACGTAATAGCTGACATCCGCGATAGCCACCCACAGGCGCCATCCGCCACCGCGCTTCTTCTCACAGTAAACAGCATCATCAAAGTCACGGGCATCTTCACCATCGATGGTGACCAGCGGCAGCTTACGCAGATCGACGCGGCCTTTTTTGGCCTCTTCCGGGACTTCTTCTTTCAGTTTACTGACCTGAGCTTCCACTTCCGGCGGCCAGGTGTGCGGGATTTCATGCGTACGCAGCGCCATATCCACGGCCAGGCTGGTGCCCATATCATCGCCCAGAATCTCGGCGATTTTACCGATCGCTTTGCTGCGACGGTTCGGACGCTGGACCAGCTCAACCACCACCACGGAACCCATGCGGGCATTCATCGTCTCTTCAGGCGGGATGAGGATGTCAAAACTCAGGCGACTATCGTCCGGCACCACGAAGCCGGCACCGGCATCGGTAAAGTAACGGCCAACGATCTGATTGTTGCGGGGTTCCTGCACCCGGACCACGCGCGCTTCGCGGCGGCCTTTGCGATCGGCACCCAGCGGCTGCGCCAGGATTACGTCACCGTGCATACAGAATTTCATCTGTTCTGCGGAAAGGTAGAGGTCATCTTTCTGACCTTCTGCCCGCAGGAAGCCGTAGCCGTCTCGGTGGCCAATGACTTTACCGCGCAGGAGATCAAGACGTTCAGGCAGGGCATAACACTGACGGCGGGTGAACACCAGCTGACCATCACGCTCCATGGCGCGAAGGCGGCGACGCAGCGCCTCAAGGTGTTCTTCTTCCTGCAGATTCATCTCTTCAGCCAGCTCTTCACGGCTGGCCGGTTTTTCACGTTTTTCTAACAGAGCCAGAATAAATTCACGGCTCGGAATAGGATTTTCGTATTTTTCAGCTTCTCTATCCTGAAAAGGATCTTTTGACATAGCGGTTCCTCCGATGTCATTTAATATTTATTTCCACCGGCGATCTGGACAAGATGATCTCATAAAGTGGTGTATTTCCTTCGACCAGATCTGCCAACGTATAGCTATCCAGTTCCTGCAAAAATCGCTGCACCGCATCATGTAACGCCTGCTTCAGACGACAGGCTGGCGAGATGGAACAGGACGCGCAATCCACTAATTGTAGTGGTTCCATCTTACGTACCACGTCGCCAATGACAATCTGACGAGCTGGCATACCCAGACGAATGCCCCCGTTTTTACCACGCGTTGCGGCGACATAGCCCGCCCGGCTCAGCTGATTGATGATTTTGACCATATGATTACGGGACAAACCATAAGTGTTCGTCACTTCCGTAATATTGGTCTGCTGACCTTCCGGCAACGATGCCAGATAAATCAGTGCCCGTAAGCCATAATCAGTAAAACTCGTGAGCTGCACAGTAACCTCAGTGAACCTTCAGACGCGGCGTGACCTTATCCGCCCTGTGATTGATGCCAGGATTAAATCGGATCGCCATTCGATTAGCTACGATGATAAACCAGAGTCTGTCTGGCCGTGCGCTTTTTTAAGCCAGCAGAAGGTTTGACAAGCGAAGGGAGGTTAAGTGGCATCAAAGAATGGAAAAACAAGGGCCGGACAACGTCCGGCCTGAATGATTACGCGTCGAACGGGTCGCGCAGAATCATTGTTTCACTGCGGTCAGGGCCGGTAGAGATGATATCAATCGGCACCCCTGTTACCTCTTCCACACGCTTGATGTAGTCACGCGCGGCCTGAGGCAAACCTTCCAGCGTCTTGACGCCAAACGTTGTCTCGCTCCAGCCTGGCAGGGTTTCGTAGATCGGCTCAATGCCTTCCCAGTTCTCTGCCGCCAGTGGCGTGGTGGTCACTTCGCGGCCATCAGGCATACGATAAGCCACACAGATCTTCACCTCTTTCAGGCCATCCAGCACGTCCAGCTTGGTCATGCAGAAACCTGACAGGGAGTTAATCTGGACCGCGCGGCGAACCGCTACCGCATCCAGCCAGCCGGTACGACGACGGCGACCGGTGGTCGCACCAAACTCATTACCCTGCGCACAGAGGAATTCGCCGGTTTCATCGAACAGCTCGGTCGGGAACGGGCCTGCGCCAACGCGGGTTGAGTAAGCTTTCACGATACCCAGCACGTAGTCGACATAACGCGGGCCAATGCCTGAACCGGTCGCTACGCCACCTGCGGTAGTGTTGGATGAGGTCACGTACGGATAGGTACCGTGATCGATATCCAGCAGCGTACCCTGTGCACCTTCGAACATAATCAGATCGCCACGCTTACGCGCGACGTCCAGCAGTTCAGAGACGTCAACGACCATGCCAGTCAGGATGTCAGCGACTTCCATCACATCACTCAGGACTTTATCGAAGTCGACTGCCGGCTCTTTGTAGTACTCCACCAGCTGGAAGTTGTAGAAATCGACCACTTCTTTCAGCTTGGCAGCAAAGGTTTCTTTGTTGAACAGGTCGCTGACGCGCAGTGCACGGCGAGCGACTTTATCTTCATAAGCCGGTCCGATGCCACGACCAGTAGTACCAATCGCTTTGGCGCCACGAGCACGTTCACGCGCCATATCCATCGCAACATGATATTGCAGGATCAGCGGACAGGCTTCAGAAATCAGCAGACGTTCGCGTACCGGAATCCCGCGCGCTTCCAGGCCTTTCATCTCTTTCATTAAGGCTTCAGGAGAGAGCACTACGCCGTTACCAATGATGCTGGTGACGTTATCGCGCAGAATGCCAGAAGGGATCAGGTGGAGGACGGTTTTTTCACCGTTGATGACAAGCGTGTGGCCCGCATTGTGGCCGCCTTGATAACGCACAACGTAATTCGCGCGCTCAGTCAGAAGGTCTACAATCTTACCTTTACCTTCGTCACCCCATTGGGTGCCCAGTACGACGACGTTCTTACCCATTTCTCAAAATCACCGATTGCTTAAAAAAGGATTCTACCATCTGATCCCGTGGTTTTCAGCACTTTTAGCATACGATTGCGCGCTTTTTTGCCTGAGTTTTGATCACTACAACATGTTGGGGATAATAGCGTTGAAAGGCACAATTTAGCCGGTCTGAACGTGAGCCTCAGAGGTTACCGTGCAGGCTGAGCATGCAGTAAATCACCATACCAGCAACGACCAGCCCGCCACCAAAGCGGTGCAGCAGACGATCGGGCAATCGCGTCATCGTCAGGATCATGCGTCGCCAGGCGCGCGGAATAAACATCGGTCCCAACCCTTCCAGCACTAACACCAGCGCCAGCGCCATCCAGATGCTTGTTTTCATTCTGATACCCAAAAAAAAGGGCCGACAACATTGTCGGCCCACAGGTTATATCAGTTCTTAGCGTGTCGCGTTAGAGGGCGCCTTCATATATCGGAAGAAGTCGCTATCCGGGCTTAACACCATCACATCCTGATCGCTATTGAAGCTGTTTTCATATGCACGCAGGCTACGAATAAAGGCATAGAAGTCCGGATCTTTGCTGAACGAATCGGCAAACAACCGCGCCGTTTCCGCATCACCGTCACCGCGTGTAATCAGCGCTTCACGCTGGGCTTCAGCCAGAGTACGGGTAACCTGGTAATCGGCCTGGGCGCGCAGTTTTTCCGCCTCTTCCTGACCCTGTGAACGCTGGCTACGCGCTACCGCTTCACGCTCAGCACGCATACGGTTGAAGATCGCATCAGACACTTCGGTCGGCAGGTTGATCTGCTTGATGCGCACATCCACCACCTGAATACCTAACGCCGCCATACTGTTCGGGTTCGGTGCTGGCTCGCTGCTGTTGGTTTCACGCTCGACACGGGCCGCTGCACTGGCAATCGCGTCATCAGCCGCAGGGGTTGCGATTTCATCATCGTTGCCTGCAGAGCCGGTATTCAGCGCGTCACGCACATCGGTGGTCAGACGACCACGGGAGTCCGTTACGATATCTTTCACATCCAGACGGCCCATTTCAGAACGCAAGCGGTCACTGAACTTACGTTTCAGCAGCACTTCCGCCTGAGAGACATCACCGCCACCGGTGGCCAGGTAGTAGCGACTGAAGTCGCTGATACGCCACTTGATGTAGGAGTCCACGATCAGATCTTTCTTCTCTTTGGTGACGAAGCGATCGGCCTGGTTATCCATGGTCTGGATACGCGCATCCAGTGTTTTAACCGTTTCCAGGAATGGAATCTTGAAATGCAGACCCGGCTCAAACACCTGCGGTTTGTTTTCGCCGTCGCGCAGGACTTTACCGAAGCGCAGAACAATGCCTCGCTGCCCTTCCTGCACCACAAACAGGGACGCATAGAGCGCCACCAGCACGACAATGATTAAAAATACTATTGGCTTACGCATCGATTACTCTCTCCCTTCGCGCTGGCTGTCGCTGCGCTGAGCATTCGCCCGACGCTGATCCATGATATTGTCCGGACTGTATGACGACGTGTCATTGCGGCTGGCACTGCTATCGGAGCGCGCAGGCAGCGAAGAACCATTCGCGCCTTTCTGACCATTCTGGCCCGATGAAGTCTGACCGCCACGCATCAGTTGATCCAGCGGCAGCACCATCAGGTTATTACCCCGATCGTTAACCAGTACTTTGCGGGTATGGCTCAGCACACGTTCCATGGTCTCGATATAGAGACGCTCTTTGGTGATTTCGGGCGCAGCTTTATACTCAGGCAGGATCTTGGCGAAACGCGCCACCTCACCCTGCGCTTCCAGCACGGTACGCTCTTTGTAAGCGCGTGCCTCTTCCAGAATACGTTGCGCCTGGCCGTTAGCACGAGGCTGAACTTCGTTGGCGTAAGCTTCGGCTTCACGAACGTACTGCTCGCGGTTTTCGCGTGCGGCAATCGCGTCATCAAATGCAGACTTCACCTCTTCCGGCGGACGTGCAGCCTGGAAGTTGACGTCCAGCACCGCGATCCCCATGTTATAAGGGCGAATCGTCTCGTCGATTTCACGCTGGGTATCGCTACGAACCACGGTACGACCTTCGGTCAGGATGCGGTCCATGGTAGAGCGACCAATCACGCCGCGCAGCGCGCTGTCGGTAGCCTGACGCAGGCTGTCGTCCGCGCTGGTCACAGCATAAAGATAACGTTCCGGATCGGTCACGCGGTACTGCACGTTCATTTCCACGCGCACCACGTTCTCATCAGAAGTCAGCATGACGCCAGAAGCAGCCAGTTCACGCACCGATTCAACGTTAACCGCACGCACCTGATCAACGAATGTCGGCTTCCAGTTCAGACCAGGTTCGACCAGGTGACTGAATTTACCGAAGCGCGTCACCACGCCACGTTCCGCTTCTTTGATGGTGTAGAAACCGCTTGCAGCCCAGATGACTACAGCAGCAACAGCCACGATACCAACAATTTTGCCACCGCTGCCGGAGCCGCGCTGACCGTTGTCGTTCTGTTTGCCACCGCCCAGTCCACCAAGCTTCTTGCTCAGCTTACGGAAGATATCATCCAGATCAGGAGGCCCGGATTCCCGTCCTCCCTTATTCCCCCCAGAGTTGCCGCCTTGATTATTGCTGCTTCCCCACGGGTCGCGGTCCTGTCCGTTATTTCCGGGCTGATTCCACGCCATGTTTCTACTCCATTTATTGTAATTACGATTTTTACCCTTCAGCTTTCGGATTGCAGCGGTGTTGGCTGCCTTCGCTCACCCTGGTCACTTACCTGCGTAAGCTCCCGGGGATTCACTCAGTTGCCGCCTTGCTGAAATCCGAAATACTCGGGTAACTCCAGCGTATTCGGGTCTGCAAAGAAAGTGCGACAATCTTCAATTTTTAAGGTAAATGCGTTTGGGCAATATCAAACAATGTAACTGGTCAGCGACGGTTCCTGCTTACATAAACGCATCCACTCAATAATGGGCATACGTATCTGCAATCCTACACTGCCGTCTTCTTCATTCCACTCTTTCTCAATCGCCTGCAGCTGATAGAAACGGCTGCGAAGTCGCCCCGCTTCCGGTGGCAGACGTAATGCGTGCTGGGCTATTTCACCCGCCAGACGCTCAGACAGCGCCTGCCATAGCAACGGAATGCCTGCGCCTGTCTGGGCGGAAAGCCAGACGCGGATTGGCAGGTTCTCTTCGTTACGATCGATACGCGGTTCAAATCCGTCGAGCATATCGATTTTATTCATCACCAGTAACGTCGGGATTTCGTCCGCTTCAATTTCTTCCAGTACGGCATCGACGGCGGCGATATTTTCCGTGACGCGAAGGTCAGCCCCATCAATCACGTGCATTAACAGCGTCGCCTGACGTGTCTCCTGCAGCGTGGCTTTAAAAGCGGCAACCAGATCGTGAGGAAGATGGCGAATAAAGCCTACCGTGTCCGCCAGTACCACGTCCCCGACATCAGCAACATTCAAACGGCGCAGTGTAGGGTCGAGCGTCGCAAACAGCTGGTCTGCGGCAAAGACGTTGGCGGAGGTCATGGCGTTAAAGAGGGTCGACTTGCCGGCGTTGGTGTAACCCACCAGCGAAACCGTTGGCACATCCGCTTTGGCTCGTGACTGACGTCCCTGCTCACGCTGTTTTTCAACTCGCTCAAGACGAGACAAAATCTGACTGATACGGCCGCGCAGCAGTCGGCGGTCCGTTTCTAACTGCGTTTCACCCGGGCCACGTAAACCAATCCCGCCTTTCTGGCGTTCAAGGTGGGTCCAGCCGCGCACCAGACGTGTCGCAAGATGGCGCAGCTGTGCCAGCTCAACCTGCAATTTACCTTCGTGGGTACGTGCGCGTTGGGCAAAGATATCCAGAATTAAACCGGTGCGATCAATGACCCGGCATTCGCACAGGCGCTCGAGGTTTCTTTCCTGAGCGGGCGTAAGGGCATGATCGAATAATACGACCGATGCTCCTGTTGTTTTTACCGCATCGGCAATTTCAACGGCCTTTCCTTCACCGACAAAATACTTGGGATGTGGCGCTTTGCGGCTGCCAGTAACCACTTGCAGCGCCTCAACGCCAGCAGAAGAGACCAGGGTTTCAAACTCCTGCAAATCTTCTACTTCTTTGTCTTGGGAGAACCAGATGTGTACCAGTACGGCCTGCTCACCGGCTTCATAACGGTCAAACAAGCTATAACCTCGCTAAATAAAAGACCAGGACGGAAAACTTTTGTTCTCCGTTCCTGGCTGTACGGTGACGCGTTATTCTGCGTTATCACCGTCTTGTTGTGGCTGTGGCTGCGCAGTTGTGTTGCTGCCGCCATGATGGTAATTGTTGCTGCCGCCACCGGTATTATTGCTATGGTGAGAAACCGGGCGTGAAGGAACAACGGTAGAAATGGCATGCTTATACACCATCTGACTCACCGTGTTTTTCAACAAAATGACGAACTGATCAAATGACTCAATCTGACCCTGCAACTTAATACCGTTAACCAGATAAATCGAAACCGGAACACGTTCACGACGCAGTGCGTTCAAAAACGGGTCTTGTAATGATTGCCCCTTAGCCATTCTATCTTTTCCTTATATGCTTGTTGTTTGTTGCAAGTAGAACCTATGGTTCTGAAAAAAACTGCGTAAAAATTTGCGCACGATAACCCATCAATTGTACACAATCACCCATGCTTCGCACTAAGAACCTGTAACACTGTATCACGCGCCAGCCGGGGCTCGTCACTGTCAAGCCAGTGAACATTTTCCCAACCGCGTAACCAGGTCATCTGTCGCTTAGCAAGCTGCCGGGTTGCGCAAATTCCCCGATAAACCATCTCGCTGTAATCGATTTCGCCCGATAAATAAGACCACATCTGACGATAGCCAACACAACGAATGGAAGGCATGTCCGTATGCAAATCACCTCGTGCAAAAAGGGCCCGAGACTCCGCTTCAAATCCTGACGCCAACATCTGCTCAAAACGCAACGCGATGCGCTGGTGCAGCAATTCACGGCTCGCGGGGGCGATGGCAAACTGTTGCACGTCGTAGGGTAACGCTTCACCGGATGTTTTTGTCAGTTCCGTTAAAGTTTTACCCGAAATAAAAAAAACTTCCAGTGCTCGCGAAAGTCTCTGCGGATCATTCGGATGAATACGACTGCCGGCAACCGGGTCGATTTCACACAGCTGGCGGTGTAAAGCTTCCCAGCCTTTTTCACGCGCCGTTTGCTCTATCCGCTGACGAACGTCGGGATCGGCCGAGGGCAACGGCGACAATCCTTCAAGTAACGCCTTGAAGTAGAGCATGGTTCCACCAACAAGCAACGGTATTCGTCCGGCTTCAACGATCTCCGCCATTTCTGCTAAAGCATCCCGCCGGAACTCCGCAGCCGAATAGGCTTCAGCGGGATCGCGAATGTCGAGCAGACGATGGGGTGCCACTGCTAACTCCTCAGCCGACGGTTTCGCCGTACCAATATCCATCTGACGATAGATTAAGGCAGAGTCTACGCTGATTAGTTCCACTGGTAACCGCTTACGCAATTCAATTGCTAAAGCGGTCTTGCCAGAAGCCGTGGGTCCCATCAAAAAAATAGCCTTTGGCCGGCCAGCCTGGTTTAATTCACTCATGCTTCAACGCGTTGATCGCGCTCTCAATCTCTATGGGCTGTAATAAGCCTGAAGGCGGCGATTTCAGGAGCTGTGGGCAAAGCCGTTCAAGCTCTGCCAGCAGGTTGATCGCCTGTGAGTGATTCCAGTCGGAGGACTCTGTATCCTGACGCCGTGCCAGCCACTGGGCCAGTTGCGTCGCAGAGATCTCCTGCTGCCGGGCGAGATAGCCTAACAGCTCAGGAATCAAGATTTGTAAATTTTGTGTTCGTAACGGTAAAGGCACCGCGCGTAAGGTCACGTGGTCACCTTCGGGCTGAAGATCAATACCCATCTGATTGAGCAGGCTGCTCTTTTCTTTTGCGGCCTGCCGTTCATCCAGGGCGATTTTGAGCCGCACCGGAATCAGCAGGGGTTGCGGTTTAAGCCCCTCTTCACCCGGTTCAAGCTGCGCCTGTTTCAGCCAGCGCGCCGCGACCGGCAGCGCCATCAGCATTAACTTCTGATCCTGCTCCAGCAGCGCATAGTGTTTTTGCAACACGGTCAGTACCCGGCCAAAACTCTGGGCATGCGCGGCCAGCGGCGAGGGTTTTTCGGCCGCACGCGGTGCCGGTTCACGGTTTTTTGGCGGCGGCGTGGCGCTGACAGGCGTTTTCAGCAACTGCTGATAAACCGCGCCTTCACGCTGACGATACGCGTTCTCTTTGTTTTGCCAGGCCGGCGCCGCTGCGGGCGGTGTTTGCCGTGTGGAGGCTGAAGATTGATTCTCGATGGCGGGCGTTGAAGGCTGCGCAAAATGATTACCCCCCGCCGCCTGACGGTTTTCAGGCTGCCAGCGCGCTGCGGCTTCTTCTGCCTGCAGCGCAGGCAAAACGGGTGACGCTATCGCCTGTAACGCGCTGACCACGCCCTGATAAATAAAATCATGCACCAGGCGTGACTGATGAAAACGTACTTCATGCTTGGCCGGGTGAACGTTAACATCCACCTGATGCGGATCGATCTCCAGATAGAGCACGTAAGCGGGCTGCTGGTCATCCTGAAGCTGGGTCTGGAAAGCCTGGCGGATAGCGTGATTAATCAGCTTGTCGCGCATCATCCGGCCATTGACGTAGCAATATTGTAACTCGGTGACCTGGCGCGAACCGGCAGGATCGGCGACCCAGCCGCGCAGCGAGAGATCATCATGCTGCCAGTCAATTCGCAGCGCATGCTGAATAAACGTGGTGCCGCAGATAGCCGCCAGCCGCCGTTCGCGCTGGCTCTCCTCGCTGACGGCCCGATACTGACGCATCATTTTGCCGTTGTGGCTCAGTGAAAGCGCGACATCAAAACGCGCCAGTGCAATACGACGGATCACTTCGTCGATATGACCGAACTCGGTTTTCTCTGTGCGCATAAATTTGCGGCGCGCCGGGGTGTTATAAAACAGATCCAGCACTTCGAGCGTGGTCCCACAGGGATGCGCAGCCGGTTTAACCGTTACCGTCATATCACGCCCTTCCGCATAGGCCTGCCAGGCTTCGGTTTGATCGGCGGTACGTGAGGTTAAGGTCAGGCGGGAGACAGAACTGATACTGGCGAGCGCTTCACCGCGAAAACCCAGGCTCATGATCGCTTCCAGGTCATCCAGTGAGGCGATTTTACTGGTGGCGTGTCGGGCCAGCGCCATCGACAGCTCGCTTTTCACGATGCCGCAGCCGTTGTCACGAATGCGGATAAGCTTTGCGCCACCCTTTTCAATATCAACGTCAATGCGCGTTGCACCAGCATCCAAACTGTTCTCCACCAGCTCTTTTACAACCGATGCAGGACGTTCAACCACTTCACCCGCCGCAATCTGGTTTGCCAGTTGGGGCGGTAAAATTTGTATCGGCATGGTTTTCCTTTTAGCTGGCCGCCCGGCGCAGCGGCCGGGCAAACAATCAGGATGCAGGGATTTTCAGGTTCTGCCCCAACATGACGTTGGTCGATTTCAGATTATTGGTCTGCATTATCGCTTTCGGGCTGACGCCATAATGTGCGGCAATGCCGGTCAGTGAATCGCCCACGACCACTTTATGACGTACAACGCCGCGTGGCGTGGCGCGCGTGGTGCGGCTGGCGGCCGCACTGGCCGGCACTTTCAATCGCTGTCCAACCCATACCACATCCCGCTTCAGGGTGTTCATTTCACGCAGGGTCGACATGCTGACGCCATACTTCGCGGCAATCCCGGAAAGTGTCTCACCGCGCGTTACCGTATGGCGCTGAGTTACGCCAGTATATTGCGTCACCCCGGTCGCCGGGTTGCTGGCGACGTTAACCGCTGGCGACGAGCCCAGCGGCCGGTTTTCCTCCTTTGGGATGGATTGCAGCGGGTGCGCCAGGAAATAAGTGCGCAGACCTTTATAGATCGACTGCGCAATCTTATCCTGGTGTGCGCTACTGCCAAGCAGTCGCTCCTCCGAGGAATTACTGATAAAGCCGGTTTCCACCAGCAAAGAAGGAATATCGGGTGAACGCAGCACGCCAAGACTGGCATGCTCAGGCAGACGTTTATGCAGCGACGTCACGCTGCGCATCTGCTGCAACACTTTCTGGGCGATGTCATAACCGACCCGCTGCGAGTGACCGAATTGCAGGTCAAGTACCGCCTGGCTGAGGTAGGGGTCGGCCTGACTGTTAGCCAGCAGGTCACCTGCGCCGCCCAGCAGCTCAGACTGTTTCTCTTTCTGCTCCAGCCAGTTAGCCATCTCGTTATTGGCCCGGCGGTTTGATAATACCCAGACCGATGCACCGGTCGCCGCATGGCTCGGCGCGGCGTCAGCATGAATTGATACCAGCACATTGGCGTTGGCTTTACGCGCCACGTCGGAGCGGCCCATAACCGAGATAAAATAGTCGCCATCACGCGTCAGGACGCCTTTGAACATCGGATCGTTATTCAGCAACACCCGCAGTTTACGTGCAATCGCGATCGTGACGTTCTTCTCTTTCAGCCCGCGCTGCCCGATAGCGCCGGGATCCTGACCGCCATGTCCGGCATCAATCGCCACAATCACGGTATCATTCTGGCTGACGGCCCGGCCAGGACTCACGGTGCTGGCTGTGCTGGTCACGGACGTCACCGGATTCGAATTAAAGGGGTTAGCCGCTGCGGCACTCTGGGTGGGCACGCGCGTCGGGGCCGTTACCGGCGCAGGCACACTGCGCTTAACAGCAGGCGGCTTACCGGTAATGGTGAAGACCACGCTGTAGCTGTTGCCATTGCGCTGGGTGACCGCCCGGGTTTTACCCGCCTGCGTCAGCTCAAACACCAGCCGCACGCTCTGTTTATCTTTAGGGGTGCTGGTGCGAATTCGCTTTACGATGTTTTCGCCGCTGAAATTTAACGGCAGGCCCTGAACCACGCCGCTCTGGCGCACATCAAGCACCACACGGTCAGGATTGCGCAGCGGGAAGAAGCCATAGACAGGCTGTCCGGCAAAATTCAGGGTGATGGTTGCCTGGCTGTCGCCATTGGCGACTTTGATGTCTGACAGGGTGGCGGCAAACAGGGGTGTAGAGACCAGCAGCAACAGTGTCACCAGCGCTATTTTCATCCGTGACATCATGCCTGATCCCTGCCCTGACCAAATTGTTCAAGCCATTGCTGGCCCGACGAGGATTGTGCGGTCAGTTCCGCTTCACGCGCGTCACCCACGTAACGCAGCGTTAGTGTGAGATCGGGCGGCGGCAGAAAACCGGCGCCCTGCTGCGGCCATTCGACCAGGCAGATAGCATCGCCGCTGAAATAGTCGCGGATGCCCATGAATTCAAGCTCTTCGGGATCGGCAAGACGATAGAGGTCGAAGTGATAAAGTGTGCGGTCGTCCAGCGTGTAAGGCTCAACCAGCGTGTAAGTGGGGCTTTTGACGTTGCCCTGATGGCCCAGCGCCTGCAGAAAGCCGCGGCTGAAGGTGGTTTTACCCGCCCCCAGATCGCCATAGAGATAAATCACTGCCGCGCTGCCACAGGCGCGCGCCAGCTGAGCGCCCAAACTGAGCGTAGCCGCCTCATCGGGCAAAGAGATAACACAGGTCTTCATGCTTCTTTATTCATCTCAGGATTAACAAACTGCCACAGCAGATCCAGTAAATCAGTTGCCAGCATACCGCGCGTACCACGTTGCGCAGCGACCGCATCGGCCGCGGCACCATGTGCAACGCAACCGGCGCAGGCCGCATCAAACAGCGTCAGTTTCTGGCCCACCAGCGAGGCGATGATTCCACTCAGGAGATCGCCCATACCGCCGGAGGCCATTCCGGCATTGCCCACGTCAGCAAAGGCCATTTCACCCTGCTCGCTGGCAATCAGCGTACCGGCACCTTTCAGTACCACTACGCCGCCATAACGCTGCGCCAATGTCTGCGCTGCATGTAAGCGGTCACTCTCAATTTCACTAGTCTCGGTATTCAGCAAACGCGCCGCTTCACCAGGATGCGGCGTAATAATGCGATTCTGACGTTTCTCCGCACTGATTGCCAGCAGGTTAAGCGCATCCGCGTCCCAAAGCATCGGCTTTTCACTGCCCGCTACCTGCTTCAGCGCCCGCTTTCCCCATTCGCGCTGACCCAGACCGGGCCCTATCGCAATGACATCGGCCCACTCCAGCGCCTCCGTCAGGCGCTCATCGGTCAGTTCATCGACCATAATTTCGGGCCGGGCGGTCAGGATTGGAATAATATTATCTTTGTGAGTAAGTACTCGCACTAACCCACTACCGCTGCGCAACGCCGCTTCTGCCGTCATCCGCACCGCGCCAGCAGTACCGGCATCGCCCCCCACTACCAACAGCCGGCCGTGACTGCCCTTGTGCGAGGTTGGTTTGCGCGGCTTGAGCCAGCGGGTTAATGCGCTGGCATCATAACGCGCGATGGGAGCCCCTTCGCCCGCCAGAAAAGCGGCCAGGCCGAGATCGGCATAGTAAAGCTCTCCAATGTAATCTCGCGCTTTGCCAGTGATCTGGCCCGGTTTAAGAGCGACCACACTCAGCGTATGGCTGGCATTAATTACTTCGCCGGGCGCGGTGCCATTGCCGGCTGATAAGCCGGAAGGCATATCAATGGCAAGTTTCGGCGCCGCATGGGCGTTCGCCCGCTGGATCAGCGTGGCATAGGGTTCTTCGGGCGCACGATTACTGCCGGTTCCCAGCAGCGCATCCACAATCACATCGATCTGCTCTGGCCAGGCCGCATCGGCCGCATGAATTTCACCGCCCGCATCCAGCCACGCGTCACGTGCACGCTGCGCCTCTTCCGGCAACGCTTTTTCACTTTCGCACGCCAGCAGCGTAACGGTTTTGCCCGCCGCCTGTCCCAGTCGCGCCAGCACATAACCATCGCCACCGTTGTTGCCGTGACCACACAGAATCAGCCAGTGGCTGGCCTCTGGCCAGTGCGCCGTCAGATGCTCGTAAGCGGCCTGTCCGGCACGCAGCATCAGCTCATACAGCGTAATGCCGAGCGCATCGGCCCCTTGTTGCTCAAGCTGGGCCACAGCCTGCGCAGGCCAGACAGAATATGGTAAACTGCGGCTGTTTTTCTTCGAATCCTGGTTACTCATGTCATACCCTCTCGATCTTCATCAATTCGCACAACAGATTAAACAGTGGGGATTGGATCTCGGCTTTCAGCAGGTCGGCATCACCGATACCGATCTCAGTGCGGAAGAGCCGCGCCTGCAGGCGTGGCTGGATAAGCAGTATCATGGCGAGATGGAGTGGATGGCGCGACACGGCATGATGCGGGCGCGTCCTCATGAACTGCTGCCCGGCACACTGCGCGTTATCAGCGTTCGCATGAACTACCTTCCGGCCAAAGCCGCCTTTGCCAGCACGTTGAAAAATCCCCAGCTGGGCTATGTCAGCCGTTATGCATTAGGTCGTGATTACCACAAAGTATTGCGCAATCGACTGAAAAAGCTCGGAGAAATGATCCAGCAGCAGTGTGGCGAGCTTAATTTTCGCCCGTTTGTGGATTCGGCCCCGCTGCTTGAGCGGCCGCTGGCGGCCAAAGCGGGACTCGGCTGGACCGGAAAACATTCGCTGATACTGAATCGGGAAGCTGGCTCGTGGTTTTTCCTCGGCGAACTGCTGATCGATATTCCGCTGCCGGTAGACACACCGCAGCAGGAGCAGTGTGGCCGCTGTGTCGCCTGCATGACTATCTGCCCCACCAGCGCGATCGTTGAGCCCTACGTCGTGGATGCCAGACGCTGTATTTCCTATCTCACCATTGAGCTGGAAGGCGCGATCCCGGAAGAGTTTCGCCCGCTGATGGGCAACCGGATATATGGCTGTGATGACTGCCAGCTGATCTGTCCGTGGAATCGCTATGGACAACTCAGTGACGAAAGCGACTTTTCACCGCGAGCGGCGCTACATGCCCCTGAGCTGATCGATCTGTTTCAATGGGATGAAGCGAAGTTTTTACGCATCACTGAAGGCTCAGCGATTCGCCGCATTGGTCATTTACGCTGGCTGCGTAATATTGCAGTGGCGTTGGGTAACGCGCCCTGGTCGCCCGAAATCGTTCAGGTACTGGAACAACGACTCGGTGAAAGTGACCTGCTGGATGAACATATTCTGTGGGCAATCACGCAGCAGCAGCAGAAACGAGAGCAACTCGTGGTTGAAGTGCAACCGGCCCAGCAGAAGCGCCTGGTTCGTGCAGTAGAGAAGGGTTTACCGCGTGATGCGTGATTGAACAGCCTGATCGCGAATTATCGTTTTCCACATGCTGTGAATAAAAATAAAAAGCTGTTGTCATTCAACTGCAACAACGCTGATTTTGCTGTTAAATAACAAATTGAAATATTTTCATAATTATAAATATCAACAACTTATATAAAAGTTGTGTTTATTTAATAATGAGGCTATCGCTTCGGTTAACCTGTGAGACTGTGGATAACTCTGTTCAAAAGCCATTTACAGATCGCCGTAACAGGCGCAGACGATGGGGTGCAGTGCTGTGGATAACCTTCATGAAACAATCACAATCACGCGACGTAAAACAGTCGGATAACGGACTGAAATGAGGGTGATGTTAAATCTGGAGCGGGAAACGAGACTCGAACTCGCGACCCCGACCTTGGCAAGGTCGTGCTCTACCAACTGAGCTATTCCCGCATAGAAGGGCACTGCTAAATAAAACTGGAGCGGGAAACGAGACTCGAACTCGCGACCCCGACCTTGGCAAGGTCGTGCTCTACCAACTGAGCTATTCCCGCAAAGAGGGTACTGCTTACATTTTAAAACTGGAGCGGGAAACGAGACTCGAACTCGCGACCCCGACCTTGGCAAGGTCGTGCTCTACCAACTGAGCTATTCCCGCGCCTTGTACCGTTAATAAATTCTTCACCGGTACGGGGTGCGCATTATACGAGAAATCGTTGCTGCTGCAAGCGTCTGAAAGCAAAAATTTTCGCTTTCCGCGCGTTTGCTGATTAAATCAGCAACATGGTGATTTCATGCGCACCCGTCGCCGATTAAAGCTGCAAAAAGTGTTCGCGGTAGTACGCCAGCTCCGCCACGGACTCGCGGATATCATCCAGAGCCTGGTGCGTCCCCCCTTTTTTGAAGCCAGGAAGGATATCGGGTTTCCAGCGACGAGCCAGCTCTTTCAGGGTACTGACATCCAGATAACGATAGTGGAAGTACGCTTCCAGCTCAGGCATGTACTTAAACAGGAAACGACGATCCTGCCCGATACTGTTGCCGCAGATAGGCGAGGTGTTCGCCGGAACCCACTGTTTCAGGAACTCAATGGTCGCCAGCTCTGCTGCGCGATCGTCAATCTGACTCTCCTTCACCCGCGCAACCAGACCGCTGTTGGTGTGGGTGCGGACATTCCACTCATCCATCAGCGCCAGCTGCGCATCTGACTGATGAACGGCCATGACCGGCCCTTCCGCCAGAATGTTCAGGTTGGCGTCAGTCACCAGGGTCGCAATTTCAATAATACGATCGTGCGTCGGATCAAGTCCGGTCATCTCAAGATCAATCCAGATCAGATTCTGTTCATTTCCAGTAGGCATGCTGTTTCCTGCGGTTGCTGTAGTCGTCATTTACGATGAATAAGGTGTATCATAGACGTTTTGCCCAGCCGGGCGAAATCTGGCTAACGCTGTGAGGGTGAGTGAGTAAAAATAAACTGTCGAAGGGCCAACAACGCCGCGTAAGCGCTAACCACGATCGCCGTCTCAACCAGCGCAAAGAGCGTCCGGAAGCGGATGACAACCTGTTTGGTGAAGCTGCAGATGGGGTCGTTGTCAGCCGTTTTGGCATGCACGCTGATGTTGAGGATAGCGCAGGCGTCGCCCACCGCTGCAATATCCGCCGAACCATTCGTTCGCTGGTCACCGGCGACCGGGTGCTGTGGCGTCCGGCAACCAGCGGCAACAAAGGTATTGTTGAAGCGGTGCATGAGCGCACCAGCGTATTAACCCGCCCCGATTTTTACGACGGCGTGAAGCCGATGGCGGCGAATATCGACCAGATCATCGTCGTCTCCGCGATCCTGCCTGAACTGTCGTTAAACATCATCGACCGCTATCTGGTTGCCAGCGAAACGCTGGACATTGAACCTTTGCTGGTACTGAACAAAACCGATCTGCTGGATGACAAGGCGCGCGCGTCTGTCGATAAGCAGATGGATATCTATCGCAATATTGGCTATCGCGTGGTGATGGTCTCCAGCCGGGCGAAAAACGGCCTGGACGACCTGAAAGCGGCGCTGACCGACCGCATCAGTATCTTTGCCGGTCAGTCTGGCGTCGGCAAATCGAGTCTGCTGAATGCCCTGCTCGGCTTCGACAAAGAAGAGCAGGTCGCTATTCTGACTAACGAGGTTTCGGATGGCTCAGGCTTAGGCCAGCACACCACCACCGCATCACGTCTTTATCACTTCCCGGATGGCGGCGATGTGATCGATTCACCCGGCGTGCGTGAGTTCGGTTTATGGCATCTTGAGCCGGAACAAATTACCCGCGGATTTGTCGAATTCCGCGCATTCCTTGGCGATTGCAAATTCCGCGATTGTAAGCACGGCAGCGATCCTGGCTGTGCCATCCGCGAAGCGGTCGAACAGGGCAAAATCAACAGGTCCCGTTTTGATAACTACCACCGTATCCTGGAGAGCATGGCGCAGGTAAAAACGCGTAAAAATTTCCCTGATGGTGAAAGTTAATCGGTATAACCGCGTCTGAACGGATAAGCCGGGGCATTTTGCGAGGTGCATTCCAGTCGCGCGTCCAGACCGTGCAGCGTGCCGGAAATCGGGTATAGTCGCCATCTGAACGGGGCGCTGCTACAATCCGCCCCCTTTTTTACAACGTCATAAAATAGCCAGGAGGCTAAGGTGTTTGATCGTTTAAAACTCGGCTTGAATCATATTCTCCCGAAGAAATGGCTGACTGAACTTGCCGGTTGGGGCGCCAGTCGCCGCGGTGGTTGGTTGACCAAACTGGTCATTGACATCTTTGTCTGGTTTTACAAAGTCGACATGGCGGAAGCGCGCAAGCCCGATACCGCCAGCTATCGTACCTTTAATGACTTTTTCGTTCGTCCGCTGAAAGACGATGCGCGTCCGGTGGATGCCGATGCCAATCTCATCGCCCTGCCCGCGGATGGCGCTATCAGCCAGCTCGGCCACATTGAAGGCGATCAGATTTTCCAGGCTAAAGGTCATCACTACACCATTGACGCCCTGCTGGCGGGTGATGAGCGCATGGCAGCCCAATTTGTTGATGGCGAGTTCGTCACCACCTATCTGGCACCTCGTGATTATCACCGCGTCCATATGCCGTGCAACGGCATCCTGCGTGAGATGATTTATGTGCCTGGCGACCTCTACTCCGTTAACCCGCTGACCGCGCGTAATATTCCCAACCTGTTCGCCCGTAACGAGCGCGTCATCTGCTACTTCGAAACCGATATCGGGCCGATGGTGCAAATCCTGGTGGGTGCCACCATTGTCGGCAGCATCGAAACCGTCTGGGCTGGCACCATCACGCCACCGCGTGAAGGCGTGATCAAGCGCTGGCACTATCCGGCAGCGGATGATGAAGGCGCCGTGGTGCTGTTGAAAGGCCAGGAAATGGGCCGCTTTAAGCTTGGCTCTACCGTCATCAATCTGTTCGCACCTGGCCGCGTCAAACTGGCTGAAAGCCTGGAAGCAGAAAGCAAAACCCGTCTGGGTCAACCGCTGGCGATTGCGCTACCGGTCGCGACAGACATGTCCGACGTCATCGTCGATTAAATTGAGTGTCCTCTGTGCGTTCGATTCTCCTCCTGCTGCTGAGCCTGTGGCTCAGCAGCCCGGCCTTCGCGGCCAGCCTTCCTGACGCCAGCCAGCTCAAACAGCAGCTGGAAGAGATAAAATCGGCCAAAAGTTCACCCTCGCAGGCTGAACAGATCCAGACGATTGAAGCTGCCTTAAACTTTCTCTCTGAACGTGATGAATCGCTGGAGCGCGCGGCGCAATATCAGCAGGTTATTGATGATTTTCCGCGTCTGGCGCGCGAACTGCGTCAGCAGATCGCCGCGCTGAGTGACAGCGGGAAAACCGTGCGCAATAACATGAGCAGCGCCGAGCTGGATCAGGAGATCCTGCAGGTCAGCAGCCAGCTGCTGGAAGAGGGGCGTCAGGCACGGCAGGAGCAGGATCGGGCGCGGGAAATCAGTGATTCGCTGTCGCAACTGCCGCAGCAGCAGACTGAAGCACGCCGGGCGATGACGGAGAGTGAACGCCGTTTGCAGAGCGTCAGCAGCAGTTCGCCACAGGGGCAACTGCAACTGGCGGCTCGCCAGGCGGAAAGCGCCGCGAATAAAGCGCTGGTCGATGAACTTGAGCTGGCACAGCTCTCTGCCAACAACCGTCAGGAACTGGCGCGGATGCGGGCTGAAGCCCACCAGCGTAAAGCGACTCAGCTCGATAACTATCTTCAGGCGCTGCGCAACCAGCTCAACGATCAGCGGCAACGTGAAGCCGAAGTCGCGCTGGCCCGCACCGAGCAACTGGCGGAAAACAGTGGCGATCTTCCGCCAGAGATCAGCGATCAGTTTCGGGTTAACCGTGAACTCTCGGTTGCCCTGAATCAGCAGGCGCAGCGCATGGATCTGGTGGCGTCGCAGCAGCGACTGGCCACCAACCAGATTATTCAGGTCCGCCAGGCGCTCTCTACCCTGCGTGAACAGTCGCAGTGGCTGGGTGCCTCTAATCTGCTGGGCGAAGCGCTACGGGCGCAGGTCGCGCGTCTGCCGGAGATGCCCAAGTCGCAGCAGATTGATAATGAGATGGCACAGCTTCGCGTGCAGCGTCTCAATTATGAAGATCTGCTGGAGCGCCAGGAGACGCTGCGCAAGGGACGGCAGGCCGATGGTCAGCCCTTCACCGCAGATCAGAAGCGTATTCTTGATGCGCAGCTACGCACTCAGAGAGAACTGCTCAATTCGCTGATCTCCGGCTGTGACACGCTGATTCTGGAGATTACCAAGCTCAAGGTTGGCAACACGCAGTTGCAGGATGCGCTAACGGAAGTCAAAGAGGCGACGCACCGCTATCTGTTCTGGACCGCCGACGTTAATCCGATTGGTTTGAGTTATCCGCTGGATCTGGCCAAAGATCTTTCCCGTCTGCTGTCGCTGGATACGCTGGGTCAGCTCGGCAAAGCGATGGCGATGATGTTTACCAGCCGCAACTCGGTGCTGCCGATTATTGGGGCATTGCTGCTGGTCGGCTTCAGCATCAGTTCGCGCCGCCACTTCAATGCTTTCCTTGACCGTTCCGCCAGCAAAGTCGGCAAGGTTACTCAGGATCGTTTCCGCCTGACTATCCGTACCCTGTTCTGGTCGATCCTGGTGGCGCTGCCGCTACCGGTGTTATGGGGTGCGCTGGGTTATGGCCTGCAGAACGCCTGGCCCTACCCTATCGCCGTAGCGATTGGTGATGGCATTACCGCCACGCTGCCACTGCTGTGGGCGTTTATGATCAGCGCTGCCTTTGCCCGTCCTAACGGCCTGTTCATTGTGCATTTCCGCTGGCCGCAAAACCGGGTGGCGCGCGCCATGCGCTACTACTCGCTGAGCATCGGATTGATTGTGCCGCTGATTATGTTGCTGATCGCCTTTGGTAATCTGGAAGATCGGCAGTTCTCCTCCTCGCTGGGCCGTCTCTGTTTCATCCTGATCTGCGGGGCAATCAGCATTGTCACCGTCAGCCTGAAGCGTTCCGGGATTCCGCTCTATCTCGATAAAGAGGGAAATGGCGAGAACATGGTGAACCGGATGCTGTGGAACCTGATGATCGCTATGCCGCTGATGGCGGCTCTCGCCTCCGCTGTGGGTTATCTGGCTACCGCGCAGGCGCTGCTGGCGCGACTGGAGACCTCTGTCGCCATCTGGTTCCTGCTGCTGGTTATCTATCACATTATCCGGCGCTGGATGCTGATTCAGCGTCGCCGTCTTGGCTTTGATCGCGCCCGCCAGCGCCGTGCCGATATGCTGGCTAACCGTGCGCGCAGTGAAGAAGAGAAGGAGCAAGGCTCTCTGAACACTGATGCGATTGAAATTGAAGAGCCGGTAATTGATCTGGATGCAATCAGTGCGCAGTCGCTGCGGTTGGTACGCTCTATCCTGATGCTTATCGCACTGGTCTCCGTGATTGTGCTGTGGTCAGAAATCCATTCGGCCTTTAGTTTCCTGGAGAATATTCCGCTGTGGGACGTCAGTACCTCAGTACAGGGCGTAGAGTCGATTCAGCCCATCAGTCTGGGGTCGGTGCTGATTGCCATTCTGGTGTTTATTATCACCACTCAGCTGGTGCGCAATATGCCCGCGCTGCTTGAGCTGGCGCTGTTGCAGCATCTTAATCTGACGCCAGGTACGGGTTACGCCATCACCACACTGACCAAATATCTGCTGCTGTTGATTGGCGGGCTGATTGGTTTCTCAATGATTGGTATTGAGTGGTCTAAGCTGCAGTGGCTGGTTGCCGCGCTGGGTGTGGGACTGGGGTTTGGTTTGCAGGAGATTTTTGCCAACTTTATCTCAGGTCTGATAATCCTGTTCGAAAAGCCGATTCGTATTGGCGATACCGTGACGATCCGCGACCTGACCGGCAGTATCACGCGGATTAATACCCGCGCGACCACCATTACCGACTGGGACCGCAAAGAGATCATCGTGCCGAACAAGGCCTTTATCACCGAGCAGTTTATTAACTGGTCGCTGTCCGATTCCGTGACGCGCGTGGTGCTCACCATTCCGGCTCCGGCGAAAGTCAGCAGTGAACAGGTGACCACCATTCTGATCCAGGCGGCTGAACGCTGCAGCTATGTCCTGGACACGCCGCAACCGGAAGCCTTCCTGGTCGATCTGCAGCAGGGAATTCAGTTATTTGAACTTCGTGTGCATGCCGCTGAGATGGGACACCGTATGCCGCTGCGTCACGAGTTGCATCAGTTGATTCTGAGCGGATTTGATCAGCACGGTATTGAGATGCCGTTCCCGCCGTTCCAGATGCGTATGGAAACCCTGGGCAAGAAGCTGCCTGCCAGCAACGGTACACCCGCTGCCCGCGCCTATAAGTCCGGCGGACTGTAATGCAAAACGCCCGGCTAAGCCGGTGCTGGTCAGTTAAGCGACAGGTGATAACGCAGTCTGGTGCGTGCTGTTAAAAAGGGCACGAGAGTGGAGGCCTGAGCGCCTATGCTGCTGCAAGGGCTATCCGCAGCGCTGAGGCGTGACGGTGGGCCAGAAGTCCACGCCGGGAAGCGTGGACAGTTCGGGGCCGGCCAGGGAGGGCCGATCCCCGAACTGTTCGTCGGCACGACGTCAAAGCCGAAGGTACCGCGTGAGCGGCGCGAGGACGGCCCGGTAGCAGCAGAGGTGCGCTGGCCCGCACTGCAGCTCGCTCGCCCAGAAAAAAAGCTGCCACGTTTGACCGTGACAGCCTTTACAAATCTAATCTTTACTAATCAGCATTACGGCCAGGCCTGGTTTTTTCAGTCTGAGCCGTCAGTTACTGCTTAACGAACTCTTCGCCCTGGGCGATATCTTTCTTCAGCGTATCCAGCATGCCTGACAGCGCCTGCTGTTCGTAAGCGCTGAGGGTACCAATCGGCCTGCGTTCAGCCACACCGTTTTTACCCAGCAGCAGCGGCTGCGAGAAGAAGCGCGCATGTTCACCCTCGCCTTCTACGTAAGCACACTCCACCACATTAGCTTCACCCTTCAGCGCGCGTACCAGTGACAAACCGAAACGTGCGGCTGCCTGGCCCATCGACAGCGTGGCCGAGCCGCCACCCGCTTTGGCTTCCACCACTTCGGTACCGGCGTTCTGGATGCGTTTGGTCAGATCGGCCACTTCCTGATCGCTGAAGCTGACGCCTTTAACCTGCGACAGCAGCGGCAGAATGGTTACGCCGGAGTGGCCACCAATGACCGGGACTTCCACCTGGTCAGGCTGCTTGCCTTTCAATGCAGCCACAAAAGTATTGGCGCGAATGATATCCAGCGTGGTCACGCCGAACAGCCGATTTTTGTCGTAAACACCGTGCTTTTTCAGCACTTCTGCCGCAATGGCCACGGTGGTATTGACCGGATTGGTGATGACACCAATCAACGCTTTAGGTGCCGTTGTGGCAACCTGTTCGATCAGGTTACGGACGATACCTGCGTTAACGTTAAACAGGTCGGCGCGATCCATACCGGGCTTGCGTGCGACACCAGCGGAAATCAGTACCACATCGGCACCCTGTAAGGCAGGCGTGGCGTCTTCTCCACTGAATCCCTGAATAGCCACTGCGGTAGGAATATGGCTGAGATCAACGGCAACACCCGGCGTAACCGGCGCGATGTCATACAGTGAGAGTTCTGAACCTGCGGGAAGCTGGGTTTTGAGCAGAAGTGCGAGCGCCTGGCCTATGCCGCCAGCGGCACCGAGAACGGCAACTTTCATTCTTAACTCCTTATTAAGGTGGGGCAGAGATGGGCCGAAATTCTATCTGTGTCAGACCTTAATCAACTGCTCAGGCGATGATAAATATCCGTTGTTAATTCTACGTGTTTTCACACTTAATCTCCGGATTCAAAAGTTACTTATCATTGCACCTGAATGACCGACAACTTTGCCGTCGTCAGACAGAGAACGGCTACGTGCGTTTTCTGTTACTACACCACCAATAATATAACAACTTTGCAACCTTCGCCTTCCGGGGCTGTGACGCGTGTTTTGGTCTGAGCGAATTTATTTGCTATTATCGCCGCCCGCTAGCCGCCCGGACGCTGCTCATCAATCGAACGATTGCATAAAAATGCATATAAATGCATAATCACCACTCTGCCGCGGGCGGATGCGCGGTTATTCTCTCTATTTATTGGTAACCTATGCGAAACCCATCGAAACAAGACGATCTGGTTAAGGCTTTCAAAGCCTTATTAAAAGAAGAAAAATTCAGTTCCCAGGGCGAAATTGTTCAGGCGCTTCAGGATGAGGGCTTTGAAAATATCAATCAGTCCAAAGTCTCGCGGATGCTGACCAAGTTTGGCGCAGTGCGCACCCGGAATGCCAGGATGGAGATGGTCTATTGCCTGCCCGCTGAGTTGGGTGTACCGACCACCACCAGCCCGTTAAAAAACCTGGTACTGGATATCGACTACAACGATGCCCTGGTGGTGATTCATACCAGTCCCGGCGCAGCACAGCTGATTGCACGTATGCTGGATTCACTGGGTAAGTCGCACGGGATTCTGGGTACCATCGCGGGTGATGACACAATCTTTATCACCCGCGCGCGCGACTTCACCGTTAAGCAGCTGCACGGTGCCATCCTCACCCTGTTTGAACAGGAACTCTGATCGCGGACTGACGACCGGCCATCATGCGCCAGATCGTCAGTTCGTTCTCTCTGCTCACCCCTTTCCACAACAGTTACTTGCTCTGGGTAAGTAATAAGCCTGCTTTTACACGCCCGGCTGTTGGTCAGATCGATAACTCTGCTTCACTTTCTGCGCTATTTTACACTGCTTTACATCACTGAACCGACACCATTGCCCGGATCCAGATCAAACTCCAGCCCGATACACCTCCACTTTCGCACTAAAAGTTAAAGTGATCTATCTCACTGTTTTTGCAATTAAAAGTGGCTTAAAGGTTACTTTTTATCCTTTTTTTATAACGTTAAGTTATTAAAAGTAGCCATAAGGATAAAGAATCACAAAAAAACATTATTAGCGGGGTATTAATTTCTTCCGTTATTAGTTCTATACTTCTTTTCGTGATGCAAATCACACTAAATAAAAAGATAAAAATAGACGACGAGGAAAAATCTATGAACGTAAAAACTACTATTGCTACCCTGAGTATTCTCTCAGCCCTATCATTTGGTGCTGTGGCAGCAGAATCTATTGATGCGTCACAGGCACAGAATCTGCAGGCTGTCGGCACCATCAGTGTCAGCGGCGTGGCGGGTTCACCGATGGATATCAAACAGAAACTCAGCGACAAAGCCGATCAGCAGGGCGCAAAAGCCTATCGCGTGATTGAGGCATACAACAACGGCAACTATCACGCTACCGCCGCACTGTATAACTAAGGCGTAACCGATAATGCCATCTGCTCTCTGTCTGACGCGCCCTTTTGCGCTCCGGAGAGCTGAAGCAGAAATTTCAGGAGAGTTGACCATGAAAATGAAATTAGCTATCGCTGCACTGAGTCTGGCATCCCTGTTCTCAGTGGGTGCTAACGCCGCCAGCCTGGTGTCCAGCGAACAGGCACAGGGTCTGCAGCCAATGAATCAGACCATCAGCATTGGTGGACGAAATGGCGACCAGACGCATATCCGTCAGGTGCTGTCAGAGAAAGCGGATGCCCAGGGCGCGAGCCACTATCGCATTATCGAAAACAACCAGGATAACACCTGGCACGTTACCGCTGAGCTTTATAAATAATTAACCGTGATGACGCCTGAAGGGCGTCAGAAGATATCGACGACCCGCCTTTATGAGTAACCGCAGGTTGTTGAATGTATTGAGGAGATAATCATGAATATTAAAACAACCATCGCTACAGTCAGTCTGCTTTCCGTTATGGCGTTCGGTGCATCAGCCGCACAGCTGGTCACCGGCGATCAGACGCAGAACCTGCAGCCTGCGGGCACCGTGACCATCAGTGGAACCGCGGGATCGCCAATGGATTACCGCGCTGAGCTTTCTCAGAAAGCGGATGAACAGGGTGCCAGTGCCTATAAAGTTATTGAGGCGCGCACCGGCGATAACTATCACATCACCGCACAGCTTTATAAGTAATTCCTCGTCAGATGTATGACGAATCCTTTGGCCCCGCTCGCCGGGGCCTTTTTTCATCTGACGTTTTATCTGACGTTAAAATGAAGCTGACCTTCCAGCTCCTCTTCCGCTTCATCAAATAACAGAATCAGCGCGCCATAACGCCGTCGCTGTCCCCTGCCCAGATTAACAAACTCAATCTCCAGCGGCAGCGGTAACAGATCGCCCGTCACCACATCCCATAATCCATCCAGATCGCAGATGCGGCGCTCCTCCAGCGCAAATCGCTCGCTGAACTGGCGGAAGAAATGGGCCTGATCGACAATTTCATTAAAATCAAAACGCTCGATTTTCATGCTGACGGCTCCCATGCTCCGTCTGCGGGCGACCTTCGCCGCCCGTTACTGTCCGCTAGCTCAAACCGCCCAGGTGCAGCGCTTTGACCTCCAGATACTCTTCCATGCCAAGAACCGAACCTTCGCGGCCCAGCCCCGACTCTTTTACACCACCAAACGGCGCCAGCTCGGTTGATACGGCACATTCATTAATGCCGATCATGCCGCTTTCCAGCGCGGCTGAAACACGGAACACCCGCTGCAGATTCTGGGTGTAAAAGTATGCGGCAAGGCCGAACGGCGTATCGTTAGCGCGGCGGATGACGTCATCTTCATCATCAAAGCGGAAGCAGGCAGCCACCGGACCAAAGGTCTCCTCCTGCGCGAGCTGCATCCCTTCGTGCGCCTCAGTAATCACAGTGGGCTGCCAGAAGTTGCCACCCAGCGCATGTCGCTCGCCACCCGCCAGTAATTTACCGCCTTTTGCTACCGCATCATTGACGTGCTGCTCAACCTTTTCCACCGCCGATGCCTCAATCAATGGCCCGACAATCACGCCCTCTTCCATGCCGTTGCCCACCTTCAGCTTGTTCACTTCGGCAGCCAGCTGCTGAGTAAAACGATCATAGATAGCATTGTGAATGTAGAAGCGGTTTACGCTGACGCACACCTGACCCGCATTACGGAATTTGTTGGCAATAGCGCCCTGCACGGCGGCATCAATGTCGGCATCGTCAAACACGATGTAAGGGGCATTCCCCCCCAGCTCCATCGATACTTTTTTCATGGTTTCGGCAGCATTGCGCATTAGCAGCTTGCCCACCTGGGTGGAGCCGGTGAACGAGATTTTACGCACCGCTTTGCTGGCCATGATGGCATCGCTGATGGCATGGGTATCACCGGCTAACGCATTCAGTACACCATCAGGCACGCCTGCCTCCTTCGCCAGCGCCAGCAGGGCAAAGGCGGAGAGTGGCGTGTTATTGGCGGGTTTGATAATGCCGGTGCAGCCGGCAGCCAGAGCTGGCCCCAGTTTGCGGGTCAGCATCGCCATCGGGAAATTCCACGGCGTAATGGCAGCCACAACGCCAATCGGTTCGCGGGTTGCCAGAATACGGGAGCCGGGTTTAGCTGGCGGGATGATCTCACCATTGGCCCGTTTCGCCTGCTCTGCGAACCACTGAATAAAACTGGCGGCGTATTCAACTTCCCCTTCCGCCTCTTTCAGGGGCTTGCCCTGTTCGGTCGTCATCAGCTGTCCCAGCCAGCGTTTGTTCTCAATGATAAGCTGGTACCAGCGAGTGAGAATTTCAGCGCGCGCTTTTGCAGTCTGCGCCCGCCAGGCGGGAAATGCGCGCTCCGCTGCGGCGATAGCCTGTTCCGTTTCAGCTTTACCTGCTTTTGCCACCTGTGCAATCACCTCACCGGTCGCCGGATTGGTCACGTCAAAGGTAGAGGCAGCCTGATGCCACTGACCGTCCGCTAAATAGCCGGTCCGGAACAGTTCGCTCTCTTGCAGTGATTTCATTGATTCGCTCCTGTCAGTTTTGCTCTTCCGTCTGGAGAGTATAGTTGGCAAAAGCGACAGATTTTGTGATGGGAGGGGATTGCGCAGGCCGCTGCAGGTCACAGCGGCCAGATTCAGATTTGGATGAGCGTGTTCTGGTACTTATCCAGCATCATAGCCAGTCGTTTTACCGGTTCCGTTACGCTGGCGGGTGCCTCGTAGTGGGCCAGTTTTTCCTGATAGACATCCAGCTCTTTCAGCAGACGTTCAAAATAGTAACGCCGCTTGTCATCGCTGCTGGCGGAGATCACCCGATCAGCGGTGTAACGCAACTGCCGGTGATAAGCAGAGAGATCGGCATTCACCGGCACTTCTGCGTCGCGTAACCGCTGATGACCGATGATCAGCGTCAGGGCGATGCGATATTTGTTGATATCGCCCGGAAACAGGTTGAGCAGCAGAAACAGTTGCTGATAGAGCGCTGGCAGATGGTTTTCACGCCGGCGCGCCTGATTGGTCGTCATGGCAGAGACAGCCGCATACATAAAGCGGTTCAGTAGTTTGCGGCCGGTGCGCGCTTTTGATTTATCACGAATCAGCAGGATCACCATCATCGCCACGAAGCAGCCGATGACCTGGCCCAGAACGTTATCGAGAAAGACGTTAATGTGGAATTCCATCGGATTATCCAGCACCAGAACGTTAAGGGTGCCAATCAATGCCCCCAGCGTGCCGAGCTGACGCCGCTGAATGAAGATACCACCGATAAAACCGAGCAGGCCGATGGCGATGCAGAGCAGCAGCGCACTCTGCTGCGTCGCCGGAAGAACATACATAAAGTAGAGCCCCCCCAGCGGAACCGCAACCGTCATGCCGTAGAGAAAGTCCTTTGCCATCATCAGCGGGTTGGGCATACGCATCGCCAGTGCGGTGATGACAGCCAGCATGACCATGCAGCCACTGCCAGAGGTCCAGCCGGTATAGAGCCAGAACAGCGAACCCAGTGCGGTCGCCACAAAGGTACGGATACCGTTGATCATCGCATGATGCGTTTCAGCGGAACGCGCCTGGATCACCACCTCGCGCTGCAGAATCTCCTCTTCCAGCGAGGTGATCCGGCTATTACTTTTGATCCCTTTCAGCAGCAGCAGATATTCGGTAGCAGTGCCTACCCAACTGGCCAGCGTGACCGGCGTTGATTTGCCGCTGGCACCAATCACCCGCCGCATTACTTTCATCCGCTTATGCACCTCTTCAACGGTCGAGGCTGGTTTTTCGACCATCAGGCGATACTGGGGCGGGATGTAATCAGGACGGGAATTCTGGATCAGAAAGGTTTCGGCTGCCTGTGTAATCAGCGTCAGTGACAGCGTATTGAGCATCTGCAAACGGCGATTGCTGTTCTTCCAGCGTGAGGACTCCATCATCAGCTGGCTGCGCATGCTGTTCAGCGCCGTGGTGCGCCTTACCAGCGCGCTCCAGGCTTTATCGACCTCTTCTTTATCACCGTGTGCGACGCAGAGTTGCAGCAGGTTATAGTGTGCCACCAGCAGCGAATCGACCTCAGCGTCGATCACTTTTTTAATCGAACGGGGTGAGAAAATCATGTCGGCCAGAATGGCACACAGAATGCCGAGTACGATTTCACTGCAGCGCTCTACCGCATATTGTGGCACCAGCGTCAGACCGCCGCTGGCGTTAGCCGTCACCACAATAATCAGCGCGGTGTAGCCCGCCAGTCCGAGCGCGTAAGAGTTTTCTACCTTGATCAGCGAAGAGAGCCAGACGCAGAGTCCCGCCCAGATGCAGCACAGCAGCAGCATCACGACCGGCGCACGCACAGTGGCGATCATGATGGTCAGCGCGGCGATACAGCCAATAAATGTCCCGATAATACGCAAAACGCCGCGATAGCGTAGCGCCCCTGAATAGGGATCACCCCCGGCCGCAAACGCGGTACCGCCAGCCACGATACCGGCGGTCATCACCGCCCAGCGCGGCGTTTCGAGGTTAAAGTGAAAACCCACCATCAGCGCTAATACCAGCGCAAAGGTGAGCTTTACCGGGAACCGCAGGAACTCGATCATATCGCCCTCTTAACCAAACTCACGCAGGCGATTAAACAGTCGGACCATCGGTGAAACCTGTTCAGGCTGACGATCGGCCTGGCCGGTGATCACCACTGTCGCTGTCGTGCCCGCCGGGAAGCGATTGCCGGGCTGCTGATCAAGCCGGATGCGCACCGGCACACGCTGCGCCAGACGGACCCACTCCAGATTGGAATCTACCGTGGCCATGCCTTTGCTGTCGACCGAGCTGCTGCTGTTGGTAACGCCAGCCGCCACACTGTCTACGGTGCCGCGCAACACGATGTTGCTGCCAAGTGGGGTCACTTCCGCGCGGAAGCCCTTCTCCACGCCGTGCAGTTTGGTCTCTTCCAGGTAAGCCAGCACATAGAAGGAGTGCTCCTGAACCAGCGCTACTGCAACCGAACCACGGGTAATAAACTCACCCTGGTAGACATTCAGGTTGGTGACCCAGCCATCGGATGGCGCTTTCACAGTGGTGCGCTCAAGGTCGATCTTCGCCAGATCGCGTGTCGCCACCGATTTCGCCAGCTGATGTTCGCTGGTTTGCAAATCGTTATTGGATTGCTCGATAGCCTCGCGTGACATTGCGGAGGTACCCAGCTGGTTACGGCGCCCGGCTTCGCGACGTTTCTCACTGACCAGCGCCTGGTAATATTCAACATCCGCCTGCGCCTGATCGAGCGCTTTTTGATAGCGCGGCCGATCAACCACAAACAGCGTATCGCCCTTCTTCACCAGCTGGTTGTCGTGTACCGGAACCTCGGTGATCAGGCCGGTGACGTCAGGGGAGATCGCCACCACGTCAGCGGCGAAACGCGCATCACGGGTCCAGGGCGATTCGGTATAGAAGACCCAGGCACGGAAAATAATGACCACTGCGATGATGACCAGCAGGATAGTAATCGCGTAGCGCGCGATTTTTCTTATGAGTGCTTTCACTTAAACCTCAGACTAATAAACGGGAGACAAGGTAAAACACACAGCAGTAAAGCGCTGTATTAAAAAGTGCCGGATGCCAGACAAGATCGTAGATACCGCTCGGCGTAAGCACGCGTTTCACTAACCAGAACAGCATCAGTGAAATAATAAGTTCGATGAAAATGGGCGGAAAAGAGAGCCCAAACATGACAAATACCGGAAGCACACTCATCACAAATCCTTAGTTCGACCTTGCCGGGATACTCATGCCTCTTCCGATGTCGCGGGAAAACCCTCTGCAAGCGTTATCCGAACCGCAGCTGGCTTAATAATAGCGTATCATCGAAGGGTATCAGACAATGAAGAATCACCGGGAAATACCCCGGCGCGCTTATAATAACGCGCCTGACTATAAGTTTTCTACAGAACGTGATCTAAATCACTTTTAAGCCAGAGTAAATAATGGAACGACTGAAAGGCATGTCTGTCTTCGCCAGAGTGGTTGAACTGGGTTCGTTTACCGCTGCGGCGCGTCAGCTTCATCTGAGCGTCTCATCAATCAGCCAGATCGTCGCGAAACTGGAAGATGCATTGCAGGTTAAACTGCTGAATCGCAGTACCCGCAGTATCGGCCTGACCGAAGCGGGCAAAATCTATTATCAGGGCTGCCGCCGTATGCTGGCCGAAGCAACGCAGGTGCATGAGCAGCTTTACGCTTTTAACAATACGCCCATTGGCGTACTGCGAATTGGCAGCTCCTCTACCATGGCGCAGAACGTGTTAGCCGGCATGACCAGCGATATGCTGCGGGAATATCCGGGGCTGAGTGTGAATCTGGTTACCGGCGTTCCGGCCCCGGATCTTATCGCGGATGGTCTGGATCTGGTGATTCGGGTGGGAGCGTTAAAAGATTCCAGCTTGTTTTCGCGTCGCCTGGGTGCGATGCCGATGGTGGTGTGCGCCGCAAAAAGCTATCTGGCGCAGCATGGTACGCCGGAGAAGCCGGGTGATATCGATAATTTTTCCTGGCTGGAATATAGCGTACGGCCCGACAACAATTTCGAACTGATTGCGCCGGAAGGATTAGTGACACGCCTGGCTCCGCAGGGACGTTTTGTGACCAATGATTCCCTGACGCTGATTCGCTGGCTGAAGTCGGGCAATGGGATCGCCTATGTGCCGATGATGTGGGTGATTGATGAGATCACCGCAGGCGAGATCGATATTCTGTTTCCGCAGTATCAGTCCGATCCGCGCCCGGTCTACGCGCTCTATACCGAGAAGGATAAGTTACCGCTTAAGGTGCAGGTCTGTATCGATTATCTGACCGGCTATTTTGAACAGGTGGCTGAACAGTATCAGCAGCACCGTAAAAGTTAACAACCCGCCAGGCGGCGGGTTGTTAGGGTCACATCAGGCGGTGCCGCCGATGGTCAGTTTATCCAGCTTCAGGGTCGGCTGACCGACACCGACCGGCAGGCTCTGCCCCTCTTTACCACAGACACCGACGCCTTTATCCAGCGCCAGGTCATTACCCACCATCGAGATCTGCTGCATCGCTTCAATGCCGGAACCAATCAGCGTTGCGCCTTTAACCGGTTTGGTGATTTTGCCGTTCTCAATCAGATAAGCCTCTGAGGTTGAGAAGACAAATTTGCCGGAGGTGATATCCACCTGACCGCCACCAAAGTTCGGCGCATAGAGGCCATACTCAACGCTTTCAATAATATCCTGCGGCGATGACTTGCCAGCCAGCATATAGGTGTTGGTCATACGCGGCATCGGCAGATGCGCGTAGGATTCACGACGTCCGTTACCGGTAGGGCTAACCCCCATCAGTCGTGCATTCAGCTTGTCCTGCATGTAGCCTTTAAGCACACCATTCTCAATCAGCATGTTGTACTGACCGGGCACACCCTCATCATCTACCGCCAGTGAACCGCGCAGCCCTTCAAGGGTGCCGTCATCTACCACGGTACAGAGGTCAGACGCAACCTGCTGACCAATTTTACCGCTGAACACCGAGGTGCCACGGCGATTGAAGTCGCCTTCCAGACCGTGACCGACCGCTTCATGCAGCAGCACGCCCGGCCAGCCCGCACCCAGCACCACCGGCAACGCACCAGCAGGTGCGGCCACGGCGGAGAGGTTCACCAGCGCCATACGCACCGCTTCACGCGCCCAGGCGTCAGCGCGGACTTCGCCATCTTCATCTGCCAGGAAAAACGCATAACCGGTGCGCGCACCGCCGCCGCTTGCGCCGCGTTCACGTTTGCCCTGATCTTCCACCTGTACGCTGATAGAGAGGCGAACCAGCGGACGGACATCTGCCGCCAGCGTGCCGTCAGTCGCGGCTACCAATACCTGCTCGTAAACGCCGGTCAGGCTGGCATTGACTTCCTGCACGCGCGGATCAGCAGCACGAGCCACTTTATCAACGCGATGCAGCAGAGCAATTTTATCTTCACGCGTCAGGCTGTTCAGCGGATCGATCGACGAATAGAGCGAACGGTTCATCACGGCAGAAAGCGTGTGCGCCTTGCCATTTCCCTGTTCGCGTACGATGCTGCGTGCGGCTTCAGAGGAGAGACGCAGTGCATTCAGCGTGATCTGGTCGGCATAGGCGAAGCCGGTTTTCTCCCCGCTGACCGCACGCACGCCCACACCCTGATCGATATGGTAGGAGCCATCTTTAATGATTTTGTCTTCCAGCACCCAGGATTCGTGAAAACTGGACTGAAAATAGAGATCGGCATAATCCAGACGACGTTCTGAAAGCTGCCCTAACAGGGAAAATAGGTCCTGCTGATTAATGCCGTTAGCAGTCAGTAACTGCTCACTTACCAGGTTCAGAGTCATCGTTTCTCACTCATTATGTGCTCAGATAATCATAGCCTGCGGTAATTCCGGTACGGCGTCAAATTCACTTGTTGTCAGTTTCACGCGGTTTACGCAGCACTTCATTGATTTCCGGTTTATCCAGCGGGCCACTGATGTGATAACGCAGCAGCGATATCCTGTTCCACAACGGCGCCAGAACTTTACTGGCGGCAAACACCGCCGCGCCAATTACCGGATTGATGGCAAACGCTGTCGCCACACCAACCGAGGCGGATATTTCCGGCGCAACCACCGCTTCCATATCGATCTGACGCTTCACCAGGTCGAGATTACCCTGCATCGCGATGTCCGCTTCCAGGCCATCCACCAGCAAATTATCGGTGCGCATCATGCCGTTTTCGATCCAGGCCGTGCCGTTAATCGAGTCGAAGTAGAAAGAATTGGTGAAGGTGTCGCTAAAGTCGAAGCGCAGTTTGCGCAGTAGCGCATCAAAGCTCACCAGCCGCAGGATTTTTCCGGCGGCACCGGTATTCACATCGGCGATCTGGCCTTTGCCAAAGTGGGTCTTCAGGGTACCGCTCAGCGTCTCTGCCGAGGGCTGCCAGGGAGCAGAGCGCCAGTGCAGGTCATAGGCAATATCAAATGGCGCATCGCGCAGCGGCGTGTTGACGCCAAACCAGTTGGTCGCGTTATTAATATTCGGGCCTTTCAGCGAGCCCTTCAGCGAAGTGCGCTGGTCGTCCGGGCGGTTAACCCATTCCCCGTTGATTTTCAGCTGTGAACTGCCAGTATCTACTTTTCCGTTAGTAAGCGCTAACGTATCTCCGCGGGGTTGCAGCATCGCGGAGACCTGACCATATTTCTGACCCAGTACCCAGCACTCTTTACAGCGCAACTGTAAAGCGGGCCACTGGCTGAAATTAATGGTCGTGGCTTTTTGAGGCGGCGCTTTGCCGCCTTTGCCTTCACCGTTATCCCACTGCGGGTTGTAGTAAAGGTAATCCAGGTTCACCTGCCACGGTGCTTTCGGGGCCATTGCCAGCGCACCACGCAGCTCTTTAGCCCTGACGCCGACCTGGCCCTTGCCGCCTGCACTCTGAGCCAGTGTCGCTTCAACCTCATGCCATTGCTGCCCGGCCAGGGTGACCGCCGGGCTGCGAAGCGTGATATTGCCGGGCAGCGTAACGCCACCCGTTTTGAGGCCGCTGCCGCCGCCTGACTCGCTGCCCGCGGATGCTCCCCCTGCGGCCATCATCGCCACCCAGGCCTCGCCATCCAGCGCAGGCAGGTTCAGCACCATGCCGGGATGATCGGGCAGAGCAGGTGTTTTCTGCGCATCATTCAGCCAGATGCCACGATCGACGCGCAGCGTCGGCTCCAGCAACCAGCGGCTGTTAAAGCGATGGTTTGCATCAACGCTGCCACTGAGATCGAAATGGTGCAGGTCGCCACTGGCCTTGATTGCAACAGGCATCGCCTCACCAGCTTTCTTATAGAGCGGTGCAGGTAAGTGACTACTTACTTCTTTTGCATTACCGTTCAGCGTTACGTCATAACGCGCGCCGCCATGATGGGGCAGCGTAATATTGACGTCGCCCTGCCACGGCAGATTTCCGCCCAGCTGCTTGCTGACGGCTGCAGGAAGCTGGCTGATTTTAGCGGGCTGCCAGTCGCCCTGAAGTTTGACGTTCACGCCAAAATCGTCCGGATTCTCTTTGGTGCTGAAACGCACGCCCATCGGCTGACCAAACCAGTTCGCACGCAGATCCTCACTGGCCAGATTTCCGTTGTCGTAACGGAAGCGCCCTGAGAGATTGTTAATGGTGGTTTTTAACGGTTTGATAAACAGCGAATTATTGTTCAGGTCCACATTGCCACGGGCGTGAACCTGCTCACCATCCAGCGGGATATCCAGATTCAGGTGGCCGCCGACGCGGCCTTTGATTTCCAGCTGCTCCAGCGCGGCACCCAGTGAAGGTTTCAGCGGAGTCTGCCCGAAATAGTCCGCGATCTGCTGGCCTTCACCACTGATATCACCCTCAATGATCAGTTTTTCTTTCAGGTAGTCGGGGATCACCGCAGTGACATTGTGCGCGTCCACCTCGCCCAGTTTAGCCACTGGCGCTTTCATCCAGAGACCGTCATTCAGGAAGTTAAGGTCGATATCGAGATTGCTCAACGCTGGCCATTTGGGCTGAAACGCATAGGTTGCCTGGCGAAGCGGCACCCAGACCTGGAACATGCCATCATTATGCTTGAACGGGAACAGCGCCGGATTACCGGCAAACAGCAGTGTGGCGTTGTCCACCTTGCCCCCCTTCACTGCCCCACTCAGATAGTGCGTCAGGCTGTTCCCCATCAGCGGCACCGGGAAATAGCGCCAGGCATCGCCCGCATCGGTAAGCCGGATACCGGCCAGAATATCCAGACGAGGCTCACCGCCGCTATTCTGCTGGTAGCTGAAGTCGCCGCGCGCCCAGAGCGAGCGTGCTTCCAGGTCAAGATTTTCGCCCGCCAGCGTGAGGCCATGATCATCATTCAGCCAGCGCAGTGCACCGGTCACCCGCTTAATCTCTAACGGAGCCTGGAACATGTCGCCATAGGGAACGATCGCCGCCCCCATATCCACACTGACCTGACCATTGCTCAGGCTGCCGCGCGCTTCCCCGCTTAAATGGCTGATGCCCGGCAACAGTTTCCAGTGCTGCCAGCTGAAATCACGCCACTTCACCTGTACGCGGGTTTTTTCAGGCTGCTGTAACGGAATATCCAGCGCCAGGCCATCGATGGTGCCCTGTGGCTGCAGCGTCTGCCAGTTTTCAAACAGTGCCGGAGAGAGCGGCGCAAACAGCGGAACGATAGGCGCAATATGACTCAGCACCAGCTGTGTGGCGCGAACGCGCACTTCCGGCTGACCATCCGGTCCCAGCATCTGCTTATCTTCAGGACGCCATAACAGAGAGAAGTGGCCAGCGGGCCAGGCGTGGCCGTCGGTGCTGAGCCGGGTTTGTGGCACATTGACCACCCAGCCATTCTGGAAACGTGACAGATGCGCGGTCAGCCCATCGACTTCAATGCGGTGTCGTCCGGTCTCGCCCTGCCAGGTGGCTCCGCCCTTGCGCAGCAGCAGATCGCCGGCGTAGATGTCGCCATCGCGCAGGTTAACCCAGGCCGCCAGGCTAAATCGGGCGCTATCCAGCCGGGTATTGTCGCGCACCCAGCGGCCCAGCCACGGGCGCATATCGACGTCGTCGGCCTGCATCCAGATACGGCCATCATTGAGTAAACCGTTGCTGTCGTTAAGATCAAGCCGCACCTGGACCACGCCGTGCTGGCCGGTAAAGCTCGACAGACTGACTTCGCCTTCGGCCCGGTGGCGGTTATCTTCATTGACCCAGGTGAGGCGCGGGATCGCCAGCTCAGCATGCTGACCGGAAGGGGTGCGGAAACGGATGGTGCTGTCACGCAGATCAAAGTGGTCAAACTGACGCAGGAAGAGTTCGTTAATCTGCGCCGGACGGAAGCTGTTTTTCTCTTTGTCGTTATCCAGCAGCGGGCGATTAGTATCGAGGTGCAACTGCCAGAAGGTCAGATCGCGAAACTGCCACCGCCAGTGCAGCAGGGACTGCCAGACGTCGAGAGCCAGATTGATACGTTTGATAGTGAGTTTGCCGTTCTCATGCAGATCGACGCTAAGATCGCGAACCTGCAGGGTTGGGCCAAAATTCTCCCATTTACCCTGTAACTGGCTGGCGTTGACCGGCACGCCGCTGCTGTCGGAGATGTATTGCAGAAGGTTGCTGCGATAGCTGTCGAGATGCGGCATCACCAGACGCAATCCGCTGACCAGCAGCGCGACAATCACGATGATTGCCGCGACCAGCAGTAACAAAATCCTCGGCAACTGCCTCACTCACGCCTCTCCTTGTGTTCCGTAAACGACGGATAGTTGGTTCTCATACCCGACCGTCTCCCGATAAAAGCGTTAAAACGCGCATTTTATCTCAAACAAGGGCGATTTTTCAGCCCGATATCCGAAGAAACCGGTGACCGGGCTGGCGTTACATCATCACCACGTCGAACTGCTCCTGAGTGTAGAGCGCTTCGACATGAACTTTAACCTGCTTGCCGACAAAGATTTCGACTTCAGCCAGTGCATGAGACTCGTCAGTTTTTAACGCCTCACCCACCGTCGGTGAAACATAGACCAGAAAGCGGTCAGAATCATAAGCGTGATGAACCCGGACAATCTCACGCATGATTTCATAGCAGACCGTCTCAACGGTTTTCAGCGTACCGCGCCCTTTGCAGACCGGGCAGTCCTGGCACAAAACGTGCTCAATGCTTTCGCGGGTACGTTTACGCGTCATCTCCACCAGACCCAGCGCCGAGAAACCATTAATACCGGTTTTAACCCGATCTTTGCTGAGCGCGCTTTCCAGCGAATGCAGTACCCGGCGGCGATGGTCTTCGTTGCTCATATCGATGAAGTCGATAATGATGATGCCACCAAGATTACGCAGTCGCAGCTGGCGCGCGATCGCCTGAGTGGCTTCAACATTGGTATTAAAGATCGTCTCATCAAGGTTACGATGGCCGACAAACGCACCGGTGTTGATATCGATGGTGGTCATCGCTTCGGTCTGATCGATGATCAGATATCCGCCTGACTTTAGTTCAACTTTTCGATCCAGCGAGCGCTGAATCTCATTTTCGACGTCAAACAGGTCGAAAATAGGCTGTTTACCGTTGTAGAGCTCCAGCTTACCGGCCATTTCCGGGATATATTCACCGGTAAATTCCACCAGCATATCGCAGGTCAGGCGGGAGTCGACCCGGATGCGATCCAGCGCTGCGCCCGCAAAATCACGCAGAATACGCTGGGCCAGAGCCAGCTCACCGTAGAGCAGGCAGCGGGTCTGATTGCGCTTTTTACGCTCGCTGACTTTGGTCCAGAGTCGTTTGAGAAAAGCCGCGTCCTGCGCCAGCTCCTCTTCCCCGATGCCTTCTGCGGCGGTACGGATAATAAAGCCGCCCAGATCGTCGCAGTAGTCAGCCACGACCGCTTTAAGCCGATCGCGCTCTTTCTCGCTCTCAATACGCTGAGAGACACCCACATGCGATGCGCCTGGCATAAAGACCAGGTAACGCGAAGGCAGAGTGATGTCAGTGGTCAGCCGGGCACCTTTGGTGCCAAGCGGGTCTTTGACGACCTGAACCACCAGATCCTGTCCCTGACGCACCAGCTCGGCGATATCCCGCACGATAAAGTTTTTCTTTTCGTCGCCCGCCACACATTCAGTATGCGGCATGATATCTGAGGCGTGCAGAAAGGCCGCTTTCTCCAGACCGATATCAACAAAGGCGGCCTGCATGCCGGGCAGAACACGGCTTACACGGCCTTTATAAATATTGCCAACGATGCCGCGCCGCGCCTCACGCTCAATGTGAATTTCCTGCAGTATGCCGCCGTCGATATAGGCAACACGTGTTTCAGAAGGCGTGACGTTTACCAGTAATTCAGCCGTCATGTTGACCCCTTACGGCACGCAGTGACTCGAAATGGCTGATCAACTCCCCTGTCTCAACCAAGGGTAATCCGACCACTGCATGGTAGCTTCCATTAATTTTGCGGACAAAGTTTCCTCCCCTGCCCTGGATACCGTATGCACCCGCTTTATCCATTGGCTCGCCGGTCGCGATATAGTCGTCGATGTCGGTTGCGGTTAAGGTGCGGAATGTCACATCAGTGGTTACGACGCAATCCAGCGCCTGCTGGCTGTCGGCCAGTGCTACCGCCGTCATCACCTGATGCGTATGACCAGAGAGTTTGCACAGCATCGCGCGGGCATTGGCGGCATCACGCGGCTTTTCCAGCACTTCGCCATTCAGCACCACAATCGTATCCGCGCCCAGCACCGGCAGATCCTGCGCGGCCAGTTTGACACCCGCCTGCGCTTTATCATTGGCCAGACGGCGGACATAGATCTCCGCCGCTTCGTTCGGCTGACGCTGCTCTTCAACGTCAGTCACGATGCGCTCGAATGTCAGACCAAGTTGAGTTAACAGCTCACGACGACGCGGTGAACCGGAAGCAAGATAGAGGGTTACCATAAATTTCCTTATTGAACAGCGAACTGACGACGAATTTTTCTCATTAATAAGAATAGCCAGGGCCAGAGAATACCGTCGACGACACTGCTCCAGAAAATTTCAGGTCGGAATGAAACGTTGATTACCAGGAATTCAGCCCAGAAGACAATCACATCCATCGCCAGCGACAGCACCATAACCATTAACGCTTGCTGCCACAACGCTAAGTTGCGGAATAACTGGAACTTAAAGGCAATCAGGTAGGCGATGATACTGAGCGCCAGCGCACGCACGCCGAGTGTGGAACCCGCAATCAGATCCATGATGGCACCCAGCACAAATCCGCTGCCGACATTGACCCGATGCGGCAGTGCGAGCACCCAATAGATTAGGATCAACAGCAGCCATGAGGGCCGGAACATATAAATTTCATCCGGCCAGGGCATGATCTGCAGGACAAGCGCAACCAGGAAGGAGAGCCAGATGACCCAACGTCCCTGGCTGCGATATCGACTCAAGGCTGCCCCCCGCGTGAACGCGAGGAGTTGCTTTGTCCACTGCTGCTGGTGGCTGACGGTGCAGGCGGTCCCATCTGTACGGCAGGCGCAGGCGGGCCCATTTCTCCCGCAGGCGGTAAGACCTGCGGCATCATCTGCATCAGACGCTCGTTCGCAACGCGATGAACTTCATCCTGCGGCAACGGCATATCACCATTGCGATCGGCACCCCACAGCAGCAGCAGGTAACGCAGACGCTGCAGTCCCGCGGTCGGATGCGCCTGAATCACCGTATAGGCGCGTTGGGTATCCACTTTTACCGAGGAAACCACACCCACCGGATAGCCTTCAGGGAATCGGCCACCGATACCTGAAGTCACCAGTACATCGCCGACCCGAATGTCCGTATTACCTGGCAGATGCTCAAGCTGGAGATCTTCAGTACAGCCGTTACCTGCGGCAATGACACGAATGTCATTACGCAGCACCTGAATCGGCAGGGCATGTGACGCATCACAGATCAGCAGAACACGGCTGGTGAGTTGTCCGACAGCGATGACCTGACCGACCACCCCTTTATCACTGATGACCGGCTGGCCTTCATAGACGCCGTTAACGCTGCCTTTGTCGATTACCACCTGGTCGGTGTAAGGATCGGTGCCGGTGGAGATGACCTGTGTCACCATCTTTTGCTCATCCTGACGCAGCGGTGAACCCAGCAGTTCACGCAGGCGTGCGTTTTCCTGCTTATATTGCCCCAGCATTAGCAGGTTACTGTTTTTCAGGAAGAGCTCACGACGTAACGCTTTGTTTTCCTGCTCCAGCAGCTGACGCGACGCCAGCGACTCTGACACGCCATCCAGCAGCTGACGTGGCCCATTGGCCAGGAAGTAAAACGGACTGACCGACGTATCCAGATAGTTGCGTATTTGGGTGAAAGAACCCACACGGCTGTCGGCAATGATAATGGCAATCGCCACGATAACCGCCAGGAATAGACGCAACTGCAGGGAAGGTCCCCTGCTAAAAATCGGCTTCATATAATCTGCGTGATCCTCGACAACAGGAGAGGAAGCAACGGCATAACACCGTGCTTCCCTGGGCTGAACGCACTGCACCGGCACAGATTGCGCCGGTTCACATGCCACTCCCTCGCATGATCATTGCGTTCTCAGCCGGTTGAGGCAATTATTCTTCGCTGAACAAATCGCCGCCATGCATGTCGATCATTTCCAGCGCTTTGCCGCCACCGCGAGCCACACAGGTCAGTGGATCCTCAGCAACCACAACCGGAATGCCCGTCTCTTCCATCAGCAGACGATCCAGGTTGCGCAGTAACGCACCACCGCCGGTCAGCACCATGCCGCGCTCCGAAATATCTGAAGCCAGCTCAGGCGGACACTGCTCAAGGGCAACCATCACCGCGCTAACGATGCCGGTTAATGGCTCCTGCAGCGCTTCCAGAATTTCATTAGAGTTCAGTGTAAAGCCGCGCGGCACACCTTCTGCCAGGTTACGGCCACGCACTTCGATCTCACGGACTTCATCACCCGGATAGGCTGAACCGATCTCATGCTTAATACGTTCTGCGGTCGCTTCGCCGATCAGTGAACCGTAGTTACGACGCACATAATTAATAATAGCTTCATCGAAACGATCGCCACCAATACGCACTGACGAGGAGTAGACCACACCGTTCAGGGAGATCACCGCCACTTCTGTGGTACCGCCACCAATATCCACCACCATTGAGCCGGTCGCTTCTGAAACGGGCAGACCCGCACCAATTGCTGCAGCCATCGGCTCTTCAATCAGAAACACTTCACGCGCGCCTGCGCCCTGAGCGGATTCACGAATCGCGCGGCGTTCAACCTGTGTTGCCCCGACGGGTACGCAGACCAGCACACGCGGGCTGGGACGCATAAAACTGTTGCTGTGAACCTGCTTGATGAAGTGTTGCAGCATCTTTTCAGTCACGAAGAAGTCAGCAATAACGCCATCTTTCATCGGACGAATCGCTGCGATATTGCCTGGCGTACGGCCAAGCATCTGTTTGGCCTCATGACCCACGGCCGCAACACTTTTCGGTGAACCGGCACGATCCTGTCGAATAGCGACGACGGAGGGCTCGTTCAGCACGATGCCCTGTCCTTTCACGTAAATCAGGGTATTCGCGGTACCCAGGTCAATGGACAAGTCGTTGGAAAACATGCCACGAAATTTTTTAAACATACTAAGGGGTAATCCTGCAAGCTGGGGGCGGAAAATAAAATCCGCTTACTTTACCAACCACACGAAGCTGCCACAAGGCGCAAAAACGTTCTGCTTCGGTGAAAAAAGACGCCTGATTGCGTTTAAGTCATCTGAACTGGCGATCCACAACGGCAGAATGGCGACCAGACGCCATCAGCACTGCATTTCACGCTATTTCCCCTCGCCCTGTCCGACATAAAATCTAACATTTCCGGCAGTAAGTTCAGAGGTTCAGACGCGGATAAACATTAAAAAAAACCGTAAATTTCCGTCAGTACGACCGCAATTCATTAAATACGGTAACGTTGTGAATACTTCTTCACGTTACTGTTAACCGGAAGCGAGGGGGCAAAAAAGTCGCCCTGCCCACCTGCTACGCCCAACGCGACTAATGTTTGCCACTCCGCTTTAGTGCGAACACCGGTAGCAAACACCTGAATGCCCGTACATTTACAGACTTCCAGCAGACTCTGCACAAACAACTGATTTTCAGTCCGCCGCTCAATATTGCGCACCAGACCGGCATCAAGCTTGATCAGTTCCAGCGGCAGCTGTCGTATGTAGGCGCTGCTTACCACGGTTAAACCCGCCTGATTTACCGCAACCCGACAGCCAAAAGCCTTAAGTGCGCGGAAAACTGGCGTTAAACGGTTGATGTGTTGACAAACATCTGCCTCGGCAAGTTCAAATAAAAATCGTTTTCTTTGCGCTTTCGGGCACTGCAGCAGCATGTTCTGCAGCCAGAGGACAAAAGAGCGTTGCAGAAGCGAGGTAATCGTCACCGGGATCACCAGCGTCTCTTCTGGCCAGAGTTCAGAGAGTGCCGCAATGCGGGTCATTAGCTGGCGATCCCAGCCATCAGCCATGCCGAGCTGCTGCACCAGGGGCATATATTCTGCGGCCAGCACTTCTTTATCGCCGTCGAAGATGCGGGTCAGCATCACCCGGTGCTGTACCTTGCCCTCAATATTGACGGTGGGTTTATGGTAGAGCCGCGGGCCGCCACGGCTAAGTGTGTTCTCCAGCAGGGTTCGCCAGCGCACACTCCCCCGCCCGGCGTCCTGCGGATTTCCGGCCCCATTGGTCCAGTTGTTGCCGCCCAGCAGTGCCGCACGTCGGGTGGCCATTTCGGCATTTTCCATCACCTGCGGTACGGTCTGCCCGCTGTGCCAGGCGCTGATACCGATATGGATGAGATCATCACGATTGACCAGCCGCATCGGCGGCAGTGAATCAACGGCATTGATCAGCTGATCCGCAATACTGTTTGCCTCTTTGAGACTCCGATGCGGCAGTAGCACGGCAAAATCACTGCGGAAATAGCGTGCCAGCAGGGCACCAGGATAGCGCAGCACAAAGGTGGAAAGCATATTGACGAAATTGAAGAGGTACTCCTCAACCAGCCCCGGCTCAAGCGAATCCTTCAGCGTGTCCAGATCGGGCAGGCGCACCATCATCACCACACCATGGGTGCCGACAGCTTCCTGATCTTCCAGCAGGGTGGCGAGCTGGTTATCAAAGAACAGCCGGTTGTTGAGACCGGTGCGTCCATCCTGCGCAGCAAAGGTGCGGATCAGCGTGTCGATACGCAGACGCTGTTCGCCCGCTTCCTGCAGATCCGCCAGCAACACATCCAGTGCGCGGCTCGCTCTCGGTGGCCACTCATCCGCACCGCGTTTCGGCATTACGCCGCGCTCACCGCTGATAATCGCCTCTGCCCGCACTTCAAGATGCTCCATACCGCGCCACTGACGACTGAGCCAGCGATGCATCAGCAGCAGCACCAGACTCATCACCAGCATGACGGTAAACAGGATGCCCAGCGTAGAGGTGCCGGTAATGGAGCGCAGCCAGGTTTTGGCAGGATCAAGGGTGACAACCCGCAACTCTAAACCCGTCTGGTGCATCAAAGGCACATCGACCTGAATAAAACGATTAGGCTCGTCTTCCAGCATCTGGTTTTCGTGTCGGGAGAGGGTAAGGAAAGTCTGCCTGCCGTTGTGAAGTGAAATCTGCTCGGCATTCATTATCGGCATCATACGCGTGAGCCAGACATGCAGCTCTGCCGGCGTCTGGGTGAACATCGCCTGATCCACTTCGGTCGCCAGTATCTGCGCCCGATGTTCAACCCGCTGATGACTGAACCAGAAAACACTGAATGCACAGCCTGCCAGCATCAACGACATTGCCAGCAGGCTTAAAAAGGTAATAAACGCAGATAATTTTGTGGTTAATCGCATCCCTGTGCCTGTATTACTGCGGTGATAACCGGATCACCCAACCTTGTACCGTCAGCCTGACGAAAACGCGAGCAAAATAGCATAATTTGCCGTTGCCGACATCGCCGGGACGTATGAAGCCGAAGTATATCGTCGGGATATCATCGCTGACGTTGATCCTGACACTTTTCGGTGCATTCTCATCGTACCGGCCAGCCAGGAAATTTCACATTTTCAGGGCGAAACTGGCTGATATCAGTAATAGTCACCATGCTGGTTAATGACATCCTGTCTGGAGAAGGCACCATGAAACGCACACCCTGTCTGACCGAAGCCGACGTAACGCCGGAAAGCATTTTTAACATGAAGCGCCGCCAGGTGCTGAAAACGCTGGGACTGAGCGCCGCGGCAATGGGTATGCCGGGCGTGGCGCAAGCCGATATTCTCAGCTGGTTCAAAGGCAACGACCGCCCACCCGCGCCAGCAGGCCGGCCGCTGGACTTTACCAAACCAGCGCAATATCAGGCCGATCTGACCTTAACGCCTGCGGATAAAGTTTCCGGCTATAACAACTTCTATGAGTTCGGGCTGGATAAGGCCGATCCGGCCGCCAATGCCGGTACGCTGAAAACAGAACCCTGGAAACTGACCATTGATGGCGAAGTGGCTAAGCCCGTAACCCTGGATATGGATGACATCTTTAAACGGTTTGCCATGGAGCAGCGAATCTATCGCATGCGCTGCGTGGAAGCCTGGTCGATGGTGGTGCCCTGGATAGGCTTTGAGCTGAATAAGCTTATCTCTCTGGCGGAACCCACCAGCAAAGCGCGTTTTGTCGCCTTCCAGACGCTCTACGATCCCGAGCAGATGCCAGGCCAGAAAGATCGCTTTATTGGCGGCGGACTCAATTATCCCTATGTCGAAGGTTTACGTCTGGATGAAGCAATGCATCCGCTGACGATACTGACTACCGGCGTCTATGGCAAAGCGCTGCCGCCGCAGAATGGCGCGCCGATTCGCCTGACGGTACCGTGGAAATATGGCTTTAAAGGTATTAAGTCGATCGTCAAAATCACCCTGACCGACAAACAGCCGCCAACGACATGGAACCAGATCGCCGCAGATGAATATGGTTTTTATGCCAATGTGAATCCGCACGTTAATCATCCACGCTGGTCGCAGGCCACTGAGCGGTTTATTGGGCCGGGCGGCAGTCTGAAGGTCGAACGTCAGCCAACACTGCTGTTTAACGGCTATGCCGAACAGGTTGCGTCGCTCTATCGTGGCCTGGATTTACGGGAGAATTACTAGGTGGTACGCCTGTCGATAAAACAGATCACCTGGCTTAAGGTGATTCTGCATCTGGCGGCCCTGTTGCCGCTGGTTTATCTGGTTCTTGCCGCAATGCAGGGCGGCCTGAGTGCGGATCCAGCAAAAGATATTCAGCATTTTACCGGCCGCATGGCGCTGAAACTGCTACTGGGTACGCTGCTGGTCTCACCGCTGGCACGTTATGGCAGGCAACCGCTGTTAATCCGCACGCGACGTCTGCTTGGCGTCTGGACGTTTGTCTGGGCTTCTCTCCATCTGCTGAGCTATTACCTGCTGGAGCTGGGCGCTGACAATCTGCGTCTGCTGGGCAGCGAGCTGATTTCCCGTCCCTATCTGACACTGGGTATTATCAGCTGGCTGATATTACTGGCCCTGGCGCTGACGTCGTTTCAGCGTGCTCAGCGCAAGCTCGGTAAGCGCTGGCAAACCCTACACAACGCGGTCTACCTGGTAGCGATTCTGGTGCCGATTCACTATATCTGGTCAGTGAAAACCCTGTCACCCCAGCCACTTATCTACGCCCTACTTGCTGCGATACTGTTAGCCTGGCGTTACAAAAAATTTCTCAAATGGTGGCCTCGCTAGCGCTTCCCCCGTTGTTTTCCTCTGCCGTTTTCTGATAAAAGATGTGGCCCGCTGGCCACATCCGATCATCTTCGCAGATAAGACCAGTATTTTGCTGCGAAATGACACGAAACGGATATAATGCCCGGCTTTATTGCTCGTCGGGTCTTCTTTTTCATTCTCAAAGGTGACAAATGAAGATTCGCAAGGTATTTTACGCGATGCCTCAATGATTGCGGGAGATGGCAGCACGATGGCGCATAAATTACATATTCTGCTTTTAAACGGACCCAATCTGAACCTGTTGGGAACACGTGAACCTGAGAAGTATGGTCATACCACGCTGCGTCAGATCGTTGACGATTTGACACGTCAGGCAGACCAGTTGAATGTGGAATTGAGCCACCTGCAAACCAATGCTGAATTTCAGCTGATTGATCGCATTCATGAGGCCAAAGGCAATGTGGATTACATCATTATTAATCCTGCCGCGTTTACCCATACCAGTGTCGCACTACGTGATGCCCTGCTGGCGGTAGAAATACCGTTTATCGAGGTTCATCTCTCCAACGTGCATGCCCGCGAGCCCTTCCGCCATCACTCCTATCTTTCTGATGTCTCTGCTGGCGTGATCTGTGGGCTTGGCGCTGACGGCTACACATGGGCTTTACAAACGGCAGTAAAACGCCTGTCTCAAACTAATTAATCAAACTGAGTACGGAACCCCACTCATGGATATTCGTAAAATTAAAAAACTGATCGAACTGGTTGAAGAGTCTGGCATTTCAGAGCTGGAAATTTCTGAAGGTGAAGAGTCCGTTCGCATCAGCCGTGCACCTGCAAACGTGGGTTACCCGATGATGCAGCAGGCTTACGCTCCGCCGGTTCAACAGCCTGCTCTGGCAACAGCTGTTGCCCCTGTTGCAGCGGTTGCCGAAGCGGCACCGGCTGAAATCAGCGGTCACATCGTGCGTTCACCGATGGTAGGGACCTTCTACCGCACGCCGAGCCCGGATGCGAAAGCCTTTGTGGAAGTCGGCCAGAAAGTGAATGCCGGCGATACCTTGTGCATCGTCGAAGCCATGAAAATGATGAACCAGATCGAAGCTGACAAATCAGGCGTGGTGAAAGCTATTCTGGTTGAAAGCGGTCAGCCGGTCGAATTTGACGAGCCACTGGTTATCATCGAGTAACGGGGCAGATCATGCTGGATAAAATTGTTATTGCTAACCGTGGTGAGATTGCGCTGCGCATTCTGCGTGCCTGTAAAGAACTGGGCATCAAGACTGTTGCGGTACACTCAAGCGCGGATCGTGACCTGAAGCACGTGCTGCTGGCAGACGAAACCGTCTGCATCGGCCCGGCGCAGTCAGTTAAAAGTTACCTCAACATCCCGGCGCTGATCTCTGCTGCAGAGATCACCGGCGCGGTGGCGATTCACCCTGGCTACGGCTTCCTCTCTGAGAATGCCGATTTTGCTGAGCAGGTTGAGCGCTCCGGCTTTATCTTTATCGGTCCGAAAGCAGACACCATTCGCCTGATGGGCGACAAAGTCTCTGCGATTAATGCGATGAAGAAAGCAGGCGTTCCAACCGTACCCGGTTCTGACGGTTCGCTGACCGATGATATGGAAAAAAACCGTGCCTTTGCGAAGCGCATCGGTTATCCGGTCATCATCAAAGCCTCTGGCGGCGGCGGCGGTCGCGGTATGCGCGTTGTGCGCAGCGATAAAGATCTGGAACAATCCATCAACATGACGAAAGCGGAAGCCAAAGCGGCTTTCAGCAACGACATGGTTTACATGGAGAAGTATCTGGAGAATCCGCGCCACATTGAGATTCAGGTTCTGGCTGACGGCCAGGGCAACGCGATCTATCTGGGCGAACGTGACTGCTCCATGCAGCGTCGTCACCAGAAAGTGGTTGAAGAAGCGCCAGGACCAGGCATCACGCCGGAACAGCGCAGCTTTATCGGTAATCGTTGTGCCAAAGCCTGTATTGAGATTGGCTATCGTGGCGCAGGTACCTTCGAGTTCCTGTACGAAAACGGTGAGTTCTACTTCATTGAGATGAACACCCGTATTCAGGTGGAACATCCGGTGACCGAGATGATCACCGGTGTGGATCTGATCAAAGAGCAGCTGCGCATCGCTGCGGGTCAGCCATTGTCGATCAAACAGGACGAAGTGGTTATTCGCGGGCATGCGGTCGAGTGCCGTATTAACGCTGAAGATCCGGTCACCTTCCTGCCAAGCCCGGGCAAAATCACCCGCTTCCATGCGCCAGGCGGTTTTGGCGTGCGCTGGGAGTCGCATATCTACTCAGGCTACACCGTACCGCCGTATTACGACTCCATGATCGGTAAGCTGATCACCTATGGCGAAACGCGCGAAGTGGCTATTGCCCGCATGAAGAATGCGCTGGCGGAACTGATCATCGACGGTATCAAAACCAACGTTGAACTGCAGATGAAAATCATGTCCGACGAAAACTTCCAGCACGGTGGAACCAATATCCACTATCTGGAGAAAAAACTCGGCTTGCACGAGAAGTAATCGCAACGCTGAGTCAGTCAGAGGCCGGTTAATCCGGCCTTTTTCTTTTGCCGCTGGCGTTAAGGTTGAATCATGGATGCTCGTTTTATACAGGCACATAAAGAGGCGCGCTGGTCGCTCTATCTCACCCTGCTCTGGCTCGCTGCCTGGGGGCTTTCAGCCTGGCTGGGCGGACGTGAAATCGGTATCACCGGCCTGCCGCGCTGGTTCGAACTCTCCTGCCTGTTTGCTCCCCTGTTGTTCATATTCCTGTGCTGGATGATGGTGCGGGTCATTTTCCGCGACATGCCGCTGGAGGATAAAAGTGAACAGTGAAATCATTCTGCCGTTACTGATTTATCTGGTGCTGGTTGCTGCGCTGTCGGTCTTTGCCGTCCGTAAAAGGCGTGAAGGCAGCTTCCTCACTGAATATTTCCTTGGCAGCCGCTCCATGGGCGGATTTGTGCTGGCGATGACGCTCACCACCACCTATATCAGCGCCAGCTCGTTTATTGGTGGTCCCGGTGCCGCCTACAAATATGGGCTGGGATGGGTATTGCTGGCGATGGTGCAGGTGCCTGCCGTCTGGCTCTCGCTGGGTGTGCTGGGTAAAAAGTTCGCCATACTGGCACGTAAGTATAATGCGGTGACGCTGAATGACATGCTCTACGCCCGCTATCAGAGCCCGCTGCTGATCTGGCTGGCGAGTCTGAGTCTGCTGGTTGCCTTTATCGGTGCCATGACGGTGCAGTTTATTGGCGGTGCGCGGCTGCTCGAAACCGCCGCAGGCATTCCGTATGATACCGGTCTGCTGATTTTTGGCGGCACTATTGCGCTCTACACCGCTTTTGGCGGATTCCGTGCCAGCGTGCTCAATGACGCCATGCAGGGTGTCGTGATGCTGATTGGCACATTTCTGCTGCTGTTCGCGGTGATTCATCAGGCTGGCGGCCTGAGCACGGCCGTCCAGAAACTGCATGACATCGATCCTGCTTTGCTGTCGCCGCAGGGGCCGGGAGAGATTATAACGCCGACCTTCCTCAGCTCGTTTGTCGTGCTGGTCTGCTTTGGGGTGATTGGCTTACCGCATACTGCCGTGCGCTGCATCTCTTATAAAGACAGCAAGGCAGTCCATCGGGCCATTATTCTGGGCACCATTGTGGTGGCGATCCTGATGCTGGGAATGCATCTGGCCGGTGCGCTCGGCCGGGCAGTACTGCCGAATCTGACCGTGCCGGATAGTGTGATACCCACCCTGATGATCACAGTGCTGCCACCGTTAGCCGCCGGACTGTTTCTGGCAGCACCTATGGCCGCCATTATGTCGACCATCAATGCCCAGCTGTTACAGGCTTCGGCCACGCTGATCAAAGATCTCTATCTGCGTGTCGCCCCGCAGCAACTGGAAAATGAGACGCGGCTGAGGCTGTTATCTGGCACCATTACGTTCGCACTGGGTATGCTGCTGCTGATTGCAGCCTGGAATCCACCGGATATGATTATCTGGCTCAACCTGCTGGCCTTTGGCGGCCTTGAGGCGGTTTTCCTCTGGCCGCTGGTACTGGGCCTCTACTGGGAACGCGCTAATGCCGCGGGAGCCATCACCGGCATGGTGGTGGGTGGAGGCTGCTACGCTTTTCTGGCGAGCCTGAACCTGCAGATTCTGGGTTTTCATCCCATTGTGCCCTCACTGCTTTTGAGCCTGCTGGCATTTTTAGTGGGCAACCTGTTTGGACGCGCGCCGCAAACGGTCGACGCGCCGCAACATTGACGGAAAGAGAGACGTTATGCCGTGGATTCAAATCAAAATTAACAGCTCAGGTGAACACGCGGAAACGCTGAGCGATGCGCTGATGGACATCGGTGCGGTTTCAGTGACCTTTCAGGATACCAACGACACGCCGGTATATGAGCCGCTGCCAGGTGAAACACGCCTGTGGGGCGATACCGATGTTATCGGCCTGTTCGATGCAGAAACTGATATGGCCGCGATTACCGCCGAACTGGCGCAGCATCCGTTGCTGGGCACCGGTTTTCGTCACCGGATCGAGCAGATCGAAGATAAAGACTGGGAGCGCGAATGGATGGAAAACTTTCATCCGATGCGCTTCGGTGAGCGGCTCTGGATCTGTCCGAGCTGGCGTGATGTGCCGGATCCCGATGCCGTCAACGTGATGCTCGATCCCGGCCTGGCGTTTGGGACCGGCACCCATCCGACCACCTCACTCTGCCTTACCTGGCTTGATGGGCTGGATCTGGTGGGCAAAACGGTGATCGATTTCGGCTGTGGTTCGGGGATCCTGGCGATCGCCGCACTGAAGCTGGGCGCGGCTCAGGCGATCGGGATTGATATCGATCCGCAGGCTATTCAGGCCAGCCGGGATAATGCTGAGCGCAACGGCGTCTCTGATCGCCTGTCGCTCTACCTGCCCCACCAGCAACCGGACAATCTGCAGGCTGATGTGGTGGTGGCCAATATCCTGGCTGGCCCGCTACGTGAACTGGCACCGCTGATCAGCGTACTGCCGAAGTCTGGCGGTCATCTGGGCCTCTCGGGCGTGTTAGAGAGCCAGGCAGAGAGCGTCTGCGAAGCGTATGTCAGCGAGTTCACGCTCGACCCGGTTGCGGTTAAAGAGGAGTGGTGCCGGATTACCGGGATTAAATCCTGAATATAGCGCCTGTCTGCCCCTTCTGACATCGCTCTGCCCGGAACAAAGTGCCTTAACAGAACATTCAGCCAGCCCGTAGCGTAAGTTGCGGGCTTTCCCGATTTGAAATGGATGCTTGTATCGTTAATCACGTCATGTGACGTTTTTTATCTGGCGAATTGACGTACTTTTCTGGAAAAACTTTTGCTCACAATTTCAGCATAAATTGTTAAGTTATTGATATTTAATAGCAATAAATAAGAGCATCGATCATGACCCGGATTTCATTGATCTTTCTTGCTGATTGTTCAAAGTTTGGCCTTTCATCTTCCTGCAAAAATGCGTAATATACGCCGCCTTGCAGACACAGTATGGCCATTCTGACTTCATGCGTATTGGAAACCTCCAGCTGAGAAATCGACTGATTGCAGCACCGATGGCCGGTATTACCGACAGGCCGTTCAGGACGCTGTGTCACGAAATGGGTGCAGGCATGGCAGTTTCTGAGATGTTGTCTTCAAACCCGGAAGTCTGGGCAAGCGACAAATCTCGATTACGTATGGTTCACAGCGATGAGCCAGGCATTCGCGCCGTGCAAATTGCCGGTTGCGATCCCAGTGAAATGGCGCAAGCTGCACGCATTAATGTTGAGGCTGGTGCACAGGTTATCGACATTAATATGGGATGCCCTGCCAAGAAGGTTAACCGCAAAATGGCGGGTTCAGCCTTGCTGCAATATCCCACCGTGGTGGAGTCAATTCTCTCCGCAGTGGTTAATGCAGTGAATGTGCCGGTTACGCTGAAAATTCGTACCGGCTGGGATCCTGAAAACAGGAACTGTGTCGCGATTGCCCAATTGGCTGAACGCTGCGGTATACAGGCTCTGACGATACATGGCCGCACTCGTGCCTGCCTGTTCAACGGAGAAGCTGAATATGACAGCATTCGGACAGTTAAGCAGAGTGTCTCCATTCCGATTATCGCGAATGGAGACATAACTGACCCGCATAAAGCCAGAGCGGTGCTCGACTATACAGGGGCCGATGCTCTGATGATAGGACGTGCTGCTCAGGGAAGACCGTGGATCTTCCGGGAAATCCAGCATTATCTGGACACTGGGGAGTTGCTTGCCCCGCTGCCGATGGCAGAGGTCAAGCGCTTGCTTGTTTCGCATATACGTGAGCTGCACGACTTTTACGGTTCAGGCAAGGGATACCGTATAGCGCGAAAGCACGTCTCCTGGTACCTGCAGGAGCACGCCCCGAATGACCAGTTTCGGCGCACATTCAACGCCATTGAGGATGCCAGCGAACAGCTGGAGGCGTTGGAGGCATACTTCGAAAATCTTGCGTAACGAAATAAAGAGCTGAAAGAACTATGTTCGAACAACGCGTAAATTCTGACGTACTGACCGTTTCAACCGTTAACTCACAGGATCAGGTAACTCAAAAACCTTTGCGTGATTCGGTTAAACAGGCACTGAAGAACTATTTTGCTCAACTGAATGGTCAGGATGTGAGCGACCTGTATGAGCTGGTTTTGGCTGAAGTCGAGCAGCCTCTGTTGGACATGGTGATGCAGTATACCCGTGGCAATCAGACCCGTGCTGCCCTGATGATGGGTATCAACCGCGGTACGCTGCGTAAGAAATTGAAAAAATACGGCATGAACTGATTTTTAGTTCTGTCTGTAAATCACGCCAGCCTTCGGGCTGGCGTTTTTATTTGTGCGTTGACGCACAAAGCCACGATAATGATAGTGAAACAGTTTCCGGTAATATGGTAACTGTAGTTGCAATCGCTGGCGTGATATTTCACCCTCTCGCTTTTGCCCGCTGTGATTTGACTTAGTGCCTGCCTGACCCTCACCTCGCTTCACATCCCCGCCACTGCTGGGTATGTGACTTTCTGCGCATTAAAAAGCAACGCAATCTCTTCATACATTTTTGCCTGAGTGAATGCTCACACTGCTCCCACATAGTGAAACTATTTGCACTAAATGTGATCGGGTCGACTCGCATTGCTTCCTTTTGGTGCGCCATATTAGCGGAACTTTCTAAGTGCTTCCGATTATTAACCGTTCTTTCATACGAATTCAGGAACCTGCAAACCTGGCATCAGCTTTGCAGAGTCGTGGATGGCTGACCGCCACAGACAGGAAAAACGCACACTAAAGTGCGCAAACATAACAACATGATCCCGCCACACAGGATGCTTTATGAAAAAGATGATGCTCTCTACGCTGATCGCGGCTGCCTCGCTGGTTGCCGTTGCTCAGCAAGCACACGCAGGCACCACACTGGATGCGATAAAGAAAAAAGGGTTTGTTCAATGTGGTATCAGTGACGGCTTGCCGGGCTTCTCCTATGCAGATGCTGGCGGCAAGTTTACCGGTATCGATGTAGATGTGTGTCGTGCGACGGCTGCCGCTGTGTTTGGTGATGCGACCAAAGTGAAATATACCCCGCTGACCGCGAAAGAGCGTTTTACCGCCCTGCAGTCCGGCGAGGTGGATGTGCTTTCACGTAATACCACCTGGACCTCATCGCGCGATGGCGGCATGGGCTTCCTGTTTGCGGGCGTGAACTATTACGACGGTATCGGCTTCCTGACTCACCAGAAGGCCGGCCTGAAAAGTGCGAAAGAGCTGGATGGTGCCACCGTCTGTATTCAGGCGGGAACCGACACCGAGCTGAACGTAGCGGACTTCTTTAAAGCCAACAAAATGCAATATACGCCTGTGACCTTTGACCGCTCTGATGAATCGGCTAAAGCGCTGGATAGCGGACGTTGCGATACGCTGGCGTCTGACCAGTCTCAGCTCTACGCATTACGCATTAAGCTGGGCAAACCGGACGAATTTATTGTTCTGCCCGAAGTGATCTCCAAAGAGCCGCTGGGGCCGTTGGTGCGTCGTGGTGATGATGACTGGTTCACCATCGTGAAGTGGTCGCTCTACGCCATGCTGAATGCGGAGGAGATGGGCATCTCCTCGAAGAACGTTGACCAGATGACGGCCAAGCCAACCACACCAGACATGGCACACTTCCTGGGCGCAGAAGGTGATTTTGGTAAGGATCTGAAGCTGGATAACAAGTGGGCTTACAACATCGTTAAGCAGGTGGGTAACTATCAGGAAAGCTTTGACCGTAACGTCGGTAAAGACAGCGCACTGAAGATTGCACGTGGTCAGAATGCGTTGTGGAACCAGGGCGGTATTCAGTACGCACCACCGGTACGTTAACAGACCTCACTAATCGGGCACCCTATTCTGCGGTGCCCTACCCCAGCTTTCGTTACTGAGGTTTCAACATGTCACAACGCCCAACCGTGAAAAGGGATTTTTCATTTGGTAATCCCACGGTTCGCGCCTGGATTTATCAGCTCATCGCCGTCGTCGCGGTGCTTGGTGTGGTGGGTTATCTGGTGCATAACACCATTATTAACCTTGCCAATCGCGGCATAACATCGGGGTTTGGATTTCTTGAGCGCACTGCCGGTTTCGGCATCGTTCAGCATCTGATTGAGTACACTGAGGGAGATACCTACGCGCGCGTGTTTCTGGTCGGATTAACCAACACGCTGCTGGTTTCTGCACTCTGTATTGTTTTCGCTTCGATTCTCGGATTCGCGGTCGGTCTTGCCCGCCTTTCTGACAACTGGCTGCTACGGAAACTCTCGAATATCTATATCGAAACCTTCCGTAATATCCCGCCCCTGCTGCAAATCTTCTTCTGGTACTTTGCAGTCTTGCGCAATCTGCCGGGGCCACGTCAGGCGCTGAATGCTTTTGACCTGGCATATGTCAGTAATCGCGGACTCTACGTTCCATGGCCGACCTATGCAGCAGGCAGCTGGCCGTTTGTTATTGCACTGCTTCTGGCCGCGGCTGTGAGCTATGGCCTGTACCGCTTTAACCGTAAACATCAGTTGAAAACCGGTCAGTTACGTCGCACATGGCCCGCTGCCGTTGTGATGCTGATTCTCTTTCCTTTGCTTGCACACCTTGGGTTTGGCCCAGCCACGCACTGGGATGTGCCACAACTGCGCGGTTTCAATTTCCGTGGCGGCTCGGTGATGATACCGGAGCTGGCAGCCCTGACGCTGGCACTGTCGATTTATACGTCGTCGTTTATCGCTGAAGTGATCCGCTCCGGGATTCAGTCGGTCCCCTATGGTCAGCATGAAGCGGCGCGGTCGCTGGGGCTGCCTAATCCGGTTACGCTGCGCCAGGTGATTATTCCTCAGGCCATGCGCGTCATTATTCCGCCACTGACCAGCCAGTATCTGAACATCGTGAAGAACTCCTCACTCGCCGCCGCTATCGGTTATCCCGATATGGTGTCGCTGTTCGCCGGATCGGTACTGAATCAGACCGGTCAGGCCATCGAGACGATTGCTATCACGATGGGCGTTTACCTGATTATCAGCCTGCTGATATCAATGCTTATGAACTTCTACAACCGCAAAATTGCGCTGGTTGAGCGTTAAGAGAACGGGATAACTATGTCTTTAACTACGCATGAAACGCCCCCCGTCCCGACGACTCTGGTCAGTCGCGCCTGGTTCTGGGCTCGTAAGAACCTGTTTTCCAGCTGGTTTAATACGCTACTGACGCTGTTTTGCATCTGGGTCATCTGGCACGTCATTCCGCCCGCGCTGAACTGGCTGGTCTTTCAGGCAAACTGGATCGGCACCACGCGCGCCGATTGCACCAAAGAGGGTGCCTGTTGGGTCTTTATCCATGCTCGTTTCGGCCAGTTCATGTATGGGCTTTACCCGCATGAGTTGCGCTGGCGTATTAACCTGGCGCTGGTGATCGGCCTGTTGTCGATTGTGCCGATGTTCCTGAGGAGCCTGCCGTATCGTGGACGCTACATTGCTGCCTGGGCTGTCATCTATCCGGTGGTTGTCTGGTTTCTGCTGTATGGCGGATATCTGGGGCTGGAACGCGTCGAAACACGTCAGTGGGGCGGATTAACGCTGACGCTGATTATCGCCTCGGTGGGTATTGCCGGTGCGCTGCCGCTGGGCATTTTGCTGGCACTGGGCCGTCGCTCACGCATGCCGGTCGTGCGCACGCTGTCGATTATCTTTATTGAGTTCTGGCGCGGCGTGCCGCTGATTACCGTGCTGTTTATGTCATCCGTGATGCTGCCGCTGTTTATGTCTGAAGGCACTAACATCGACAAGCTGGTGCGCGCGCTGGTCGGGGTCATTCTGTTCCAGTCCGCCTATGTGGCAGAGGTGGTTCGCGGTGGACTGCAGGCACTGCCTAAAGGTCAGTACGAAGCAGCCGAATCTCTGGCGCTGGGCTACTGGAAGACGCAGATGCTGGTTATTCTGCCCCAGGCGCTGAAGCTCACTATTCCCGGCCTGGTCAATACCATCATCGCACTGTTTAAAGATACCAGCCTGGTCATCATCATTGGTCTTTTCGATCTGTTCAGCAGCGTCCAGCAGGCAACGGTCGATCCGACCTGGCTGGGGATGTCGACCGAAGGTTATGTCTTTGCTGCACTGGTCTATTGGATCTTCTGTTTTAGCATGTCGCGCTACAGCCAGTATCTGGAAAAGCGCTTTCACACCGGGCGTACATCGCACTGAGGTTTTACATGACTGACTCTATGACACACTCTTCCGACGCGTTGATGATCTCGCTTGAGAACGTGAATAAATGGTACGGGCAATTCCATGTACTGAAAGACATCAACCTGCAGGTTAAACCCCGTGAACGCATCGTACTGTGCGGACCTTCCGGCTCCGGCAAATCGACGACGATCCGCTGTATCAACCATCTGGAAGAGCATCAGCAGGGCCGCATTGTTGTTGACGGTATCCATCTTAATGATGACGTTCGTAACATCGAGCGCGTGCGCACCGAAGTCGGTATGGTCTTCCAGCACTTCAATCTCTTTCCGCATCTGACCGTACTGCAAAACTGCACGCTGGCACCTTCCTGGGTAAGAAAGATTCCAAAGAAGGAAGCTGATGAGCTGGCCATGCACTATCTGCAACGCGTGCGTATTGCCGAGCATGCACATAAGTTTCCGGGCCAGCTCTCTGGCGGACAGCAGCAGCGTGTCGCCATCGCCCGCTCACTCTGTATGAAGCCAAAAATTATGCTGTTTGATGAACCCACGTCAGCGCTGGATCCTGAGATGGTTAAAGAGGTGCTGGATACGATGATTGGTCTGGCGGAGGATGGGATGACCATGCTGTGCGTCACCCATGAGATGGGCTTTGCCAGAACGGTGGCTGACCGGGTGATCTTTATGGATCGGGGAGAGATCGTCGAAGTCGCGCCACCACAGGAGTTCTTTGCGAATCCAAAATCGGAGCGTACGCGGGCGTTCTTATCGCAGGTTATTCACTGATCAGACGTTTAGTTATCTTACTACCCGGCCTGGTGCCGGGTTTTTTATGGCCTGAACAGCCGCTTTAATACGCTTACTGACCTGTTACTGTTATGAATAAACAGACGGATACGCCGTGCAGAGGGAGTTTTATCGCCGTTTTCCACAACGAAAAAAGCCCTTCGCATACGCAAAGGGCTCTCTCTTATTTGATGCCTGGCAGTTCCCTACTCTCGCATGGGGAGACCCCAAACTACCATCGGCGCTACGGCGTTTCACTTCTGAGTTCGGCATGGGGTCAGGTGGGACCACCGCGCTACAGCCGCCAGGCAAATTCTTTTATTTACCGAACTCGTGTCTTAACTGGTGCTGATACCCAGAGTCGAACTGGGGACCTCACCCTTACCAAGGGTGCGCTCTACCAACTGAGCCATATCAGCACACTAAATTTGATGCCTGGCAGTTCCCTACTCTCGCATGGGGAGACCCCACACTACCATCGGCGCTACGGCGTTTCACTTCTGAGTTCGGCATGGGGTCAGGTGGGACCACCGCGCTAAAGCCGCCAGGCAAATCTTGGTGCACGAAACGAATCTTTTACCCCATGACCGCGTTGCCATCGCTCGGCCACACCGGTCACATACTTCAGTATGCTCCCGCTGACGTCCTCGCTCTGCGCCTTGTCACGCCGCAAAATCTTTCGTTTCCGCTAATTTTTATCCGGTAACAGGCTGAAAATTGTGTCTCTCAAAAACGCCTCTGGCGTTGTAAGGTTAAGCCTCACGGGTC
>NZ_SBFD01000005.1:290055-347430 GCF_014156615.1 Pantoea pleuroti | reverse complement strand
TGACACCGTGAACGTGAACGTCGACACCAGCGCCACCGCGCCGGGCCTGACCGACGACGCCGGTAACCCAATCGCCGACGGCAGCAGCACCAGCGACAGCACCCCGACGATCAATGGCGACGGCATGCAGCCCGGCTCCACCGTCACCGTCTCCGACGGCGACACCGAGCTCGGCACCGCCACCGTGGGCGAGGACGGCAGCTGGACCTTCACCCCTGACGCGCCGCTGGCTGACGGCGATCACGCGCTCGTGGTTGACGGCACCGACGCCAGCGGCAACGCCAGCAGCAGCACCGTCGACGTCACCGTCGACACCAGCGCCACCGCGCCGGGCCTGACCGACGACGCCGGCAACCCGATCGCCGACGGCAGCACCACCAGCGACAGTACCCCGACGATTAATGGCGGCGGCATGCAGCCCGGCTCCACCGTCACCGTCTCCGACGGCGACACCGAACTCGGCACCGCCACCGTGGGCGAGGACGGCAGCTGGACCTTCACCCCTGACGCCCCGCTGGCCGACGGCGAGCACGCGCTCGTGGTTGACGGCACCGACGCCGACGGCAACGCGGTCAGTGACACCGTGAACGTCACCGTAGACACCAGCGCCACCGCGCCGGGCCTGACCGACGACGCCGGTAATGCAATCGCCGACGGCGCGACCACCAGCGACAGCACCCCGACCATCAATGGCGGCGGCATGCAGCCCGGCTCCACCGTCACCGTCTCCGACGGCGACACCGAGCTCGGCACTGCTACAGTGGGCGAGGACGGCAGCTGGACCTCTACCCCTGACGCCCCGCTGGCCGACGGCGAGCACGCGCTGGTCATCGACGGCACCGACGCCAACGGCAACGCGGTCAATGACACCATTAATGTCGTGGTGCAAACCGCGCCGTCTATGGAGATCGTTGATGATAACGGTACCGCTATTCTGGATGGCGACACTGTTAGTGACAGCACCCCAACCTTCAACGGTAAAAACTTCGAACCGGGAACCAATATCGTCATCGCTGATGGCGAAACGACGCTGACCACCGTGACAGTTGGTGAAGATGGAAGCTGGACCTTCACGCCGGAAAACCCACTGGCTGAAGGTGCGCACGCTATCAAGGTCACTGTTACTGATTCAGAAGGTGTGAGTAATGACGGCATCTTCAACGTCACGATTGATACCACCGCGCCAGATGGGGTTGATATCACTACGGTGGCTCTGACCGATGAAGATGGCAATGCGATTACCGCCGCGGATGTTACCTCTGAAAACATGCCGACCTTCAGTGGCAAAGATCTCGAAGCAGGAGCCACCGTTGTTATTCGCGACGGTGAAACTGTACTGGGTGAAACGACGGTGAATGAGGATGGCAGCTGGTCGTTTACACCATCAACCGCACTTGACGATGGCGATCATCACTTTACGTTTGAAGTCACCGATGCAGTCGGCAACAGCAGCGGCATGTCTGAGGCACTGGATCTCTCAGTCTCAGCTACCAAAGGCATTAACACCGGTGTCGTAATTACCGATGATGCAGGACGCGTGATTGTTGATGGCGATGCCATAAATGACACCACCCCGACGTTTAGCGGAAAAGATCAGACACCAGGCACCACAGTGACTATCGCCGATGGTGAAACCGTGCTGGGAAGTGTCGTGGTTGCCGAAGATGGAAGCTGGAGCTTTACGCCTGAAGCAGCCCTGGCTGAAGGTGACCATGCGTTAATCGTGACTGTAACGGATGCGGAAGGCAACACCAGCAGCGACACCGTTAACGTCGTGGTCGACACCGTTGCGCCAGAGGTCATTGATGTGGCCGCGATGGTGGTCTCAGATGATGCAGGCAATGCGTTAGTCGCTGGCAGCGCTATCGGTGATACCACACCGACCTTTAGCGCCTCAGGCCAGGAAGCGGGCACCACTATTATCGTTCGCGATAATGGTACGGTACTGGGTGAAGCTCAGGTCGCCGACGATGGCAGCTGGTCTTTCACGCCGTCTGAAGCGCTGACTGATGGTGACCATAGCTTTACGTTTGAGACAGTCGACGCGGCAGGTAACAGCAGCGGTGAATCTGACGCTGTCAGTTATGTCGTGGACTCTGTTGCACCTGAAGGTGTGGACATTGCTGCGGTGGTGATCACCGATGAAGTGGGCGCGGCTATTAATACAGCCGAAACCCAGAGCGACAGTAAACTCACCTTCAGCGGCAGCGATCTTGAGCCTGGTGCCACCGTTACGATCTATGACAAAGGTCAGATCGTCGGCGAAACCACCGTTGCTGATGATGGCAGCTGGAAATTTACCGCTGAAGACGGTTTGTATGACGGCACGCATGAAGTGACCTTTACCGTGACAGATGCGGCAGGTAACAGCAGCGCGCCTTCTGACGCTCTGGATCTGAATGTGCAGGCGATTGTGCTGACCGCCTCCGATAATGTCAGCTCAGATGCAGCGGTCGGCTTTACCTATCCGGTTGATGTGAGTCAGGATCTGGGGACAGTACTGGAAGACAGCGGATTAGTGTCGTTTAACAATAAGATTGTCAGTGATCCGATTGTGGTCGCCGATGGCACCATTATCGATCTTGATGTTACGGCCACCTCTTCCGCATTCCTTAACGTCGCCAGTAACTCGACGCTGGTGTTGCAGAAGTATGACTCATCCACCAGCACCTGGGTTACCGTTTCTGAGGAGAACAGCGGAAACCTGTTTGGCATGTTTGGACTGGGCGCATCCACCTCCACCATCACGCTCACCGGTCTGACTGCTGGCCAGTATCAGCTGGTTTATACCACCGGCGGTATTAACGTCGGTGCGAGCTTTAATCTGAACGCCTCTAAAACCGTCTATACGCTGGCGGAACAGGGCACGCCGACCGACTACACCACGGCAACCGGCAATGTGATCACGGATGTCGATACCGTCTATGGTGCAGATGGTATTCCGCACAGCGCCTATACCTCAGTGAGTGCGGCGAGCGTGACCAGCAGTGATGGCACCGTGACATCTGTCACGCTGGATGCCACCACCAAAACCGCCACGCTGGTGGGTCAGTATGGCACGCTGGTCATCAACGCCGATGGCAGCTATGTCTATACCCCGATCTCGTCCATGGACAGCATCGGTAAGGTAGATTCCTTTACCTATACCATTACCGACTCTGCCACCGGCCAGAGTTCATCCGCCCAGATTCACGTGCAGATTGGTACCACCAATGCGGCTCTGGATCTGAGCTGGGATCCAACCGATCCCACGGCGGCAGCGATCACCGACATTGCTTCCAGTAACGAGGCAAATGCCAGCGTTACGGTGATTTACAACAAAACCAGTGACACGATGCCCGAAGCCCTGCTGACAGCACAGAGTGCAGCCATTTACACCGGCTCATTCACGCTGAATTCTGCAGATGACATTGTGACCGGCGAGTTTAAGCTCTCAACGCAATATGATTTCTGGGGCAATAACTTCTCGCAGGATATGACTCTCGTCTACGAAGTCCAGAAACTGGGAGAAGACGGAAGCTGGTCAACGGTAACCACCAACGAGTTAGTGGTGAAAGCGGGCAACCATAGTGACGAAGTGCTGCTTCTCACCGACATGTCCTCTCTGGTTTCTGAAGCAGGAACCTATCGGATTGCTGTCTCCAAAACGGGGGCAACCAACACGATCAGAGTGAACATGAACGTGGATGTTTTAAGCACTACGGACTACGTCATCACCGCGAATGAACTCGCCACTGGCAACGTGCTGACCGATGAAGGCACAGACGGTGCGGTTGATAAGCTGAGTTCTATCTACACCCGCATCTATGCCAAAGCCGGTGACAGCACCAGCGATGTGACGATCGATGACAGCTATACCTGGGTCACCGAAAGTGGCGTCTCCATTGCGGGTCAGTATGGCACCCTGGTGATCTATAACAACGGGGCTTATACCTACACCCCTGCCACCACCACACTGCCAGCCGGCTCTGAAGACGTGTTCACCTATGCGCTGAAAGGTGCCAATGGTGAGGTCGTTACTGCCACCGTCACGATCCATCTGGGCGTTGAGGTTAACGGCAGCAACGGCGGTGCGCTGGTGTTCCACGGCACTGAGGCAGACGATGTGTTTGATGTGTATGACACTAACTTCGCCTCGGTAGATGGTGCGGCTGGCGACGACACGCTGGCATGGCATGGCAATGGCCAGCTGGTCTTAAGCGACGTCGCAGCGAAAGTCAGCAATATCGAATCGATCATGCTGACCTCAACCACCAGCAGCGACAACCTGGTGCTGGATGCGCAGAGCGTAGAAGATGTCACCAGCGAAAGTAATGCGCTGTATATCAAAGGCATCGCTGGCGACAGCGTGACGCTGCAAGGCACCTGGGTCGACAGTGGCACGGTAATCGTCGACAGCATCACCTATACGCACTACACCAGCACGACGGCTGCCGGAACAGTGGTCGATATCTACGTGCAGCAGGGGGTTAATCTCTCTTCAACCACCTATACGGATAGCCAGAATGGAACGGAATATACCGTTACCGCTGCGCAGGATGTAACAGGTACGGCTAGCGACGATATCTTTAACGTGAGCGATAGCAGCTTCACCCATATTGATGGGGGTGAAGGTCTGGATACGCTGGTGTGGAGCGGCACAGGCACACTGACGCTCAGCGATCTGCAGTCGAAAATCAGCAATATCGAAGAGATTGAGCTGGTTAATGACAGCGCGGTTAATAATCTGGTTGTCACCACGCAAAACATAGCGGATATCACTGATGCTGATAACACGCTGTTTGTTAAAGGTGCCATCACAGACACACTGACCCTCTCCGGTCGCTGGACGCTCTCTGGCAGTGAAGTGGTCAACAATGTGGATTACGTTCATTACGTCGGCACCACCGCCGATGGTCAGACCGTGAACCTCTATGTTGATCGTGACATGAAACTGAGCAGCACCGAAACCGCGCCTGAAAACAATGCGGCCGATGTCACGGGCGACGTTGCTCTGCTCAGCGACAGCGTGGCGCAGACCACCACGATGAACACTGCGACCAGCAGCTTCACCAGTGAGAGCTTCACGGTTAACAGCATCAGCGATCTGCAGGAGATTAACGTCAGCGTGACCGGGGCGTCGATCAATGCCAGCAATACCGTTTCGGTGAACTGGTCGTTGCAGGTTTATAACGAGCAGACGCTGCGCTGGGACAACGTGACCAGCGGCACTCAGGCGGTCACCAGCGGCAGTCCGCTGAATGTTTCGCTGGAAGGCCAGAGTGCGGGAACTTATCGCATCGTGGTCGACAGCACGCAGTCCGGACATCCTGGCTTCCTGTGGTCAACCAACTACGACGCGCTCACCGTGAAAGTGGCAGTGAATATCGTCAGCACCACCGACTATAAGGTCAGCACCAGCTCCAGCGTCAATGGCTCGGTCTTTACCAGCGACAGCGCCAGTGACAGTTCACTGCTGGTGAAATCGATAACCGCGGGTATTGTGACCGGTGCCGCAAGCTACACGCTGGTGGCCGCAGCGGGCACCACCATTGCGGGGACCTACGGCACGCTGACGATTCATACCGATGGGAGTTATACCTACACGCTGAACAGTGACTCGGTGATCAAACTGACCGGCAGTGAAGATTCGTTCACCTACATTCTGGCGGACGGCACCACCAAAAATCTGGTGATGACGCTGGGTGTTTCCGTGGATGGATCGGAAGGTGGTGCGCTGATCTTTGCCGGTACCGTTGGCGATGACAGCTTCACCGTTCACGACACCCAGTTCACCTCGGTGGATGGTAAATCGGGTCAGGATACGCTGGTCTGGAATGGTGCAAGCGAGCTGAACCTCAGTGAGATCGCGGGCAAAGTGAACAATATCGAAATCATCGATTTGCAGGACAACGCCCAGGCAACGGCGCTGCTGATTGGTGCCGATGATATTGAGAAAATCACGGATGCCAGCAATGTGCTGTATGTCAGGGGTGGCAGCAATGACTCCCTTTCACTGCAGGGCGTGTGGACCGTTAACGGCGTGGAAACGCTGAATAACATTACCTACACCCTCTACACCAGCACGGCACTGGATGGCTCGGCAGTCAAACTCTATGTTCAGCAGGGCCTGCACTTCAACGAAGTGACCGAGCACCTTGCCGGTTCTATAGCGGATGTCTCAGCCGATCTGACCGTGGTATCGGTGAGCCTGAATGGTGAAACCACCGCGATTACTGACGACAGTGCCGTCAGCGTCAAAGGCGCCTATGGCACGCTGGTTATCGATGAGGCGGGTCACTACAGCTACGAGGTGGATGATGCGTTTGCGCACAGCGGTAACACTGACACCTTCACCTATGCCCTGTCAGACGGCAGCAATGCTTCTCTGAGCTTTAACCTGGGGGTTGATGTTGATGGCAGCGCGGGTGGCGAAATTACCTTCACCGGCACCAGCGGTGCGGATGTTTTCGAAGTCTATGACACCGATTTCATCTCAATCAACGGCGCTGATGGTAACGATACGCTGGCCTGGCATGGCACAGGTACGCTGAACCTCAGTGATATCTCGGCCAGGGTCAATAATATTGAAACCATCGACCTGATGACGGACGCCGGAAAAGACAATCTGGTGGTCAGTGCAGAAAGTCTGCTGAAGGTAACGGATAACGATAATACGTTATTTGTCAGAGGGGAAAATGGCGACACGGTGACGCTCAATGGTAACTGGGAGCAGGCGGAAGGATTAGTGGCAAATGGGGTTAACTATAACCATTACACCAGTTCTGCAGCCGATGGCTCCGTGGTACAGTTATATATTGAAGACGATGTAACCATCGGATAATTAAAATCCGCATTAAAAGCAGGCTGGGTTATTTATACCAGCCTGCTCTTTCCCCGCGCGCTAAGCCGACTTTTATGACTGAGGTATATTTAACTTTTAAAATATCATGAAAAAAATAATTATCATTTTGCACTGTATTTTTATTACCCACTCTTCTTTTGCTGCAGATAAAAAACTATTTTCTGCAAGCGAGCCTTCAATAAATGAAGCCCCGTCCGGCTTTTGGGGCGTATTTTCTAAAACGCCCGATCCCGGAACCTTACCTGCGGGCGGTTCTGCGCTGGCAGATAAATTACAAATTAATCCGGCAGAAATTGATATGCAGCCTGCAGAATCAAACGGGGCTGACAGCTTTCCGGCTGACTGGCAGGCGGCCATTCAACTGGCGGTTAATCATCACCCTTCCATCAGCAGCAGCATTGCGACGCTGGAGTCATCAGGATTCACCATTGATGCCGCGAAAGCGGGCTATCTGCCTGCCATAAAAGCGGGCATCACCACGGGTCGACAGCAGGATGAAGGCAGCGGCCATATCGCGACCGTCGGCCTTTCTCAGATGCTCTACGACTTTGGTAAAACCGGCAGCGCGGTCGATCAGGCCAGCGCGAAATATCTGCGCCAGCAGGCCACGGTCCTGATGCAGATCGACACCATTATTGAGCAGACCGCACTGGCACTGAATGAGGTTTATCGATCAACGCAGCTGCTTGATAATGCAAAAAAAGAGGTAAAAGCACTGCGTGACATCCTGGCACTGACGCAAATGCGCGCCGAGGCCGGGGCCAGCACCCGTGTGGATCCGGTTCAGGCCCAGGCGCGCGTTGAAGCCGCCCAGGCGTCACAGCTGGATCTGGAAATCAAACTGGAGCAGCAGAAATACCATCTGCAATCGCTACTCGGCCAGCCGGTCGCAGAGAAGAAAATATCCGCGCCGGTCTCCCTGTTGCCCCTGATTGAGCGCCAGAGCGCCAGGATCGATTTAAACCGTAACCCGACCATTTTAGTGGCCCAGGCAGATGCTGCCGTCGCCCTGGCAGAGTTACGTAATTACAAAGCGCAGCGCTACCCCACTTTATCGCTTGAAGCCAACACCAATAAATATATCGGCGACATTGCGGATTATCAGCGCCATAGCCAGTACCAGAACGTTTATCTTTCGGTGAACAGCACCCTTTATCAGGGCGGCGCATTAGTGGCGCAGGAAAGCGCCAGTGCCAGAGCGCTGGAAGCAGCCAGGACCACTATTGCCAGTAAGAAACTGGAGATTAGCGATCAGCAGCGAAATTATTTTCAGAGCGTTAAAGGATTGCAAAAAAATATCACTTTGCTGAGCAGCCGGATGAAAACCATTATGGAAACACGCGCTCTGTACCGGGAACAATATTTATCTTTAGGTAATCGAAATGTTCTCGACTTACTCAATGCCGAACAGGAAATAAGTCGCGCCCGGCAGGATTTAATTAACGCCCGTTGCGATCTTTGGGCCTCCTCCGTTAATTATCTGGTGGTGACCGGAATGGCCCGCGACGCGTTTGATTTAAATAATAAAGTGATCCAGGGACTGCGCATTGCGCCGTAATTCTGTCAGCAACGAAGAGAAGACGATAATGAACACGATATCTGACAGGGAGAGTGCTTCAGCCCAGCCTGAGGCAAAAAAGGCTTATACCCCCTGGCTTGAAGCGCTGCTGCTGGTGGCTAAACATTACCGGCTTGATGGTTCACCTGAACGGGTGAAAGGGGAAGCGGAATGGCATATGCAGCATCTTTCACAGGATGCGCTGATTGAAAATATGGCCCGCCAGCTCGGCCTGCTGGTCATTTTTGATGAATTTCATCCGGATCAGCTCGATCCCTGGCGGATGCCGCTGATCGTCGATTTTGGTCCCCGCGGCGTCGGCGTCATCACCACGGCAGGCGAAGAAGACAAAGTCAGCGTGATGCTGAGCGGCGAAAAACAGCTGCAGACCACGCTGAGTCTTGAAGAGCTGTCGCAGCATGCGCAGCGCGTACTGCTGGCGAAGCCGGAGTCCTCGGTGCCGGATGCGCGGGTAGATGACTATATCAAGCCGCATCGTGCTGACTGGCTGTGGCAGACCATTCTTCGGGAGTGGCCAGCCTATGTAAACGTGATGTTTGCGTCGCTGATCTCCAACGTGCTGGGTCTCTCCGCGATGCTGTTCACCATGCAGGTGTATGATCGGGTGATCCCTTCCCAGTCCGTTCCCTCACTCTGGGTGCTGTTCGGTGGCGTAATGATCGCCCTGACCTGCGTTTTTGTAATGCGCATTATCCGCACGCATATCTCTGATATGGCCGGTAAAAGTGCGGATCTGCGCATCTCCGACCGCGTCTTTGGTCACGCGTTGCGTATCCGTAACGATCAGCGGCCCAAATCCACCGGCTCTTTTATTGCTCAGATCCGCGAGCTGGAACAGATCCGTGAACTGATTACCTCGACCACCATTTCAGCAATTGCCGATCTGCCTTTTTTAATCATTTTTCTCTTTATCCTCTGGTTACTGGGTGGATGGCTGGTGCTGGTTCCGCTGGCGGCGATTCCGCTGATTGTTATTCCGGGCCTGCTGGCGCAGGGGTCGCTGGCGAAGCTCTCCAAAGCGACCATGCGCGAGTCCGCGGTTCGCAGCGCCATGCTGGTTGAGACCGTACAGGGCATGGATGACATCAAGCTGCTGCGCGCAGAGCCCTACTTTCAGAACCAGTGGAATCACCTCAACGAGGTAATCAGTAAATCTTCGCAGAAGCAGCGTTTTATCAGCGGATTGCTGATGAGCTGGACCAGCGAAGTTCAGACTATTGCTTACGTGGGCGTGGTGCTGGTGGGTGCCTTCTTTGCCATGAGTGGCGATCTCTCTACCGGCGTGTTAATCGGCTGCTCGATGCTGGCGTCACGCATGATGGCGCCGCTGGGACAACTGGCGATGATATTTGGCCGCTGGCAGCAGGCCAAAGTGGCGCGTGAAGGACTGGAGAACCTGCTTAACAGTGAGGTCGATCAGCCAGAGCGCAGCATCCGGGTTCATCGTCCGCGCATTAACGGCGAATATGCCCTCTCCGACGTCATCTATCGCTACGACCCGAACTCCCCTGACCCGGTGCTGACGGTGAAAAAGCTGACGATTAAAACCGGTGAGAAAGTGGCGCTACTGGGGCGTAATGGTTCCGGTAAATCGACGCTGCTGCAGCTGATGGCGGGCCTGTTGCAACCGGGCGAAGGCGCACTGCTACTGGATGGTGTGCGTCTTTCCTCTATCGATCCGCTGGATGTGCGGCGTGACGTCGGGCTGCTTACCCAGACCTCCTCCCTTTTTTACGGCACGATCCGTGAGAACTTACGCCTGGGCATGCCGCTGGCGACCGAAGAGGAGATGCTTCAGGCCCTGGAGATCAGCGGCGCACTCGACTTTATTCAGCGCTTGCCGGAGGGCATGGATTACCTGTTGCAGGAGGGCGGCAAAGGATTGTCTGGCGGTCAGCGTCAGCAGCTGTTGCTGGCGCGCACCCTGCTCCGCCAGCCCAGCGTACTGCTGCTGGATGAGCCTACCGCCTGGCTGGATGATAGCGCGGAAAAGCATCTGATTGAGCGGCTGATGACGTGGATGGGCAACCGGACGCTGATTATCGCCACTCATCGTCCGGCGGTACTGCAGCTGGTTGATCGCATTATGCTGATCGACAAAGGCAGGATTGCGCGGGATGGAACGAAAGCCGAGATGCTTATCACCAGGCCCGAGGCCAGCGCAGCGCCGCATCAGGGCAAAGTGAACGTTAAACCGCAGGGAGCACAGGTATGAGTTTCTCCTTATTCCGTAAAAAGAAGTATCAGCGTTCCCGTAAGCGGGTCTCCTCTGGCGGTCTGATCATCCTGTCGGTGCTGATCATGCTGGTGCTGTTCTTTATCTGGGCCTCGAACTTCGAACTGGATGAAGTTACCGTCGGTGTCGGCAAAGTAGTGCCAAGCTCACACGAGCAGATTATTCAGTCGCTGGAGGGCGGGATCCTGAAAGAGCTGAAGGTTCACGAAGGCGATGTGGTTGAGGCGGGTCAGGTGCTGGCCCTGCTGGATCCGACCCAGATTGACTCCGGCGTACAGGAGAGCACCTCACGGTTACGTGCCGCGCTGGCGACGGCGGCCCGCTTACAGGCTGAGACCGCTGGTACACCTCTGATCTTTCCGCCAGAGGTATTAGCCGATCCGCCACTGGTGGCTGCTGAAACCGCGCTTTATCAGTCGCGCCGTGAAAACTACAGCAAGACCATCAGCGGCCTGACCGAAGCGCTGGAGCTGATCAACCGCGAGTTGCGGCTGACCTCTTCGCTGGTGGCTAAAGGCGCAGCCAGTAATGTGGAAGTGCTGCGGCTGAAACGCCAGGCGAACGATCTGCAAAACAAGCTCAACGACGCTGAGAATCACTATATCGTTCAGGCACGTGAAGAGCTGGCGAAAGCCAATGCCGAAGCGGCGTCTCAGCGCTCCATTATTATCGGACGCGCTGACTCGCTGAAGCGCACGGTGATTGTTACGCCGGTCAGAGGCATTGTTAAAGATATCGAGGTCAATACGGTTGGCGGCGTTATCCCACAGCGCGGCAATCTGATGGAGATTGTGCCGCTGGATGAGCAACTGATGATTGAGGCGCAGATTGCTCCGCGCGATGTCGCCTTTATCACGCCCGGCCAGCGTGCCGTGGTGAAGCTCACGGCCTATGACTACAACATCTATGGTGGTCTGGAAGGTAAAGTGGCCTCTATTTCACCGGACACCATCCAGGATGAAGTCCATCGCGACCAGTACTATTACCGCGTCTACATCCGCACCGATAAGGATTATCTGGTCAATAAAAAGGGCAAAAAATTTCCGGTTTATCCGGGGATGATTGCGATGGGCGAGATTCACACCGGCAGTAAAACCATCATGGAGTATCTGATGAAACCGCTGAACCGCGCGAAGGAAGCGCTGCGCGAAAGGTAAGTGTGTTTAGCATGGGTGGCTGCCGATATGGGTTGGGCAGCCACTTCCACTTTTAGTGACGAAGCGCATTAATCAGTAATGGCGACCTGGCCACCTTTCCCTCTGATCCCCTCTCCTCTGGCGCTTTTCTCTGTTTCATCTTTTCAGACATTATTTCAGCAAATTACGGCTGGGTGGTCAGCCTGACCAGTTACTTGTGGCCATGTTTTAATATTTACATGGCATAGTGCCTTTGCTTAGATGATAACTGACAAGGCGAATAACAGATTAAGCGGAACCTGATGATGATGAAGGCGCTGACTGAACGGCAACTGACGATTATGCGACAACTTATTTCTCATAACAGTTATGTGAGCCTGCACGCTATTTCAGAAAAAACAGCAATCACCACCCGAACCTTGCGCCGCGATATTGCCGATATTAACGAAAAACTTTCTGACCAGGGAATCAATCTCAGCGGGAAAAGTGGGAGAGGGATCACAATTAAATTCGCTGACGCGCAGTCTGAAATAGCCGCGCGCCGGATTTTCTCAATCGAGGTGGATGATTTCAGCAGCAACTTCAGGATGCTGAAAATAGCATCGGATTTATTAATGCTGTCACCAAAAAGTTCCTCCATCAGCGAACTGGCGGATAAATATTTTATCAGCCGCGCTTCGATAGTGAATGATTTGAAAACATTAGAAGCATGGTTACATCAGTTTGATTTAACCTTATTAAAAAGTCGTGTCGGAACCAGCATAAAAGGCAGCGACCATAATATTCGCATGGCGATGAAAGCGCTGGTGTTAAAATCGATTTATAACCGTCAGGACATGATGGAAAGCCGTCTGGATGAAAGCACGCTGCAGGAGCTTTCAGAGAAGTTTGGTCAGCAGGCTGTCCATTTTACCCTGCAATTAATTAATTTTATTGAACAGCAGCTGCAATATACGATAAGCGATCCTTACTACATCAATTTATTTACGCATATTCTGGTACTGATCCACCGGAGTCACTCGCCGATGCACAGGACCGACGCCCGCGCGGTGTCGATGAACCGGGTCAGCGACCATCACGCATGGCAGGTATCACTGGCGGTGATAGAGCGCATTGAGACCGCCTACAACACGGTACTGGTGGCCGAGGAATCTCACTCCATCTATCAGTATCTGGTCTCCTCCGGTAAGGCGGGCGGTGAGTCACCACAGCACGATGACTCGCTGATTTCAGAGCGTGAAACCCGCTTTGCTGAGGCGCTGATCGCCCGGGTGGCGCAGCGCATCAACATTGAAATCACTACCGACCAGAACCTGCAGGCGTCATTGTCCTCGCATATCAAGCCGATGCTGAACCGCCTCAGATATCATATCCGGATTAAAAATCCGCTGCTGCATGATATCCAGACCGAACTGGGCACGGTGTTCGCCGCCGTTAAAGCGGTGATCAGCCAGCTGACGCAGGAGTACAGCCTGGATGAGATCAGTGATGACGAAGTGGCTTACCTGACGGTGCATATTCAGGCAGCCATCGAAAACAGCATCAAGGTAAAACGGGTATTGCTGGTCTGCTCCAGCGGTCTGGGTACCTCGCAGCTGCTTTACGGACGGATTATCCGTGCCTTTCCCGACTGGAAGATTATCGACATCGTGCCAGGGAAAAATATTGCTGACTCCCTGAAACGACATGAGTGTGACGTGGTGATTTCCACCATCCGGCTGGAGCCGCTGGAAAAACCGGTGGTGTATGTCTCGGCCCTGTTCTCGGCGAAAGATATCGCAAGAGTAACGGAGTGTCTGGTATCGAATTCGATTAATTAATGATAATGGAGAAGCAAAATGACGACAGCCGTGGCTATTAACGAAGTATTAAAAGAAGAGTGCATTATTCTCGATGTCGATTGCCAGACCAAAGAGCAGATTATTTCTCAGCTGACCGACCTGCTCTGCCAGACCGGTGCCGTCACCGATAAAGCCGCATTCCTGAAAGATGTTTATCTGCGTGAAGAATTAGGCTCCACCGGATTTGAAAATCATATTGCTATTCCACACGGTAAATCTGCTGCCGTCGCTAAAACCCGCATTGCCGTGGGTCGTTTACGCCAGGATATTCCGTGGGAGACCATCGACGGCACCAAAGTCCGGCTGGTGATTCTGTTCGCGGTAAAAGAGTCCGATAAAGATGTGGGCCATATCAAAATGCTCGCCAAAATATCCATCGCGTTAGGTGATGAAGATGTCGTCGAGCAATTACTTAATGTCCCGCATCGCGAAGAGATGTTTCATTTACTGTTATCCCGATCGGGAACCTGAATAAACCGGAGAGCAGCATGCAATAAAAAACAAAGGAGGTATTCCAGGTTGTAGCCATCCCTTCAGACCGAAAAACATAAATATAAAATTTTCACTGGAGAACATTTATGAACATTATTGCCATTACCGCCTGTCCTACAGGTGTCGCCCACACCTACCTTGCCGAAAGTAATTTAAAAAAAGCGGCTAAAAAACTGGGCCTGAATGTATTAGTTGAAACCCAGGGTGCGATTGAAAGCGAATATACTTTCAGCGACGACGATATTCATCGGGCGGACGTCGTGTTGATCGCCGCAGATAAAAAAGTTGAGATGGCGCGCTTCCAGCACAAAAACGTGATTGAGGTGCCCGTTACCCGTGCCGCGAAGGATGCTGAAGGCCTGTTAAACGCCATTGTTAACGGCGAACTGGCTCCGAGGCTGGTAGACGCTGCGCCGCAGGCCAGTGCATCTGAGCCGGCTAACAGTGCCCGCGAGGCGTCGGGTTCCCGCTCCTGGATTTCAGAGATTTATGTGCACCTGATCACCGGCGTGAACCTGATGATCCCCTTTGTGGTGGCGGGCGGCATACTGATCGCACTGAGTTTTTCATTCGGGATTACGGCGGCCACACCAGGGGACGCGAACTTCAGCCCGATAGCGAAGATGCTCTCTGACATCGGTGGCGGTTCCGCCTTTGCCCTGATGCTGCCGATTCTTGCGCTGGGGATCAGCCAGTCTGTCAGCGGCAAAGCGGGCATCGTGGCGGGCGCCGTGGGCGGGATGATGGCGATCCACACCGGCTCCGGCTTTCTCGGCGCGCTGATTGCCGGCTTCCTGGCCGGATACATCACGCTGCTGATCAACAACCATATCCATCTGCCCAAAGCGGTCGCCGGGCTGAAACCTATTTTAATCGTGCCTCTGTTAAGCGTGCTGCTGACCGGCGCACTGATGGCACTGCTGATTGGTGAGCCGATCAAAATGCTGCTCGGCTGGCTGACCGACTTCCTTAGTTCGCTGGGTAACACCAACGCGGCCATCCTCGGCCTGCTGTTCGGCATGATGGTGGCCTTTGATATGGGCGGCCCGCTGAATAAAACCGTCTGTATGTTTGCGATTGGCCTGATGTCGAGCGGGGTTTACGGACCGATTGCCGCCTGTATGGCGGCGGGCATGGTGCCACCACTGGGCATCGCGCTGGCAACCACCCTCTTCCGCCGCAAATTTACCGAGCAGGAGCGGGAAACCGGCAAGGTCACCTACATCCTCGGCCTGTCATTTATTACCGAAGGCGCGATCCCATACGCGGTCGCCGATCCGCTGCGCGTCATCCCGGCCATCGTGGCGGGCTCCGGATTAGCGGGCGCACTCTCAATGATGCTGGGCTGCGCTTCCCGCGCTCCGCACGGCGGCATTTTCGTCATCTTCATTCCTAACGTGATCAGCAATGTCATGGGTTATCTGTTTGCGATTGCCGCAGGCAGTCTGCTGACGGCGCTGATCCTGCTGTTCCTGAAAAAAGATATCTCCGTTCCTGCAAAACAAGGATAAAACTTATGCTTTACAACATGAAAGATCTGCTCAGCGTTGCCCGACAGCATCAGTTTGGCGTTGGCGCGTTCAACATCGCCAGCGCGGAGTTTGGACGTGTGGCGGTTGAGACTGCCGAGCGACTGGATTCACCGCTGATTCTGGAGATCCATCCTGAAGAGATGGCCTTCACCGGCCCGGAATTTATTGGCTATCTGCGGACGCTGGCAATTCAGGCACGTGTGCCGGTGGTGATCCATCTGGACCATGGCCGCTCGCTGGAAGAGGTGATGAAAGCGATCTACGCAGGTTTTACTTCAGTGATGATTGACGCCTCCTCTCACCCTTTTGAGCAGAACATTGCGCTGACGAAGAAGATTGTCGAGATAGCGCACACGATTAATGTCTCTGTGGAAGCGGAGCTGGGCACCATCGGCGTGGCAGAAGGCAGCGGCGAAGGCGGCAGTAACGAGATTCTCTATACCGACCCACAGCAGGCCGAGACCTTTGTGCGCGAGACCGGCACCGACACGCTGGCCGTCGCCATCGGCACTTCGCATGGTCTCTACCCCAAAGGGAAGCAGCCGAAGCTGGATATCGAGCGCCTGCAGCAGATCCGTAAGGTGGTTGATATCCCGCTGGTGCTGCATGGCGGTTCGGGCAACAAAGACAGCGAGGTCGCGGAATCAATTCGTTATGGCGTCGGTAAAATCAATATCTCCAGTGATATGAAGAAGGCGTTCTTCGTGGCGCTGGAGCAGGAACTAAAACAGGGCGGGCACGAGCCTAATGCTCTGTTTGTTAAACCGATGCAGGCGGCAAGTGAAGTGGTCGCCACGAAGATGGCGCTGTTTAGTTCGGTGGGAAAAGCGGCGTTGTATCGGTAAGCCAGTTACCAGTCGTTAGTGGAACCCGGCGGCGATTCAAAGAGACACTGAGGATTCGGTGTCTCTTTTTGCTGGCATCACAACAATCAGCGCTCTGTTCGGCTGACTGAAATTCAGGGGCGTTTAGCGAGGCGACCTGTTCAGCCACGGACGGTAATAGATATGTTCAGCCTGGAAATCGACCGCACCCTTATTCCCGGTCAGGCGCAGAGCAAGCGTTAGTGCAAAATCGAAGGCGACACCCAGGCCCCGACCACTGAGCAGATTGCCATCCTCCACTACATCCTCCATCACGTATTCGCCATCTGTTACCTCAAGCCCCAGCTCACCTGAGCAGGTGTAGCGACGGCCTTTCAGCAGGTTATTTCCACCCAACACCCGGGCGGCGGCAGAGCAGATTGGCGCAATCAACATTCCCGCTTCATCATGTCTCTGGATTAAAGCAGCCACAGCAGGACTGGCGGCCAGGTTCTTAGAACCCTCAGGCCCGCCAGGCATGATCAGAGCATCGAATAAATGTGTGTCCTGTAATTCTTCAATCAGCGTATCTGTTTTAATGACGGCGCCGTGATAACTGACGATCTCACGCTGAGGCTGACAGGCAACGGTAGTGACTGTGATGCCCAGTCGGCTGAGAATATCGAGAGTAATAAACGCTTCTGCTTCTTCAAATCCTGTGGCCAGGAGTAATGCTGCATTTTTGTACATATTTCCTCCGATGATTTTAAATAAATGAAACGCTGTTTCATTTATTGGGATTCTACCAGAAGTTTCCCTCTGTCGATGACTCTGTTTAAGAGAGGCGATTTATAATGTGTGCGTGACAGGATCCTACTGGATGGATTGATCGAAAGCGGGAGCGCTGTTCTCACGAAGCACACGGGTGATCGCATCCACCTTTGCAGAACGGGGTCGCCGGGCTGCTGGCCTTTCATTACGGCATAAGCCATGTGCTGGTTTTTCTGCGCGGGCGATCGTCCTCGTCAGCCGGGTTCTTGCTGGCAGAGCGTTTGATTACAGCAGAGTGGCTGGGTCGGTGGAGGACTAAGGGTGATAAGGTTGAGTTACTTCCCGACTGCAACGTCAGCTGGCGGCGCTGAAAGAATAGCGCAGCGTTTATCCAGTAGTGACTCAACAGAGGCCCGATTGCCCTTATCCCAGCCGCGCCGGGTGGTTAGCAGGATAAATCCTTTTTCTCCCGAAAACGTCGCCGGGATGAGCGCCACGCCAGACTCTGCCAGCTGCGGCGGGGACAGCCGGAAATGGCGCGCTACGGAGGAGACAGGATAGATCCCCATCGCCGTCGGCTGCATAACGCGACGGGCATAGTAGGTGTGATTCAGCAAACGGTCGGGCAAGGGTCGCCAGTCATTATTAATATAGGGGCGCTCGGCCTGAAGCTGGCGATAGACATCCTCCCGCAGGCAGGTCAGATGAATATGCAGTTGATTCTGGCTGCGGCCATAAGCGGAATTCAGCGCCATGCCGATCCGATCCTCAGGCACCCTGGCCCCATAGGCCGCCATCAGACGATAGCGCATTAACCAGGCGTAGCCGAAATAGTCAGGACGCCCGGGGCGCGACAGCGCAATGCTCTCAATGCCGGACATCGCCACCGTCGGCACCAGAATAAAGTGCAACCTGTGGCGAGGATTCTGGATGATGCTGTAGCCCTGCGTGCTGTCCTGCGGCAGATAGATTTGCTGGCAGGGTGCCGGATCGCGACGATAGTGATAGTTATTCATGCAGAGGTCATGCGTGACCGTCCACAGCGCGTCAGAGCGGGCGCATCCCACCAGTAGCAGCGCGATGACCAGTGGCAGAGAACGGCATCGCCACAACAACTTCCCGTTCAGCGGATGGCGTCCGGTCAGGCGACTCAATGCAGGTACAACCTCATCAACAAGGGTTCATATTGAGGGAGCGTTTATCCAGTTTAGTACGGAGCCAGTGGTAACCAGCTTCGGGTTGGTTAGTATAGCGCTGGTGTTGCAGGGTGGTTAGGGCAACTGAGTGAATGTTCTGCCTCCTTATTCTTTGGAATAAGAAAAATCAGCAGTGACTAAATGCGACGCTGATTTATCAGATTGAACATCACAGGCGAAATAATAACGTTCTCCAGTTGTGAACTTAAATCCAAACACAGGAAGACACTCACCTTTTGGAATATAAACAGGTTTGTCATCAAAAACCTTGTGAAGAGAGTTGCTTTTATCGCTGTTGATTTGAATGGCAGTAATCCTTTCTTGTGGCTCCAGTGGCGACACCACACAAACTTGCTTGTCTTTGATAAATGCCGTTGTAGATTCGCGCTCCACCATTCGGTCGCCAGGCCCAGGGCATCCCGTTAAGAGAAATACGACACCCGGCATCATCTTGTTTTTCATGATTAACGCCCCTTCCCTGTTACGCTTTTCTGATAAAGCGTGGGGACATCCTGCAACATATCATTGCCCCTGTACATCCCCATGCGCCCTGGCCTCTGATAGAAAGACCACTTACTCATCCCATAAACCAGTAGTAACCAATAATCAGCTAAAATAGAGACTTGCTGTTCAGGAGAGTAATCAGGTTACTGGCCTACTTACACGACCTGATGTGCCTCCTGCTGATTAACACTCGCTTGTCATCACCTATATGGCCAGTGAAAGCGCAGGCGTTAAGCCGGCTGCAGGGTTGACCTGAACGTTTGCCATCAGGCCGTATGTCCGAAACCCACAGGGGTTAGCGCAGCAGAACTGACGACCCGGTAACGCCGGGGAGCCGAAGGAGAGCATGAGAATCAGGATTTAAAAATCGTCAGCAGTCAGATACTGACTCGGTGTCTGTTTAATTACGCCTGCCAGCATGAGTTTTGTTATGAAAAATGCTGCTGTCGGTTCACTCCAGTCCGCAATAACTTAAAATCGCGAATCATTATTCGAATTTTTCTGCTGTCCCCGCAGATTTTTGTGAATCCCGATAATCCATCTGTAGTCTTGTAAGCTGGTCTTTCCATCCGTTTTGTAAAGCAAAAATATCCAGGATATTGCTGGCAGATGTCATTTGCACTGTCTGTTAGCTGGATTAAAATACGATTAGCAACAGCTAACGAAGCGGATTATACTGGTTTATCCACTCATCCCGGATGGTAGATACTGACGTGAAGGATACATACTACAACGATACAAGAATCAATTTGTTAATCCAGAATGAACTGAATGCATTCTTTGAGGATTACAAGGGTGTTATCTATGCCTACGCCATTATGAACAAGAAAGACCCTTCACAGATGCGTATTATTAATAACAACCCTGAGTGGTTCGATATATACCTTGAAAGAAAATATCAGTTTATTGATCCTGTCATTATTCAGAGTTTACGTTGTATTGAAGATTTTTTTTGGGAAAACAATGTCATTCTGTCAGGCGGCTACAATCTCACGCGAATTTTCAATGAAAGTTTTCAATATAATATCTTCCAGGGGCAGACATTCCCTCTGCATGACTACCTGAACAACCTGGCTTTGCTATCCATTATCAGCCAGAAAGATGCTGGTATTGACATGGAAAAAAATCGTTCGAAAATAGTTAGCTTTCTTATTAACTTGCATCAGAAGACGCTTAACTTATACAGTCAACACCATCAGAAAAAGAACGTTTTTTTGTCACCGCGTGAGCGGCAAATACTTAAGTGGGTCGGCGCCGGGAAAACATACGCCGAAGTTGCGGTCATTTTATCTATTGCGGAACGCACCGTAAAATTTCATATGGGCAACGTCATGAAAAAGCTCGGAGTGAATAACGCCACACATGCGGTAAAACTTGGAACGGAGCTCCGGCTGCTGGACAACTGAGCCAGCGTTACTGGTTAAAGATGGCGTAAATGCCGGGACATCTCACGAAGCCAGCCACTGGCTTTGTCTCTGGTGATAATATCTTCCACGATGCTCATGCTGGCAGGCATGAAAATGTAGTAGATAACTTCCCCTTTTTCAGAAAGGCCTTTCTGAATAACTTCTATTTTCCAGTTTGCATGGCGAAATATTGCATACATGCCGCGACTTGCCACAGCGTACATCCCCCGATAGTTTCTCTTCATGCAATAAAAAATCATTGCAAGGAATAACACTTTACTGGCGGGAAAGCCATGAAGGCCTGCAGAGTCACGTCTTTCTTTATCTAAAAACAGCCGGCTAATCTCACAACAGGGGATATCTGTGGGGAGACCACTTATACCCTCGAAATATTCATGAAAAATTTCGCTCATCATCGTCGGCTGCGTTGAATCTATAAACCGTGCACCACATAGCAACTTCCCGTTATGCATGCCCAGCAGGTAAGTCGTATTTTCGTTGTCAAATTGATCCTTTTCCATGCCGTCAATGCATTCGACTTTCCAGTCGAGTCTCTCACGAAATGTTTTTCTTCTGAGCCGGTAGAGTTCGGTTGCTAATTCTGGCGGAAATGCATCGTAATCACGCAAAAAAAACTCAATAGCAGAATTCATTCATTCATTCCTGATAATCACACATGGGAACCATTACCCCTGTCTTTTAAGACAGCTTTTATTACACCTGCGCAGACCCTATACTTAAAAAAGTACCTGACCACCAGTCACTCACCATGCTTAGCGGTCAGGAGGTCAAAGACCAAGTCAACACCAGGGAAAACCCACCCGCGATTATCTGATATTTCAGGTACCGGGTACAGAGTGCAATAAGCGCTCAAACGATAATTATATTAAAATACGAAAAACATCAATTAACTATAGTTTAATTATTGCCCTTTATAATTTTAAGGGGCAAGCTTTCCTGTTGAATTGACTAAAGCAACTATTATCTAATCTGTGATACAGGTTAACCAGGGGTTTCCCCGCCTGACACTAATCAGTTGCTGAAGACATCGCCACCAAACTGTTCAGCCGTTATACGAAACCCCTCACCATTATCGTTACAGATACCGCCAGCAGCGAGTAACCGACCGACTTTTTTGATGTTAAGCGTTCCATAGATTACTGGCTGTCTCCCGCCTCCCACGCTGAGCTGCCTTAATGAAGTTGGCGCAGTTTTTCCGTCAGAGCGTCGGTGATCGCGCTTACTCACTGCATGATTAAACGCACCGATAGTGTTTTGGCTCCACCGAATCTGAAGGCATTTTCATTGCCGCAAATTAACTTACCGTTGTCGTCAATGTAAAACAGCCCGGCGGACAGAACACACACATCATTCAGGCATACCACATCACCACACTCTATCATGGCTTTTAGTTGTTCCTTTGACCGCTCTACGTGTCTGGATAGCGTTCCGGATTATCTCTCGACAGGCAAATAAGACGGTTTTCTGGCAGACTCAATCCCATATAAACATCCCTGTGTGGTCTCTTTCATTCCCAGGGGATAATCGGACTGCAGGAAAGTGAATTAAACAATCAGGCAACGAAAATCCGATGTCCCGGTGGTGGATACACCAGAAAACGGTGAGCAGGTTATAATGCAACTCAATCAATCACGCATGCACGTATTTTTGGGCAAGAAAACCTAAGATTTAGCCGTACATATCATAATAATTTAATACTCAATGTGAGCGAATTTAGATCATTCAATTTATAAGCAATTTTTTAACTTCTGCAGAATTAATTCACATCTTATAAAATTATTGCTTAGTGCTAAGTTGCTTCTCAATCGCTCTGACTATAATCTGATAACCAATGAGTGTTACCATTGTACATATCACTAATAGCGCAATCCCCACGAAACCCTCAATATCGCGTTGATTAAATAGCTTTGCTAACTCTGTCCAAAACTGCTGCTCTCCTTGTGTCGATGGATCTGACGGTCATACCATAAGGAACGTCATTACAAACAAAGATACTGCGATAAGTATTCTAAACCCCGCTGGGACACGTTTTGCTTCCATTTAAAACCACCTCAATTGTGCCAAAAGACATTAGTCCATTACGTAATTTAACCTGAGATGTAGAGAGTAATGCTTGCCGAATAGCGATGAAATCAGTTCTGTTTTGCAAAGTGATACAACCTAAAGATACACCAAGAGGCCCGCGAGGATGTAGCCTGAAATTCCCTCTTTCTACATTACGCTTCCTGATAGTTAACCGCTCCCGATGCGATGTCGGGAGCGGCTTTTCATTCAGACGACTTTCTGTTTACCGGTTATTACCTTAATAAACTCCTGCACCTGCTTTTGTTTCCGCGCCGACAGCTTGCATACCTGGCGCAGCGACTGCATCAGTTCGCCCTCCTGCCGGGCGGTGAGCACAATACAACCTTCCATTACCTTTACATCTACTGCTGTGCCCGTGGTAAAACCGGCAGCTTCCAGCCATTGTCCTTTCATGGTGATGGCGGGTATCCGGCTGTAATCCGGATAGCGGCTTGCATAGCTAACGGTTAATTGCCGGTTATCTGCAGGAGAGACTTCTGGTTCAGTCGGTTGTGCAATAGAATGGGCGTCAGTCATGATTACTATTCCCTATAAATAGTGATTGTGATTAGCGGCGCGGGTGTGTTGGCGCACATCCGTGCCGCGCTAAATACCTGTATATATCATCAGGAAAGAGAAGGAAAGTCCAGCTAAAAACAGAGTGAAAAAAGTAAGTTATAAAATCATTTTATTATAAAGCGTAACGTTTACCTGGCAGGAAATAATAAGAAGCGCACCAGGAAAAAACATTAATAACATTAGTCCCGGATATCAGAAATCACCAACAGCTATTCTTCCTGACTCAATAAATAGAGAATCATCAGGGAGAGTTTAACTTTCTTCCTCATTTTACTCTCCCCAGGTTACTGCACTAATCCTTACAATCTCATATTGTTGCTCATGAGATGGTGTTTCAATACATTTAAGAATTTTCCCGCCTCAATTTTTCAATGTATGGCTTAAAGCCGATCCCTCCCAATTATCGAGGTTAAAATTGTTCTTTCTGCGCCGTGATTCAGTCAGATTTCCATTTAATGCTGCAGCCAGTACAACTAACTCAAACCAATACCTTCAACCCATGCTTCTGCACTACGGTAAGCAATTTCAGCGATAATCCACCTGGACGCTTTACCCCACTTTCCCATTTCTGCATCGTTGACACACTGGTGTTCAGATAGCTGGCAAAAACGGGCTGGCTGACGTTCAGCTACTCACGCAACGCCTTAATCTCGATGGGTTGCAGCTCATCCACATTGTTGAGGCACGCTTTATCAAAGTTGCGCATCGTTTCCTGCGGGATAGCATCGATGCTTAATAATCCAGAAGCCGCGCTGTGGATGGCATCAAAAGCAGGACTCTTAAATTTACTTTTTGCAGTCATGGCAAATCTCCACCAGTTCTTTACTCTTAATCAGTGCCGTGATCTTTTCATCGCGAAGAGCAGCATAGTGCTTTGCTAACTCGCGAAATCAGGCCAGCTCGCGATTATCAATATTTGCCATATCCTGTTTGGCATAAAAGGAACGTGTAAAACCAGTGCTCCCCACCTTTCGCCAGGATAATGACGCGATCGCGATTCTGGTTCAGGCGCTTCTTGTAAACACCACCACCAGGATGATTGGTATTTTTCCTCTATGACCTCTCTGTCAGAGGTGCCAGACAATAATTTACATATAGTCCCAAAATACCTTTTGATTAGTCGCCTGGATATAGCCAGACACTTCACTCTTCTTAAATGAAGGGATAGTCTTAAACCTCACTCAACATGGATCGTTTTGTAAGCTGTGTGCAATGGTAGCGCTAATAGGGACATTATGCTTCATCACTATCAGGCAAAATCAGTGGATGATATCTACCTTGATGACTTTCCCAACATCATCCACCCGAATACGGCAGCGCGTTACCTTGAGGAGACCGCTCGGCCAAATAAAATCATCCGGGAGTGGGATTTACCGGGCAACTATGGTCTTTTTGTCAGCCGATATCGTCAGTTCCACTTTCAGCAGCCCTGGATGGCGTACCGGGACGTGCTGGATGACATTCGATTCGGGAAGGTTGTTTTACTGGGAAATGACGCAATTGGTCATGTCATTACGGGGGTGCAAACATCTTCTGGCAACCTCCGGAATGACCTGCCTTTGTTTCTCCACTCCCGGCTTAGCTACCTCATCACACATCAACTAAAACGTCCGGTGTACTGCGTTCTTCCGTCAGCACCCATTCAACATGCTCAGGCTGCAAAAACCATCAACAGTAAAGCAGCGGGTCGGCTTCTGGCCGCTGGGGGTGTTTACAACGGCAATATTGAGGGATTCAGGAAGACCGCAGAGCAACTCGGCGGGGATGCACCAGCGGGTTACGAACAGGTCATGGATAACAAGGGGTTACTTATCACCGGTGCATCTGTTGCTGCCGGGCTGACAATGGGAAGAATGCGATTTCCTGAGTTAGAGAAACCAGAGGTATTCGGGGCTAAAGGCACATTTACGTCAAGAACATTTGACCCAGAAAAAGCAGGTGGGGCAATAGAGCACCTGACAACAGACGGAATAAAAATCACTCATGAAGGGATCCAAATCGTAGAAAAACACATATCACGGTTTGATCCCGATCCTGGCAACGACTTTATGGTTTCCAGATTGAAAAAAATTGCAAACGGTGAAATACCTGCTGAAAAAGTAGACCTGAATTACTATACTCATGAGTGTCGAGAATATCAGCGTTACTGTAATTTAGGTTGGGAAACAGGCAGGCCAGCCGATGACATTGAATCTTATGATTTATGGAACAACACGCACACTGCAACTCTCGAAGATTATAGAATAACTGGCGATGACCTTTATCATCCGGATGCCCCATCATGGTAAACAACACTGAACTAAACATTCTTAAGCTGTTAGCTTCAAGAAATGACGTAAATTGGAATTGGTATAATCTTGATCGCGCTATGTCAAAGCGAAAAATGGATGGAGTGGGTAATGTTGCACGGCTTATTAGGGGCTTATCCGAAGCGGGATTAGTTGACATAATACCAAGAACCCCAGCAGGTATGGATCACTATCAGATATCAGAGCAAGGCTCTCGACTTCTGGAAGAACTTGATCATCAAGATTTAATCCAGACCGATTTATCATAACAGTCGTTTCAGGAACCGCCTCAGAAGCTCTGTTGGCGGTTCAGCCATTCATTTTTGGTTAATGGCTTGATGAAGTATCTCGCCTTAAAACATTCCGGGAAGGCGTCATTCACACTTGACATAATTTCTCATGATATCAAAGAAATACGTGTTAACCACTACAAAGCTCAACGTCCTGAAAGTCATGGCAGAAAAAGACATAGACTGGACATGGATGATACTGGATCGCACCCTTGCTACTCGGGGTATTCCCGGATTTAGCAATGTTGCGACGATAGTAACCAACCTGATGAACGATGGAATGGTAGATACTGTTTATAACGAGACCTCATCAAAACCAAGGTATCGCGTATCTGAGCAAGGACACCAGTTACTGGGACAAATCAGCAAGGCTATAAATCCATCCGATATCCCATGATTTGTGGCTAATTATTATGGATACGAGGCATCTCAGGCTTTGCCGAACGGGCCTTCACATAGCCAGGGCTATGATGAATATTTTTTCCGGGTCATGTGCAGGTAAAACCTTATCGAGACGGGATAGACCATAAGATCGACCTGCTTCTATTAACTGATGGGGATTAAGGCAGGTTGATTCCGGCTTTGGAAGCATAAATCCCAGACACAAAAAAACAGCTCTTAAGCGACTTAAATTTGCATACCTGGTGCGAAGGCCGGACTCGCCAATCACAGTTAACAACCTGATATAAATGTAATTTATTTTAGATTACCGATACTTGTACCCACAAATAAAAATCTATATAGATTACTAGCAATACTACCGCTTTGATATTTTCTCCGCACTAACCACGTAATACAACTAACGGCATACTCAGGACCTTACGCCCATCCCTCCACTGCTCCTTCCTTTCAAATTAATCAGGCTAGTTCGCAGCATTCTAATTGGGGCCAATAACCATAGCACCAATAGGCGAACGAAACGTACCATCCAACTGTTTGACGCAACGTTGATGCTGAGCTTCAGAAACAGCTTCTGAACTAACTGTCATAGGAGTTAATTCGATAAGCTGATTATCTACCCACGTTGCCATGTAACTGTCTGCCGGTGATTCCAAAAAGCTAAAAGCAATCTTAGAGCCTTCGGCTTTTATACGTTCAGTAACCTTTGGTTTGAGAAGTAAACTATTTTCACTTTTACCCATAGTGAATCTAAAGCGGAGCCGTGTAGCATCACCTTCAGGTGATAATGTTAGTGACCCTGGTTTGATGTTACTCGATACACTGATAGGTACGATTCCCTCCATTGATTTCCTTAGCGTGATAGTTGCTAGCGACGTTTCAGTCCGGTCGACATACATTCCAGACATGCGCCTGAAGTTGGCTTCCCACATCTCATTTAAGCGAATGGCAATATCCTTACGCTGTACAGTTGTCAGCGGCATAGTCTCTTTAATAACTGATGGACGATTAACAACCATGACATTGTTGGGGTTCTGGCTACCAAATAAAACATCCAGCCCTCCTCGGGAGTCATGTTTCCCTGCTAACAATGGATCATCATGGCTCTCCCAACAGTTTGTCTGAGCCAATCCCATCATGTATAAAAACTGCTCAGTCAATGTGATATATAAATCCCCGATACCTTTAGAGTAAGAAGCGCCTATATCAGAGTGAGAACCTGGCAAATAGATAGTATTAATTCTTTTTATAGGAGCGAACTGCGTACTTAGAGGTAACGGTGTTTTATCCTCATCAAGCGTTGGAACAAAAAACAAGTTCCTGGGCTCGTCTGTTGCTACAAAGTGCACGAGATAATCAACGCTCTGAGGTATGTTCAGATTAAGATGATCCTGCTGGCCAGTTGCTACTGTATCGTAAAGTAGCGCATAAAATCGCGGGCTCTTAATATGGGAATTAAAATTTTTTGCCCATTGATTGCTGGCTAAATTAATAAAATGCCTCGCAGTTGCAGCTCCTCGACTGAACCCCGTAACAAAAACTCGAATATCGGTATCAGAATTTTTCTTTAGCCACATCTTGACTTGAGTATAGAATTTTTTTTCCGCATCTGCTGCTATTTCAACACCACTTCTACCAGTAGCAGCATCAAAATAATCGATACTTTTTCCCTGCATTCCTGCTCCGGAATAGTAATTATCAGCTTGTACAAGCGCGGCTATCCTGGCAACAAGAGTCTCCCGCTCATTAGATGGTACCCTAGCGTGATCATTTAGCGTTCCATCAAAAGCAACTTTATATATTCTTACAGGTCGATTTCCAATCGGTACGGTGATCAATGGCGCGTTATTAACTTCGTATGTAATTTTTTGAATTTCTTCATAATCTGTGACTTTTACAGGTATAGAGCGACTCCCCGAAACTAATCCCGAACAAGCACTTAAAAGACCACTAATCAAAATACATAGAAGAGTAGTGCTAAGTTGATGAAGTCGCATTTCAATCATCTTTCCCCCCAAAACTGGCAAATATTCTGATCTTGAAAATTAGGACTCACTAATGATGATGCTCAAGTTGCCATAGCTTGCATGAACAGCCCCCAGTTTAGATATAACCGTCAGTTAGTAATTTCGGCTCCTTCACTTTCTGAATTTTCCTTTCTCCAGCCCGCTGCAAATTCAGACGGTGTCAGATAATTCAGCGTGGAGTGTGGGCGGCATACATTATAATATCTACGCCATTCACTAATGGTTTTCCAGGCATGACTGACATCGCTGAACCAATGTTCATTCAGACACTCATCGCGAAAGCGTCCGTTAAAACTTTCAATCAGTCCGTTCTGCATTGGCTTACCCGGCTGGATAAGTCGCAACTCCACGCCATGCTCAAAGGCCCACTGAGCGAGCGCGCGGCAGGTAAATTTCGGACCCTAATCGGTTCTTATCGTCGCCGGATAGCCACGAAAGAGCGCGATGCTGTCCAGAATACGCGTGACCTGAACGCCTGAAATACCGATAGCGGCGGTGATAGTCAGATACTCCTTCGAATCATCCACACAAGTCAGGCACTTAATCCGAAGGCCGCTGGCAAGTGCATCCATGACAAAATCCATCGGCCATGTCAGGTTCGGCACATCCGGGCGAATAAGCAGCAGCTGCCTAGACGCCAGACCTTTACGACGTCTCCTGCCGTTTACCGCTCAAGTCATTAAGATAATAAATGCAGTGAACCCGTCTGACATTAACGCAAAGGCCTATATACAGCGGAAGCTGCCACATATGTCGGTAACCAAAGCGCCGGGGTGCGAGTGCCAATTCATTGATGCTCTCAGATAACTGCCTGTCAACAGCCGGACGCTGAGCCGCATAACGACAGGGGCAAACCTGCCAGCCTACAGGCAAGACGTTGCGAAAAGCCTGTTGCCACGCACATGACTTTCACGGCTTCACGCTTTTGGTGTATCGTCAGAACTTTCGGCCCAGAGGCAACCTGAAGCGCCTCATTATCAAACATATCTCCGGCGAGCGGATACTTGAAACGCGCACTCTCCTCTTTAGTTTAGGCGACTTGAGCCGCTTCACTTCGGGTACTTCCATGCCGTCAAACTTTTAGCGCAAGGTGTAAAAGGTGGCGCCTTAAATAACATGCTAAGGCAAAACTGCCGTGCAAAACCCTGTATTCAGCCTCGCGGAGGATACTGATAAGCTGTTCGTTGTAAAAGCGCTTCTTTATGGTGATGTGCTCACATTGCTCATGAAGACACTACTATAATCGCAATGTCCTAATGAATGGGGAGCAGATCAATAGATAAGTAATCCTTTTTCGAGCCTCACTCTCGTACAAAGAGCCTTTCTCATAGCATCTGCCCCCTTCACCCATTACAATCATCGCTTGTTTTTTGCGAGCTGCATAGCAGTCTTCAAAGGGTAGAAATGACGATGAAAAACGACAAAGCATGGATTGGAGACCTGTTAGGCGGGCCGCTAATGAGCAGAGAAAGTCGAATCATCGCTGAGCTCATGCTTACCGATCCCGATGATCAGACCTGGCAAGAGCAGATCGTTGGTCATAACATTCTTCAAGCCTCCTCTGCCAATACGGCTAAGCGCTATGCCACAACGATAAAACTGCGCCTGAATACGCTTGATAAAGCGGCATGGTCACTTATTGCGGATGGGAGCGAGCGCGAGCGTCAGCAATTGCTTTTTGTCGCTCTGGTACTCCATTCACCGATTGTTAAAGACTTTCTTGATAAAGTGGTGAACGATCTACGCAGACAGTTCAAAGAAAAACTCCCTATGGATAGCTGGGATGAATTTGTGGCTAGTCATCTTCGTCAGCAGCCCGTACTCAGCAGTTACTCTGATTCATCCATCAAAAAAATGGGCAACAACCTGGTCAAAGCGCTAGCTGAAGCGGGTTATCTGGATACGCCGCGTCGGCGTAATCTCCAGTCAGTCTTTCTTTTACCAGAAACCCAGGCAACCTTACAGCGCCTTGGGCAAGAGGAATTTATTTCTATTCTGGAGGGGCAACGGTGATCGATCCCGTGCTTGAATACCGCCTGTCACAGGTTCAGAGCCGCATCAGCGAAGAACGCTTCCTCAAAAATAACGGCTCCGGCAATGACATTGGGTTTTGGATATTTGATTACCCCGCGCAGAATGAGCTTCAGGTGCGTGACCACCTGAAATATCTGTTCCGTAATCTGGAAAAAGACCATAAGTTCGCGCACCTTAATATCTTTCAGATCATTATCGATATGCTTACTGAACGTGGGTTATTTGAGCGTATCTGTCAGCAAGAAGTGAAAGTAGGTACCGAAGCGCTGAAAAAACAGCTCGTTGGCCTTTTGAACCAAAAGAAGATCGCGGATTACATAGCAAAAAAAGTCGATCTTCAGAATCAAGAATTTGTCATCCTGACGGGCATGGGCAATGCCTGGCCGCTGGTTCGCGGCCATGAGCTGATGAGCGCTTTGCAGGACGTGATGGGATTTACTCCCTTATTGATGTTTTATCCGGGAAACTATAGCGGACACGACCTCTCTCCGTTGGCGGGCATTGATTCCCGAAATTATTATCGCGCCTTCAGGCTGGTACCCGAATGCGGGCCTGCGGCGACATTGAATCCTCGTTAAAGAGCACAGCAATGAATATTGAACAGATCTTTGAAAAACGTCTGAACCGAAATATTAATGGCGTTGTGAAAGCCGAACAGACGGACGATGCCAGTGCCTGGATCGAGCTTGATGAATACGTCATCACTCGGGAGCTTGAAGGGCATCTTCGCCATTTCTTCGAATCTTATGTTCCGGCAACAGGTCCGGAGCGCATACGCATGGAAAACAAAATTGGCGTATGGGTGTCCGGGTTCTTTGGCTCTGGTAAATCGCACTTTATCAAGATCCTGTCATATCTGCTGTCTAACCGCAAAGTCAGCCATAACGGTACGGAACGTCATGCATACTCCTTCTTTGAAGACAAAATTAAAGATGCGCTGTTTCTGGCTGATATTAATAAAGCGGTACATCACCCGACGGAAGTGATTCTGTTCAATATTGATTCCCGCGCTAACGTGGACGACAAAGAAGACGCCATCCTTAAAGTCTTCCTGAAGGTATTTAACGAACGGGTGGGTTACTGTGCTGATTTCCCACACATCGCTCATCTTGAGCGTGAGCTGGCTAAGCGCGGACAATACGAAGCGTTCAAAACTGCATTTTCCGCTATCACTGGGTCAAGCTGGGAAAAAGAGCGCGATTCCTACTATTTCATCAGCGATGAAATGGCAGAAGCCTTAAGCCAGGCTACCGGTCAAAGCATTGACGCCTCGCGTCAGTGGATAGAGCAGCTGGACAAAAATTTCCCATTAGATATCAATAATTTTTGCCAGTGGGTCAAAGAATGGCTGGATGAAAATGGCAAAAACATCCTCTTCATGGTGGATGAAGTCGGTCAGTTCATCGGTAAAAATACGCAGATGATGTTGAAGCTACAGACTATTACTGAAAACCTGGGGGTTATCTGTGGTGGGCGCGCGTGGGTTATCGTTACCTCCCAGGCGGATATCAATGCAGCCATTGGTGGGATGAGCAGCCGGGATGGACAAGATTTCTCTAAAATCCAGGGCCGCTTCTCTACCCGTTTGCAGCTTTCAAGCTCCAACACCTCTGAAGTTATCCAAAAACGTTTGCTGGTTAAAACCGATGCCGCAAAACCGGCGCTTGCTAAAGTCTGGCAGGCAAAAGGCGACATTCTGCGTAATCAACTTGCGTTTGATCCAACAACCACAGCTTCTTTGCGCCCCTACACCAGTAAAGAAGAATTTATTGATAATTACCCGTTTGTTCCGTGGCACTACCAGATTCTGCAGAAGGTTTTTGAATCTATCCGTACGAAAGGTGCCGCCGGTAAACAGTTAGCTATGGGCGAACGCTCGCAGTTAGAAGCCTTCCAGACCGCGGCACAGCAAATCGCCCCGCAAGGTCTGGATTCTCTGGTGCCGTTCTGGCGTTTTTATGCCGCGATTGAGAGCTTCCTGGAACCGGCCGTCAGCCGCACCATTACCCAAGCCTGCCAGAATGGTATCCTTGAAGAGTTCGATGGCAACTTGCTGAAAACGCTGTTCCTCATTCGCTATGTCGACGTGCTGAAAAGCACATTAGACAACCTTGTCACCCTTTCGATAGACAAAATCGATACCGATAAAGTCGAATTACGCCGTCGCGTTGAGAAAAGCCTGAACAAGCTGGAACGGGAAATGCTGATTGCACGTGTCGAAGATAAATACGTGTTCCTGACTAACGAAGAAAAAGAGATCGAGAACGAGATTCGAAACGTTGAAGTTGATTTCTCCGCAATCAATAAAAAACTGGCTTCGATCATCTTTGATGACATTCTGAAAAACCGTAAATACCGCTATCCGGCGAATAAGCAGGACTTCGATATCAGCCGCTTCCTGAACGGGCATCCGTTAGACGGTGCAATGCTTAACGATCTGGTGGTGAAAATTCTCACGCCGAAAGATCCGAGCTATACGTTCTATAACAGCGATGCCGCCTGTCGTCCTTATACCTCAGAAGGTGATGGCTGTATTTTGATTCGGCTGTCTGATGAGGGTCGCACCTGGACAGACATTGACTTAGTCGTTCAGACCGAAAAATTCCTCAAGGACAACGCCGGGCAGCGCCCGGAACAAGCCAGCCTGCTTTCAGAAAAAGCCCGCGAGAACAGTGTTCGTGAGAAAATGCTTCGCGTACAGCTGGAGTCGCTTATTGCCGAAGCAGACATCTGGGCGATTGGCGAACGCTTGCCGAAGAAATCCTCGACGCCATCCAGCATTGTGGATGAAGCCTGTCGTTACGTGATTGAAAACACGTTCGGCAAACTAAAAATGCTGCGTCTCTATAACGGTGAAATCACCCGTGAGATTCACGAACAGCTTACGTTTGAAAATGATGCCGAACTGGATCTGGGAGATACAGAAGAGTCCAATCCCGACGCGATGCGCGAGGTGGAAACCTGGGTCAGCATGAATATCGAGTTTAATAGGCCGGTCTATTTACGCGATATTCTCAACCACTTTGCCCGCCGTCCCTATGGATGGCCAGAAGAAGAAGTGAAGCTGCTGGTTGCTCGCCTGGCACGTAAAGGCAAATTCAGCTTCAGCCAGCAAAATAATAATATCGAGCGTAAACAAGTGTGGGAGCTGTTCAATAACAGTCGTCGCCACAGCGAACTGCGTTTGCACAAAATTCGTCGTCACGACGAATCACAAATTCGCAAAGCTGCACAAACCATGGCAGAGATTGCCCAGCAGCCGTTTAGCGAACGTGAAGAACCGGCCCTGGTTGAACATATCCGCCAGGTCTTCGATGACTGGAAACAAGAACTGAATGTCTTCAGAGCAAAAGCTGAAAGTGGCAACAGTCCAGGAAAAGAAGAAATTGAGTCAGGCCTGCGCCTGCTGAATTCCATTCTGAGTGAAAAAGAAGATTTTGCCCTGATTGAGAAAGTCACCAGCCAAGTCAATGAGCTGCTGGATTTCAGCGAAGACCGCGAAGATTTAGTTGATTTCTACCGCAAGCAGTTCGCCACCTGGCAAAAGCTGGGCGCAGCGCTGAATGGCAGTTTTAAATCCAACCGCAGCGCGCTGGAAAAAGACGCCATCGCGGTAAAAGCGCTGGGTGAGCTGGAAAGCATTTGGCAGATGCCGGAGCCTTATAAACATCTCAATCGCATCACTCCGCTGATTGAACAGGTGCAGAACGTCAACCATCAGTTAGTCGAACAACTCCGCCAGCACGCCCTTGAGCGCATTGACGCCCGCATCGAAGAGAGTCGTCAACGTTTGCAGGAAGCACATGCCGCCTCGGAGCTGCAAAACAGCGTTCTGCTGCCGATGCAAAAAGCCAGAAAACGCGCCGAGGTCAGTCAATCGATGCCGGAAATTCTGGCAGAACAGCAAGAGGCGAAGGCGCTGCAAACGGATGCAGAGAAGAAGATCAACCAGTGGATCGACGAGCTGCGTAAAAAGCAGGAAGCCCAGCTACGAGTCGCGAGTGAAGTAAAACACGCTGCCGAGTCGCAACAGGCATATGTTGTGGAAGAGAAAACCGTTATCCAGCCGGTACCGAAAAAAATGCATCTGGTGAATGTTGCCAGTGAGATGCGCAAAGCCACCGGTGGTGAGGTGCTGGAAACCGCCGAGCAGGTGGAAAAAGCGCTTGATGCGCTTCGAACTGAGCTGCTGGCGGCCATTGAGGCAGGTGACCGGATTCGTCTTCAGTAACCCCATTTCAGGGCAGCGCTCTGCTGCCCTTTGCAGGATTTTCTATGAATACCAATAACATCAAAAAATATGCACCCCAAGCTCGTAACCAGTTCCGTGATGCGGTGATCCAGAAGCTAACTACGTTGGGGATTGCTACCGATAAAAAAGGCAATCTCCAGATTGCGGATGCCGAGATCGTCGGCGAAACCGTGCGCTATGGCCAGTTCGACTACCCCAAATTCACCCTCACCCGCCGCGATCGTCTGGTCAAACGCGCCCGCGAGCAGGGCTTTGACTTACTGGTTGAGCACAGTGCCTACACCTGGTTCAACCGCCTGTGCGCCATTCGTTATATGGAAATCCACGGTTATCTTGACCATGGCTTCCGCATGCTTTCTCATCCCGATAATCCGACCGGTTTCGAAGTGCTGGACCATGTGCCGGAAGTGGCGGAAGCCCTAGTGCCGGAGAAAAAGGCGCAGCTGATCGAGATGAAGCTCTCAGGTAATCAGGATGAAGCCATCTACCGTGAATTGCTGCTGGCTCAGTGCCACGCCCTGCACCGCGCGATGCCATTCCTGTTTGAAGCGGTGGATGATGAAGCCGAACTGCTGCTGCCGGATAACCTGACCCGCACCGACTCCATTCTGCGCGGTCTGGAGAACGGTATTCCGGAAAAAGACTGGGAAGATGTTGAGGTTATCGGCTGGCTGTATCAGTTCTATATCTCTGAGAAAAAAGATGCCGTTATCGGTAAGGTAGTAAAGAGCGAAGATATTCCTGCCGCCACCCAGCTGTTTACCCCAAACTGGATTGTGCAGTATCTGGTGCAGAACTCCGTCGGTCGCCAGTGGTTGCAGACCTACCCGGATTCGCCGCTGAAAGGCAAAATGGACTACTACATTGAGCCAGCAGAACAGACGCCGGAAGTGCGGGTACAGCTGGCTGCCATTACGCCTGCCAGCATTGAGCCGGAAAGCATCAAGGTGCTCGACCCGGCTTGCGGCTCAGGACATATTCTCATTGAAGCCTATAACGTACTGAAAAATATCTACGAAGAGCGCGGCTATCGCGCTCGCGATATTCCACAGATGATTCTGGGAAATAATATTTTTGGTCTTGACATTGACGATCGAGCTGCCCAGCTTTCCGGCTTTGCCTTATTAATGATGGCGCGAAAGGATGACCGCCGGATATTCACCCGCGACGTGCGCCTGAATATTGTCTCCCTGCAGGAGAGCCTGCATCTGGATATTGCTAAGCTGTGGCAGCAGCTCAACTTCCACCAGCAGAACCAAACCGGCAGCATGGGGGATATGTTTGCCGAAAATACCCCATTAGCCCATACCGACAGTGCGGAATATCAGCTGCTGATACGCACGCTGAAGCTGTTTGTGAACGCCAAAACGCTGGGCTCGCTGATTCAGGTGCCGCAGGAAGAAGAAGCAGACCTGAAGGCGTTTCTCGATGCGCTATATCGCCTGGAGCAGGAAGGGGATTTCCAGCAGAAGGCGGCGGCGAAGGCGTTTATTCCGTATATTCAGCAGGCGTGGATCTTGGCGCAGCGGTATGACGCGGTGGTGGCGAACCCTCCGTATATGGGCGGTAAAGGGATGAATGGCGAGCTGAAAGAGTTTGCAAAAAACAACTTTCCAGAAAGTAAACTTGACTTATTCTCGATGTTTATGCAACACGCATTTTCATTATTAAAGGCAGGTGGTAACAATGCTCAAATAAATATGCAGTCGTGGATGTTTCTTTCAAGTTATGCAAATTTCCGAGCTTGGCTTTTAAAGAAAAAAACATTCATCACAATGGCTCATTTGGGAACTCGTGCCTTTTCTCAAATATCAGGTGAAATAGTCCAGACAACCGCCTGGATCATATGCAACCTTGAGGCGGAAAAATATAAACCAACTATATTTCGATTAATTGGTGGGAGTGAAAATGAAAAAAGAGATGCCTTATTAGGTCGCTGCTTTCGTTTCAACAACTTTCCTCAAGAAACATTTAGTAAAATACAAGGTTCCCCAATAGCATATTGGGTTAGTCTACATACACTAAGCTCTTTTGAAAAAAACAGGCCATTAAATGAGGTAATCAAATTAAAGAAAGGAATCTGCACAGGAAACAATGAGTTATTTTTACGCCTTTGGCATGAGATTTCGATAAAGAAATTCCATCTTTCTGATGAAAATAAAAAAAATATGAAGTGGTATCCTGTAACTAAAGGTGGAAGCTTTAGAAAATGGTATGGGAATAAGGAGTATGTAATAAACTGGGAAAACAATGGCGAGAAATTAAGAGAAAGTACCAATTCTATTATAAGGAACCCTTCTTTTTATCATAGAAAAGGTTTGACGTGGAATGACATTTCAACAGGAAAATTTGCTGTGCGTTTGCAAGATGAAAAAGGTCTTTTTGAAGGGAAAGGACCAATGGCATTTTGTGACGGGAGTGAAGAATACTTTTTAGGTTTAATGAACTCGAAAGTTATAACGAATTTTTTAGAATTTTTATGCCCAGCACTAAATTTTAATATTGGCGATATATCCAGAATCCCAGCAATTATTCCGGAAAATCATTCTATAAATGACATTAATAAACTAGTGAAAAATCTAGTTGAAATATCTAAGCATGATTGGAATAACTATGAATTTTCATGGGATTTTAATCGCTCACCTCTTATTTTTAATGCAACATGCGCGCACACAAGTCTTTTGGAGAGCTTTTCTTATTACGAAAATGTTTGCAAAAAAAATACTGTAGATATGCTTAACCTTGAAAAAAATAATAACCTTGCTTTTTCCAGGGGGTATAGTGTGGAAAATGAGGTGATAGATGATACCCAAGAGAAAGATATATCTCTTTTTGGAAATCCACTTTTCCGTTATGAAGAAAGTTTAACTTATGAGGAAAGAAAGCATAGATTCAAATCTGACACAATCGCAGAGCTTATTTCTTATATTACTGGCTGCATGATGGGCCGCTACTCCCTCGATCGCGAAGGCCTCGTCTACGCCTACGAAGATAACAAAGGCTTTGCCGAACTTGTCGATGAAGGCGCATACAAAACCTTCCCAGCCGATAACGACGGTATCCTGCCGCTCATGGATGACGAGTGGTTTGACGATGACGTCACCTCTCGCGTCAAGGAGTTTGTCCGTGCCGTCTGGGGTGAGGAACATCTTCAGGAAAACCTCGAATTTATCGCCGAAAGTCTCTGTTTATACGCGATGAGTCCTAAAAAAGGCGAATCTGCGCTGGATACCATCCGTCGCTATCTTTCCACGCGGTTCTGGAAAGATCATCTGAAGATGTATAAAAAACGCCCGATCTACTGGCTATTCAGCTCCGGTAAAGAGAAAGCGTTTGAGTGCCTGGTCTATCTGCATCGCTACAATGATGCGACACTGGCGAGAATGCGTACTCAATACGTAGTGCCCCTGCTGGCGCGCTACCAAGCCAATATCGACCGCCTGAACGAACAGGTCGATGGTGCCTCCGGCGGCGAAGCCACGCGTCTGAAGCGCGATCGCGACAATCTGAGCAAAAAATTCAATGAGCTGCGCAGCTTCGACGATCGGCTGCGCCACTACGCTGATATGAGAATCAGTATTGATCTCGACGACGGCGTTAAGGTTAACTACTGTAAGTTTGGCGATCTGCTGGCGGATGTAAAAGCCATTACCGGCAATGCGCCTGAGGTGATTTAAGTTAGATAGCATATCTTTCCTACATTGCCGGGCTTCACTTCAGCTCGGCAATGATCTCAATGCGGTAAACCAGCCTCATTCTGGCATCTGTCACTCCCAGTTCATGATAAAATGCTGCTTTGTGTCAGACCGCTGAACATCCGTTCCCGACGTACTGACATCCCCGACTTAACAGAATCAACATGGGATTGTGACCTTGCAAAATCAGGAATTTATTGCCGGCCTTAAAGCAAAATTCGCCGAACACCGCATCGTTTTCTGGCACGATCCCGATAAACGTTTTCTCGAAGAGCTGGGTAACCTCGAACTGGAGAACGTCACGCTGCTTGATATGACCGACCGGTCACAGCTGGCGGTTAAAAAGCGCATCGAGATCGATGAGCCTGAACAGCAATTCCTGCTGTGGTTTCCCCACAATGTGCCCTCAAAAGAGTTAGACTGGTTGTTGGATATTCGTCTTTATAGTACGGAATTCCATGCCGATTTCGCCGCCATCACGCTGAATATGTTAGGCATTCCGCAGCTTGGACTACGCGAGCACATACAACTCCGGAAGGCATTTTTCAGCACTAAACGTCTTTCTGCCTTGAAAGGCCTAGTGACTGAGCAGGAAAACGAAGCCTCTCTTGATAAGAAGATGGTTGCAGTCATCGCTGGCGTAAAAACAGCAAAAACGGAAGAGATTCTGTTCAGCCTGATTACCCAATACGTTAATCAGCAGAAAAATGACGACAGCGAGCTGGAAAACACGCAGGCGATGCTTAAACGCCACGATCTGGACGGCATACTGTGGAAAATCCTCAATCAGGAAATGGGTTACCAGGCAACCCCCCCTTCGCTGGAAAATCTGATCCTCAAGCTATTCTGTACCGATCTTTCCGCGCAGGCTGATCCGCAAAAACGCGAATGGTTGGAAAAAAATGTGCTGACCACACCGTCAGGCAGAGCCTCCGCGCTGGCCTTTATGGTCACCTGGCGTGCCGACCGTCGCTACAAAGACGCTTATGATTATTGCGCACAACAGATGCAGGATGCGCTACTACCAGAAGACCAGTATCGTCTCAGCTCACCGTATGATTTGCACGAGTGCGAAACCACGCTGAGTATTGAACAGACCATCATTCATGCACTGGTGACGCAGCTTCAGGAAGAGAGCACCACGCTTGACCGCGAAGCCTTTAAGAAGCTTCTGTCTGAACGCCAGAGCAAATACTGGTGCCAGACGCGTCAGGAATATTACGCCATTTATGACGCGCTTCGTCAGGCTGAGCGGCTGCTGAATCTGCGTAATCATCATATTGATGGTTTCCACTATCAGGACAGCGCAACGTTCTGGAAAGCGTACTGCGAAGAGCTGTTCCGCTTTGACCAGGCCTACCGCTTATTTAACGAATACGCGCTGTTGGTTCACAGCAAAGGCGCAATGATCCTGAAAAGCCTGGATGACTATATCGAAGCGCTATATTCCAACTGGTATCTGGCAGAATTAAGCCGGAGCTGGAATAAGGTTCTGGAAGCCGAAAACCGTATGCAGGAGTGGTGTATTGCGGGCGTTCCACGGCAGCAGAACTTCTATAATGAGGTGGTTAAGCCACAGTTTAACAATCCTCAAATCAAGCGCGTGTTCGTGATTATCTCAGACGCGCTACGTTATGAAGCGGCAGAAGAGCTGGGAAACCAGATCAATACCGAGAAGCGATTTGCTGCCGAACTGCGTTCCCAGTTGGGCGTGTTACCCAGCTATACCCAGCTGGGAATGGCGGCATTACTGCCTCATGACGAGATGTGTTATCAACCGGGCAATGGCGACATCGTATATGCGGACGGGTTATCCACCTCAGGTACACCTAATCGCGATACCATTCTGAAGAAATATAAAGGGATGGCAGTAAAATCGGACGAGCTTCTGAAATGGAAAAATCAGGAAGGACGGGATCTTATTCGCGATTACGAAGTCGTTTATATCTGGCATAACACCATTGATGCCATGGGCGACGGCGCATCTACGGAGGAGAAGACCTTTGAAGCGTGCCGCAACGCGGTGGTTGAACTGAAGGATTTAGTGACCCGTGTGATTAACCGTCTGCATGGTACACGCATTATCGTCACGGCGGACCACGGTTTCCTGTTCCAGCAGCAGCCCCTTTCCGGGCAGGATAAAACCACGCTGCAGATTAAGCCAGACAATACGATTAAAAACCACAAACGCTTTATTATCGGTCATCAGCTCCCAGCCGATGATTTTTGCTGGAAAGGAAAAGTGGCGGATACTGCAGGCGTGAGCGATAGCAGCGAGTTTCTGATTCCGAAAGGGATCCAGCGTTTCCATTTCTCAGGTGGCGCGCGGTTTGTACACGGTGGAGCCATGCTTCAGGAAGTGTGCGTTCCCGTTTTGCAAGTGAAAGCCCTGCAGAAAACGGCTGCTGAAAAGCAACCTCAGCGTCGCCCGGTAGATATTGTCGCTTATCATCCAATGATCAAGCTGGTCAACAATATCGATAAGGTCAGCCTGCTGCAGACTCATCCGGTAAGCGAATTATACGAGCCACGCACTCTGACCATTTTTATCGAAGACAATGCAAAAAACGTGGTTTCCGGTAAAGAGCGGGTCTGCTTTGACAGCGATAACAACACAATGGAAAAACGCGTGCGTGACGTTACGCTGAAGCTGATTGGCGCGAATTTCAATCGTCGTAATGAATACTGGCTGATACTGGAAGATGCACAAACGGAAACGGGTTACCAGAAGTACCCTGTGATTATCGATCTGGCATTTCAGGATGATTTCTTTTAAGTGAGGCGATATGCAAACCCATCATGACTTACCCGTTCCAGCCGTCTCCGAAGGGGAACTCGTCGCAGAAGGTTACGATCTGGACGCCTTACTGAATCAGCATTTTCGTGGTCGGGTAGTGCGTAAAGATCTGACCAAGCAACTCAAGGAAGGGGCTAACGTCCCGGTCTATGTGCTGGAGTATCTGCTCGGTATGTACTGCGCTTCCGACGATGACCAGATCGTCGAGCAAGGGTTGCAGAATGTTAAGCGCATTCTGTCTGATAACTACGTTCGTCCCGATGAAGCGGAAAAAGTGAAATCACTTATTCGTGAGCGCGGTTCTTACAAGATCATCGACAAAGTGTCGGTAAAGCTCAATCAGAAAAAAGACGTTTACGAAGCCCAGCTCTCCAACCTCGGCATTAAAGATGCACTGGTTCCGCCGCAGATGGTCAAGGACAACGAAAAGCTGTTGACCGGTGGCATTTGGTGCATGATCACCGTGAACTACTTCTTTGAGGAAGGACAGAAAACGTCACCCTTCTCCCTGATGACAATTAAACCTATTCAGATGCCTAATATGGATATGGAAGAGTTGTTTACCGCACGTACGCACTTTAACCGCGACCAGTGGATTGATGTCCTGCTACGCTCCGTGGGTATGGAACCTGCCAACATTGAGCAGCGAACAAAGTGGCATCTGATTGCCCGCATGATCCCGTTTGTGGAGAACAACTATAACGTCTGCGAACTCGGGCCGCGCGGCACCGGTAAAAGCCACGTCTATAAGGAATGTTCACCGAATTCATTACTGGTTTCTGGTGGGCAAACCACAGTGGCGAACCTGTTTTACAATATGGCCAGCCGTCAGATTGGTTTGGTCGGCATGTGGGACGTGGTGGCGTTCGATGAAGTGGCAGGGATCACCTTCAAAGACAAAGACGGCGTGCAGATCATGAAGGATTACATGGCGTCAGGCTCGTTTTCCCGCGGCAGAGATTCAATTGAAGGCAAGGCATCGATGGTGTTCGTCGGCAACATCAATCAGAGCGTTGAGACATTAGTCAAAACCAGCCATCTGTTAGCTCCCTTCCCTGCCGCGATGATCGACACGGCGTTTTTCGACCGCTTCCACGCATATATACCCGGCTGGGAAATCCCGAAAATGCGCCCGGAATTCTTTACCAATCGCTACGGCCTTATCACAGATTATCTCGCCGAATACATGCGGGAAATGCGCAAACGCAGCTTCTCCGACGCGATTGATAAGTTCTATAAGCTGGGTAATAACCTCAACCAGCGCGACGTTATCGCGGTAAGGCGCACGGTTTCTGGTCTATTGAAACTTCTTCACCCCAATGGATCTTACAGCAAAGAGGACGTCCGGGTTTGCCTGACCTACGCTATGGAAGCCCGCCGTCGAGTCAAAGAACAGCTTAAAAAGCTGGGCGGGCTGGAATTCTTCGATGTGAACTTCAGCTACATCGATAACGAAACGCTGGAAGAATTTTTTGTCAGCGTACCAGAACAGGGCGGCAGCGAATTAATTCCTGCAGGTATGCCTAAACCTGGTGTGGTGCATTTGGTTACGCAAGCAGAAAGTGGCATGAAGGGTCTGTACCGCTTCGAAACTCAGATGACCGCAGGCAATGGTAAGCATAGCGTTTCCGGACTGGGATCAAGTACCTCGGCTAAGGAAGCCATCCGGGTTGGATTTGACTATTTCAAAGGCAACCTCAGCCGCGTTAGCGCAACTGCGAAATTTTCTGAACATGAGTACCACCTGCACGTAGTCGAATTACACAATACAGGACCAAGTACCGCCACCAGTCTTGCCGCGCTGATTGCGCTGTGTTCCATTTTATTGGCGAAACCCGTTCAGGAACAAATGGTCGTGTTAGGTAGCATGACGCTTGGTGGAGTGATCAACCCCGTCCAGGATCTGGCGGCTAGCTTACAACTCGCCTTTGACAGTGGCGCGAAAAAGGTCCTTCTGCCGATGTCTTCCGCAGTAGATATTCCGACTGTGCCAGCTGAGTTGTTCACTAAATTCCAGGTGAGCTTTTACTCTGAACCTGTGGATGCGGTTTATAAGGCGTTGGGTGTGAATTAATAATGAAACTATTATTTCAATAAACCAGAGAGGATACGAATGGCAAAACGATCTGAGATTAAATTCATAAGACCTTGCCTATCCAAGCATGACAACAATAAGATTTTGACTCCTGCTTATACTTTGCAGTGCTTGAAGCATAAAAAAGTTGTTCAGATAAATTTAGATAATTGCTCCTTACAAAGAATGGAGGAATTATCATCAACATCAACGCTGGAGGATGTAAAACGAGTTGGGCTATTACCGTTAGTAAATTTATTACAATCAGGAAATGTATGTTTAACCGCAATTGGTATTAATGAAATGCCTGATGTATGGGTTGAAAAATCAAGAACTGCATATCAGGATTTTTGCCGACAATTCTGGCCCGGACATATTGACGACCCCGAGGCGACTTTCAGACGTTATTCCCCAGAATCTAATAAAAAGAAAGTTGATTTCCATGAACTTTCAGCTGAAGCAAGAACTGTATACGGTTTCCATTATGTATCAATGCTTCAAATTCAAAATGTAAAGCTAAACTATCCTCACCTTACATGCGAAAAAAGATTCGAGGTATATCTTTATAGCATGATAACCTTTATTGATATTATCAGTGCATATGATTTGGAAATAGCAAAATATGCTTTTTGGGATCTTGATTCGAATACTATCAACCAGTTACCTGAGAGTATCCATACGCGCCGAAAATATATAAAAGAGAATTTTTATAAAAATGGAAGTAGTCTTGACAAATGTCGTTGGTATGCCTTCGATGCTGCGATGGATTTACACTGGCTTACGGGGGCCAATTTTTCAGAGGATATAGGCTCATTCATCACTTTAAATGGTGTAAAGTTTGAAACGGAACATTGGGTTGGAACAAATGATAAAAAGTTATATTACATCTCACAAGATATTCATCATATTTACTTTGAAGGTTCAACGATGAAAGCGTTAAGTTCCGCTCGAGAAATTGAGATGACTGCATTCCAATACTGGCAAAGTGTTGATAGTATTTCAGAGTCCGTTCTTTTATTCCGTAAAAAATCCACAAAAGAAATAAGTCAAAATATTACAAAGTTGATAGATTTAGCTGTAGAAAAAATTGAAAAGGATTTACAGGATTTCTTCTTAAAGAAAGTCAAATGAATTCATTAGTATCGGAATAATTTTTTTCATTTCATTCTAATTTTTATCAATCAGCAATCCTTATTTATTGGTTTTTTAAATTTTTAATAAACACATCATATATTCTTTGATCAACTATCAGTTGATCAATACAACGTAATGTTGTTAATTTCGTGATCAGTAATCGGAGATTGGTTAAATCACCTTGATTAGGATTGAGTAAAAAAGCGTTGAAGGACTTGAACAACGCGGAATCCCAGACACAAAAAAAGCCGCCCTTGAGCGACTTTAATTTCCATACCTGGTGCCGAAGGCCGGAATCGAACCGGCACGCCTCGCGGCGGTTGATTTTGAATCAACTGCGTCTACCGATTTCGCCACTTCGGCACTGAAGGGTATGCGGAAAACGTTGAGGATTATACCGTTACCCCCTGTTTCCGCAACCCTTATCCGCAGGCAGTGGTGCAACTGCTGAAAAAACCGTCTTTTGGGTTCTCCGGGACACTGCGTGACATCCTTGTCAGAAATTCTTCACTCACCCTCGCCCGCCGTAAAGCAGTCGCTTCAGAACTCATGTTTCATTAGCAAAACAATAGCTCTAACCCGAAACAGCCTTCACGTCCGTTACCAGCGTAGGCAGATCCCAGGTGCCGCCCGCATGGATATAACGACACATGCCGGTCCCGCCCTCATAGCTTTTGCGGAAAGCCTGACCATCCCATACCCAGCTTTCCTGACTCATGCAGTCACCAATCCCCCGGCCTTTCTGCACACTGGTAATCTCGCCCTTGTCGTAATCCGACCCGGAAATGGTCACCAGCTCAGGCTTGCCTTTTAGCTGGTTATCAATGACCCAGTAGCCATATCCTTCGTTATAAGCCGCTCGCCAGCAGAGCGCCGAAAGCAAGGCGTGGCTGTCATCCAGTGGCGTAAGAGTCAGTCCGTCGGTTTCCGGATCGCTGTTTTCTGCAGGTGAATACAGGCTGTCGCACGTGTCATCGTCATTATGATTGACCGTTGCAAGCAGTCGGGTTTTCAGCGCGTCGATTTCTGGTGCGGTCAGCAAACGGGGTTCGCCGCTGAGGGTTTTTGCCGCCTGAATAACCGGTGCGGGCACAGCCTTAGCCACGCTGCTTTCTGGTTTATTGCCCTTTTTGGTGAGCGCGCCTGGCGTGCCGATACGGCCCTGCACATCGTCCGCTTTCAGCAACACGGCATAAGCGCCTTCGCCAGAAAGCAGGAAAGGCTTTGTACCGCCTTTAAATTCGACTTTACCGCTGCCTTTGACGGCGCTGATTACCGCAGCGGTCTGGCTGGCCGAAAGCCGCCAGTTGTCATCAGCCGCCACCAGATCGCCAGCTGATTTTCCGTTGATCCACAGCGTCAGTTTTTCCGCCGGTTTGCTGTCATCTTCGGTGTCGCCCAGCGTCACCTCTCCCACTGTCTCCGTTGCAGGTCCAGCGGCACGGGTGAGCAGGATAGAGCCGGAGGGGTCCTCTTCTTTGGCATAACCCGCAATACGGCAGGTCATGGTGTTATCACAGACAACTTCCCAGTCTTTGTGCTCAAGCGTTTTTCCGCTCTGGGCGGCCTGAGCCGACAGGGAGAACACCGCCAGTACGAAAAGCATCGGTTTACAGTTCACTTTATTCCCTCAGGTTTTATTTCTGCCCGGCCTGCGCAGATATTTCCTGATTATACCGAAGAAGATATAACGCCGTTGTCCGTTTTTACTGCCCCCCCAACGCAAAAGAGCCAACCTCTCGGTTGGCCCCTTCTTGCATCTTGCATGCTCAGCATCGGGCATCAGCGGTGCCCATTAGCGCCTGTTGTTGTCAGGATAAGCGCCTCAATGCGAGTGATCGTGCAGTTTGTTTCCGACCTTATCCTTCACTTCGCTGGCTTTCTCACTCACCTTCTCAGTCAGGCTCTCTTTGTGGTCACGGTTATGTGCACCTGGTGACTGTGTGCCTGCTGCTGCGGTCGCAGGTTTTACCCCTGCGGTTGTACCCGGCAGTTCGCGCTCCAGACCACCTTGTGCATGGTCGATATCCACTTCCTGACGACGCACCGTGTCGTTAATCGTCTCGGTACGATCGCTGCCGTCGGTACGGACCACCACTTCTTCTTTCACGTGGGTCGTTTTGTTGATTACCGGCTGCTCATGCGTCTCAGCAACTTCTACGGTTTTCTCGGACCAGTCCACTTCACCAGCCAGCGCGGGTTCATTCACCGAACGGCGGAAGATGTCGGCGTGCTGCTCATGCAGCGAGATATCTTCAGATACGGTATCGGTCACGGTATAGCGGCGAACACGAGTAGAGCCTTCACTCACCAGACGTTTACCCACTTCCACCTGCTCTTCGGCGAGACGCAGAATGTCAGCTTCGCTCTCATCACCGGTCAGTGAGGTTCGTCGCGGTTCAACCTGGCGGTCATTAGTCTCACCGGCAAACTGCTTGCCTGCCGTCGTCGGGTTGATACCCGGCGCGGTGGTGCCATTCTCAACCGAGCTTTGCATACGTGACGGAACGTCCACCGAGTCATGAGAATGGAGAATGGTCATGGCGCGAGCCAGCTTCTCCTCCTCAGTACGGATGGTCAGCACTACGCCGCCCTTGTCCATCGCTCTGGTGTAAACATCGGCCTGCTCTTTATCAACTGAGTGACCAAACAGACGCTGCCAGATGCTCGGATGGCGGATAGAGTGTCCTTCCTCCTGCAAACGTTCTCCACTGATAAGACTGATGTCCCGATCAGAAAAGCCTGCTTTCACGAGATTTCTTTTCGCGGCCTCTGCCTGATTTGCAGAATCGAACAGTGTTACGATTTTTTCATGTGCCATGATAGGTTCCTCTCTGTTAGCTAATTTGATCGTCATCTCTTTCAACGTTCACCTGCTGCTCACGTCGGGTCACCACCTCCTGAAAAGGAACATTCTCCTGCACTTTTCGGATGTGGATCTCCTCTTTAAGCACCAGCTTTCTGACGATTTGGATTTCTTCCTCTACTACCGGGACAATCAGTACACCGTTCTCTTCCCTGATTTCGGGCATCGTTTCAACGGGTTGCGCTTTCGCTACATGCTCAACCTCAACCTTCTCCCGGTTAAGCAGTGTACTGATGACCTCGTCATGCTCAGTTGTGGAACGGGTAACACGGACATGTCCATCCACAATCTTTTGCTTCGTCAGGGCTATTTTCTCTTCAGCGAGTTTAAGCGTGACCTCTGCATTATTATTGTGCTCTGGCTGTCCAGCCATAATATCGCCCCCGTTAAATTAAATATCTGCCACAACTGCCTGACACAGTGATTAAGCATGAACATTCTGGCTTATTTCGCAAGCCGGAATAATAAAAAACTCCGCTAACTCAATTTAATTACGGCACAGAAAATCGCATCAAAAACCAGCGGCACGGCTTAAATCACCGCTACGCTAAAAATAAGAAACAATTAAAATACATGAAGTTATATTAATATGATTTCGCAGGTAAATATTACCAAGCCAGACGCAAGCGCTTAGAAAACACGCTATAAGCAAAGCGGTAACTTTAATTTAAACCAGGACGATTCCTGATAAATACCGTGAGAATATTAAATAATATTTCCACGGAACGTGCTTATTACTGCCTTCAGCAAATCACTTCACACAATAATAACACCCACAAGCATCTGAATATTTTATTGCTCCTGTTACAGAAGATTCCCAAAGTGCTATTTAAGACGCTTTTTATAAAAGGAAGTCAGGAACTTTCTGCCCGTCAGCCTTTCTTAGGAAAACTGAATAAGCACATACCGAGGTTGAAATGAAGCAAGCACAACGCAGTGCGTGGGGATGGGGACTGGCGGCACTTCTGGTCGCAGGCAGTGCATCAGCGGCAAGCTGGCAGGATCAGCTGAGCAGTGCAGCATCGCAGCTTAGCCAGCAGAACAACGGCAGCACCACCGGCACCACGCAGCAGAATGGCGGCATGTCGCTTTCTACTATTACCAGCATGCTGGGTGGCGGCGATAAAGCGGTCAGCGCCAACAGCATGACCAACGCCGCTGGTGTGATGCAGTACTGCGTCGAACATAACGTGGTGAAAAACAATGTGCAGTCGGTAAAAGATCAGGTGCTGAGCAAGCTCGGTCTAAACACCACCACTGCGCAGGAACAGAAAACCGATTACACCCAGGGCGTGGCCGGTCTGCTGAATACCGGTAACGGCCAGCAGTTGAATCTGCAAAGCCTGAGCAACTCGCCGATGGGTGAGAAGCTGAAAACCAAAGCCTGTGACGTAGTGCTGAAGCAGGGCAAAAACTTTATCTCCTGATCTCCTTCCCTTCTCTCTCCCCTCTCTGCTCTGAGGGGAGCGTTAAACGCCCCCATGCTGTGATGCCTGACATTCCCTTAACCTGGGGTTGAGCGCTATAGTGTTGTTTTGATTTCTACAGGACAGCACGCATGAAAGGCATCAACATCGCACTTTACTTCGACCCCGATCAGATTCAGGCCTGCGTTCACGAACAGGACGACAGCTATGTCACCAAAAAATTCGAGTATGACGATGGCGTGATTGAAGAGATCTACCAGTGGCTGGAGCAGTACGAACCCAAACGTACCCACATCTGCGTGATTGAAAACGAAACTGCCGAGCTGCTGGCCGATGAACTGGTCGACAGCGGTTTTCGCGTCCATCAGGTCACCATGCATCAGTTGCTGAGCTGGTTCGCTACCGAGCCGCCTTCCACGCCAGACGGCACGCCAATGCGCGCCATGCTGCGTTTCCTGGAAGATGAACATCCGCGTGAATATGAGTCGCGCACGCCGCAGACCGAAGCGCTGATGGAGATGTTCGACGAGCTGGACGCGCTGGAGATGGTGGAAGACGCCGACGACGAAGACGCGCTGCCAGGCGATCTGCTGCGCGCTATGAAGAAGCACAAAATCACCGCCAGCGCCGCGGCCCAGCGTCTGCTGCCGGACATCAACGAGCGTATCCGTGAACATCTGATGCAGTATCCCGAACTGATGACGCCTGAAATCCTGCAGGACTTCTTCCCGGAACTGCTTGAGGCGCTGGAGCGTCCGAAGCACTAATCACCACGGAAAAGGCGATTTGTCATGCTGGAGTTAATTAAAGCAGTCAGTCTGGGGCTGGTGGTGATCCTGCCGCTCGCCAATCCACTCACCACCGTGGCGCTGTTCCTGGGGCTGGCGGGTGAGATGAACTTCCAGGAGCGCAACCGACAGGCGCGCCAGGCTTCCATCTATGTCTTCGCCATTATGATGGTGGCGTGGTACGCGGGCAGCGCGGTGCTGAATACCTTCGGCATCTCCATTCCTGGCCTGCGCATGGCGGGGGGGCTGATCGTTGCTTTTATCGGTTTTCGGATGCTGTTCCCGGCTAAACCTGCGGGCCACTCTGTCGAAGCAAAGCAGAAACTGGATGAGCTGGATGGGGCCAAAGAGCCGGTAAATATCGCCTTTGTGCCGCTGGCGATGCCAAGCACGGCCGGGCCAGGAACTATTGCGATGATCATCTCCTCTGCCTCGACGGTAAGAAGCGGCGTCGATTTTCCGGCCTGGGTGGTAAGCGTCGCGCCGGTGCTGACCTTCCTGCTGGTGAGCCTGATTCTGTGGATTTCACTGCGCAGTTCGGGTGCCATCATGAAGCTGGTGGGTAAAAGCGGCATTGAGGCGATATCGCGCCTGATGGGATTTTTACTGGTCTGTATGGGCGTGCAGTTTATCATTAACGGCGTGCTGGAAGTGGTGCGCACCTTTCACTGATCCCGCGTCCCTCCGCGCCGTCCGGTTTTACGGACTGGCGGTGCGGTGGGATGCTTATCTCGCCGCAACGCCACTGCACAGGCTTACATCAGCGTAATACCAAACCGCTTCAGCAGCAGCGCCCACAGAATAAAAAGCACAATGGTGAGAACGCAACAGAGGCCCAGCGTAATCCAGAAACCGGTGCGCTGATAAAGCATTGGAAACAGAATAAACATTGGCAGCGTCGGCACTACATACCAGAAGGTATACCAGGCGTGAGCAGCGATTTTTTCCTGAGCCTGCCCTTCCAGTTTCATCCAGATCAGCACCAGCACGGTGACCAGTGGCAACGCCGCCAGCAGGCCACCCAGTCGATCGCTGCGCTTTGCCGTTTCAGAGATCAGCACCACCATAAAGGCGGTGATAGCATATTTTGAGAAGAGCCAGAGCATGATATTCCCGTCAGGTCGCCGTGGGCAGGATTGCCTACTTCAGATAAGAGCGAATAACCGTTACGATCTCTTCCAAATCCTCACTCCGCGCCTGTGGAGTGGCATCGTCCTTCATCAGATGCTCACGGATGTGACCCTCCAGCAGCTCACTCATCAGGCCATTAATGGCACCGCGCATCGCCGCCACCTGCTGCAGCACCTTCAGGCACGACTCCTCTGACGCCAGAGCCGTCTCCAGCGATGCCGCCTGCCCTTTAATCCGCCGTACACGGTTAAGCAGACTTTTCTGGTTCTTTGACGTATGGGACATTGCGACGCTCCGCTGAAGCAGGTTGTATACTGGGGGGGAGTATATTGAGAGAATAGTACGGCGCTTTTTCTCCGGCTGCAACATGGCGCGCGCAGAAACTCAGTCTCTGATGCCGCTATTACTCACCCTTACCCGATTCAGGAGGCTTTTATGGCAGTGAAATCACCCTGCATTGACCTGTGCGTATTTGACGGCAAAACAGGCTGGTGTGAAGGATGCGGACGCACCCGTCAGGAGACGCAGGCCTGGCGTAAGCTTTCTCCTTATCACCGTAAAGAGACGGAACGTGCGCTTCCGCTACGCCTGAAAACCCTTCACAACAAAAAGTAAGTCCGGGTCTGCGAGGTCAGTGCCCTTTATGGCTGGCAGGATGTGAACGGGCTGACGCGGTGTCAGCCCGTTCACAGATTGAGGCAGGTTTTATGAGGCACAGAAACAATGCTGATTGACCACCTTATCCCTCATGAAAACAGGCACGGAGTGGATCGTGCCTGTGCTTCCGATTACTTCAGCGTTTTACGCACTTCAGCAACCTGATCTTTGCTCACCGCTGGCGCGGTGTTGCTCCAGCCCTGGCGAATAAAGGTCGCCAGCTGCGCCACCTCTTCATCACTCAGACGCTGACCAAAGCCTGGCATCGCCAGTTTCGACGGGGCCTTAGCGGTGGAAGGCTGCTGTGCGCCCGCCAGGATGGTGTGGATCAATCCGGTTGGATCTTTGGCATTGACGATCGTCGCCTGATCCAGTTCCGGGAAGATCCCCGGGGCGCCTTTGCCGGTCACGAAGTGACAGGCACCGCAGTTATCCAGATAAAGACGCTCGCCTTCGCTCAGGTTCTTCGCGGCAGTGAGTTTCGCTTCCGTTGCCTGCTGCGCCTGCACGTTGTACGCCTGCAATGGCGGGTTGCCGCCCAGGAACTTCAGGTAGGCCGCGATGGCTTTCAGATCGGCGTCGGTCATGTGTGAGCTGCTGTGCTCAATCACCGAGGTCATCTCGCCGCCCACCGCCGCTTTATCGTTACGGCCGGTCTGCAGGTAGTCCACCACTTCCTGCTCGCTCCAGCGCGGCAGGCCACGCAGTGACGGCACATCCCAGTTATTCAGGCTGCCGCCTGCCAGGAATGTATCGTCACCGCTATCCAGCGCTTTCTCGTTCATGCCCAGACCGCGCGGCGTATGGCAGCTGCCGCAGTGGCCCAGACTCTCCACGATATAGGCACCGCGGTTAACCTCTTCAGAAGCTCCACCAATCGGCTGGAACGGCTTATCCGAGGCGAACGCCCAGTTCCAGAAACGCATGCCCCAGCGCTGGCTGAACGGGAAGCTCAGATCGGTTTCCGGCGGCTGTTCTGCGCTTGGCTGCACGCCTTTCATGAAGTAGACGTAAAGCGCGTGAATGTCGGCATCACTGATTTTGGCGTAATCAGGATAAGGCATCGCCGGATAGAGATGCGAACCGTCCGGTAATACCCCTTTGCGTACCGCGTCCGAGAACTGCTGCTCGCTGTAGTTGCCAATACCGTGCTGCTTATCGGGCGTGATGTTGGTGGAGAAGATGGTGCCAAGGTTCGACTCAATCGCCAGCCCGCCTGAATAGTCAGGCTTGCCAGGCAGTGAGTGACACGCCATGCAGTCGCCCAGCCGCGAGAGATATTCGCCCTGCTTAATCAGTTGCGCTTCATCTTCGGCGTGAACCGGCAGCGCAAATCCGCTGGCTAACAGCACCGCGTTGGCAAAGATAAAAGATTTCAGTTTCAGCTTATTCATGCGCTTATGCCTGTACCAGTGGGCCGGGATTTTTCAGATACTGATCTTTGATCGCCTGTGCCGCCATCAGGGTGATCGCACCGATGGTATCGGTCGGGTTTGCCTGGAAGTTCTGCGGGAAAGCGTTGCCGCCCGGCACAAAGACGTTATGCACGTCCCAGCTCTGCAGATACTTATTCAGCGCCGAGGTTTTCGGGTTATCGCCCATTACGGCCCCACCCACGTTGTGGGTAGAGACATATTTGGTCAGATCGAAATCCGCGCCCATTGGCAGGAAGCTCATGCTCATGCTGTCAGGGTTCAGCTCTTTCGCGATATTGCCGACGATGCCTTTCAGGTGCTGCTGCAGCTTCAGCTCATTCTCTTTCCAGTTGAAGGTCATGCGCAGCAGTGGCAGGCCACGGTGATCGTTGTAGTTCGGATCGAGATCCAGATAGATATCGCGGTAAGACTGACAGGTCGTGGTGATGCTGATCTTCATTGAATGACCGTACCACTCCTCCAGACCTTCCTTGTATCCCATGCCCCAGGTCGGCGTGCCTTTTGGCAGCGCGGTGCTGATCGGCGTACCGGTCGCCTGTGAGCTGTGGATCTTCGCGCCGCCGAGGAAGCCGAGTGATGGACCGTCGAAATTGCCTGGCGAGATATCGTTAAACATCTGGCCGGTCGCGCCCGCCGTGGCATACGGATTGAAGTTTTTATCTTTGAAGAACAGCGTCGCGCCGCCGTTGGACAGGAACGCGTAGTTACGCCCTACCACACCCTCTTCGGTAATCGGGTTGTAAGGCTTGCCGATGCCGGAGAGCAGCATCAGACGCACGTTGTAGAGCTGGAAGCTGCTCAGCACCACGATTTTCGCTGGCTGGAAGCACTCGTTGCCCTGCGCATCGATGTAGATCACGCCTTTCGCGGTTTTCTTATCATCGTTCAGTACGACCTTGATCACTTCCGCATTCACTTCATAGGAGAAGTTCGGCATACGCTTCAGTGAATCCATTACGGCGGTCTGCGGCGACGCTTTGGAGTAGTTCAGGCAGGGATATTTACTGCAGTAGCCGCAGTAGTTGCACGGCGCGATCTGGTTGCCGTACGGGTTCTTCCACGCACGCGACACACAGGCCGACGGGTTCGGGAACGGATGGTAACCGAGTTTGGTCGCCACCTCTTTGAACATCACGTTGTTCAGTGTGTCATCCAGCGCAGGCAGCGGATAAGGCTCAGAACGCGGGCCTTCAAACGGATCGCCGCCTTCCAGGATTTTGCCGCGCAGGTTGCCGGTGTTGCCCGACTGGCCGCAAATCAGTTCGAATTTATAGTAGTAAGGCTCGATCTCTTCCCAGCTGAACGGGAAGTCCATCACCCGCATATCATCCTGCAGAATGCCCGGCTTGTAAGCCTCGTCGACATAGGTCTTCAGTTTGATATCGGTTGGTGTCGGACGGATCAGTACTGCGGTCCAGTGCAGGCCGGAACCGCCTACGCCGGTGCCCGGTGCAAACGCACCCCATTTACGGGTTGGCAATGCCGTCTGGCTGCTGTTGTAGCGCACGGTGACCGCCACTTCGGCGGGGGTGGCAAACACTTTATTGCGCACCGCATAGGCGTATTCATCCGCCGGTTTCGGGTAGGCGAACTCGTCATAATCGCGATCGCCGCCGCGCTCAAGGGCGCGCACGTCCAGACCTGCCAGTGCCAGCTCGATGCTCATCAGCGAGCCTGCCCAGCCGAGGCCGCAGACCACGACGTCGACTTCTTTTTTAGTAACCTGTGCCATGATAATCCTGTTTCAAATACCTGATGTGGACGCGCCCTACGCGCGTTCGCCCTTCACACTGACCGGACCCAGCGGATAAGGAACGTTGTGCTGTTTCACCCATTCGGTGAAGCTGGCACGCGCGCCGGGGAAGCCGATGGCGATCCAGGCTTTCATGCCTTTATTACCGCCGTACATCGGGTCAGCAAGGTAGCCATGCTTGGTATCGGAAAGCAGCTGGCTGAAGAAATGCGCAGGCTTAAGATCGGCTTCGCCCAGTGCGGCAAAGTCGATCTCGTTTTTGTTTACCTGGGTCAGTACCGCATCTTTCTCTTCCAGCGTCAGCGCATGAAACGCTTTCTGATGGGTGTTCTGCGACCACTGATTAATCAGCCGGATACCGGTCTGATACATCTGCTGTGGGCGGAACGGGATCTGGTAACCCATGGTTGCGGGCGCCTGCGTATTGAACGGCCCCTGCAGGTAGATTTCGCTGCCAAACGCTTCGCTGTGCAGCTGCTGATCGATAAAGATCGGCACGTTAGTTTCCAGCGCGCCCGGCGCTTTGCCTTTGCCGCCTGCCGGAATCAAACGGTCAGTGGCGGCCAGGATAAACTGCCACTCATCGGCACTAAAAAAGATCGGTTTGTAATCGGCTAACTCCGGTGCGGCCATCTCTGCCGCCTGTGCCGCAGTAATGCCTTTGAAGACCAGTTCACTTAATGGCAACGCCAGCAGTGAACCGAGCAAAAATTTACGCCTGGTGGTGGGTTTTTCTAAAAGCATATCCGCACGACTCTCATCTGCTAAATACCCGCTTTATTTGTTATGAAGCTGAAAGGCTGAGTGCAGGCGGAAAACTCCCCGCAGAGATTAACGCACGCGGCACAGACGACGGCAGAACAGACAAGGGCAGGTAGAATTATGGTTCGGTGACTAACGGAACTTATCGGTTAATAACCTGGCAATCTTAGGGATATAGATATGTCTGAATGTAAAAATTGAATTTAAGATGTGTCTTAGTGAAAGTTTATCATGGTGTTGCGAAAGGGTTGCGGAGAGGTAAAAGATTTACAGCGCAAAAATAGGGGGTAAAACCGCATAAACATCGGGTATTTAACTCTTTTAACGCAGGAATGAAGGATATTATTTTCGCCCTGTCATCATCACGCCAAATAACCGATAAAAAAATATCATACTTCCATACAAGAGAATCATTCTCATCGTTAACACTATAGTGACTTTGATAGTCATACAATCAGACTGTGCGCAATTTGTGATCGGCTGAGTAAAACCGGCTTTATTCCGCCCGCTGTAAATGACAATGAAATAATGACTGACCGTCATTATCTTATTTTGTCTCTTTGCCTGAATGACTACGCTAATAATTGTGCAAAGCTCATAAGAAACCCGCATTTGGAGATTATCCGGCGCCCGATAGAGTAGAGCTATCAACGACTCAGGATAACTCTCCATGCGAAAAACACTCTTGTCACTGTTAACGGCTCTGGCACTGGTTCACCCGGCACACGCCGCCACGCCTGCCGACACGCTGGTCGTCGCCGTTCCGCTTGATGGCATCATCAGTTTCGATCCGGCTGAAAGTTTTGAGACCGTCAGCAACAGTAGCCTGCGCAATATCTATCAGACGCTGCTGGAGCCGGATCATCAGAATCCGCAGCAGCTCTCGCCGCTGGCGGCCACGCGCTGGCAGCCAGGCAAAACGCCTCACAGCCTGGTGTTTGATCTTAATCCGCAGGCCCGCTTCGCCAGTGGTCATCCCGTGACCGCACAGGATGTGGTCTTCTCATTAACCCGCGCGGTAAAACTCAATAAAGCGCCCTCTTTTATTCTGGGTGAATTTGGCTGGACGCCAGAAAACATCGATCAACAGTTCACGGTGATCAACGACCACCAGCTTGAGCTGCGCTGGCCAGCGGAGATCGGCAGCGATCTGGCGTTGCGCCTGCTGACCGCGCCGGTCTCCTCCATCGTCGACAGCAAACTGGCGCAAGAGCACGCCAGCAACAACGATTACGGCAATAGCTGGCTGAAGGTGCACTCCGCCGGCAGCGCCGCCTATGCCATCAAACAGTTTGTGCCGCTACAGGCGCTGGTGCTGGAGGCCAATCCCCACAGCAGCCAGAAGCCGCATCTGAAACGGGTATTGCTGAAAGGTGTGGCCGATCCGGGCAGCCGCCGTCTGCTGATCCAGCAGGGCGATGTGGATGTCGCCTATCAGCTCGGCCCGGATCAGATTGCCGCGCTGAAGAACACCGCCAATGTGCGTATTGATGCCTTCCCTTCCAGCCTGGTTTACTACCTGGGCTTTAACACCCAAAGCCCGCAGCAACCGGCGCTGGGGAATCCGGCGCTGTGGCAGGCGGCACGCTGGCTGGTTGACTATGACAGCCTGGCGAACCAGCTGCTGAAAGGTCAGTACCGCATTCATCAAAGCTTCCTGCCGGACGGCTTCGATGGTGCGCTGAACACGACACCGTTCCATTACGATCTGAAAAAGGCGCAGGCGATACTGCAAAAAGGCGGCATCAAACCTGGCACCCATATCGCGCTGACGGTGGTGAACCAGCCACCTTACATTGATGTAGCGCAGGCACTACAGGCCAGCTTTGCCAAAGCGGATGTGCAGCTTGATATCCAGCCGGTGGCGGAATCGGAGCTGTGGAGCAAAATGCGCAGCCGGGACTTTCAGGCCATCTTTACTTACTGGGGCGCGGACTACATCGATCCCAATACCAATGCCAGCACCTTTGCCTATAACGTGCCGGGCGGCGGCAAAACCCTGGCGTGGCGCGTCGGCTGGACGATTCCGGAGCTGAGTGCACAGACCCGCGCTGCCGCCGGAGAGAGCGATGCGGTGAAACGTCGCAACCTCTACACCGGGCTGCAAACCCGCATCCAGCAGGATTCGCCGTTTGTCATGCTGTTGCAGGGCGCAACCCAGGTGGCGGTGCGCAGCAACCTCAGTCACCTGCAGCAGGGCATCGGGGTCAGCCTGCTCAATTTTGAAGAGGTGCAGAAGTAAACCACTGTTGCTGGCCGCTGCTCCCCGGGCAGCGGCCTTTTTTTGGTGAATAGTTCTCCTCCTGTGCCGCTCCGGCTTGCTATCCTTCAGGCATAACCCAATGCCTGAGAGTGGAAAATCATGACTTCCCCGCTACTGATTGCCCGTACGCCAGACGTCGAACTTCATCTGTTGCCGCAAATGGCCAACCGCCACGGCCTGATCACCGGCGCGACCGGCACCGGTAAAACCGTTACGCTGCAGAAACTGGCTGAATCGTTCTCCGCCAGCGGCGTGCCGGTCTTTATGGCTGACGTTAAAGGCGATTTGACCGGCGTGG
>NZ_SBFD01000005.1:5084-290045 GCF_014156615.1 Pantoea pleuroti | reverse complement strand
TTGTTTGGCCAGTCCAGCGAAAAGCTGCAGGAGAGGCTGGCGAAAATCGGCGTCACCAACTGGCAGCCGCAGAGCAATCCGGTGGTGCTGTGGGATATCTTCGGCGAGAAAGGCCATCCGGTTCGCGCCACCGTCTCCGATCTCGGGCCGCTGCTGCTGGCGCGACTGCTGAACCTGAATGAGGTGCAGAGCGGCGTATTGCAGATTATTTTCCGCATCGCCGATGACCAGGGTTTGCTGCTGCTGGACTTCAAAGATCTGCGCGCCATGACCCAGTACATCGGTGACAACGCCAAAAGCTTCCAGACCCACTACGGCAACATCAACAGCGCCTCAGTCGGCGCCATCCAGCGCGGGTTACTGACGCTGGAGCAACAGGGCGCGGAGCATTTCTTTGGTGAACCGATGCTGGATATTGCCGACTGGATGCGCGTCGACAGCAACGGCAAAGGCGTCATCAACATCCTCTCTGCTGAGAAGCTCTACCAGATGCCAAAACTCTACGCCACCAGCCTGCTGTGGCTGCTGTCGGAGCTTTATGAGCATCTGCCGGAAGCGGGCGATCTCGATCAGCCAAAGCTGGTGTTCTTCTTTGATGAGGCGCACCTGCTGTTCACCGACGCGCCGCCGGTGCTGCTGGAGAAAATAGAACAGGTCATGCGGCTGATCCGCTCCAAAGGGGTCGGCGTCTGGTTCGTCACCCAGAACCCGGCAGATATTCCCGATCGGGTGCTGGGGCAGCTCGGCAACCGCGTTCAGCACGCCCTGCGCGCCTTCACCCCCAAAGATCAGAAAGCGGTAAAAACCGCCGCCGATACCCTGCGCGCCAACCCAGCGTTTGACAGCGTCGAGGCGATTCAGGCACTGGGCACCGGCGAAGCGCTGATCTCCTTCCTGGATGCTAAAGGCAGTCCGTCGGTGGTGGAACGCGCCATGGTGATCGCCCCCGGCTCACGTATGGGTCCGGTCACAGGCGATGAACGCAACGGCCTGATCAACCATTCACCGCTCTATGGCAAATATGACAGCGAAGTTGATCGCGAATCGGCGTTTGAGAAGCTGCAAAAAGGGTTTCAGGCCGCCAGCGATCAGGCCAGTGCGCCTCCGGCGAAAGGCGACGATGTCGCGGTAGATAACGGCATTCTCGGCGGGCTGAAAGAGATCCTGTTTGGCCGTACCGGCCCGCGCGGCGGCAAGCACGATGGCGTGGTGCAGACCATGGCGAAAAGCGCCACGCGCCAGATTACCAATCAAATCATCCGTGGCGTACTCGGCAGCCTGCTGGGTGGTCGTCGCCGATGAAACCGGCTCTCTGCTAAGATCAGGATATGGATAAACAACACGAACTGAAACGGACGAAACGTCTGGCGCTGCTGCTGTTACTGCTGGCTGCAATTACCTTTATCGTTACGCTTTTTCTGCCGCCCGGCTTCTGGGTCAGCGGCGTAAAAGCGATTGCGGAAGCTGCGATGGTCGGCGCGCTGGCGGACTGGTTCGCGGTGGTCGCACTGTTCCGGCGCGTGCCGGTGCCCTTTATCTCGCGTCATACCGCCATCATTCCACGCAACAAAGATCGTATCGGTGAAAACCTCGGTCGCTTTGTGCAGGAGAAGTTTCTTGATACCGACTCGCTGCTCAATCTGATTCGCCGTCACGATCCTTCCAACCTGCTGGCGCAATGGCTGAATGCGCCAGGCAATGCTGACCGCATCGGGCGTCATCTGCTGCAGGTCATGCGCGGCTTCCTTGATCTGACCGATGATGCGCGGATCCAGACCTTCATGCGCCGCGCAGTGCATCGCGCCATCGACAAGGTCGATCTCAGCCAGACCAGCGCCCTGCTGCTGGAAAGCCTGACGAAAAACAACCGTCATCAGGCGCTGCTGGACGCGGCAATCGAACAGCTGCTGAAGCTGCTGCACAAGCCCAGTACCCGCGAGTTTATTGCCATGCAGCTGGTGCGCTGGCTGAAACGCGAGCATCCGATCAAAGCCAAAATGTTGCCGACCGAATGGCTGGGCGAGCACAGCGCCGAGCTGGTGGCAAACGCGGTCGATTCACTGCTGGATGATGTGGCGCTGGATCAGGGCCATGAGCTGCGCCTCGGCTTCAATCGGGCGGTCGACAAGCTGATCGTTAAACTGCAGAACGACCCGGAGATGGCAGAGCGTGCCGAGGAGATCAAAGGCTGGCTGAAAGAAGATGCCTCATTCAATCGCTACATCGGCGAGCTGTGGAATGATATGCGCAACTGGCTTAAGGCGGATCTCAGCAGTGATGACTCACGGGTGCAGGAGAAAGTGCGTGGTGCAGCATTGTGGCTGGGCGAAACCCTGGCGGCCGACCCGGCGCTGCGTGACTCGATGAATCAGCATCTGGAACAGGCCGCACGCAGCGTTGCACCCGAGTTTGCTGGCTTCCTGACGCGTCATATCAGCGACACCGTGAAGAGCTGGGATGCACGCGACATGTCGCAGCAGATCGAACTCAATATCGGTAAAGACCTGCAGTTTATCCGCATCAACGGCACGCTGGTTGGCGGCACCATCGGGCTGATTCTCTACCTGCTGTCGCAGCTGCCCCAGTTACTCCCGCTGCTGAGCCGATAACCGCCTGGTTTAGCCTGACGTGGGTGGATAGAGGCCAAACTCGGTAATAATGGCGCTAACAAAGCTGCGGATTTTCACCGTCTGGCGGCGGCCCGCCGGGATCAGCACATGCATGGGTCGTGCTGGCCCGGCATAATCGGGCAGCACCTGGACCAGCCGACCCTGTCTGATCTCTTCAGAGAGAATGGTGGCCGGTCCCAGGGTAATGCCATAACCCTCCAGCGCCGCATGCAGGAGCGCTTTCCAGTCATTTGATCGCATGCGCCCCTGCGGATGCACCTCTTCAACCTTACCGGCCTGGCTGAATACCCAGCGGCAGGGTTTTGAGGGCGACCAGATGCCATAAACGAGACAGGCGTGGTTCACCAGCTCCGCTGGCGTGGCGGGCACACCGTGCCGCGCCAGATAGGCTGGCGACGCGCAGGCTATCAGCCGGTAGGGCTGCAGTGGATGGGCGATGATCGAACTGTCCGCCAGCGCACCAATCCGGATCACCACCTCATAACCCTCTTCAAACGGATCGACCAGCCGATCGCTGAGTTCAAGATCGACCTGCGTTTCCGGAAACCGGTCAAGATAGCGGGTCACAAACGGCGCCAGGCTAAAAGAACCAAACGTGACCGGGGCGCTGACCTTCAGCGTACCGGACGGTCGCTGCTGCATATCCAGCGCAATCGCATCTGCTTCCTGCACCTCGGCCAGCACGATTTTACAGCGTTCGAAATAGTTGCGGCCCACATCCGTCAGGCTTTGCCGTCGGGTGGTGCGATGCAGAAGCAGCGTACCGAGATGCTTCTCCAGCATGGCGATATGCTTCGCCACCATCTGCGGTGAGATTTGCAAATGCCCGGCGGCTGCGGCAAACGAGCCCGATTCTGCGACAGTAACAAACACGTTCATGCTGGTGAGCCGATCCATGATTCCCTCCTGTTGGTTGTTTATATTGCGTCTGTTTGTCGATTTATTCACCTCCTGTTTTTAATTAAGGTCAGTGCGTGAAACTTATCGAGGAGCAACGTATGAAAATAGGCATTATTGGCGCAGGCTTTGTTGGCCGGGCGATTGCAAAACTGGCGATTCAGGCGGGACATCAGGTGATGCTCAGCAACTCGCGCGATCCACGAACGCTGTTCAGCCTGAAACCAATGATTGGCTGTGAAACCGGCACCGCCACCGAGGCCGCAGAGTTCGGCGACGTGGTGGTGATTGCCGTGCCGCTCACGGCAACGGAACAACTTCCGGCCACAGAATTGCGGGGAAAAATCGTGCTTGATGCGGTCAATTACTATCCCGACCGCGATGGCGAAATTGTAGAGCTGCTCAATGGCCGCATCAGCACCAGTGAACGGCTTGCCCGCCTGCTTCCTGACAGCCGCATCACCAAGGCATTCAATGCCATCCGCATGACCGATCTTGAAACTCAGGGCCTGCCGCCGGGTGATGCTAACCGGCAGGCGTTACCGCTGGCGGGGGATGATAGCGAAGGGAAAGCAACCGCCACGGCATTATATGAAGCCTTTGGATTTGATGCTGTGGATGCGGGATCGTTAGCAGAAGGCTGGCGTTTCGAGCGTGCGACGCCCGCCTATTGCGTAGCCCTCAATAAAGAACAACTCATCAGGACACTCCAGGAGACCACCCGGCGTTAAGTATAAAAAGCCGGTGGGAATAGAGAAAAGCGGCTGAAACCGTCATTCGCAGACGGCTAATAAATGCATGCTCCCTGAGCTGGCGCGGTTAGCCAACTAAAAAGGCCGCTTTCGCGTAATGCCGATCAGTTAAGACAGAAATGATCGGTTGAACGATCCAGTGGCTGTGTGAAAATCCCTAAAGAGGCATTATCCGCGGGCGGTAAAAAAGAAACCGCAGTGTTACCCGCTGCGGCGTTCTTAAAAGCTTAACTGATAAGCATTAAGCCTCACCAGCAGGGTTTTTTGTGGTCTGCGCCAGGTGATAAACGGTGGCTACGCTTGATCCAGCGCAGCCTGCGCCACGGCCATAAAATGTTTCACCCTCTCCCGATCCACATCGTTCCACCAGACGCCATCCACTTTGAGCGCGCTGGCCACAATAACGGCCTGCGTGCGGCCCAGAATCTGGCAGACGTTGGCGGGCGTGACGCCCGAACCCACCAGCAGCGGTAAGGTAGTTGCGGCGCGAATCTCGTCGATTTCGTCCAGCGTGGCGCTGTCACCGGTACGCTGTCCGGTAGCGATAACCGCATCCGCTTCGAAAAAATCGACATCGCGGGTCAGTTCCTGAATGGAGCGATCGGCCACTATCGCATGACTGCCGTGTTTAACGTGGCTGTCGGCGAACACCCTGATATGTTCGGCGCGCAGCTGACTACGGTAGCGCAGCGCTTTCGCGGCAGCCCCTTCAATAAAGCCTTCGTTGGCGATATAAGCATTGGCCCATTGATTGACGCGGATAAAATCTGCCCCACCCGCCAGCGCGGTAGCGAAAGCGGGTAGTGCGGCGTTCGCCAGCACATTAATACCCAGCGGCACGCCGAAACGTTCGCGCACTTTTTCCGTAATCACGGCCATCAGCGCTGGTGTTTCCGGACCAATATCCTCGGGTTTTGAAAAAGGAATATCGCCATGATTTTCGACAATCAGGCCGTGAACGCCGCCGAGAATATAGTTTTCTGCATCGCGTAATGCGCGATCAATTATCGCGCTGACGGGTTTGCCGCTATATTTTGGCGAACCCGGAAAAGGGTCACAGTGAATGACGCCAATAACCGCTTTAGGGCGGGAAAATATCGCTTGTATTGCATCAATTTTTTCTGCTGATATAGCAACCATCGCTTCTTTATCCTGTTCAGGAAAACACTATGCGTGTTTATGTGGCTGGTAATATTACTGTCGATGAAACCTGGTCTGTTACAGATGTTCCGGCTAAGGGCGCCTCTGTTCACGGTTATAAACGTTCGCAGGATATCGGCGGTAAAGGCGCGAATCAGGCGATACTTTTATCCCGTTGCGGTATTGAAACGTATTTAATTGCCGCGACCGGGTATGACAGCAATGGAAAATGGATCCGTCAGCAGCTCATGAACGAGCCCGTGACGTTACTGCCTGCGCAGCCCATTACTGCGTTGAGCGATACCTCACTTATTCTGCATAGCGCCGATGGCGACAACGCCATTATTACCAGTACAACGGCGGCAGATGCGCTGGATATCAATACGCTTAACCACCATCTTGCCAGCGCGCGTCCGGGCGATCTGCTGGTGCAACAGGGCAATTTCTCGCCCGGGAAAACCCATGCGCTGTTTAGCCTGGCCAAATCACACGGTCTGAAAACCGTATTTAACCCCTCGCCCGTACACGTCGGTTTTGCCTCATGCTGGCCGCTGGTGGATATCGCCGTGGTGAATCAGCACGAAGCGCAACAATTGCAACCCCGCGCAGTGAAAACGTTGGTAACCACACTTGGCAGCGCGGGTGCCTGGCTGACCCAGGGTGGCCAGCGTACGTTTTGCCCGGCGCAATCTGCCAATGCCATAGATACCACTGGCGCAGGCGATACCTTTCTTGCCGTGATGCTGGCTTCCGCGATCCTGCGTGGAGGTGAAATTGATTCATTAGCGCTTATTCATGCCAGTCAGGCTGCTGCGCTGACCGTCAGCCGTCATGGGACACTGCAGGCTTTCCCCACCGCAGAGGAACTCGCCGCACTGCTTCATACAGGCGGCGAGTCAGCGATTACTTAAACATCACGCGGTAGCTATCCACGTTAGCTTTGGTCACCACCGTGGCCGGCACCAGAATGGTTTTTGACACGGTTTTCCCCGACGCAAGCGTGTTCAGGGCTTTTACTGCCTCTTCACCCATCTTTTTCGGATCCTGCTGCAGCACGGCCGTGACATAACCGTCATCAATGCCGCTAATCGCTTTTGACGTCAGATCCCAGCCAAAGACTTTGATGTCCTTCTGGCGCCCCTGGTTTTCAACGGCAGCAATCGCACCCAGCAGTGCCGGTTCACCGGTCGCGTAGATAGCGGTTAAATCCGGGTTACCGGTAATCAGGTTTTCTGCCGCCGTCATCGCGGTATCCTGCACATTCTGGCCATCAACCACATCCGCCACGGTGATACCCGGATTGCTCTTAATGGTTTCTTCAAACCCTTTCTGACGCTGATTCTGCACGGCCGAATTCAGCGCACCCACAATGCCCAGTCGCGCTTTGCTACCCATATTCTTCGCTACATAATCGACAAAATATTTACCAATAATTTTGCCGCCCTCCAGATTATCCACACCCACCTGAGCCGCCTGAGGGCCCGCAGGTAATACCGCATCAATCGCAATCACCGGTATTTTAGCGGCGGCCGCTTCTTTTATAGCGGGCATAATGCCATTGACGTCAATGGCATCCACCATAATGCCCTTCACGCCCTGCTGAATATAATTTTCGATTGCATCATTTTGCGACACGGGATTATCGTTGGCGTTAAAGATCACTAAGTCCTTACCGCTGGCTTTCGCCGCTTCCTGGGCGCCCTTGTTCATCTGATTAAAAAACAGGGCCTGCTGATTAATCTGAACCAGCGCATAAACAGGTGCTGCATGAGCCAAAGAAAAAGCAGAACCCGCAGACAGCAAGCCGGTTGCCAGCGCAACAGCACGCAGTTTTCTGGTGTTAAATGCCATCATCTTAAAATTCCTCGTCGGGAATGAGCGATAACCAGTCGATCTCCGCATCGGGATGCAGAGGGATTATTGTTGGCGGGCAAATATCGTATGAATGGCTTGTTCAGCCTGAACCTGAATAACGTCGCTTCGGTTCACTGTCCATTATGGTGAACACCTGAAACGCGTTAAGCCGGTCTGGGAGTGACTCCCGGGTAATGCGGTAAACTGCTTTTACAATTTGCTTACGGCGGAGTTTTGTCAAGGGATTATTTTATCGTCAGCGACCATGGAAAAAACGGTGTCCGCTGCGCCTAACTATGTTACAGATAACCGATTCCGGGCAAGATGGCAGGTGATATGAGTAAAAAACGGGTGTTGTTATCCGATGTCGCAGCACTGGCCGGGCTGTCAAAAGCGACCGTATCCCGCTATATGAATCAAAGCATTATATTGCCGCAGGAGACCATCGACCGTATTGAAGCGGCGATTCATCAACTGGATTATCGTGGTAACAGCCTAGCACGCCGCCTGAGCAAGGGCGGCAGCGAAACCTTAGGGCTGGTGCTGCCCGATATCACCAATCCCTTCTTTGCCGAACTGGCGGATGCCGCTGAAGAAGCCGCCTCCGCCCATGGCTACAGCCTGGTGCTGTGCATCACCCGTAACCATCCTGGCAAAGAGAGTCAGTTTATTCGCTGGCTGGATACCTGCCAGGTGGATGGCCTGCTGTTTACCACCAACCATTCCGATAACGGCCTGTTGCGCAAAGAAATTAACCGCCACCAGCGCATCGTGTTACTGGACGAAGATATTCCTGGCAGCATGGTGCCGAAAGTGTTTGCCGATAATGTTCAGGGCGGTCGTATTGCCACAGAAAAATTGATCGCCGCGGGTCACCGTCATATCGCCTTTGTCGGCGGGCCAGACGAACTGATGAGCGTGCGCGAGCGCTATCAGGGCTTTTGCACCGCGATGAAGCAGGCTGGGCTGAACGTGCCGCCTGAATGGGTAATGTACGGTGAATATCAGCGTGAGTTTGGTGAACAGGCGCTTGAACGACTGTTCAGCCGCCGTGCGCGCCCTACCGCAGTCTTTGCCGCTAGTGATTATCTGGTGCTGGGTTTGCTGGATGGACTGCGTGCTCGCGGACTGAAAGCCCCCGAGGCGCTGTCGCTGGTCGGCTTTGATGACGCCACTTATGCCGACTTTACTCAACCCCGCATTTCGACCATTCGCCAGCCCGCGCGGGAACTGGGCCGCACGGCGGTTCACATCATGTTGCGCATTTTGAATGACGATCTCGCCGTTCCCGCCGAGACTCGCCTGCCGGTGGAATGGGTGGCGCGCGATTCGATACAAATTTGTTAACAACGTCCCAGAATGGCGCAAAAGTGCACAGCGCTGGCGCAAATAATGAGCTTTTTAATTTCGCAGGGTTATAGTGAGTAAACCGGTTTACTTAAAGTAAAAATTTAAATGCTTTTATTTACAGCGAGTTAGACCGCGAGCATAGAGCCTCTTTACAGGCTGGCACGGATGCTGCAATACCGTAACCGGCAAACAAATATCGTTGTAGCGTGTTGTTCTGTATGTAGCGACAAAAGTTTTATCCTGCAGGTAAACCGGTTTACAAGGGCGTAAACCGTGCAGGATAACCGCTTTTTTACATCCAGAGTAACTGTCCCGTTAGCGGTGATGGGAGTGATCACATGCAGCAAACACAAACTGCCCTGACACGGGTAGAGATGGTGAATATTACCAAGACCTACGGCGCGATACGGTCTCTGCGCGGTGTAAATCTGCGACTGGCCCCGGGTGAAGTGCTGGGTCTGGTGGGCGACAACGGCGCGGGTAAATCCACACTGACCAAGGTGCTGTCAGGCGCCGTCGTGCCCACCAGCGGCACGATTCGTATTGATGGTGAGGATCAGCATTTCAGTAACCCGGCGGATTCACGCCGCTGCCATATTGAGATGGTTTATCAGGACCTATCGCTGTGCGACACCGTCGATGTGGCAGGCAATCTGTTTATGGGACGTGAGCCAATGAAGTCGATTCTCGGCATTCCGTTTCTGGATGAAGAGAAAATGCATGCTGACGCACGAGAAATGCTGAAAGGTCTGGGGATTTCTATACCGGACACGCGGTTGCTGGTGCGCAATTTATCCGGCGGGCAGCGCCAGGCGATTGCGATTGCTCGCGCTGCCGCCTTTGATCCCAAAGTGCTGATCATGGATGAACCCACCGCCGCGCTGGCCGTTGCCGAAGTGGAGGCTGTGCTGGAACTTATCCGTCGGGTGTCGGCCCGAGGCGTGAGTGTCATCCTGATCACCCATCGCTTACAGGATCTGTTCCTGGTCTGCGATCGCATCATGGTGATGTACGAAGGCACCAACGTGGCGGAGCGCCGGGTGGCCGACACGGACCTGACCGAGATCGTCAATTTGATCGTGGGTGAGAAATTTGTCGCCCGCTCTGCCGCAGCGCACTGAGCGAGGTTACAGGATGACTATTATGAATCTGAGCAGTTCCCGTATGGCGCAGCACTCGTTGCCGCGTCGCCTTCTGCACAATCACTCTGGCGTAGTCAGCATCGCGCTGTTCTTCGTGTTTTGCTGTGTGGTGTTTTCTCTGATCACCGGAAACTTTCTCAGCAGCGCTAACTGGCTGAATATTATTCGTCAGAGTGCGCCGCTGCTGATCGTCGCCACGGCGATGACGTTGGTGATTACAACGGGCGGGATCGATCTTTCCGTGGGATCGACGCTGGCGCTGGTCGGCGCCCTGTCCGCTATCGCCCTGAATAACTGGGGACTGCCCTGGCCGATGGTATTACTGGGCGGCTTACTGCTGGGCGCGCTGATAGGCGCCATTAACGGCTTTTTTATCGCCTATGAAGGCATTCCGGCCTTTATCGTCACACTGGCTACGCTGGCAGTAGTGCGAGGTGTGGCGCTGCTGATTACGCAGGGCTACTCCATTCCCATCCCTGCTGACAGCCTGTTCGCCTTTATGGGGCGTGCCTGGGTGCTGGGCATCCCCATGCCCGCACTGATCGGCATCGTGGTGCTGGTGGTCGGCCATATCGTGCTGAACCATATGCGCTTTGGTCGCTATGTCACAGCAATTGGTGCGAATGCGGAAGGCGCACGGCGTAGCGGGATTAACACCAAAGCCGTGACTATGAAGGTCTACATCATCAGCGGCATGGCGGCAGCGCTGGCGGGCATGATCATCACCGCCCGTCTGGGCAGTGGCTCCTCTAACCAGGGCGAAGGCTTTGAGTTGCAGGTGATCGCCGCGGTGGTGCTGGGCAGTACCAGCCTGTTCGGTGGCTTCGGCACCATTATTGGCACGCTGTTAGGCGCGCTATCAATTGCCATCATCCAGAACGGCCTGATTTTGTCGCATATCTCTCCGTTTTACACGCAGATCGCCACCGGTACGATTATTCTGCTGGCAATCTGGCTGAACACCCGCATTCTCAACCCGACGCGATCGGTAGCGAAAGGATAGCGCATGAAACATTCCATTTTTCGCCATCCCGATCCGCTGCCACTGGGCACCACCAGTGGCTATGTGATGACCGTGCTGGGCCCGCTACCAGTGAGTGAAATGGGTGTGACGCTGATGCACGAACACATTTTGCTGGATGCCTCCGGCAAATGGGTACCGCCCTGCTGCTGTAGCGATCGTCATCTGGCGGAGATGCCGGTAAGCATTGAAAACCTGGGCGAGTTGTCCCTCAATCCGCTTATCAGCCGCGATAACTGTCAGCTTTTTGATGTGGATTTAGCGATTGAAGAGCTGATGAAGTTTCGGGCACTGGGCGGCGATACGGTGGTGGACCCCACTAATATCGGCATTGGCCGCGATCCAAAAGCACTCCAACGTATCGCGCGCCTGACCGGGCTGAATATCATCATGAGTACCGGACTGTATCTGGAACCGTCACATCCGGAATGGATGAAAACGATCAGCATTGAAGCGCTTTCCGACAAGCTGATTTATGACCTGGGCGGCAGAGAAGACAAACCCGACGTACTGGCAGGTCTCATCGGCGAGATCGGCGTTTCCAGCCGCTTTACTGCAAATGAGGAGAAATCTCTGCGGGCGGCGGGCCGCGCCAGTGCCGCGACAAGCGTGCCCATTGAGGTACATCTGCCAGGTTGGGAGCGATTGGGCCATCGGGTGCTGGATATCCTTCAGGAAGAAGGGGCTGACCTGCGCCATGTTGTGCTGTGCCACATGAACCCCAGCTTTGCCGATAAGCGTTACCAGCGCGAACTGGCACAGCGCGGAGCCTTTCTGGAATACGACATGATCGGCATGAGCTATTACTACGCCGATGAGTCCGCGCAGTCACCTTCCGATGAAGAGAATGCCCGCGCTATTCGCGAGCTGATCGATGACGGCTTTATTGAACAGGTTTTGTTGTCGCAGGACGTATTCCTGAAAACCATGCTGACCCGCTACGGCGGTCACGGCTATGGCTATATTCTTAAACATTTTATCCCGCGCCTGAAACGCCACGGCTTAAGCGGCGAACAACTTGAAACCTTACTGATTACTAACCCACAACGCGTTTTTGGTGGGTAAGGGAGAACCGTAATGCAGAAGAAAATTTTACTGGTCGGGGAATCCTGGACCAGCACGTCCGTTCACGTTAAGGGCTTTGATCAGTTTGCCACCGCCACCTGGCACAATGGCGCGACCGATTTTATGGCGGCGCTGGCCGACAGTAATTATGCCATCACCTATATGCCCGCCCATGCCGCCGCCACCGAGTTTCCTTTAACACTCAATGGACTTCAGCAGTGGGACGCCATCATTTTGTCCGACATCGGTGCCAATACGTTGCTGCTACATCCGGATACCTGGCTGAAGAGCCAGCGTACAGCAAATCGGCTGACGCTGATTCACGACTATGTGGCCGCGGGCGGCGCGCTGATGATGATCGGCGGCTACTTTAGTTTTCAGGGCATCAATGGTGGCGCGCGCTATCGCAACACGGCAGTTGAGAAAGTGCTGCCGGTTCGCTGCCTTGCCTGGGATGATCGTATCGAAACGCCCGAAGGCTCTTATCCCAGCGTGATCGAATCTCACGCGCTGTTCACCGATATGCCAGACGAATGGCCGTGGTTACTGGGCTATAACGAAGTAGAAATGCACCCAGAAGGTAAACTGCTGGCGACCATTGACGGCACTGAACATCCGCTGCTGGCGGTACGCGAGTATCAGCAGGGCCGCTCACTGGTCTGGACCAGCGATATGTCTGCACACTGGCTGCCGCAGGAATTTGCCCAGTGGCAGGGTTATCGCCAGCTGTGGATCAACTGCCTGGACTGGTTAACGGTGCGCGGCTGATGAACCAGAGCCAGATGCTGGCGCAGCAGCTGCTGCGCTTTGACACCATTAATCCACCAGGCAATGAAGCGGCCTGCATGCACTTTTTGGCGGACTGGCTGGCGGAACAGGGCTTTGACGTCACCTTATCCCCCTTCGGTGAAAATCGCCTGAACCTGATTGCCAGTTTGCCTGGCAGCAAGCCCGGACCGCAGCTGGGTTTTACCGGCCATATGGATACCGTACCGCTTGGCAATGCTGACTGGCAGTACGATCCTTTCGGTGAAGTCGTGGGTGACAAGCTGTACGGGCGCGGATCGAGTGACATGAAGGCTGCTGTAGCGGCCTTCGCCGTTGCCTGCGTGACTCATCAGCAGGCGATTCAACAAGGTTCTGGTGTCGTGCTGTTGATCACTGGCGGAGAAGAGACGGGCTGCGACGGCGCGCGGGCGCTGATTGATACCACTGACCTGCCCGAGGTGGGCGCATTGATCGTCGGCGAGCCTACCAGCAACTATCCGGTAATCGGCCACAAAGGTGCGCTATGGCTACGCTGTGAAACCCGTGGCAAAACAGCGCACGGCGCGATGCCGGAACTGGGCATTAATGCCATTTATCTGGCGGCTGACGCACTGGGCAAAATTCAGCATTTCTCACCTGGCGCACCGCACCCGCTAATGAAACAGCCCACTATTAACGTCGGACGCATTGCAGGCGGCCTGAACATTAATTCTGTGCCCGATCGTACACAGTTTGACGTGGATATCCGTAGCGCACCCAATCTGCAGCACGCCACCATTCGTCAGCAACTGACAACCTTACTGGGAGATAGCGTGACGGTGAGCACTCTGGTGGACCTGCCTGCGGTGCTGAGCGAAGACAATCAGGCCTGGGTTCAATCCGTTTATCAGCACTGCCAGCCGCTTCATGACGCCCTACTGACACCGCGCATTGTGCCCTACTTTACCGATGCATCATTGCTGTTGCCCGCGCTGGGCATGCCGCCCTGCATTATCCTCGGCCCAGGTGAGCCGTCAATGGCACATCAGACCGATGAATACTGCCTGCTGAGCCGGTTAGCGGAAGCAGAGACGCTATATGGTGCATTGATCAATGACTGGATGAGGTAATGGAGGGATGCATCAGACTGCTGGACGAATAGACTGTCACACGTTGCCTGCCACGAAAAAGGCCGCCCTGGAAGGCGGCCTTTTCGCTGTGATTGTCAACGCCGCTTAATCAACATAAACATACTGATAGCGAAGAACGCAAAACTCGGCAGAATCGCTCCCAGAATCGGCGGCAGACCGTAAACCAGACTCAGCGGGCCAAAAATCTGGTCCAGCACGTAGAACAGGAAGCCAAAGCTGATACCGGTCACTACCCGCACACCCATCGACACGCTACGCAGCGGTCCGAAGATAAACGACAGCGCCATCAGCATCATCACCGCCACCGACAGCGGCTGGAAGATTTTGCTCCACATATTCAGCTGATAACGTCCCGATTCCTGGCCGCTCTGCTTCAGATATTTACTGTAGCTATGCAGACCGCGAATCGATAACGCGTCCGGATCCAGCGCAACCACACCCAGCTTGTCCGGCGTCAGATTGGTTTTCCACTCGCCACTCAGGCTCTGTGAACCGGTAATCTGCTTCGGATCGGTGAGATTAGACTCATCAACCTGCGACAGTATCCAGCGCTTCTTAGCCGCATCCCAGGTCGCCGTCGCCGCGTAACGCACGCTCTGCAGACGACGCTGATCGTTAAAGCTGTAGATGCTCACGCCATCAATTTCGTTGTCGCCTTTAATGCGCTCGATAAAGATAAAGCTATTGCCATCTTTCGCCCACAGACCGTTCTGCGTCGAGACCAGTGCGCCACCGTAAAGCTGCTGCGCCCGGTAATTACGCGCCATCTGCTCGCCCGACGGCGCAACAAACTCGCCAATCGCCATGGTCAGCAACACCAGCGGAATCGCCGTTTTCATCACTGACAGCGCAACCTGCATGCGGGTAAAGCCCGCCGCCTGCATCACCACCAGTTCACTGCGCTGCGCCAGCGCGCCCAGTCCCAGCAGTGCACCCAACAGAGCCGCCATCGGGAAGAAAATCTCAATATCTTTGGGTACGCTCAGCAGGGTGTAGTAACCGGCACTCAGCGCGTTGTAGCTGCCCTGGCCGGTCTTGCGCAGCTGATCGACGAACTTGATGATGCCGGAAAGCGACACCAGCATGAACAGCGTCAGCATGATGGTATTGAAAATGGTTTTACCGATATAGCGGTCAAGTACGCGAAACATCAGACCGACCCTCCGCGGGTAAAGCGGGCGCGAATCCGACGCATCGGCACCGTATCCCACAGGTTAAGGAGCACCGCCAGCACCAGATAGCTGATATTTACAACCCACATCCAGAGCGCCGGATCGAGCCGCCCTTTCGCGCCGCTCGACTTCAGCGAACTCTGCAACAGGAAGAAAATCAGATAGAGCAGCATGGCGGGCAGCATCGACAGCACGCGACCCTGACGTGGGTTCACCACGCTGAGCGGCACCACCATCAGCGCCATCACCAGCACCGCGAACACCAGCGTCAGACGCCAGTGCAGCTCGGCCTGAAACTCAGGTGTCTTGTTTGCGAACAGGTCGGTCAGACTCGCCTGTTCTGCATCGTTAGGATCGAGCGTTGCCGCTTTATAGCCTACGATGGCCTGATAATTGGTGAAGTCGGTGATACGGAAATCACGCAGCAGAGCGGTGCCCTCAAAACGGGTGCCTTTATCCAGCGTCACCACCTGCGAGCCATCTTTATGCTGCTCCATGTGACCGCTGTCAGCCAGCACCACTGAAGGACGCGCGTTGCCCTTTGGCCGTAACTGCGCCAGGAACACGTTACCAAAGTTGTTGCCCTTCACATCCTCGACAAACAGCACGGCGCTGCCGTCGCTGGAGGTCTGGAACTGTCCGGCGGCCATTGCTGCCGCACCCGGGTTCGCTTTGGCGTTCTGCGTCACCTCATCCTGATAGCGGGATGACCATGGCCCCAGCCAGATGACGTTCACGGCCGCCACTATCGAGGTAAACAGCATCAGCACCATCGCCGCTTTCACCAGGACGGCCTTACTCAGGCCGCAGGCGTGCATCACGGTAATTTCACTTTCCGTGTAGAGCCGTCCCAGCGTCATCAGGATCGCCAGAAACAGACTTAAGGGCAGTATAAGTTGTGCCATTTGAGGCACACCGAGTCCTAACAAGGTCAGAACGAGGTTTGTCGGCACTTCGCCATCCACCGCGGCACCCAGGATCCTGACTAACTTCTGACAAAAGAAGATGAGTAGCAGGATAAACAGGATAGCCAGCTGGCTTTTGAGCGTTTCCCGAACCAGATATCTAATGATGATCACGCTTAGTACGCCTGTGAAAACTTGTCTTTTTGCAGGAAAATCGCTAGTTTCAACGCTTATCAGCCATTTTTCTTCATCAATGGCCGTCGCCGTAGCTAAATTTGTATGAAAAACGCGTCCGGGTGGTGAAAAAACAACATCTTGTCACCCTGATTCATTATGACCTCCAGCAGCAGAATGTCATGCTGCGACGATGAATAAATGGGTCATGAGCGCGCTACATTCTAGCGGCAGCAGCGGCCGTTGTCTTTAAGATTCAGGAGAGTGCATGGAGTTCAGTGTAAAAAGCGGAAGCCCGGAAAAACAGCGCAGTGCCTGCATTGTCGTTGGCGTTTTCGAACCGCGTCGTCTGTCACCGATTGCCGAGCAGCTGGATAAAATCAGCGACGGCTACATCAGCGCCCTGCTGCGCCGCGGCGAGCTGGAAGGAAAAGTGGGCCAGACACTGCTGCTGCATCATGTGCCAAATATCCTGTCCGAGCGTATTCTGCTGATTGGCTGCGGTAAAGAGCGTGAGCTGGATGAACGCCAGTACAAGCAGGTCATTCAGAAAACCATTAACACGCTCAACGACACCGGCTCAATGGAAGCGGTCTGCTTCCTGACCGAACTGCATGTCAAAGGCCGCAACACCTACTGGAAAGTGCGCCAGGCAGTAGAGACCTCTAAAGAGGCGCTCTACAACTTTGACCAGCTAAAAAGTAACAAAGCGGAGCCACGTCGTCCGCTGCGCAAGCTGGTCTTTAACGTGCCGACCCGCCGTGAACTCACCAGCGGCGAACGGGCGATCCAGCATGGATTAGCGGTCGCAGCCGGTATGAAAGCGGCTAAAGATCTCGGCAACATGCCACCTAATATCTGTAACGCCGCCTATCTGGCGTCACAGGCGCGTCAGCTGGCGGATGCCTTCAGCAAAAATGTCACCACCCGCGTCATTGGCGAACAGCAGATGAAAGAGCTGGGCATGAACGCCTATCTCGCGGTCGGGGCCGGTTCGCAAAACGAATCGCTGATGTCGGTAATTGAATACAAAGGCAATCCGGATGCGGAAGCACGTCCGATTGTGCTGGTGGGTAAAGGGCTGACCTTTGACTCCGGCGGCATCTCCATCAAGCCTGCCGACAGCATGGACGAAATGAAGTATGACATGTGCGGCGCGGCCGCCGTCTATGGCGTGATGCGTATGGTGGCAGAGCTGAATCTGCCGCTGAACGTGGTCGGCGTGCTGGCAGGCTGTGAAAACATGCCGGATGGCCGGTCGATGCGTCCGGGCGATGTGCTGACCACCATGTCCGGCCAGACGGTTGAGGTGCTGAACACCGACGCCGAAGGTCGCCTGGTACTGTGCGATGCGCTGACCTACGTCGAACGTTTCGATCCGGAAGTGGTGATTGACGTGGCGACGCTGACCGGTGCCTGCGTGATTGCGCTGGGTCATCACATCAGCGGCCTGCTGTCGAACCACAATCCGCTGGCGCATGAGCTGATCAGCGCCTCGGAGCAGTCAGGCGATCGCGCCTGGCGTCTGCCGATGGCGGATGAGTTCCAGGAGCAGCTGGAGTCCAACTTTGCCGATATGGCGAACATTGGTGGCCGTCCCGGCGGCGCGATTACCGCCGCCTGCTTCCTGGCACGCTTTGCCCGCAAATATAACTGGGCACACCTGGATATCGCCGGTACCGCCTGGCGCTCCGGCAAGGCCAAAGGCGCCACCGGACGTCCGGTGCCGATGCTGTCGCAATTTCTGTTGAATCGGGCAGGATTGAACGGCGACGATTAAGCGCCCTCTTTTCTGACAGCAAGGGCGGATATCATTCCGCCCTTGATCTTCTGATGAGCAAACCGATGAAAAACGCAACCTTCTACGTGCTGGAAACCGATGCAACGAGCGATGGCCTTAGCGCCGTTGAAGCGCTGGTGTGCAATCTGGCGGAAACACGCTGGCGGGCCGGAAAGCGGGTGTTGATCGCCTGCGAAGATGAACAGCAAGCCATTCGTCTCGACGAAGCGCTGTGGCAACGACCGGCAAACGCCTTCGTGCCGCATAACCTGGCGGGTGAAGGCCCGCGCTACGGTGCGCCGGTTGAGCTGGCCTGGCCACAGCGTCGCGGCAGTTCACCGCGTGACCTGCTGATTAGCCTGCTGCCCCACTTCGCAGATTTTGCTACTGCTTTCCATGAAGTGATAGACTTCGTTCCTTACGAAGACACGCTCAAACAACTGGCGCGCGACCGCTATAAAGCGTATCGCAGCGTTGGATTCCAATTGAATACGGCAGCGCCACCACAGCCGCAAACGACATAGCAGAAATGGAAAAGACATATAACCCGCAAGATATCGAGCAGCCGCTTTACGAGCATTGGGAAAAGCAGGGCTACTTCAAACCGAATGGCGATACCAGCCAGGAAAGCTTTTGCATCATGATCCCGCCGCCGAACGTCACCGGTAGCTTGCACATGGGTCACGCCTTCCAGCAAACCATCATGGACACCATGATCCGTTACCAGCGAATGCAGGGGAAAAATACCCTGTGGCAGGCGGGTACTGACCACGCGGGCATCGCCACGCAGATGGTGGTTGAGCGCAAAATTGCGGCTGAAGAGGGCAAAACGCGCCAGGACTATGGCCGTGATGCGTTCATCGACAAAATCTGGCAGTGGAAAGCAGAGTCCGGCGGCACCATTACCCGCCAGATGCGCCGTCTGGGCAACTCCGTCGACTGGGAGCGCGAGCGCTTCACCATGGACGATGGCCTTTCCAACGCCGTAAAAGAGGTGTTTGTTCGCCTCTATAAAGAGAACCTGATCTACCGTGGCAAACGCCTGGTGAACTGGGATCCAAAACTGCGTACCGCAATCTCCGATCTGGAAGTGGAAAACCGCGAGAGCAAAGGCTCGATGTGGCATATCCGCTATCCACTGGCTGACGGCGCAAAAACGGCCGACGGTAAAGATTATCTGGTGGTCGCCACCACCCGTCCGGAAACCCTGCTGGGCGATACCGGCGTCGCCGTTAACCCGGAAGATCCACGTTACAAAGATCTGATCGGCAAATTTGTGATGCTGCCGCTGGTTGGCCGTCTTATCCCTATCGTTGGCGACGAACATGCCGACATGGAAAAAGGCACCGGCTGCGTCAAGATCACCCCGGCGCATGACTTCAACGACTATGAAGTCGGCCGTCGTCACAAACTGCCGATGATCAACATCCTGACCTTCGACGGCGATATCCGCGACCGTGCTCAGGTGTATGACACCAATGGCGAAGCCAGCGATGCCTGTTCCGATGAGATCCCGGCGGCTTTCCAGAACATGGAACGCTTCGCGGCGCGTAAAGCGATTGTTGCCGCTGTCGATGAACTCGGTCTGCTTGAAGAGATCAAACCCCACGATCTGACCGTGCCTTACGGCGACCGTGGCGGCGTGGTTATCGAGCCGATGCTGACTGACCAGTGGTATGTGCGTACCGCACCGCTGGCGAAAGTCGCGGTTGAAGCCGTTGAAAACGGCGACATCCAGTTTGTACCGAAGCAGTACGAAAACATGTACTTCTCCTGGATGCGCGATATTCAGGACTGGTGTATCTCCCGTCAGCTCTGGTGGGGTCACCGCATCCCGGCGTGGTATGACGATAACGGTAACGTCTACGTCGGCCGCACCGAAGACGAAGTGCGCGCCGAGAACAACCTGGCCGCCGACGTCGCGTTGCGTCAGGATGATGACGTGCTGGATACCTGGTTCTCATCAGGTCTGTGGACCTTCTCCACCCTGGGCTGGCCGGAAAACACCGAAGCGCTGCGTACTTTCCATCCGACCAGTGTGCTGGTCAGCGGCTTCGACATCATCTTCTTCTGGATTGCCCGCATGATCATGCTGACCATGCACTTCATCAAAGATGAAAACGGCAAACCACAGGTACCGTTTAAAACCGTCTACATGACCGGTCTGATCCGTGATGAAGAAGGTCAGAAGATGTCAAAATCCAAGGGCAACGTGATTGACCCGCTGGATATGGTCGACGGCATTTCGCTGGAAGCACTGCTGGAAAAACGCACCGGCAACATGATGCAGCCACAGCTGGCGGAGAAAATCCGCAAACGTACCGAGAAGCAGTTCCCGGACGGCATCGAGCCATCAGGCACCGATGCGCTGCGTTTCACCCTGGCGGCACTGGCCTCTACCGGTCGCGACATCAACTGGGACATGAAGCGCCTGGAAGGCTATCGCAACTTCTGTAACAAGCTGTGGAACGCCAGCCGCTTTGTGCTGATGAACACCGAAGATCAGGATTGTGGACAGAATGGCGGCGAAATGACGCTGTCGCTGGCGGATCGCTGGATCCTGACCGAGTTCAACAACACGGTGAAAGCGTACCGTGAAGCGCTGGATAGCTACCGTTTCGATATCGCGGCTAACCTGCTGTATGACTTCACCTGGAACCAGTTCTGCGACTGGTATCTGGAGCTGACCAAGCCGGTCATGAACAGCGGCAGTGAATCTGAACTGCGTGGCACCCGTCATACGCTGGTTCACGTGCTGGAAGCGCTGCTGCGTCTGGCGCATCCGATCATTCCGTTTATCACTGAAACCATCTGGCAGCGCGTGAAGGGGCTGAAAAATATCAGCGACGACACCATCATGCTGCAGCCTTTCCCGCAGTACGATGCGGCGAAAGAAGATGCCGAAGCGAAAGCGGATATCGAGTGGATGAAACAGGCGATCGTCGCAGTGCGTAATATCCGTGCCGAGATGAACATCGCACTGAGCAAGCCGCTGGATGTGCTGCTGCGTGACTGCTCGCCTGCGGCGCTGCGTCGCGTTGAAGCCAACCGCAACTTCCTGTCGCGCCTGGCGCGTCTGGAAAGCCTGACCATTCTGCCTGCGGGCGAGAAAGGTCCGGTGTCGGTGACCAAACTGGTTGAAGGCGCAGAGCTGTTGATCCCGATGGCGGATCTGGTGGATAAAACCGCCGAGCTGGAGCGTCTGGCGAAAGAGCTGGTTAAGCTGGATGTGGAAATCGAGAAGATCGAGACCAAGCTGGCGAATGAAGGCTTTGTTTCGCGTGCTCCGGAAGCGGTAGTGGCGAAAGAGCGCGAACGCGTAGCGGACCTGCAACAATCAAAAGCAAAACTGATTGAACAGCAGGCGGTCATTGCGGCATTGTAAGCGTCTTAGCTGACAGCTTATTCATAAAGCCGGGCTTGCCCGGCTTTTTTATTGACCTCGTACAAATCCGGAAGAGATGATGACGACCAGCGCCACCCCGCTTATTGACCTCCAGGTGCGGCCGATTACTGCCGCCGATAATCCGCATATCGCCCAGGTGATCCGCGATGTTTCCGCGGAGTTCGGCCTGACGGCTGACAAGGGCTACACCGTTTCCGATCCGCAACTCGACCAGCTGTTTGAGCTCTACAGTGCAGAACAGAGCGCCTACTGGATTGTTGAGTATCAGGGCAAGGTGGTCGGCGGCGGCGGTGTTGCGCCGCTCGCCTGCAGCGCGCCCGATATCTGCGAACTGCAAAAGATGTACTTTCTGCCAGAGGTGCGCGGTCAGGGTCTGGCACGCGAACTGGCGCTGCGGGCGATAGAACATGCACGCAGCCACGGTTTCCGTCGCTGCTATCTGGAAACCACCGCCAGCCTGACGCGGGCCATTAAACTTTATGAGTCACTTGGCTTCGAGCATATCGACAGCGCGATGGGCTGCACAGGCCATGTCGACTGCGAAGTGCGGATGCTGAAGCAATTGTGAAACAGAGGCGGATTCCGTTAACGCGTCCGGATCAGAACGCCGGTACGCCGCTGTGAAAGCGTAATTCGTTGTCGGGTTCGCTAATTAACCGCCCTTCTGTTGCCCCAATCGCCTGCACCCGCGGCGTGATGTCTCTGGTGGCAATCTGCGCCGCCAGGGTTAAATAGTCCTGATAATGCCGCGCCTCTGAGCGCAGCAGCGACAGATAGAACTTCGCCAGTTCGTCATCAAGATAAGGTGCCAGACTGGCGAAACGCTCGCAGGAGCGCGCCTCGATGTAAGCACCGCATATCAGCTTATCCACCAGCGTTTCCGGTTCATGGGTGGTGACTTCGCGCAGCAGCGATTTCGCATAGCGGCTGGAGGTGATCTTCTGATAGACCAGCCCGCGCGACTGCATAATTTCCCACACCTGATAGAAGTGATGCAGCTCCTCTTTAATCAGCAGCACCATCTTCTCCACCAGTTCATCCGCCCACGGCAGCGCATTGCGCACGATGATACGTTTCGTGAGGTTCTTATGGGCGTTGATAAAGTCGCTGTCACCATCTTCGCGGAAGATAAAATCTTCATAAGGTTTCAGCCACGCCAGAATGGCGTCGCCGCTGGGTTTGTCGGCAACATATTTGCGGATCAACCACACTGCGGTCTGCGCGGCTTTCAGTTCGCACACCAGATGGTCGGTTAACAGCAGGGTCAGATTTTCCGGCTTGCGCGCCTCATCAATCCAGGCCTGCGGCGTGCGGCAGTGCAGAAACTGATAGATCGGTTCAAGTAAGGGTGCGTAGTTCATGATGTTAAAACAGGTGGCAGGGGTGACAGGCGGAGAACTCTCCGCCCCGGCTACTTAGTGGCGAATACCATCATCATCTTCATCTTCGATGGCGTCGTCATCTTCATCTTCGGCATCGGGATCTTCAAAATAGGTGCCCCAGCCGTCGTAATCGACGTTGTACTTACCAATCAGATTCACCAGCTGCTCAACCTGCACATCGATCAGTTCAGGCTTCAGGGCGGATTCGCTGATGATGTCGACGCACATCACCGTGGTGCCATCTTCCAGCTCCAGCTCTTCCGGCTCGGTCACTTCATAACCCAGCTTGAACGCATCAACGGCCGCTTTTTCCAGCGAATCAAAATTATTGCATGAGAGATGGTGCTCGATGGTATAGAGCGCATCAGGATCGCTGCCATCCTCCAGCAGCTCTTCAATAATCTGCCGCGTCTCTTCCTGCTGCTCTTCCAGTAATGCTTCATATGCCATGACGATATCCTCTCTGAGTTCGGCAATAATCAATTATTTTCCCATACTGCCCGTCGCGCCACTACACAAAACGAAAAGTTTATTAGCCCTGCACTTGAAAATGCATATTCATACGGTTAGATTGAATTTTAATTCACTTTAATGATTACCGGAGTGTTGTATGAGTCAGCTGTATCAGCGCCATTTCCTCAGGCTTCTGGATTTTACGCCCGCCGAGATTGATCACCTGCTTACCCTTTCCGTGGAATTGAAACAGGCCAAAAAAAGCGCCCAGGAAGTGCAGCATCTGAAAGGTAAAAATATCGCGCTCATCTTCGAAAAAGACTCGACCCGTACCCGATGCTCTTTCGAAGTTGCCGCTTACGATCAGGGTGCGAACGTCACCTATCTTGGCCCGAGTGGCAGCCAGATCGGCCATAAAGAGTCGATGCGCGATACCGCGCGGGTGCTGGGCCGGATGTACGATGGCATTCAGTATCGCGGTTACGGTCAGGAACTGGTGGAAACGCTGGCGGAACATGCCGGTGTGCCGGTGTGGAACGGCCTGACCACCGAGTTTCATCCGACCCAGCTGCTGGCCGATCTGCTGACCATGCAGGAGCATCTGCCGGGCAAAAAGCTCAGCGAGATGACGCTGGTTTATGTAGGTGATGCGCGTAACAACATGGGTAACACCATGCTGGAAGCCGCCGCACAGGTGGGGCTGGATCTGCGTCTGGTGGCACCGAAGAGCTGCTGGCCAGAGGAGCAACTGGTGGCGCAGTGCCGTGAAGCCGCGCAGCAGACCGGCGGGAAAATCACCCTTACCGAACATATTGCCGACGGCGTGAAAGACGCTGACTTTATCTACACCGATGTCTGGGTGTCGATGGGCGAAGCCAAAGCGGTGTGGGCCGAGCGTATCGCGCTGCTGCGTGACTATCAGGTGAATCGGGCGATGCTCGATCTGACCGGCAACCCGCAGGTTAAATTCCTGCACTGCCTGCCCGCCTTCCACGACGATCAGACCACGCTGGGCCAGCAGATGGCGGAACAGTACGATCTGCCCAACGGCATGGAAGTGAGCAATGAGGTATTTGAGTCGCCGCACAGTATCGTGTTCGACCAGGCCGAGAACCGGATGCACACGATTAAAGCGGTGATGGTGGCCACGCTGGGCCAGCGCTGACCGACCAGCACCGCGCAGCTGAGGACGCTGAGTCGCGCCCGCTCATAGCGGGCGATTCACCGTCTGATCTGGCCCGGCCTCTGATCGGCTAAGCAGGCGCAAACGTTTTCCTCTTGCTGCCCCACCGCGAACGGGTATAATGCGGCCCAATTTGCCGGAGGAAATATGCTACAGCACAGCGGACAATTTGACGCTCAATCACGCCTGACCGCAGGCGGTGCTACTGTTTCTTTCGGTCATCGACCCGATCTTAAAAAAGCCCCTTAAGCAGGGGCTTTTTTTTGTCCGCAATCCGGCCGCGCAGAGGAGACAGCTATGGCTAACCCGCTATATCGCAAGCACATTATTTCAATCAACGACCTCAGTCGTGAAGAGCTGGAACTGGCGCTACACACCGCCGCGAAGCTTAAAGCCCATCCGCAGCCGGAACTGCTGAAGCACAAGGTTATCGCCAGCTGCTTCTTTGAGGCGTCGACCCGTACCCGCCTGTCGTTTGAAACCGCCATTCATCGCCTCGGCGCGTCAGCGGTGGGCTTTGCTGACGGCAGTAATACGTCGCTGGGCAAAAAAGGCGAAACCCTGGCCGACACCATTTCAGTGATCAGCACCTACGTCGATGCGATCGTGATGCGTCACCCGCAGGAAGGCGCAGCGCGGCTGGCGACCGAGTTCTCCGGCGGCATCCCGATTCTCAACGCCGGTGACGGCGCGAACCAGCATCCGACCCAGACGCTGCTTGATCTCTTTACCATTCAGGAGACGCAGAGCCGTCTTAATCAGCTGAATGTGGCGATGGTCGGCGACCTGAAGTATGGCCGAACCGTCCACTCCCTGACCCAGGCGCTGGCGAAGTTTGACGGCAACCGCTTCTTCTTTATCGCGCCCGATGCGCTGGCGATGCCGGCCTATATCACCGACATGCTGGATGAGAAGAATATCAGCTGGTCACGTCACGACAGCTTTGAAGAGGTGATGCCGCAGCTCGATATCCTCTATATGACGCGGGTGCAGAAAGAGCGGCTCGATCCGTCAGAATATGCCAACGTCAAAGCGCAGTTCATTCTGCGTGCCGCCGATCTCGCTACGGCACGCGACAATATGAAGGTGCTGCACCCGCTGCCGCGCATCGATGAAATCACCACCGATGTCGATAAAACCCCATATGCCTGGTATTTCCAGCAGGCGGGTAACGGCATCTATGCGCGCCAGGCTCTGCTGGCACTGGTTTTAAACAGCGAACTCGCCCTGTAAGGAGATACCCCCATGACGCAGGACAACAAACTGCAGGTCGAAGCGATCAAACGCGGCACGGTCATCGACCATATTCCGGCGCAGATCGGCTTTAAATTACTCTCCCTGTTCCGGCTGACCGAAACCGATCAGCGGATTACCATTGGCCTGAATCTGCCCTCGGGTGAGATGGGCCGCAAAGATCTGATCAAGATTGAGAACACCTTTCTCACCGACGATCAGGTGAATCAGCTGGCGGTCTATGCGCCCCATGCCACGGTCAACCGCATCGACGACTATGAAGTAGTGGCGAAGATCGCTCCGACGCTGCCGGACCACGTTGAACGGGTGCTGACCTGCCCCAACAGCAACTGCATCAGCCGCAGCGAGCCGGTCTTCTCCAGCTTTGCCGTGAAGCAGCGCGCCGACGATGTGCATCTGAAGTGCAAATATTGCGAAAAAGAGTTCGCCCGCCATGTGGTGCTGGGTCACTGGTAATCGCCCTGCCCGACCTTATAATGGGCAACACCGGCGGCATCGCCGCCTGACGACGTAATCAAAGGAGCAATGATGTCTCGTGAAATCAGTACTGAAAAAGCCCCTGCCGCTATCGGCCCCTATGTTCAGGGTGTCGATCTGGGCAGCATGATCATCACCTCTGGCCAGATCCCGGTGGATCCGGCGACCGGCCAGGTGGCGGATGACGTTGCCGCACAGGCACGTCAGTCACTGGAAAATGTGAAGGCGATTGTTGAAGCAGCAGGTCTGAAGGTCGGCGACATCGTGAAGACCACGGTGTTCGTGAAAGACTTAAATGACTTCGCCACGGTCAATGCGGCTTATGAGGCGTTTTTCACCGAGCATGAAGCTCACTTCCCGGCGCGTTCCTGTGTCGAAGTGGCGCGTCTGCCAAAAGATGTGAAGATCGAAATCGAAGCGATTGCCATTCGTCGCTAATCTCCGTTGTTAACATCTATTGTTAACGAGGGCGCCTGCCTCTCTCCGGCTATCCCGGAGAGAGGCGGTGAATCGCTTAACGCTTAGCCGGTCGCCACAGCCACAGCAGCGCTATCGCCAGCGCAAACAGCACGCCAAAACCGACGCCCGTCGCCACCGCAGGTGCACCCGCCTTGATCGCCAGCGTATAGAGCCCCAGCATGATCAGCATGGCGCTGTTCTCACCCAGATTCTGCACCGCAATCGCATTACCTGAACCGACGCTCTCTTTGCCCCGCGCCTGCAACAGCGCATTCAGCGGCACCACAAAGAAACCACCCAGCGCACCAATCAGCATCAGCACCAGATAGGCATTCAGCAGAGAATGCTGCAGTGCGAAGACGACGACCATCACACCAATCAGCACACCGGCTGGCATACAGCGACGCACCGTTTCAAGCGTCACCAGCTTCGCCGCCGCCGCCGCCCCAATCACGATGCCAATCGCTACCATGGCATTCAGCGTGGTCGGCGTGGTGTTGTCACTGATGCCCAGCGCCACCGGCACCCACAGCACCAGCAGAAAACGCAGCGTCACGCCTGCACCCCAGAACAGGCTGGTGCCGAGCAGCGAGAAGCGCGTCTCCGCATCACGCCATAGCAGCGCGGCGGCACTGAAAAAACTGCGTGCCATCATACCCAGCTGCCAGCTCTGACCGGGACGCGCCGCCTGCAGTTTCGGGATAAACAGGTTGGCCACCACGGCAATGCCATAGGTCAGCGCACAGATCCCCAGCGCCGCCAGCAGATGCCAGTCAGCCAGCATCCCGCCCGCCACTGAGCCGAGCAGAATGGCGGCGATGGTCGATCCCTCCATCAGCCCGTTGGCTTTCACCAGCTTCTCGCCGTGGGTGATCTCACCGAGGATGCCATATTTAGCCGGAGAGTAAGCGGCTGCGCCCGCGCCCACCAGGGTATATCCGAGGAAGGGGTTGAAGCCGAAACAGATCACCAGCGCGCCCAGCAGCTTCAGGCTGTTGGCGAGCATCATCACCCGCCCTTTTGCCATGCTGTCCGCGACCTGACCGACAAACGGTGCCAGCAGAATGTAGGCTGCGACAAAGAGCATCTGCAGCACCGGCTGACTCCAGTCGGGATAGAACTGGCTTTTCAGCACGGCCAGCGTGGCAAACAGCAGCGCGTTATCGCCGAAGGCCGAAAAGAACTGGGCGATAATCACGGCGATCATGCCGCGTGACATCAGCGGCGCATTACGATCAAGGCTCATGCCTGCTCCTCTTCCGCCATTTTTTTCAGCGTGACGTAATCGGGTTTACCGCTGCCCAGCTGCGGCAACTGCTTCATCACCCGGATATCACGCGGCAGCGCCAGTTCTGGCGCACCCAGCTCGCGGGCCGCTTTCTGCAGGTTGTCGCGCGCCAGTTCAGCGTCGGTGGTGAACAGCACCAGTGCCTCACCACGCTGACCATCCGGGCGCAGCGAGGCGGCATGCTGTTTGTCCGGCGACGCTTTCAGGGCGATCTGCTCGACGATCTCCAGCGACACCATCTCACCGGCAATCTTCGCGAAGCGTTTGGCGCGCCCCTGAATCTGGCAGAAACCGCCGTCATCAAAGCTGACGATATCACCCGTGTCATACCAGCCCGCTTCCTGATTGCCTTCACCATCGTCGGCGACCGGCACTTCCAGCACGCCTGGATTCTCAACCCGCAGATACCCTTTCATCACGTTCGGCCCACGCAGCTGCAGCCGTCCGCCCTGCTCAATGCCCGGCACCGACATCAGCCGCGAATCCATGCCCGGCAGAATGCGTCCGACGGTGTGCGCCTTCGCCGCCATCGGCACGTTAATCGCGACCACTGGCGCGCATTCAGTTACGCCGTAGCCTTCAAGAATGCGAATGCCATACTTCTCCATGTAGAGCTGACGGGTGTTCTCCTGCAGCTTCTCCGCCCCCGCCACCACATAGCGCAGGCGGGCAAAATCATAGGGCGCGGCAAAGCGCGCGTAGTTGCCGAGGAAGGTCGAGGTGCCAAACAGGACGGTGCAGTTGCGGTCATAGACCAGCTCCGGCACGATGCGATAGTGCAGCGGGCTGGGATAGAGGAACACCTGCGCGCCGGTCATCAGCGGCGTAAACAGCCCGACGGTCAGACCAAATGCATGGAACAGCGGCAGCGCCGACATAAAGCGGTCGCGCGGGGTGAAGTCGGCGATGGTGCGGATCTGTTCAACGTTTGCCAGCAGGCTTTTATGTGAGTGTACGACGCCTTTGGGATTGCCTTCCGAGCCGGAGGTAAACAGTACCATCGCGGCGTCTTCCGGCTGCTGGGGCAGCTGCGCGCGATGCGGCATCAGCAGATGGGTGACGATCCACAGTTTGTCTTTACTGGTCACGGTATCTTTCAGATCTTCCAGATAGATCCACTGCACATCATCGAGCCCCTGCGGCAGATGCCACAGGTTGCCTTTGTCCAGGAACTGGCGCGACGTGAAGACCGTTTTGATCTGCGCGGCGGTCAGTGCCGCCCGCATGCCGTTCACGCCCGCCGTATAGTTGAGCATCGCCGGAACACGCCCACGCAGTGTGGCCCCGAAAATCGCCGCTGCCGTGACGGTGGTATTGGGCAGCAGCAGTCCTACCACCTCGCGCGGCTGGCTGTAGCGCTCCAGAATACGACCCACGCCCAGCGCCTTCTTCAGCAGTCCGTTGTAGCTGTCAGGTTTGAAATTGACATCTTCGATGCAGCGCTTAAACGCGCCATAACGCGTACGCGCCGCCAGAAACGCCTCAAACAGGGTTTCACGCGGACGCACCGCCATACGCGCTTCCATCATCACATGGTGCAGATGCTCACCGGCCAGCACGCGCCGATCGCGCGCCCGTTTCGCCTCCGGCATCGGAATGCGGGTGGCGGGCAGAATCGTCAGGGTGATGCGCGGGAACAGGCGACGTTTAAATACACCCGCCAGACGGCCAAACGGCGTGTACTCTGCGCCTTCAATGCGCATCGGCACCACATTCGCGCCCGAACGCGCCGCGACAAAACCCGCCCCGCTGTAGATCTTCATCAGCGATCCGGTGACGGTAATGCGTCCTTCCGGGAAGATCACCACCGGACGGCCGCTGTCGATCAGCCTGACCAGCTGTTTGAGCGCCATGGGTTTGGTGGGATCGAGCGGCACATAGTCGATAAAGGGTTTAACCAGCCGCATAAACCAGCTTTCGCTGATGGTTGAATAGACCGCGTAGACCGGTTTAATCGGCAAAAATAGCGCCAGCAATATGCCGTCGAGAAACGACATATGGTTCGGCGTGATCAATACCTTCTGCTTATGCAGTTCGGCGACGTCGCCACGCAGTTCGACCCGCCATAACAGGCGAAATATCAGGCGCAATAGTGTGAAAACCATGCCGGCTCCTTAGCATCGTGAAAATAGCCCCTCACGATGCAGGATTTGACGCGGTTCGACAACAGAATTATCGGTAACCTGACACCGCCTTCAGGGTGCCTGCCAGCCACCGCCCAGCGCGGCAATCAGCGCCACACTGCTGACCCACTGCGTGCTCTGCAGCGTGAGCAAACTCTGCTGCGCACTCAGGCGGCTGTTTTCGGTGGTCGCCACATCCAGATACGTAATCATACCCGCCTCATACTGCAAACGTGTCACCCGCGCCGAGGTCTGCGCCGCGTCGGTGGCGCGCTGCTGCGCGGCGATCTCGCCCTGCAGCGTGTTCAGCTCCACCAGCTTATCTTCCACCTCCTGCATTGCGGTCAGCACCGTCTGACGATAGGTCGCAACGCTGGCATCCCAGCCCGCTCGTGCCTGATCGACCTGTGCCGAAGTCGCACCAAAATCCAGCAGCGTGCCGCTCAGCTCCGGCCCCAGCGACCAGACGCGGTTCGGCAGCGAGAAGAGCGAATGCAGCACGGAAGAACTGACGCCACCGCTGGCGCTCAGGGTCAGGTCGGGATAGTAACCGGCCACCGCCACGCCCACCGCGGCATTGGCCGCGGCCATGTTACGTTCGGCGTAAGCAATGTCAGGACGGCGCTGCAACAGCTCGCCCGGCAGGGCTGCCGGAATCGCGGGCAGCGTGGCCGTCAGCGGCGCGGCGGTCAGGCTGAATTCAGCGGGTGCTTTGCCGGCCAGCAGCGCAATGGCGTGCTCCATCTGTGCGCGCTGCCACTGATAATCCTGCGCCGAGGCGCTGGCGCTCTCCAGCTGCAGTTGTGCCTGAGCCAGGGTCGCCCGCGACGCGGTGCCCGCCTGATACTGGCTGGTAATCACTTTCAGGTAGCGCTGATAAGCATCAACGCTCTGCTGATAGAGCGCGATTTTCTGATCCATGATGCGCAGCTGGAAATAGTCCTGCGCCAGTTCAGACTGGGCGCTCAGGGTAATATTGGCCAGTTCCGCCGCGCTGGCCGAGGCGCTGGCGCGGTTCTCCTCCAGCGTGCGTCGCAGTTTGCCCCACAGATCCAGCTCCCAGCTGGCGCTCAGCTCCGCCTGATGGCTGCTGCTGGTAGTGCGAACGCTGCTGTCAGTCGCGTGGCTGCCGCTGCGCGTCGCGCTGCCGTCATAGCCCAGCGAGGGAAACAGCGCCGCGCGTGACCCACTCGCCAGCGCCTGTGCCTGCCGGTACTGCGCGGCATAATTCGCCACGTTCTGGTTCGAGATGCTCACCTGGTTCAGCAGGCCGCTCAGGGTGGCGTCGTGATAAACCGCCCACCATTCACCTTTGCTTTGCGCATCAAGCGGCGTCGCCTGCTGCCAGCCTCTGGCCTCTTTATAGTGGACCGGCATCACCATCGCGGGGCGCTGATAGTCGGGACCGACGCTACAGCCGCCCAGCAGCAGCATCACAACAAAGGGGATAAGCGGTTTCATGGATCAGGATTCCGTAGGGCGCAGACGACGCCATTGACGTTGAGTGGCACGGCCCAGACGATCGAGCCAAAGATAAACAACCGGCGTGGTAAACAGCGTCAGCAGCTGGCTGAGCGCCAGTCCGCCCGCGATAGCGATACCCAGCGGGCTGCGCAGATCGGCATCACCGCCGCTGCCCAGCGCCAGCGGCAACGCGCCGAAAAAGGCGGCCAGCGTGGTCATCATGATGGGCCGGAAGCGCATCAGGCACGCCTGGGTGATCGCCTGCTGTGGCGACATGCCCTGCCGCCGCTCCGCGTCGATGGCGAAATCGATCATCATGATGGCGTTCTTTTTCACGATGCCGATCAGCAGGATGATGCCAATCAGCGCGATCACCGTGAGCTGCGTGCCGGTCAGCAGCAGCAGTAACAGCGCGCCGACGCCCGCTGACGGCAGGGTCGAAAGAATGGTCAGCGGATGGATGTAGCTCTCATAGAGCACGCCGAGCACGAGATAGACCGCCGCCAGCGCCGCCAGAATCAGCCACGGCATGGTCGCGGTCAGTTGAGAAAAGGCGGCGGCGGTGCCGGCAAAACCGGCGTGAAGGGTCGATGGCAGGCCCAGCTTCGCCATCGCCTGTTTTATCAGTTCCTGCGCCTGTTCCAGTGACACCCCCTCGTTGAGATTAAACGCCAGGGTGCTGGTAGCGGCCTGGCCCTGATGCGCCACCGACAGCGGCGCGTTGCCGCCGCTGAAGCGGGCAAAGGCGGAGAGCGGCACGCGGTCACCACTGTCGTTGATCACATAAAGCTGCTGCAGCGTCTCAGGATTGGCGGTGTCGCTATCCTGCAGTGACATCACCACGTGATACTGATTCAGGGTGTGATAGAGCGTGGCGATCTGCCGCTGGCTGAACGCATTGTTCAGCAGCGTATCCAGCATGTTCACGTTGACGCCCAGCCGGGTGGCGCGATCACGATCGATGGTCAGTTCCACCTCCTGGCCGCCGGTCTGTGAATCGGAGTCCACGCTGTTAAGCTCGGGGATCGCCGCCAGCGCCGCCTGCACTTTCGGCGTCCAGGTGCGCAGCAGATCGAGATCGTCCGCCTGCAGACTGTACTGATACGTGGCGTTGGCGCTGCGTCCGCCAATATGCAGGTCCTGTGCCGCCATCAGGAACATCTGCGCCCCGGCGATGTGACTGGTTTTGCGCGTCAGCCGGTTGGCCACCTCGGTGGCGGTCGCATCGCGCTGATCAAAATCTTTAAGCCGCACAAAGAAGTTGGCGCTGTTGCGGGAGCCAAACATCCCGCTGCCCATCGACGACATCACACTCTCTACCGCCGGGTCTTCCTGAATGATCTGCGTGAACATCAGCATTTTCGGCTTCATCGCCTGGAACGAGATGTTCTGATCGGCGCGCAGCGCACCCATCAGCAGCCCGGTATCCTGATTGGGGAAGAAGCCCTTCTGCACCACGACGAAGAGAAAAACGTTCAGTAGTACGGTCAGCAGCAGGCTGAGCAGCGTCAGTTTCTGATGGCGCATCACCCAGGCCAGCCCGCGCCCGTAGGCGGCCAGCAGGCGATTCAGCTGGTTTTCAATAAACTGCCAGAGCGGATGCGGCCGCAGGCTGACGGGCGGTTTCGGTTTCAGCAGCCGGGCGCAGAGCATCGGCGTCAGGCTCAGCGAGACAAACAGCGAGATCAGCAGCGACACGGTGAGCGTCACGGCGAATTCGCGGAACAGCCGCCCGACAATGCTGCCCATCAGCAGGATCGGGATGAACACCGCGATCAGCGACACGGTCATCGACAGCACGGTGAAGCTCACCTCCTGCGCCCCGCGCAGCGCCGCCCGCAGCGGGCTCAGCCCGCGCTCAATGTGACGGGTGATGTTCTCCAGCACCACAATCGCATCATCTACCACGAAGCCGGTGGCGATAATCAGCGCCATCAGCGACAGGTTATCCAGGCTGTATCCCAGCAGATACATCACCGCGCAGGTGCCGATCAGCGACACCGGCAGTGCCAGCGCCGGAATGATCACCGCCTGCAGATTGCGCAGAAAAACAAACACCACCGCAATCACCAGCAGCACCGCGATCAGCAGCGTCTCTTCGGTGTCATACAGTGAGGCGCGCACGCCAGGCGAACGGTCAACCACCACCTTCAGCTGGGTGTCAGCGGGCAGACTCTTTTCCAGCTGCGGCAACTGCGCTTTTATCGCGTCGATGGTTTCCAGCATGTTGGCACCCGCCTGACGTTTGATACCGATCATCACCGCCGGTGTGGCATTCAGAAACCCCGCCTGATAACGATCTTCCACCGAGTCATAGACCGTGGCGACGTCGCGCAAGCGCACCGCCTTGCCCTGCTGATAAGTGATGATCAGATCGCGGTAGCTGGCGGCCTTCTCAAGCTGGCCATTGCTGTCCACCAGCCACGACTGGTCACTGCTCTGCAAAATCCCTTTGGGCAGATTGGTGGTACTGTTAGCGACGGCGGCGCGCACCGTCTCCAGCGAGATGCCGTAATGGGTCAGCTTCAGCGGCTGCAGATCAATCCGCACCGCCGGTAAGGCGCTGCCCATCAGTGACACTTCGCCGACGCCCTGTACCTGCCCCATCGCCTGTTCGATTTTGCTCTCCGCCAGATCGTAGAGTTCGCCTGGCGTGCGGGTGGCAGAGGTCAGCGCCAGCATCACTATTGGCGCGTCTGACGGGTTAGCTTTGCGATAGGTCGGCAGCGAGGCCATTGCGCTGGGCAGCAGGCTGCGCGCTGCGTTGATTGCCGCCTGAACGTCGCGCGCCGCGCCATTGATATCACGGTCCAGTTCAAACTGCAGGATGATGCTGCTGGAGCCCTGCGAGCTGCTGGAGGTCATCTCACTGATACCGGCAATCTGCCCCAGCGAACGTTCCAGCGGCGTAGCGACCGTCGCCGCCATGGTTTCCGGACTGGCGCCTGCCAGGCTGGCGCTGACCATGATGGTGGGGAAATCGACCTGCGGCAGTGGTGCTACCGGCAGCAGCCGGTAGCCCAGCGCGCCCAGCAGCAGGATCGCCAGCGTCAGCAGCAGCGTCGCCACCGGACGAAAGATAAACAGCCGGGTCAGATTCATTGCCCGCTCCGCGCCCGCTGCTGACGGCGTTTCACCCAGGCGTTGCCGCGCTGCGCCAGCCCATCAAACAGGAGGTAGATCACCGGCGTGGAGAAGAGCGTCAGCACCTGACTGACAATCAGCCCGCCGACAATCACCAGCCCCAGCGGCTGACGCAGCTCTGCCCCGGAGCCGGAGGCCAGCATCAGCGGTAGCGCACCCAGCAGCGCCGCCATCGTCGTCATCAGAATCGGGCGGAAGCGCAGCAGGCAGGCCTGATGAATCGCGTCGCGCGCGCTGAGTTGCTGATGGTGTTCCGCCTCCAGCGCGAAGTCGATCATCATGATGGCGTTCTTTTTCACGATGCCGATCAGCAGGATCACCCCAATCAGCGCAATCAGGCTGAATTCGGTGCCCGCCAGCAGCAGCGTCAGCAACGCGCCCACCGCCGCCGACGGCAGCGTAGAGAGGATGGTCACCGGATGGATAAAGCTCTCGTAGAGGATGCCGAGCACCACATACATGGTGATCAGCGCCGCCAGAATCAGCCACAGCGTGTTGCCGGTGGCGCTCTGAAACGCCGAGGTTTCCCCCTGATAACGCAGCGTGGTGCTCTCCGGCAGCTGCAGCTGCTGCCGCACGTCCGCTATCGCCCGCTGTCCATCCTCCAGCGAATAGCCCGGATTAAGGTTGAAGGAGATCATCACCGCCGGGAACTGATTCAGCCGCATGTGCATCAGCGAGCCGGTGCGCTGGTGGACAGTGGCGATAGAAGTGAGTTTGACCATGCCGCTGCTGGTTGGGCTGGCGCTGGTGTCAGAGGCTGAAGTGGACGAAGACGACGATGTTGACGAAGACGTTGACGTTGATGAAGCCGTGCTGGTGGATGACGACGCCGAACTGCTGCCGGACGATTGCAGCCAGACATCATCAAACGACGCCGGGCCCTGCTGGTATGCCGGAGCCACTTCCAGCACCACCCGATACTGATTCGACTGGGTGAAGATGGTCGAGACCAGCCGCTGACCAAAGGCGTTATAGAGCGCGGTGTCCACGTCCGACGCAGTAATGCCGAAGCGCGCCGCTTTATCGCGGTTCAGCTCAACGTAAGAGACGCGCCCCTGATCCTGCAGGTTACTCACCACGCCATTAAACTCGGGCCGCTGCTGCAATGCCGCCACCAGTTTCGGCGACGCGCTGACCAGATTTTCACTGTCGGCATCATCGAGGGTGAACTGATACTGACTCGGCGAGACCTGATCGTTGACGGTGAGATCCTGCGCCGGTTGCAGATAGAGCCGGATACCCGCCACATCGGCGGTCGCCTGTTTCAGCTGGCTGATCACCTCGCTGGCGCTGAGATCGCGGGAGCCAAACGGCTTCAGGTTGATCTGCAATCGTCCGCTGTTAAGGCTGGTGTTGGTGCCGTCGATGCCGATCGTCGATGAGACGCTCTCCACCGCCGGGTTTTTCAGGATCCGCGCCGACAACGCCTGCTGCCGCGTTGCCATGGCGTTAAACGAGACGTCCTGTGAGGCGACGGTAATGCCCTGAATCAGCCCGGTATCCTGGGTCGGGAAGAAGCCTTTCGGCACCATCATGTAGAGCAGCGCGGTCAGTCCGAAGGTGGCCAGCGCCACCAGCAGCGTCAGTTTCTGATGGTTCAGCACCACGGTCAGCAGCCGGTCATAGCCGCGCACCAGGCGGTCGAACAGTTCGCCGCCCTTGCGGGCAAACGTCGACTGCTGTTCGGGCGGAATGTGGCGCAGCAGATACGCGCACAGCATCGGTGTCAGGGTCAGCGATACCACCATCGACACCAGAATCGCCACCGCCAGCGTAATCGCGAACTCCCGGAAGAGTCGCCCGACCACATCGCCCATAAACAGCAGCGGGATCAGCACCGCAATCAGCGAAAAGGTCAGCGAGATGATGGTGAAGCCAATCTGCTGTGAGCCTTTCAGCGCCGCCTCCATCGGTGACTCGCCCTGCTCCAGCCGCCGGGAGATGTTCTCAACCACCACGATGGCGTCATCAATGACAAAACCGGTGGCGATGGTCAGCGCCATCAGCGACAGATTATTCAGGCTGAAGCCCGCCAGATACATCACCCCAAAGGTGCCGACCAGCGACAGCGGCACCGCCACGCTCGGGATCAGCGTGGCAGCCACGTTGCGCAGGAACAGGAAGGTCACCATCACCACCAGCGCAATCGACAGCATCAGCTCAAACTGGACGTCGCTGATCGAGGCGCGAATGGTCTGGGTGCGATCGGAGAGAATGGTCATCTTCACCCCGTCCGGCAGCGCCGCCTGCAGCGCGGGGAGCTGCGCCTTGATGTTGTCCACCACCTGGATGACGTTCGCGCCCGGCTGACGCTGCACGCTGATCACAATCGCGGGCTGGTTGTTGGCCCACGCCGATTGGAAGCTATTCTCCGGGCCCTGTTCAATGTGGGCGATATCTTTCAGGCGCAGCGCCGCGCCATTCTCATAGCTGAGGATCAGGTTGCCGTACTCGGTTGCGGTGCGCAGCTGGTCGTTGGCGTCGATGGTCACCGAATGATATTTACCGTCAAAGCCGCCTTTGGAGCCATTGACGTTGCTGTTACCAATCAGCGTATTTACCGCCTCCAGCGTCAGATGATGCGCCGCCAGCGCCTGAGGATTCATCTGCACCCGAATCGCCGGCTGGTGGCCGCCCGCCAGCGTCACCATCCCGACGCCGGAGATCTGCGACAGCTTCAGTGCCACCCGGGTGTTGACCAGATCCTGCACCGCGGTCAACGGCAGCGTGCTGGAGCTGGCCGCCAGCGTCACCACCGCGCTGTCCGCCGGATTGACCTTTTTGTAGGTCGGCGGATTGGGCAGGTCGTCGGGCAGCAGGTTATTCGCCGCATTGATCGCCGCCTGCACCTCCTGTTCGGCGACATCCAGCGACAGATCGAGGCTGAACTTCAGGGTAATGATCGACGAGCCGCTGGCGCTGGTGGAGCTCATCTGGCTAAGCCCCGCCATCTGCCCTAACTGGCGCTCCAGCGGTGAGGTGACCGACGACGCCATCACATCCGGGCTGGCACCCGGATAGAGCGTGGTGACCTGAATGATCGGATAGTCGACCTGCGGCAGCGCCGAGGTTGAGAGGAATTTCCAGGCAAAAATGCCCGCGACCAGCACGCCGACCATCAGCAGAATGGTGGCGACCGGACGCAGGATAAACAGGCGCGACGGGTTCATTTCGACACAGCACCCGCAGCGGCGGGTTTCTCATCGGCCAGCGACACTTTGCTGCCGCTGGTCAGACGATCGATCCCTTCCGTCACCAGCCGATCGCCCGGCGAAACACCGCTGAGGATCGCCTGCTGATCGTCTCCGAAAGCGGGACCGGTGGTGACCGCTTTGCGCGTAACGCTGCGATCCTGATTGATCACAAAGACAAAGCTGCCGTCGCTGCTCAGCTGCAGCGCCTGGGCCGGGATCACCGTCGCGCCTTTCAGCACCCGGGTCTGCAGCCGCAGATTCACAAACTGATTGGCAAACAGCGACTCATCCTGGTTGGCGAACACCGCTTTCAGCGCCACGGTGCCGGTGGCGGTGTCGATCTGGTTGCTGATGAACTTCACCTCGCCGCTGCCGAGCTGATGCTGGTTGTCCTGATCATACAGCGTGGCGGGCAGGCTCTGCCCCTGATGCAGCACGCTGACCAGCGTCGGGATTTCGCTTTGTGGCACGCTAAAGGTCACGGCGGCGGGCTGCATCTGGGTAATAGTCACCAGGCCGGTGCTGCTGGCACTCTGAACCATGTTGCCGGGATCGACCTGACGCAGGCCGACGCGCCCGCTGATCGGGGCGGTGATCCGGGCATATTCAATGCTGAGTTTCGCACTGGCGATCTGCGCCTGATCGGCGGCGACGGCACCGCGATACTGCCCGACGGTGGCAATCTGGCTGTCCAGATCCTGACGCGCCAGTGCATCCTGCGCCGCCAGTTTGCGGTAGCGCGCCAGCGTCAGCTCTGCACTTTTCAGCAGCGCCTGGTTTTCGCTGAGTTCGCCCTGATACTGGTTCAGCGTGGCCTGAAAGCTGCGCGGATCGATCTGCGCCAGCAGCTGCCCGGCGCTGACTTTCTGCCCCTCGGTAAAGAAAACCTGCTCCAGCTGGCCGTCGACGCGGCTGGTCACCGTGACGCTGGCGTTGGGGATGACCGTGCCGAGTGCATTCAGCCACACCGGCACATCCGCCGTGCTGGCGACACCGCTGTGAACCAGCGTCGCCCCTCCGCCCATCATGCCATGCGCACCCGGTCTGCCCGACGGCATCCCCTCGCCCGGCCCGTGACCCGCCGACAGCAGACGCCAGATAACCCCAGCGATAATCGCCATCACCAGCAACAGGAGCAGCCATTTAAGCCCAAAGGAACGCGCGGGGCGAGAAAGGTGAGTCATCGTCGAACTCTTCAGATAAGCAAAAAAGAAATCCCGGAACGTGCGGAATGCGGCAGTGAGCGGCGGCGAGCAAAAAAGCGCCAGGCTTCACGGCGGCCATTATCAGTGAAAGGCGACGCGCCTTTCTATTGGCAAACTGTCAGGGTTTCGTTAAGAACGATGTTGATTTAGCGGGGGTTTTTACAGCGGTAACGGCAGGCTCAGGCGAGCAGGCAAAAAAAACCCACGCATCTGCGTGGGTTGGTGTAATAACAGGGTTCTCACTGCCGAAGCGGTGTTGTTTTCACACCCATCAATACCTCTGGGACTGCTATCCTCGCACTGATTGACCGCGCGGAGACAGCAGGAAAACGCAACCGAATTCGGGGAAGTGCAACGAGGTGTGAATATCCTTCACGCCTCGCTTACACTCTGATTTGTCTAAGATTTATCTGAAGGCGTGGCGGCAGGTTTGGTGTAGATGGCATCCGGTGCAATATTCATGTGTTTCAGTACCGGTCCCATGATATTGCCAAACACCGGCGCAGCAACCGAGCCACCGAAGTGATCGCCCGCCGTCGGATGGTTGATCATCACCACCAGCGCCACTTCAGGATGACTGGCGGGAGCGAGACCGGCGGTGTAGTTGACGTAGCCGCCATCATACTTGCCGCTGGTGCCCATTTTTTCCGCCGTACCGGTTTTGGTTGCCAGACGGTAGCCCGGCACCGCGGCTTTCAGCCCGGTTCCGCCCGGCAGGACGTCACTCTCCAGCATGTGCACCACCTCTTTCACCGTTTCCGGGTTGGCGACCTGGCGTCCCATGACCGGTGGCGTAACGCGGGTGATCGACAGCGGACGGTAAATGCCATAGGAGCCGAGCGTGGCGTATTCGCGGGCAATCTGCAACGGCGTCACACGCAGGCCATAGCCAAAGGAGAAGGTGGCCCGCTCGATATCTGCCCAGCGGGTGCGGTGCAACGGAAAGTAGCCGACACTTTCGCCGGTCAGCCCTAAGCCGGTCGGTTTGCCAAGGCCGAACGCATGATAGGTGTTGACCAGCGCTTCGGCGGGCATCGCCAGCGCGAGGTGTGACACGCCGATGTCGCTCGATTTTTGCAGAATGCCGGTCATGGTCAGGCGCGGCCAGTGGCCGACGTCGCGGATCAGGTGGCCGTTAACGCTGTAAGGCGTGGTGTCGATCACCGAATCCGGGCGCACCAGGTGGCGCTCCAGCGCTTCCATCACCACTAACGGTTTGACGGTCGATCCCGGTTCGTAGCTGTCATTGATGGCAGAGTTACGCATCTGCGCGGGCGTTGCCCCTTCATAGTTGTTGGGGTTGAACGACGGATAAGAGGCCATCGCCAGAATCTCGCCGGTGTCGATTTTCACCAGCACGGCTGCACCGGAGTCCGCCTTGTTGATCAGTACGCCGTCGCGCAGTTTGCTGTAGAGCGTGTACTGGTCATATTTGTCGATGCTGAGCTGTACCGTCGGCGGCTGGGTCGGCGGCTGATAGTTGATCATCGCGATGATATTGCCTGCGGCATCCTGCCGATAGACCTCTTTGCCCGGCTCGCCCTGCAATACTTTATCAAAGCCCTTTTCCAGTCCGTTCAGGCCGACGTTATCTGCCCCGACGATGCCGATCAGCGGCGCTGAGGCTTCGCTCATCGGATAGAAACGGCTGTCATCATAGACTTCGCTGATGCCTTTCAGCTTCAGCTCTTTAATATCTTTGGCAATGCCCAGCTCGACTTTACGCCCCAGATAGAGGAAGCGACGTTTCGGGTTGGCGGTGATCTGCGCCGCCAGCTCTTCGGGACGGGTGTTGAGCGCCGCCGCCAGATAGGCCCATTTGGCACTGGTAAAATCGGGGTTGCTCTCCAGCACGCGCTGCGGATCGGCAATCACGTCGCGCGACGGGACGCTGAGCGCCAGCGCTTCACCGTTACGATCCAGCAGCGTGCCGCGACTGGTCGGCAGCGTCACGGTACGCAGCGATCGCTGATCCGCTTCGTGCTCCAGCATCGGCTGATTCAGGAACTGCAGGTCCGCGACGCGCGCCAGCAGCACCACCAGACAGGTCGTGACGCCCAGGCAGATCAGTCGGAAACGAAAAGGGTTAAACGGCGCTTTTATCTGGTCTTTTCCCAGTAGTTTTTTAATCCGGGGCATGGCATTCCGCTGCGCAAAATAAAGAGAAAGGGGCTGGTGCCAGCAGTTATAAAGAAAGCGCTGGCCGTATAACAGGAAAACTGTGTATCAGTTCGTTATCGGCAGCCGATTTCTGGCAAAAAAAAACCTGCGCATCTGCGCAGGTTGGTGTAATCAAGAAAATCTATTGATGTTCACCCATCAATACCTCTGGGACCCTGAATGTAGCAAGAGGGATCGATCGGCTGCCATCTCTCAAACGCAACAGTTACCGGCAAAATGTAACCAGCCATGAGATCCTTACGCTATTGTGCAATCCTGATGTTTTTTGATTTCCACCAGGCAGCTCATGGCGTTTGGCCCCTGCGTCAGCGACGAGGTGCCGATATCGAGCGTCAGCACGTTGGGGTTACCCGCGCGATCGTGCGGCTGCCACGCCTTGCCAAAGCCGGGATCAAACCAGGCGCCGGTGGCGATAATCACTACGCCCTGCGTCACGCCATCGGTGATCCGCACGCCCGCCAGCATCACGCCGCGTGCGTTGCTGACCTCTATCTCGTCGCCCTCCACCAGCCCGCGCGCGGCCGCATCCTGCGGATGCATGTAGAGCGTTTCATGTCCGGCGGTTTTATTGCCCTGCACCGTTTCTGTAGCATCCAGCTGACTGTGTAACCGGTCGGAAGGCTGAATCGAGATCATGTGCAGCGGATAGTCGCGGCTGACCGGCGAACCGAGCCACTCCTGGGGTTCACGCCATTCCGGATGGCCGGCGAAATCGTCCAGCTGGTAGTCCGCAATGGTCTGGCTGAAGAGCTCGATTTTGCCGCTGGCGGTTTTAATCGGATTGGCCTGCGGATCGGCACGAAAATCATCCATAAACTGATAGGGTTTGCCCCCTTCGGGGATCTCCACAAAGCCGCGCTGCCAGAACTCTTCAAACGACGGGAAATCGATGCCTTTACGCTGATGCGCCGTCGCACACTGCTGATAAAGATGGGCGATCCACTGCATCTCGTTGCGCTCTTCGGTGAAGGTATCGCGGTAGCCGAGGCGCTCCGCCAGGTCAGCAAAAATATCGAAGTCGTTGCGCGCCTGATGCTGCGGTTTAATCGCCTGATGCATCGCCAGCACAAAGCGGTCACGGGAGGAGCCGCCGATGTCATTGCGCTCCAGCGTAGTGGTGGCGGGCAGCACGATGTCCGCCATCTGCGCGGCGGGCGTCCAGACGATATCCTGCACCACGACCGTATCGGGCCGCTGCCAGCCCTCCACCAGCCGGTTAAGCTGCTGGTGATGGTGGAAAGGATTGCCGCCCGCCCAGTGCACCATGTGAATGTCGGGATAGTGCAGGGTTTCGCCCTGAAAGCGGTAAGGCTGGCCGGGATTGAGCAGCATGTCGCTGATCCGCGCCACCGGAATCGACAGCCCGGAAGGATTGGGGCCGGTGCTCATCATCGGAGCCGGACCTTCCTGGCGCGGGTTGCCGACGCTGTTCATCGAACCGTGACCAAAAGAGAAACCTGCGCCCGGCAGGCCTGGCTGGCCGAGCATCGACGACAGCGCAATCATCATCCAGTAAGGCTGCTCGCCGCGATGGGCGCGCTGAACGGAATAGGAGCAGGTAATAAAGCTGCGCTTGCCGGTGAGCTGCTGCGCCAGATGCACAATGCGATCGGCCGGAATGCCGGTGATACGGCTGGCCCAGCCGGCGGTTTTCGCCACGCCGTCGGTTTCGCCCAGCAGATAGGCGCGCAGCTGAGGCCAGCCGGTGCAGTGGCTGGCGAGAAACGCTTCGTCAACCGCGCCGCGCTGGGTGATCTCATGACCCAGCGCCAGCATCAGCGCCACGTCGGTGTTGGGGCGAATCGGAATCCACTCGGCGTTAACAAATTCCGGGCAGTCATCGCGCATCGGGCTGATGTTGATCACCGGCGTGCCTTTGGCCGCCAGCTGCATCAGCGCCGGTTTCAGGCTGTGCTGCCCTGCGCCCCCCGAGGCGACCTGGGCGTTTTTCAGCGCCAGCCCACCAAAGGCGACAAAAATTTCGGCATGTTCCACCACCTGCGGCCATTCGGTGACGCGCCCGGTCAGCGGCATGTAGGTGCCAATCACATAGGGCAGGAAGAACTGCGCGGCGCCCCAACTGTAGTTACCCTGCTGATCAACGCCGCCGCCGCCCTGAAAGTAGAAGCGACGAATCAGGGTGCGGGCATGGTTAACACGTCCGGCCGATGACCAGCCGTAGGAGCCGTTGAAAATGCCCGATGCGCCATAGCGCTCGCGAATGCGGCGATTCTCCTCCGCCACCAGATCCAGTGCGGTTTCCCAGTCGACGGCAACAAAATCTTCCCGGCCACGCAGCGTACGGTCGCTCTTTTCGCGTGACTTCAGCCACGAGCGCCGCACCATCGGCTGACGAATGCGTTTGTCGGAATAGACCAGTTCAGGAATGGTGTGGATCATCGGTGACGGATCGGCATCGGCGAAGAAAGGTTCGCAGCCAATCAGGCGATCGTTTTCAGTGACGGCGGTAAAGGCGCCCCAGTGCGCCAGATGTGGCACTTTGGTTTTCATCGTTGTTTTTCACGGTAGCCAGGTGGGAGATTGAGCATAGCATGGTGCGACGCCTCAGCAGAAGACGTGCCTGCGGGTCCGATTTTGCCCCTTTTTGCGACGACGCTGGCATTCTGTCGGGTTGATGTGTCCGCCCTTTTCCGTAACACTGATGCGATGTGTAAACGTTTTCCCCAAAGCAGGTCAACGCATGGCTACCATAAAGGATGTTGCGCGACTGGCTGGCGTTTCTGTCGCCACAGTCTCCCGTGTAATCAATAATTCTCCCAAAGCCAGCGACAGCTCCCGACAGGCCGTAGGTCAGGCGATGGAGCAGCTTCAGTATCACCCGAATGCCAACGCACGTGCGCTGGCGCAGCAATCGACCGAAACGCTCGGCCTGATTGTCGGTGACGTCTCCGATCCCTTTTTTGGCGCAATGGTTAAAGCCGTGGATGAGGTGGCAGGTGACACCGGTAACTTTTTGCTGATTGGTAACGGTTACCATAATGAGCAAAAAGAGCGGCAGGCGATTGAACAACTGATGCGTCACCGCTGCGCGGCGCTGGTGGTTCACGCCAAGAAAATCCCCGATGCAGAACTGGAAGTGCTGATGAAGCAGGTGCCTGGCATGGTGCTGCTGAACCGGCTGATAAAAGGCTTTGAAAAGCGCTGTATCGCGCTTGACGATCGCTACGGCGCCTGGCTGGCAACCCGTCATCTGATCCAGCTTGGCCACCAGAATATCGCCTTTATCTGCTCGACCCACACTATCTCCGATGCAGAAGATCGCCTGCAGGGTTACTACGATGCGCTGAAAGAACATGGTCTGCCGTGCAGCGATCGGCTGGTCACCTGGGGCGAACCAGATGAAGTAGGCGGTGAGCAGGCGATGACGGAACTGCTGGGTCGCGGCAAAAATTTCACCGCCGTCGCCTGCTACAACGACTCAATGGCCGCCGGTGCGCTGGCGGTGCTGAGCGATAACGGCGTTCGGGTGCCGGAAGAGATGTCGCTGATCGGCTTCGATGATGTGCTGGTTTCGCGCTATGTGCGACCGCGCCTCACCACCATCCGCTATCCGATTGTCACCATGGCGCAGCAGGCGGCCCAGCTTGCGCTGGCGCTGGCCAACAATCAGCCGCTGCCGGAAGTGACCCATATGTTCAGCCCGACCCTGGTGCGCCGCCACTCGGTCAGCGGCCCGGCCTGAGGATGCTGTGGCCGGTTTATCCGGCCGCAGCGTTTACTGAAAGGCGCGCAGCAGCGTCTCCAGCGGCCTGACCAGCGCAATCACTGTTTCATCCTGTACCTCTGCGGCGGCATCCAGTGTCGCACGCATCTCCGCCACTTCACTGGCACCAAACGCCTGGTTACGAACGTAAGCATTAACCAGCGCGAGGCCCATGGCGCTCAGCACCTCAATCTGCTGGACGCTCTGTGCCAGCGGCTTCAGCGTTGCACTGGCGTTAATGATCGGCAGCACCGCGCTGGTGTTAGCCTGCCAGCGCTGCAGCGGCGCGCGAACCGCAGAGGCGGCAGCCGGATTATTACGATTGCCGATTAACACGGCGACCTGCTGCTCCAGCTGACGTACCGCCTCACTCTCAGCGGGCAGTACATCTGCCAGCCGGTTCAGGGGTTCATGGTAGTCGTAATGGCCCGCCTGAAACTTGAGATGCTGACGCGTGTAGTATTGCGCCGGTTCCAGCACCTCGGCCAGAACCCGCAGTGGGGCGATGTCATGCCCACTGGCCAGCCGCATCATCTGCTGCTCCGTCTGCGCATGTTGCAGCGTTCCGACCGACACGCTGCTCCAGCGATCCATCGCCGCCAGCCGCGAATACATCGAGTCGGTATTGGTGACATCCTGCGCCGACCATAACCGCTCGGCCACCACGAAGGCGCGCGGCCACAGTTTGGTATCAATAATCTGGCTGTTGATGTTTTCCGCCCACAGCGCCGCCTCGCCACCCAGCAGATTTTGCTGCACCTGCTCAGGTGTGGGCAGCGCGGGCGCGATGCCCGCAGGCGTCTGCGCCAGCCGTTGACCGCTGGTGGGATAACGCACGTTGCCTACCTCTGCATAACCTTTAAGAGCGTTCTGTTGCAGCGTGACCACCGGCTGGAACGGCCCCATCCAGCTATCCACGCTAAACCGCACCTGCCGCGTCGAGAGCCAGTTAATCTGACTGACCATCCGGCGGGCTTTGCCATCGAAGTCGATAAAACCGCGCCAGCCTGGCTCTCCCTGTATCAGCGTAAAGCTGCCCTTCACCGGGCTGCCTTTCAGCCGCGGCATGGTGAATGACCAGCTCTGCGCCTGGTCGCCTGGCCGCAGACGATCCTGGCCGTTGAGGCCCTGTGGCGTGACCTCATTGCGGTAGTGATAGCTGGCAGGCTGAGGCTGATCGAGGTAGAAACCGGTAGAGAGGATGCCGCGGTAGTTCTCTTTTGCCAGCGCGCTCAGCGCATCCTGGCCCTGCCACGACTGGATAAGAATGCTGCGCGGCAAGTCGGGATGGGCAATCTCATCCCAGCCCACCATCTGACGGTGATGGGCTTCCAGGATCTTCTCTACCCGCTGATTGAAATATGCCTGAAGCGCATGGGCATCTTTCAGATCGTGGTCGCGCATAAACTGCTGGATAGTGGGCGAGTCGTTCCACTGTGTCGGATCCACCTCGTCGCCGCCAATGTGCAGCCAGGGGTCGGGGAAGATCGCCGCCATCTCACCCACCAGCGTGTCGATCACCTGATAAACCTGTTCGTTGCTGGGATCGAGCAGCGGTTTAAAGACGCCCCAGCCGCGCTCCATCTGCCAGGGGCCGGGTGCGCTAATCAGCTCTGGCATTGCCACCGCCAGCGCGGACGCATGTCCCGGCATATCCAGCTCGGGCACCACACGCACCCCGCGATCGGTGGCATATTTCACGATCTCCCGCATCTGCTGCTGGCTGTAATAGTTGCCATCGCTGGCTTTCTGCTGCAACTGGGGATAGTGGCTGGAGGCGAAGCGCCAGCCCTGATCGTCGGTAAGATGCCAGTGAAAGACGTTCATCCGCGCGGCGGCGATGCCGTCGATCTGACGTTTAAGCGTCTCCACCGGCATAAAGTGACGCGCCGTGTCGATCAGCACGCCGCGCCACGGAAAGCGCGGATGATCGTGGATGGTGACATAAGGAATGGTCGTGCCCTGTGCGCCGTTTTGTATCAGCTGCAGCAGGGTTTCCATGCCGCGCATCGCGCCGAAACGGCTGGCCGCGGTTAACAGGACGCCGTCGCCATCGACCTGCAACTGATAGCTCTCATCGCTATCAGGTAGCGGCTGCGGATCCACCGCCTTCGCAATGACGATGCGGATAGTCGGTGCTGCCACCGGCTGGGTGGCGGGCAACAGCGGCCAGCCGGTCTGATTACTGATTCGCTCCAGCCAGCGCGCTTCGGCACCCGCCAGATGATCGCCGGTGATTTGCAGCGTCAGCTGCGGCGTCAGGATAAGCGTGCCGCCGCTGGCGGGCTGTTCCACCTGTTGCGGCCAGGGCATCAGCGGCAGCGGACTGGCCTGGGCGATCGGGCAGAGAGCCGAGAGCAGGAGCAGAGAACGGGGTAACCACATTGGCGGGCATCCTTGTAACGTCAACGTTTTGACAGGGCAGAACGTTGATTAAAGTTGCTGCTCGCCAATCCGCCAGTGAATCCTGCAGGAAACCTGAACCAGCACCCGATTTTTTACATCAGCCGGAGTTTTCCAGCCGGTTAAGGCTTCCTTGTTTCAGGTCAAATCTGATCGCAATAATTCTCAGCAATCACTACATGTAGGGAATAGAATCCTCCCGACCCCTATATGTAGTTTATGGAGAGAAAAATGGCGACGGTGGTAATCAAGCGTGATGGATGCCGGACAGGCTTTGATGCGCAGCGTATTGAGCAGGCCGTGGCGGCGGCGGCACGGGCAGCCGAAGTAGAAGACGCGGCCTGGTGCGCGCAGGTCGCTGAGCGCGTGGCATTGCGGCTGGCCGATAGTCCGGAAGTGGATATCCGTGAAATTCAGTGTGCAGTAGAAGAGACGCTGATGGCGGGCCCTTACCCTCAACTGGCCCGCGCCTACATTGAATACCGCCACGATCGCGATGTCGCCCGCGATCGTCAGAGCCAGTTACATCACGCCATTCGCGGGCTGGTCGATCAGACCAATGCGGCGCTGCTGAACGAGAATGCCAACAAAGACAGCAAAGTGATCCCGACGCAGCGCGATCTGCTGGCCGGGATCGTGGCAAAACACTACGCACAGCAGCAGATCCTGCCGCGCGATGTGGTGCTGGCGCACGAGCGCGGCGAGATCCACTATCACGATCTCGACTACTCCCCTTTCTTCCCGATGTTCAACTGCATGCTGATCGATCTGAAAGGCATGCTGACCAACGGTTTCAAAATGGGCAATGCTGAAATCGAGCCGCCTAAATCGATCGCCACCGCCACCGCCGTAACGGCGCAGATCATCGCGCAGGTCGCCAGCCATATTTACGGCGGCACTACCATTAACCGTATTGATGAAGTGCTGGCCCCGTTTGTTGAGCAGAGCTATGCCCGGCATCTGGCGATTGCTGAGCAGTGGCAGATCCCGCAGGCCGAGCAGTATGCGCGCCAGCGTACGGAGAAAGAGTGCTACGACGCCTTTCAGTCGCTGGAGTATGAGGTGAATACCCTGCACACTGCCAACGGCCAGACGCCGTTTGTCACCTTTGGTTTTGGCCTGGGGACGGACTGGGCGGCCCGGCTGATTCAGCAGTCGATTCTGCTTAACCGGCTGGCCGGACTGGGTAAAAATCGCAAGACGGCGGTGTTCCCTAAACTGGTGTTCAGCATTCGCGAAGGCGTCAACCGCCGGGCGGGCGACGTTAATTACGACATCAAACAACTGGCGCTGGAGTGCGCCAGCAAGCGGATGTATCCCGACATCCTCAATTACGATCAGGTGGTTAAAGTCACCGGCTCGTTTAAAACCCCAATGGGCTGCCGTAGTTTCCTGGGCGTTTATGAAGAGAACGGCGAGCAGATTCATGAGGGCCGCAACAATATCGGGGTGATCAGCCTGAACCTGCCGCGCATCGCACTGGAAGCGGGTGGTGATGAAGCGCGCTTCTGGACGCTGCTCGATGCGCGACTGCTGCTGGCTAAGCGGGCGCTGATGACGCGGGTGGCGCGGCTGGAGAAGACCAAAGCGCGCGTTGCGCCCATCCTCTATATGGAAGGCGCCTGTGGCGTTCGGCTGAATGCGGATGATGAAGTCGGCCCTATTTTCCGTAATGGCCGTGCGTCGCTGTCGCTGGGCTATATCGGCCTGCATGAAACCCTGAATGCGCTCAGCGGCGGTCATCAGCATCCTTACGATGACGCGGCCCTGCGCGCCAAAGGGGTAGAGATCATTGCTTACATGCGCGATGCCACCGAGCGCTGGAAAGCAGAAACAGGCTATGGGTTCAGCCTTTACAGCACGCCAAGCGAGAATCTGTGCGACCGCTTCTGCCGTCTTGATGCGGCGCAGTTTGGTCTGGTGCCAGGCGTTACCGACAAGGGCTACTATACCAACAGCTTCCATCTCGACGTTGAGAAGAAGGTCAATCCTTACGACAAAATCGACTTTGAAGCGCCCTATCCGCCGCTGGCGAATGGCGGATTCATCTGTTACGGCGAATACCCGAATGTGCAGCACAACCTCAAGGCGCTGGAGGATGTCTGGGATTACAGCTACGACCGCGTGCCCTATTACGGCACTAATACCCCGATTGATGAGTGCTACGAGTGCGGCTTCAACGGCGAGTTCACCTGTACCAGCCGCGGCTTCACCTGTCCGAATTGCGGCAACCACGATCCGGCGCGCGTCTCCGTTACCCGGCGGGTCTGCGGCTATCTGGGCAGCCCGGATGCGCGGCCCTTTAATGCCGGTAAACAGCAGGAAGTGCAGCGTCGGGTGAAGCATCTGTCTGAAGGACCGCTGGGATGATGCATATCCATCGCTACTATGATGTGGATATCGTTAATGGCCCCGGCACCCGCTGCACGCTGTTTGTCGCTGGTTGCGAACATCAGTGTCGCGGCTGCTATAACCAGAGCACCTGGCGGCTTGATTCCGGCGTGCCCTTTACGCTTGCGATGGAGGAGCAACTGCTGGCGGATTTGCAGGACACCCGCATTCCGCGCCAGGGATTGTCGCTGAGCGGCGGCGATCCGCTGCATCCGCATAACGTGCCGCACATTCGCCGTCTGGTGAAACGGGTGCGACAGACGTGTCCCGGTAAAGATATCTGGCTCTGGACCGGTTACCGGATGCAGGAGCTGAATGCGGCGCAGCGCGCTGTGCTGGTCTATCTCGACGTGCTGATCGATGGCCGTTTTGTCGAAGAGGAGAAGGATGCCACGCTGCAATGGCGCGGCAGCCGTAATCAGATTATCTGGCAGTTACGCTGAGCGGCGCGGGATTTCGCCAGACTCAATGATATTGACGCTCTCGCCCCCCGGCGTAAAAGCCTGCTGGTGCAGACAGCGTGCCACGTCGTGCGCGCTGACCGCCCGCCAGTTGCCCGGCAGCAGCGAAAACAGCGGTCCCGCCAGGCTTTCACCCCGACGCTTCTGCGCGCGATCTCCAAGCAGCAATGAAGGCCGCACCAGCGTGAGGCGCGGCCAGCCCTGATGGCGCAGCGCATTCTCCATTTCGCCTTTGACGCGATTGTACAAAAACGGTGAGTGACGACTGGCCCCGTGCGCGCTGACCACCAGCATCTGCTTCGCCCCCAGACGCAATCCGCTTAACCCGCTGTCCACCACCAGGGTGTAATCAACGTGAATAAAAGCCTGTTTACTGCCCGCCTGCTTACGCGTGGTGCCCAGGCAGCAGAACACCGTGTCCAGCGAACTTTGCAGCGGTCCGAGTACATCGGTGAGATCGGCCTCAACCGGGTTCACCACCTTGTTCATCGCGGGCAGTGGCCGACGGGTTGGCGCGATGATCTCATCGACGCGTGGATCCTCAATCAGTAAGCGCAGCAGATGCGACCCGACTAAGCCGGTGGCACCGGTCAGTAATACGCGATTCATCTCAGATTCATCCTTATTTCACTGCTGACTGGTTAAAAGATAGCTGATCTTAACGGGCTGGCTTGCGTTCTCACTCTCAGCGACCAGGCTTATAGCGTTATCCGGAAAGCGCGTCTCGCGCTCCACACGCTGAAGGAGGAAAAAAATGAGCAAGAAAGTGGCGGTTTTAATTACCGATGAATTTGAAGACTCAGAATTTACCTCACCCGCTGAGATTTATAAACGCGCCGGTTTTGAGGTGGTTACCATTGAGAAACAAGCCGGTAATGTCGTTAAAGGCAAGAAAGGCGAAGCGGAAGTGACCATCGATCGCAGCATTGATGATGTCAGCCCGGCGGAATTTGACGCCCTGCTCCTGCCTGGCGGCCACTCACCCGATGCCCTGCGCGGCGACGATCGTTTTGTTGCTTTTACCAAAGAGTTTGTCGCCAGCGGCAAGCCAATCTTTGCCATCTGCCACGGGCCACAGCTGCTGATTAGCGCTAACGGCGTGCGCGGTCGCAAGATGACTACCGTTAAAGCCGTTGCCATTGACCTGATCAATGCCGGTGCCGACTTCCATGACAAGGAAGTGGTGGTAGACGACGATAAGCTGGTCACCAGCCGCACCCCGGCCGATTTACCGGCCTTTAATCGTGAATCCCTGCGGATCCTCGAAGCGCTGTAAGCCGCGACGCCCTTTTCTGCTGAAAAGGGCGTTTCTATTTCTCCCGCTGCCAGGCAATTTTCTTGCCGAATCCCAGCGCATTATCCGTCATCTTCACTTCATCCAGCACAATCTCCCACAGCGGTGCCGACACTTTGCGTGAGACCGGAAAACGTTTCTGATAAGCGGCTCTGGCGACCTTCTCTGTTGACTCTTCCAGCCGTTTGACCCGGCCACGATATTGCACGCCTTTAATCAGCAGCACGCTTCTGGGCTGGCCATTGACGGTGCCCGCAACCTGCGGATTCTGCACCATTAACTCACCGTGACGGGTATCAGGTTCCGTCATGATCCAGAAGGCCATGCGCGTCTCATCAAAGACGTAGTAGCAGTTAGCGCACCACAGTTGATCGTCGGCGGTACAGCAGAGTGAAAGCACATGCTGCTTTCTCAGATAGCGAACCAGATGGGCGTGATCGGACAAGATAAACTCCTGGCGGTGCACCGGAGAGTGAAGCGCGCTACACTGCCCGGCACCTTTTTTTGGGAAATGATTGCGATGAGTCAGCTGTGGCAACTCTATATCGTCCGTACGGCGAAAGGGAGCCTGTATACCGGTATCACCACGGATGTGGTGCGCCGGGTCGCTCAGCACCAGAGCGGACGCGGCGCCCGCGCGCTGCGCGGCAAAGGTCCGCTGGACCTGGTGTTTCACTGTGACGCGGGCGATCGCGCCAGCGCCTCCAGGCTGGAGTATCAGGTCAAGCAACTGACCCGCCAGCAGAAATTACTGTTGGTGGCGGGCCAGCCCGGCTGTCTGGAGAGCTGGCTGGGTGTTACGGCTGGCGATTAAAGGGTTCGGCGTAGTCGATCTGCCCTTCCGCCCCGTCATACGCATTATCCGCCAGACGGTAGACCTGGAACGTTGCCTCTGTGCCCGGCCAGCGGCTGCGCAGGCCGTGGCGTGCCGCCGGTTCAAAACCAAAACGGTTGAACAGCGCGGGATCGCCCAGCACCACCACCGCGCTGTAGCCAAATTCATTGAGCGTATCCAGCCCCTCGTAAATCAGCTTGCTGGCAATTCCCTGACCGCGCAGCGTCTCATCGACGGCCAGCGGCGCCAGGCCAACCCAGCCGCGATCTTCACCCTGAACGCTGACCGGACTGAATGCGGCATAACCCAGCACCTGTCCCTCATCATCCGTCGCGACCACGCCTAAGGTCAGCAAGCCATCTTCACGCAGCGCCTGAGTCAGTTCCGCCTCTGCTGAGGTACTGAAGCAGCGTCTGAGCAGCGCGTCGATGCCTGCGGCATCCACGCCAATTTCACTACGAATCAACATGCAGCACCTGCGCGCGCCTGTGCGGCCTTCGCGTCCTGTTTCATGCCGGCGTCGACAAATGCCGCCATCTGCTCAATTGCCGTGCGTAACGCGGTGGGCATAGCCTCGGGTTCAATAGCATCCATTACGTTCTTCACCTCAAGTCCCAGTTCAGTGTCACCTTCAATCACCAGCCGGCGTTGAAAGAACAGCATGTCGGGATCTGCTTTACGTGCTGCCACCAGCAACAGATCATTGGCATTGCCCCGAAACCAGACATCCGCTTCGGACTGTTGCAATACCGCCAGTCGGCCGTCCTGCAGCGTGGTTATCCATTGCAGATTGAGATCGGCAATTTCAATACCCAGCAGGCGACCATCCAGAAAGTCTAACTCACCTTCAGCCAAAGCATGGCGAAATTGCCAGTTTAAGAGTTGTTGCAGAAGCAACTTTTTGACCGGGAATGGGGTGAACGCAGCGGGTAACCCTAAGATTTTAGGACCGTTTCTCACACAATGGGCATGTATCCGCTCTAACACTTTCGTCACTCCCTTCAGAAAATTTTACGTATATTGCCATATCCTTTTCTGCGCGCCTCCTCTGAGATCAATAAAAACCGCTGCCATGCAGGTAAAAAAAGCGCCGCCGGGCGGATGAATTTGAATTTCACTGCCCCAAATCAACACGCTGCCCGGACCAGATGCCTAGACTCGACGCCCATCTGCATGTTGAGAGGAATATCTATGGAACTGCTCTGCCCGGCAGGAAACTTACCCGCAGTGCGCACCGCTGTAGAGAATGGCGCTGATGCGGTGTATGTGGGGCTGAAAGATGACACCAATGCCCGTCATTTTGCGGGCCTGAATTTCACCGATAAGAAACTGGCCGAAGCCGCGCGCTATCTTCATCAGCATCGTCGCAAACTGCATGTCGCGATCAACACCTTTGCCCATCCGGATGGCATGGGGCGCTGGCAGCGGGCGATTGATGTGGCGGCGCAAAACGGAGCCGACGCGCTGATCCTGGCGGATATCGCCACGCTGGAGTATGCCGCGACGCGCTATCCCCGGGTTGAACGTCATCTTTCTGTACAGGCTTCGGCAACCAATCTGGAGGCGATTCGCTTTTACCATCGCCACTTCGATCTGCAGCGCGTGGTGCTGCCTCGCGTGCTGTCGATTCATCAGGTTAAACAGCTGGCGCGCAGCACGCCGGTGCCGCTGGAGGTGTTCGCCTTTGGCAGCCTGTGCATCATGGCGGAAGGCCGCTGCTATCTCTCTTCCTGGCTGACCGGTGAATCGCCTAACAGCGCAGGTGCCTGCTCTCCGGCGAAGTTTGTGCGCTGGCAGCAGACGCCGCAGGGCATGGAGTCACGTCTTAATGAAGTGTTGATCGATCGCTACGCCCCGGACGAAAGCGCGGGTTATCCGACACTTTGCAAAGGACGCTATATGGTTAACGACAAGCGTTATCACGTGCTCGAGGAGCCCACCAGTCTGAACACGCTGGAGCTGCTGCCGGAACTGCTGCGGGCAGGCATCGCCTCGGTGAAAATCGAAGGCCGTCAGCGCAGCCCTGCCTATGTCGCTGACGTGGCGCGCGTCTGGCGTCAGGCAATTGATCGCTGCAAGGCGCAGCCGGAACAGTTTGAAGTCGCACCACAGTGGATGCAGACGCTGGGCGATCTCTCAGAAGGTTCGCAAACCACGCTGGGTGCTTATCACCGTGAATGGCAATAAGGAGTCATGATGCAATATGCCCTTGGGCCGGTGCTCTGGTACTGGCCGACCGATACGCTGGAAGATTTTTACCAGCAGGCTGCCCGCAGTAGCGCGGATATTATCTACCTTGGCGAAGCGGTGTGCAGTAAACGTCGCGCCACACCCTATGCCCGCTGGATGGCGCTGGCCCGTGAACTCGCGGCCAGCGGCAAACAGGTGGTGCTGAGCACGCTGGCGCTGCTGCAATCGCCCTCTGAGCTGAAAGAGCTGCAGCGTTACGTTGAGAACGGTGAGTTCCTGATTGAAGCCAATGATATCGGCACGGTAAACATGGCCGCTGAGCGTCATCTGCCCTTTGTCGCGGGTCCGACGCTCAATGTTTATAACGCCGACACGCTGCAACTGCTGGTCAAAGAGGGCATGACGCGCTGGTGTATGCCGGTGGAGATGTCACGTGACTGGCTGCTACAGCTGCTGGAGCAGTGCGAGACGCGGGGTATCCGGCAGCAGTTTGAGGTGGAGGTGCTGGGCTACGGTCATCTGCCGCTGGCGCTGTCAGCGCGCTGCTTCACCGCCCGCTCGGAAAACCGCGCGAAAGATGATTGCGAAACCTGCTGTATCAACTATCCGACAGGCCGGCGCGTCAACTCCCAGGAGGGGCAGCAGGTGTTCGTCCTCAATGGCATTCAGACCATGAGCGGCTACTGTTATAACCTGGGTAACGATCTGGCCGGTATGCGCGGCCAGGTCGATTGCATACGGCTCTCGCCGCAGGATGTGACGACGCTGGCAGAGATCGACCGTTTCCGCGCCAATGAAAACGGCCACGCTCCGCTAATGGTCGCGAAAGGCAGTGATTGTAATGGTTACTGGCGCAAACTGGCGGGCATGACGCTGGCATCCTGAATAAAAGCACATACCGGCTATATTCCTGCTGAGGTTAGCAGTTTTAATATAAGGAATGATGCGTAATACTAAATGGTGCAGGCCTTAACTTAGCGCCTGCGCCATACAACGGGAGTAGTCATGTCTGATAAAAAACCTCTTCGCCTGTCCGTGCTGGATCTCGCACCGATTCCACAGGGCGCGACCGCACGGAATGCGTTCCATAATTCTCTGGCGCTGGCGCGTCAGGCTGAAAAACTGGGCTATCAACGCTACTGGCTGGCTGAACATCACAACATGACCGGGATTGCCAGCGCAGCCACCTCAGTGCTGATTGGCTATCTGGCGGCGAATACCGAGACTCTGAAGCTGGGCTCCGGCGGTATTATGTTGCCTAACCATGCGCCACTGGTGATCGCCGAGCAGTTTGGCACGCTGGCCTCTCTCTATCCTGGCCGTATCGATCTCGGCTTAGGTCGCGCGCCAGGTTCTGACCAGCGCACCATGATGGCACTGCGCCGTCATCAGGCCAACATGCACATCGATACGTTCCCCGAGGATGTGGCTGAACTGATTAGCTGGTTCGATGCCGAAGCGGATGCGCAGCCGCCAGTGCAGCCGGTACCCGGTCTGGGCCTGCAGATCCCGGTCTGGCTGCTCGGCTCCAGTCTCTACAGCGCACAGCTTTCAGCGAAAATGGGCCTGCCGTTTGCGTTTGCTTCCCATTTTGCCCCTGACCAGCTCTTCCAGGCGCTGCACGTCTACCGCGAGAACTTCCAGCCATCGGCGCGTCTCGACAAGCCTTATGCCATGGTCTGCATTAACGTGATCGCCGCAGACAGTGAGCGTGATGCTCGCTTCCTGTTTACCTCGCAGCAGCAGCAGTTTATTAACCTGCGCCGCGGCAAACCGGGCCCGTTACCGGCACCGGTTGAAAACATGGATAACCTCTGGTCGCCATCAGAACAGTATGGCGTACAGCAGGCGCTCAGCATGTCGCTGGTCGGCGATACGGACAAAGTGCGTCATGGGCTGGCCTCGCTGATGCGTGAAACCCAGGCGGATGAAATTATGGTCAATGGCCAGATTTTTGATTCCGAAGCGCGCCTGCGCTCCTTCGCCATTGCGATGGAAGCGGCTAACAGCCTGTAATCAGTTCTGCGGTGGGCGCAATCTGTCCGGGCTCACCGCCAGCTGACGACTATCCCTGGCCGGAGATTGCCCATACAGGCGGCGATACTCACGGCTGAACTGTGACGCGCTCTGATACCCCACCCGATAGCCTGCCGTACCGGCATCCAGCTTTTCCACCATCATCAAACGCCGCGCCTCATTCAGCCGCAGTTGTTTCTGGTATTGCATCGGCGTCATGGCCGTGACGGCTTTGAAGTGATGATGCAGCGAAGAGATACTCATGCCGACACTGCTGGCGAGCCGATCGATCTTCAGCGGCTGATGAAAGTTTTCCCGCAGCCAGCGGGCAGCCTGCGCGACCCGGTTGCCCGGCCGCTCAGCAAGCGCCATATTCAGGATGCGCGAACCTTCCGGCCCGGTCAGCAGCCGGTAGAAAATCTCCTGCTCAATGAGCGGGGCCAGCGCCTCAATGTCCTCAGGGTGGTCAAGCAGGCGTACCAGCCGGATAACCGCATCCACCAGCAAAGGTGAGACCTTATGCACGGTGACGCCACGTTCACTGTCTGGTGTCGCCAGCGGCAGCGTCGGGGGAAACTGTTCGAGGTAGCGCATCAGCCGGGATTCATTGATGGCGATACCAATCCCCAGATTGGGCTTTTCCGGCGTGGCGACGGTGACGCAGGCGCGTACCGGCATATCCAGCGTCACCAGCAGCAGATCGCCCGGACCATAGTGCAGCACCTCATCACCGATATGCAGCGCCTTACCGCCCTGTGCCACCAGGGCAAAACTGGCCCATTGAGCAAAGTGCATCGGCTCAGTCGGTGCTGAAACCCGGCCAAAAAACAGGCAATCTATGGCACTTGAATGCCGCCCATCCTCCGGAGCATGACGGGCAATTAACTGTGCCAGCCCCTGCCACTTCTCACTCTCTGTCACTGTGTTCTCCCCTCCCGCTATCTGTGCTGATATTACCTGACGCTGAGCGGAATACCTGTCCCGTTGCGTTACTTTTGCAGGATCGTGCAAGAAGCTTGCAGGATTGCACTACCCGCTTTTCGGCGCCAGCGCGCATAGTCTTTCGACGCAATCATTACGGCGGAGAACAACATAATGAAGGCACTGCAGAATAAAATCGCGCTGGTAACAGGCGCCTCAAAAGGCATTGGTGCGGCGATTGCCATCGCTTTTGCCGCGGCTGGCGCCCGCGTCGTGGTCAACTATCGTCAGGATGAAGTGGGAGCGGCTGACGTGGTCAGCGATATCGTCACCCTGGGCAGTGAAGCCGTGGCGGTACAGGCAGATATCTCTCTCCTGCGCGATGTGGAACGGCTATTCGCCACCACCGCAGAGTGCTTCGGCGCGCCCGACATTGTGGTGAACAATGCGGGCAGCTTTCATCACGGCGAGTTTGCGGCGCTGACGCTGGAGGAGATGCAGCAGCAGATTAACGTTAACCTGCTGGGTACGCTGATGGTCTGTCAGCAGGCGATTCGTCACTTCCCGGCGCACGGTGGCAGCATTATTAATCTCAGCGCCCTGAACAGTAAAAACAGCACGCCGGGTTCCGTGCTCTGGGCGGCAACCAAAGGCGCAGTGGATACCCTGACCCAGGGACTGGCGCGCGAACTGGGCGCAAAGAACATCCGGGTTAACGCCCTGGCACCAGGCATGATTCTGACGGAGGGATTACTGGCCGCGAAGAGGATGAGCCCGCAGCTCAAGGCACAACTACTGGCTGCCACGCCGCTGGGACGCTTTGGTCTGCCGGAAGATGTGGCGCAGGTTGCGCTGTTTCTCGCCTCAGAAGAGTCCGCCTGGGTCAGCGGCGAACGCGTGATGATCAGCGGCGGTGCCTGACAGGCATAAAAAAAGGGAAGCCATTGGCTTCCCTTTTTGTTACGACGCTAAGTCGTTATGCATCACGACGACGTGGAGCGGCGGCTGCGCCCTCTTCACGACGTGGACCACGGCTACCTTCACGGTTGAAAGTACGTCCGCCGCCTTCACGACCACCTTCACGGCGTTCAGAAGAGAAGCGACGACCACCTTCACGGTTAGCTGCGCCCGGACCGCCTGCACCTGGACCGCTGCGACGCTCACCGCCAGCTGGACGACGGTCACCACGGCCTTCGTTCGGCTGTGCATCACCCAGTAACTGCATATTCATCGGCTTGTTCAGAATACGGGTACGGGTAAAGTGCTGCAGCACATCGCCTGGCATGCCTTTCGGCAGCTCGATAGTCGAGTGGGTACCGAACAGCTTGATGTTACCGATGTAACGGCTGCTGATGTCGCCTTCGTTAGCGATAGCGCCAACGATGTGACGAACTTCAACACCATCATCGCGGCCTACTTCGATGCGGTACAGCTGCATTTCGCCAACGTCACGACGTTCGCGACGTGGACGATCGCCATCACGGCTTTCGCGGTTTTCACGCGGAGCACGAGAATCGCCGCGTGCTTCACGGCTGTCACTACGGCCATCACGCTCGTCACGATCGCGGTATTCGCGACGTGCCGGACGCGGTGCTTCTGGTGGCAGAATCAGAGGACGTTCGCCCTGTGCCATCTTCAGCAGTGCTGCTGCCAGCGTTTCCAGATCCATTTCTTCTTCTGGCTGCATTTTAGCCAGCAGAGCGCGGTACTGATCCAGATCGCTGCTTTCCAGCTGCTGCTGAACTTTAGCAGCAAACTTAGCCAGACGACGCTCACCCAGCAGTTCTGCGTTAGGCAGTTCTACCTCAGGAATGGTCAGCTTCATGGTACGTTCGATGTTACGCAGCAGACGGCGTTCGCGGTTCTCAACGAACAGCAGCGCACGGCCAGCACGGCCAGCACGACCGGTACGGCCGATACGGTGAACGTAAGATTCTGAGTCCATCGGGATGTCGTAGTTAACAACCAGGCTGATGCGCTCAACGTCCAGACCACGAGCCGCAACGTCGGTTGCAATCAGAATGTCGAGACGACCATCTTTCAGGCGCTCAAGCGTCTGCTCACGCAGAGCCTGGTTCATGTCACCGTTCAGCGCGGCGCTGTTATAGCCACTACGTTCCAGCGCTTCTGCCACTTCCATGGTTGCGTTTTTGGTACGCACGAAGATGATGGCAGCATCAAAGTCTTCTGCTTCCAGGAAGCGAACCAGTGCGTCTGTTTTACGACCGTAAGCGGTCCAGTAGCTCTGGCTGATATCAGGACGCGTGGTCAGACTTGACTGAATACGCACTTCCTGTGGATCTTTCATGAAGCGTTTGGTGATACGACGAATCGCTTCAGGCATGGTTGCAGAGAACAGCGCGGTCTGATGATCGGCTGGAATTTGCGCCATGATGGTTTCAACGTCTTCGATGAAGCCCATGCGCAGCATTTCGTCTGCTTCATCCAGCACCAGGCCACGCAGGTTAGAAAGGTCTAACGTGCCGCGTTTCAGGTGGTCAAGCAGACGGCCAGGCGTACCCACAACAACCTGTGGTCCCTGACGCAGTGCGCGCAGCTGCACGTCATAACGCTGGCCGCCGTAAAGGGCAACCACGTTCAGGCCACGCATGTGTTTAGAGAATTCGGTAACTGCTTCAGCAACCTGTACCGCCAGTTCGCGGGTAGGTGCCAGCACCAGGATTTGTGGCGCTTTAACAGTAGGATCAATGTTGTGTAACAGCGGCAGAGAGAACGCCGCGGTTTTACCACTCCCGGTCTGCGCCATGCCTAACACGTCACGGCCCGCCAGCAGGTGAGGAATACACTCAGCCTGGATTGGGGATGGCTTTACGTAGCCCATGCCATTCAGTGATTCAAGGATGTCGGCGTTCAGGCCAAGGTCAGCAAAAGTGGTTTGAATATCAGTCATGTAGTACACGTGCCTCTTAGATTGCGGCGGCCAGTCTACATAACTCGTCGTGAAAACTTTCAGTCATTTTCATCAAAAAGTGTGAACCGGCTCAAATTAAAAGTTTTGACGAACAGAAAAGCCTTCATCCTTTAAGATGATGACTTAACAGGTTTTACAGGCAAATTAAGTTCGTCAGCTATTGCTGGTCAGATTCTGATAAATCGTCTTGTGCCTGGCCGAGTTGCGCCAGTTCCAACAATGCGTATCGGTGTTCAACAAAGTTATTGACGTTGTTGGCCACCGCCAGTTTGAACAACGCTTTCGCGTCGTCCTTCTCCCCCAGACTTAGGTAGTACTTACCTAAATAGAAGTTGGTTTCACTGAGATGTTCAGCGAGCGAGGTGTTATCCGTTGCGTCCGCCTTGAGACTTTCCATCAACGTTTTCTCGTTGATATCTCCAAGGTAGAACTCGACAATATTCCATCCCCATTGATCTCTGACCGCTTTGTCGTGACGCTGTTGAAGCGCGACTTTTGCCTTGTCGACATCCATCTCACGTTCAACGAGATAGAGCCACAAACTGCGGAAAGGATCGTTAGGATCGTCTTGATAAAACGCCAGCAGATCATCTTGCGCTAACTTGTATCGACCGCCGTAATAGAGGGCGATACCACGGTTTAAATGCGCATAGTTGTAAGTTGGATCAAGCTCAAGTACAGAATCAAACGCTTCATAGGCGGCATCAAAGTTGCCCGCCTGCGTTAAATATATGCCTAAGTAGTTAAACACTTCGGGCATATCTGGTCTTATAGACAGCGCTTGCGAAAAATCGTTCCGCGCTAATGCCCGCAGACCTAAACTATCATACAACACTCCGCGCTCATATAATAGCTGTGCGCGTTCATCATCGGTGAGAGCGCGACTGGCAAGAATTTGTTCCATGCGCGCCAGTATCACTTCCTGCTGCAGTGTGGGCTGTAAAGGCACTGCAAGAACTTCGTTCTTACGCCAATTGGAGTTGCTGCATCCTGCCAGCGTCAAAGCTGTCGCAACAAAACACCAGCGCAGAAAAGGCTTCATTTCCCACTCCCGAATACAAACATTGGGATAACCATCCTGTCATCCGCCTGCTGTGCACAAGGATTCCCGCCCTCGCGATGATACAAACGCCCCTCTCTGCCAGGCAGAGAGGGGCAAATCAGCAACGACTTATTCAGCAGCGTCAGGCGTGGTCACCGCGACAGCTTCTTCAGCCTGCGGCTTAGATTCTGTCGCTTCTTTGATGCTCAGACGTACACGGCCCTGGCGATCAACTTCCATCACCTTAACCGGTACTTCCTGACCCATCTGCAGATAGTCGGTCACTTTCTCAACGCGCTTATCAGCGATTTGTGAAATGTGAACCAGACCTTCTTTACCACCGCCGATTGCAACGAAGGCGCCGAAGTCAACGATACGGGTCACTTTACCACTGTAAACGCGGCCCACTTCGATCTCTGCGGTAATCTCTTCGATACGACGAATCGCTTCTTTCGCTTTCAGACCATCGGTCGCAGCGATTTTCACGGTGCCGTCATCTTCAATTTCAATCGTTGTGCCGGTCTCTTCGGTCAGTGCACGAATCACTGAGCCGCCTTTACCGATCACATCTTTGATCTTGTCAGAGCTGATTTTGATGGTGTAAATGCGTGGTGCGAATTCAGAAATCTCAGTACGCGGTGTGCTGATAGCCTGTTCCATAACGCCCAGAATGTGCAGACGCGCACCTCGGGCCTGGTTCAGCGCTTCCTGCATGATTTCACGCGTGATGCCTTCGATTTTGATGTCCATCTGCAGCGCGGTGATACCTTCACGGCTACCGGCTACTTTGAAGTCCATGTCGCCCAGGTGATCTTCATCGCCCAGGATGTCAGACAGAACAACAAACTTCTCATCTTCTTTCACCAGACCCATTGCGATACCGGCAACGGCGGCTTTGATTGGCACACCTGCATCCATCAGCGCCAGTGAGGCACCACAGACAGAGGCCATTGAAGAAGAGCCGTTAGATTCGGTGATTTCAGAAACAACACGAATGGTGTAAGGGAAATCTTCCGCTTTAGGCATTACCGCTAACACGCCGCGCTTCGCCAGACGACCGTGACCAATCTCACGACGCTTCGGCGAACCTACCATGCCGGTTTCGCCAACAGAGTATGGAGGGAAGTTGTAATGGAACAGGAAGCTGTCGGTACGTTCGCCCATCAGCTCATCAAGGTTCTGCGCATCGCGGGTCGTACCCAGCGTTGCAGTAACCAGTGCCTGCGTCTCACCACGAGTGAACAGTGATGAACCGTGTGTACGTGGCAATACGCCAGTACGCACATCCAGACCACGGATCATATCTTTTTCACGACCATCGATGCGTGGCTCGCCATTCAGGATGCGAGTACGAACAACGGTTTTTTCAAGGCTATGCACGATGTCGCCGATTTCTGAACCATCCAGCGTTTCATCTTCAGCCAGCAGCGCAGCGATGGTTTCGTCTTTAATGACGCCAACCTGCGTGTAACGCTCCTGCTTGTCAGTGATGCGGTAAGCATCGCTGATGCGCGCTTCTGCCAGGGCAGCAACACGAGAAATCAGTGCGGTATTGGCCGCTTCTGGCTGCCAGTCCCAGCGTGGTTTGCCCGCTTCAGCAACCAGGGCATTGATGTTTTCAATAACGATCTGCTGCTGGTCATGGCCAAAGACCACGGCGCCCAGCATCTGCTCTTCTGACAGGATCTCAGCTTCAGATTCAACCATCAGAACGGCATTCTGCGTACCGGCAACCACCAGATCCAGACGAGACTGTTTCAGCTCATCTGCGGTTGGGTTCAGGACATATTGATCGTTGATGTAACCAACACGCGCAGAACCAATTGGGCCATTGAACGGCAGACCAGAAAGCGCCAGTGCAGCAGAAGCACCGATCATGGCAACGATGTCCGGATGAACCTGTGGGTTCACAGAGACAACAGTGGCGATAACCTGAACTTCGTTAACAAAACCTTCCGGGAACAGCGGACGAATCGGGCGGTCAATCAGACGCGAAATCAGGGTTTCGCCTTCGCTTGGACGGCCTTCACGACGGAAGAAGCTGCCTGGGATACGACCAGCAGCGTAAGTACGCTCCTGATAGTTCACGGTCAGTGGGAAGAAATCCTGACCTGGTTTAGATTTTTTCTGACCTACTACAGTGACGAATACTGCAGTATCGTCCATGCTCACCATAACAGCGGCTGTCGCCTGGCGAGCCATCATGCCGGTTTCCAGCGTGACGGTATGTTGACCATATTGGAATTTGCGTACGATCGGATTCAGCAAAATCAAAGTCCTTAACTTCGGGGCATGGCTATCTGTAGCCCGCCATTGATTACCAATCTTCAGTTGCATCCTCGCGACTAATGACAACCCTCGACCGCCCCTGCGGTAAAGCCTCTCATTAGCCGCGCGAAATTCTGCAAACTAAAGATCACACTAAGCAACAATACATCAGTTTGGTCCGGATTGCTGCCGATTGCTCGAAAAAAGGGGCCATAAAGGCCCCCTCTTCACGAAACTCGCACAAATCTGATCGTAAGCTGCACAGAGTGCAAAAGCCCGCATAATGCCCCGACGATCAGATTCTTCAGACTTAGCGACGCAGACCGAGACTTTCGATCAGGCTGCTGTAGCGTGCAACGTCTTTACGCTTCAGGTAGTCCAGCAGCTTACGACGCTGAGATACCATGCGCAGCAGACCGCGGCGGCTGTGGTGGTCTTTTTTGTGCTCAGAGAAGTGACCCTGCAGATGAGTAATCTGCGCGGTCAACAGGGCAACCTGAACTTCAGTTGAACCGCTGTCGTTAGCACCACGGCCATATTTAGCAACGATCTCTGCTTTAGCTTCTACGCTTAGAGACATAATAAACTCCAGTAATAAATGAATGTATGGGTGCCGATCTCTAATTCAGCATCCCGCTTTAAAGCCGCGCTATTCTACTCTGCGCCCGATAGCAACGCAAATGCCCCATCAGCGAAAAGTGAACGCCTGGCTCAATCCTGATACTCAACAACCAGACGACGCGGCGCAAGCCGGCCATCGTCGGCAATTTCTGCCATACCGATAAACTTACGCGCTTCGCCTTCCGATACCCTTACCAGCCCCTGCGCAGGCGCATTACTGGCCTGTACCGGCTGTCCCTGGCGGAAGAAATCTGCCACGGCAGGCGGGATATTCACTTCAGGGAAATCAGAGGCGGGGCTGTCCATCGGCAACAACAGCGGATCGAGCTGCGTTTCCAGTGGGATGCCGGCTTCTGTGGCTTCCGTCAGCAGGGTATTGAGCTGTTCCAGCGTCACCATCCTTTCATACGGATAACGGGCAACCTGAACGCGACGCAGCATAATCACGTGCGCACCGCATCCCAGCTTTTCGCCCAGGTCATCGATGATGGTACGGATATAGGTGCCTTTGGAGCAGTGAATTTCCAGCTCCAGCTCATTATCCTGCCAGCGAATAAATTGCAGCTCATAGACAGTGATCGGACGCGGTTCACGCGCAATCTCAATGCCCTGACGCGCATATTCATACAGCGGGCGTCCCTGATGCTTCAGTGCCGAAAACATAGAAGGCACCTGCAGCGTTTCGCCGCGGAAGCTCTCCAGAGCACTGTCCAGATCGGCCTGGCTGAAGCTGACCGGACGCGTCTGCACGATGTTGCCATCGGCGTCTGACGTGTCGGTCCGCTCGCCCAGTCGGGCAATCACGCGGTAGCGTTTGTCGGAATCGAGCAGATACTGCGAAAACTTAGTCGCTTCACCCAGGCAGATCGGCAACATGCCGGTAGCCAGAGGATCCAGCGCGCCGGTATGTCCTGCACGATTCGCGTTAAAGATACGCTTCACTTTCTGCAGGACATCATTCGACGAGACGCCTTGTGGCTTATCCAGCAACAACACGCCATGGACGTCGCGACCGCGACGACGCGGACGACTCATTACGCCTCCTCGTCATCGCCAGTGGCATCCGGACCACGGCGCTCAGTATCGTTCTTCACGACGCTGGTGACGAGATTGGACATGCGCATCCCTTCGACTAACGAGTTGTCGTAGAAGAAAGTCAGCTCAGGCACGATACGCAGACGCATCGCTTTGCCCAGCAGAATGCGGATATAACCTGACGCTTCTTTCAGCGCTTTCAGGCCATGTTTAATCGCTTCTTCATCTTTGTCGTTGAGGAAAGTCACGAACACTTTTGCGTAAGCGAGATCGCGTGAGACTTCAACGCCTGATACGGTGACCATCATGCCAAGACGTGGATCTTTGATCTCACGCTGCAGGATCATCGCAATCTCTTTTTGCAGCTCTTGTGAAACGCGCTGCGGGCGACCAAATTCTTTCGCCATCATTATTTCTCCCAAATAATTCGGGAGGCCAGAGGCCTCCCAAATTGCAACACATCAGCAGTCTATTACTCGATGGTGCGTTTAATTTCGATGATTTCAAACACTTCGATCATATCGCCAACGCGAACGTCGTTGTAGTTCTTCACGCCGATACCGCACTCCATGCCGTTACGCACTTCGTTGACGTCATCTTTAAAGCGACGCAGAGATTCCAGCTCGCCTTCGTAAATCACCACGTTGTCGCGCAGGACACGGATTGGATTGTGACGCTTGATGTTACCTTCCGTCACCATACAACCGGCAATCGCGCCAAACTTCGGTGATTTGAACACATCGCGCACCGCAGCCAGACCGATGATCTGCTGTTTGTACTCTGGTGCCAGCATGCCGCTCATCGCCGCTTTAACTTCGTCAATCAGGTTATAGATGACAGAGTAGTAGCGCAGATCCAGGCTTTCTGCGTCAATGACGCGACGCGCAGAGGCATCGGCACGAACGTTGAAGCCAAGGAGGATGGCGTTAGAGGCCGCAGCCAGGGTCGCATCGGTTTCGGTAATCCCGCCCACGCCTGAACCAACAATCTTCACCTTCACTTCGTCGGTGGAGAGTTTCTGCAGGGAGTCGGAGATTGCTTCTACAGAGCCCTGAACGTCAGCTTTCAGAACGATGTTCAGTTCAGACACTTCGCCTTCGGTCATGTTAGCAAACATGTTCTCGAGCTTAGATTTCTGCTGGCGAGCCAGTTTAACTTCGCGGAATTTGCCCTGACGATAGAGCGCAACTTCACGTGCTTTCTTCTCGTCACGTACCACGGTCGCTTCATCACCCGCAGCCGGCACGCCGGACAGGCCCAGAATCTCAACCGGGATAGATGGACCCGCTTCCATGACTTCGCGACCCAGTTCGTCACGCATTGCACGAACGCGGCCATATTCGAAACCACAAAGAACGATGTCGCCTTTGTTCAGCGTACCTTCACGTACCAGCACGGTGGCAACCGGACCACGACCTTTGTCGAGGAACGATTCGATCACCACGCCGCTCGCCATACCTTCACGGATAGCGGTCAGTTCCAGCACTTCCGCCTGCAGCAGGATAGCGTTTAACAGGTCATCAATGCCGGTACCCGCTTTCGCAGAGACATTAACGAACATGTTTTCACCGCCCCACTCTTCCGGAATGATACCGTACTGAGTCAGTTCGTTTTTAACACGATCCGGATCCGCTTCTGGCTTATCGCACTTGTTCACTGCAACCACAACCGGCACTTTAGCGGCTTTGGCGTGCTGAATAGCTTCGACAGTCTGTGGCATCACGCCATCGTCTGCTGCAACCACCAGGATAACGATATCGGTCGCCTGCGCACCACGTGCACGCATCGCGGTAAACGCGGCGTGGCCCGGGGTATCCAGGAAGGTGACCATACCGTTGTCGGTTTCAACGTGGTAAGCACCGATGTGCTGAGTAATACCGCCCGCTTCGCCAGAGGCGATTTTAGTGGAACGGATATAGTCCAGCAGGGACGTTTTACCGTGGTCGACGTGGCCCATGATGGTGACAACCGGAGCACGAGACTCCTGCGCAGCATCAGTATCACGATCGTCCATTACCGCTTCTTCCAGCTCGTTCTCACGACGCAGGGTCACTTTGTGGCCCATCTCTTCGGCAACGAGCTGTGCAGTTTCCTGGTCGATGACCTGGTTGATGGTCGCCATCGCGCCCATTCTCATCATCGCTTTAATGACCAGAGAACCTTTCACCGCCATTTTGTTAGCCAGTTCGGCTACGGTGATGGTTTCGCCAATCACAACATCGCGGTTAACGGCCTGCGCTGGCTTGTTGAAGCCCTGCTGCAGTGCGCTAGGTTTGCGATGCTTGCCGCCTTTACCGCCACGAACCTGCGCACGCGCTTCTTCACGGTCAGTTTTGGCTTCAGAGTGTTTGTTGCCTTTTTTCGCCGGACGCGCAGCTTTAGCAGTAGTACGCGCACGCGCACGACCTGCTTCAACCTGGCGGTCGTTTTCGTCTTCCGCCTGACGGGCATGGGTCGAAGTGGTGACGTGATAATCGCCTTTATCCTCTTCTTCCGGTTTTTCCCATTCAGCTGATTTCTCTTCAGCCAGACGGCGGGCTTCTTCTGCTACGAGGCGGGCAGCCTCTTCAAGCTTACGGCGGGCTTCTTCTTCAGCTTTACGCTTCAGTTCGGCAGCTTCAGCTTCGCGACGGGCTTTGTCTGATTGCGCAGCCCTGGTCACTTCGTCGGTAGGTTGATTTGTCACTTTATCATTTTCCGCTGCTGCACGTTTGGCCTTGTCAGCGGCTTCGCGCCTGGCTTTATCTTCGGCTTCACGTTGCGCTTTCTGTTCAGCTTCGCGACGGGCTTTTTCTTCAGCCTCGCGTTGCGCCTGCTCTTCCGCTTCACGCTGCGCCTCGGCTTCAGCTTCTGCCTGAGCTTGCTCAGCCTCTGCATCACCCTTCACATAGGTACGCTTTTTGCGGACTTCAATTTGCACCGACTTACTTTTACCCCCGGTGCCTGGAATATTCAAGGTGCTGCGCGTTTTACGCTGCAGCGTCAGCTTAGCTGAACCGACCTGACCGTGTTCACGGTTCAGATGAGATAGTAAGGTTTCTTTCTCTTGCTGGGTCACTGCGTCATTTTCAGACTTAGGGATCCCCGCATCAGCAAATTGCTGTACCAGGCGATCGACCGGAGTCTGAATTTCTGCGGCCAGCGATTTTACGGTTACATCTGTCATGCTGTTCCTTCCTGTTATTACGCGTCATCGCCGAACCAGCAGATATTACGTGCGGCCATAATCAGCGCGCCGGCTTGTTCATCAGACATGCCTTCAATATCCGTCAGATCGTCAACACCTTGCTCAGCGAGATCTTCCAGCGTGCAAACGCCTTTCGACGCCAGGCGGAACGCCAGCGCACGATCGAGGCCTTCAAGATTCAGAAGATCCTCAGCGGGCTCCTGATTTCCAAGACTCTCTTCTTTCGCCAGTGCCAGGGTGGTTAACGCATTTTTTGCTCGTTCACGCAGGGCTTCAATGGTCTCTTCGTCGAGGCCGTCGACTTCCAGCAGCTCGTTGATTGGCACGTATGCCAGCTCTTCCAGCGAGGAGAAGCCCTCTTCCACCAGTACGGTGGCGAACTCTTCGTCGATGTCGAGATGTTTAGTGAACATATCGATCGCTGCATGTGCTTCAGCCTGATGCTTAGCCTGCAGATCATCGACGGTCATCACGTTCAGCTCCCAGCCACTCAGCTGTGAAGCGAGACGCACGTTTTGGCCGTTACGGCCGATCGCCTGAGCCAGATTGCCAGCTTCTACGGCGATATCCATGGTGTGGTTATCTTCATCAACCACGATTGACGCCACATCGGCCGGAGCCATGGCGTTAATAACAAACTGCGCCGGGTTATCGTCCCACAGCACGATATCGATACGCTCGCCACCCAGTTCACTGGAAACTGCCTGAACACGCGCGCCGCGCATGCCCACACAGGCACCCACCGGATCAATACGTTTGTCGTTGGTTTTGACTGCAATTTTAGCGCGCGAACCCGGATCACGAGCAGCGGCTTTAATTTCAATCAGTTCTTCGCCAATTTCTGGCACCTCGATGCGGAACAGTTCAATCAGCATTTCTGGTTTAGAACGCGTCACGAACAGCTGCGCGCCACGCGCTTCCGGACGTACAGAGTAGAGTACGCCACGAATACGGTCGCCTGGACGGAAGTTTTCACGCGGCAGCATATCTTCGCGCAGAATCACCGCTTCGGCATTGCTGCCTAAGTCGAGGGAGATGTTGTCGCGGTTAACTTTCTTCACCACGCCCGTGATAATTTCGCCTTCCTGCTCACGGAACTGATCAACCACCATTGCGCGCTCAGCTTCGCGCACTTTTTGCACGATAACCTGCTTAGCAGTCTGGGTGGTGATACGGTCAAAGGTGACCGATTCAATCTGATCTTCGACATATTCGCCCAGATTGAATGCTTCATCTTCGAAGCGGGCCGCATCCAGCGTGATCTCGCGCGTCGGCTGTGTCACCTCTTCTACGATTTCCCAGCGGCGGAAAGTATCGAAATCGCCACTGCGGCGATCAATGCTGACGCGTACCTCAATTTCCTGCTCATACTTTTTCTTGGTCGCAGTCGCCAGCGCGCTCTCCAGCGCTTCGAAGATTTTCTCACGCGGCAGGGCTTTTTCGTTAGAAACGGCTTCTACAACAGCTAAGATCTCTTTGTTCATCCTGGTTAGCCTCAATCCGGACTTTTAAAAGTGGGGGACCAGGTTCGCTTTCTGAATATTACTCAGCGCGAACACTTCATCGCTACCCTCAACGTGCACCGTGATCATCTCGCCATCAACTGACTTAATGGTTCCCTGCCATTTACGGCGGTTCTGAACGGCCATACGCAACACCAGACTCACTTCTTCACCCATAAAGCGGGTGTAGTGTTCTGCAGTGAACAGAGGACGATCGAGTCCCGGTGAAGAGACTTCTAGGTTGTAAGGGACCGTAATGGGATCTTCAACATCCATTACCGCACTTACCTGGTGGCTGACATCGGCGCAATCATCGACATTGATGCCATCTTCACTATCAATATAGATGCGCAGGATAGATGTGCGACTACGAACGAATTCAATTCCAACCAGTTCGTAACCCAGCGCTTCTACGGGAGCCGATACCAACTCTGTCAATTTTTGCTCTAATGTGGACAAGCCCACCCCCAAGACATAAAAAAAGGGCCTATAGCCCAGTATTACGATTCGCTAATAACAAAAAACCCCGAATATTCGGGGCTTTTAATCACTGGACCCTGTATGCCGCAATGCGGCCCGGACTCCATCCAAAGAATTTTCTTTCAAAAAATAACCGTGAATGCGTCCGTCGATGCATACAGTATATTTGAAAAAGAACTCAAAGGGAAAATTGGTTGCGGGGGCCGGATTTGAACCGACGACCTTCGGGTTATGAGCCCGACGAGCTACCAGGCTGCTCCACCCCGCGTCCGAAAACGTGGCGAATAATACGCCAGACCTGCATAAAATGCAAGGGATACTACTATTTGGTACCGAGGACGGGACTTGAACCCGTAAGCCCAATCGGGCACTACCACCTCAAGGTAGCGTGTCTACCAATTCCACCACCACGGCACTGCACTGACCACAACGATTCGTTGTGCTGACGACCTTACTTAGGAATATCGCTGCCCGGAGTTACCGGTTGAGCTGGCTTTTCAGTCTGTTGAGAAGACTGCGCCGGCGCAGAAAGATTTTCCCACTCGCTTCCTTTAGACGCTTTATTGCTGTTCAGATTACCCAGAACCAGGCTGATGATGAAAAACAGCGCTGCTAAGATGCCGGTTGTACGAGTCATGAAATTACCTGAGCCCGAAGAACCAAACACCGTACCGGATGCGCCTGCACCGAATGAGGCTCCCATATCAGCGCCTTTGCCTTGCTGCAGCATGATCATACCCACGAGGGCGATAGCTACAATAAGGAAAACTACTAAAAGAGCTTGGTACATATCATCCTGTTCCTTGCACGGTAATCGTACAGTTAAAGCTTCAACCAGTATTGATGGGGAGTCTCGTCATCACCCATCAGAAGCGGGTGTGAATACTAACCAAAGGCGCATATCTCTGCAAGTGCAATTTTTACTACCCACACTGTTTGCAGAAAAAAAGGCCATCCCGGTGATTTTACAGGCAGTTCAGCACTCTGCAGACCGCCTGTTACGGTTTTAAACGGCCTTGACCTGATCGGCGATGCGATTCGCCAGTTCGGTGACCTGCGCCTCATTTTCGCCTTCGACCATGACACGAATCAATGGCTCAGTACCTGATTTACGCAGCAGAACGCGTCCGCGACCCGCCAGCGCTTTTTCCACGTCGGCCGTGACAGCTTTTACCGAGTCACTCTGAAGCGGATCATGTTCGCCCGCAAAGCGTACGTTAACCAGGACCTGCGGCAGCATCTTCATGCCACTACAGAGATCGTGCAGGCTCATGTGATTGCGCACCATCGCAGTGAGCACTTGCAAACTTGCAACGATACCGTCACCGGTCGTGGTTTTATCCAGCAGAATCACATGACCGGAGTTCTCTGCACCCAGACGCCAGCCCTTCTCCTGCATCTTCTCCAGTACATAACGGTCACCGACTTTGGCACGGGTAAATGGAATGCCAAGCTGTTTCAGCGCTAATTCCAGCCCCATGTTACTCATCAGGGTACCCACCACGCCGCCGCGCAGCTGTCCCTGACGCAGTGCTTCACGCGCAATGATGTAGAGGATCTGGTCGCCATCAACTTTGTCACCCAGATGGTCAATCATCATGATGCGATCGCCGTCACCGTCGTAGGCCAGGCCGATATCGGCCTTTTCCGCCAGCACGCGCTGCTGCAGCAGTTTGAGATCGGTGGCACCGCACTCTTTGTTAATGTTCATGCCGTCTGGCTGGACACCGATAGCAATCACCGTCGCGCCCAGTTCACGCAATACATTCGGCGCAATGTGGTAGGTAGCACCATTGGCGCAGTCGACCACAATTTTCAGGCCATTCAGATTCAGTTCGCTGGGGAACGTCCCTTTGCAGAACTCAATGTAACGCCCTGCTGCATCGACGATGCGGCTGGCGCGGCCTAACTGCGCTGATTCAACGCAGGTAATCGGCTTTTCCATCTCCAGCTCAATTGACTCTTCAACATCGTCAGGCAGTTTGGTGCCCTCGGACGAGAAGAATTTAATTCCGTTGTCGTCAAACGGGTTATGTGACGCTGAAATCACAATGCCCGCCTCTGCGCGGAAGGTACGGGTCAGATAGGCGATGGCTGGTGTCGGCATCGGGCCGGTAAAGGCGGCCGTCAGGCCCGCCGCGGCGAGACCAGCTTCCAGCGCCGACTCCAGCATATAGCCAGAGATACGGGTATCTTTACCGATGATGATTTTCTTTGAACCGTGGCGCGCCAGCACTTTACCTGCGGCCCAGCCCAGCTTCAGGACGAAATCAGGAGTGATGGGTGCTTCACCGACTTTGCCGCGAATGCCGTCTGTACCGAAATATTTACGATTACTCATGATACTCCTTTTGCTCTTCGGGTCGCTTCGACCACGCGCATCGCTTCAGCCGTCTCTTTTACATCATGGGCGCGAATAATCTGCGCGCCCTGCATTGCAGCAATCACCGCGCAACTCAGGCTGCCGGTTAAACGCTGTGACGGGCCGACGTTTAACAGCTGGCCAATCATCGATTTACGCGACATCCCCACTAACAGCGGCAGGCCGAAGTGGTGAAAATCGCCAAGATGAGCCAGCAGTTCATAATTGTGGCTGAGATTTTTACCGAAACCGAAGCCCGGGTCGAGTATCAGACGCTCTTTTTTAATGCCCGCCGCTTCGCAGCGCGCTATCTGCTGAGCGAAGTAAGTGTCCACTTCGCTTAAAATATTTTCATAAACCGGTGCCTGCTGCATGGTGCGCGGTTCGCCCTGCATATGCATTAAACAGACAGGCAGTCCGGTCGCGGCTGCGGCTTCCAGCGCTCCGGGTTCAGAAAGGGAACGCACGTCGTTAATGATGTGAGCACCCACTCGCGCGGCTTCCCGGATGACGTCAGCTTTAGAGGTGTCCACTGAAATCCAGACTTCGAAACGCTGGGCAATGGCATCGATGACCGGAATCACCCGCTCCAGCTCCTCCTCCACACTCACTTCATCCGCGCCAGGACGGGTTGATTCTCCGCCCACATCGATGATGGTTGCGCCTGCATTGACCATCTCATTGGTATGCGTCAGCGCATCCACCAGCGCATTATGCTTTCCACCATCTGAAAAGGAGTCCGGCGTGACGTTGAGAATGCCCATCACATGAGGAAAAGATAAATCGAGATGGGAATCACGGGCGAACAACTTCATGGCGGAAACTCCTTGCTGATCAATATCTGGATGTAAAAAACCCCGGACCAGCCGGGGTTTTGTCTGACGATGTTGCGTCTTATTTGTTGTACTGCTCTGACATGGTATTGCCTGGGTTTGGCGTACGCGGTTCATCAACCGGACGTGGCGCCTTTGGCGTACCGTTGCTGTCTGAGTTGCTGCCTGGATCTTCCCAGCCCGCTGGCGGACGCACTTCGCGGCGCGCCATCAGGTCATCGATCTGCGGTGCATCGATGGTTTCATACTTCATCAGCGCGTCTTTCATCGCGTGAAGGATGTCCATGTTCTCACCCAGAATCTGACGAGCACGCTGGTAGTTGCTGTCGATCAGGTGCTTAACTTCCTGGTCGATGATGCGGGCCGTTTCATCAGACATATGTTTCGCTTTCGCGACAGAACGACCGAGGAACACTTCACCCTCTTCTTCTGCATAGAGCAACGGACCCAGTTTTTCAGAGAAGCCCCACTGCGTCACCATGTTACGCGCCAGATTGGTCGCAACTTTAATATCGTTGGACGCACCGGTAGAAACACGTTCTGCACCGTAGATGATCTCTTCTGCCAGACGACCGCCGTAAAGCGTTGAGATCTGGCTTTCCAGTTTCTGACGGCTGGCGCTGATCGCGTCGCCTTCAGGCAGGAAGAAGGTCACACCCAGTGCGCGACCGCGCGGGATAATCGTTACTTTATGAACCGGGTCATGCTCTGGCACCAGGCGACCAATAATGGCGTGGCCTGCTTCGTGGTAGGCAGTTGACTCTTTCTGCGATTCCGTCATCACCATGGAGCGACGTTCCGCACCCATCATGATTTTGTCTTTCGCTTTCTCGAACTCTACCATCGAAACCACACGCTTGTTTGAACGGGCCGCGAACAGCGCTGCTTCGTTAACAAGGTTGGCCAGATCGGCACCCGAGAAGCCTGGCGTACCACGTGCAATGATTGCTGCATCAATATCTGTAGCCAGTGGCACACGACGCATATGTACTTTCAGGATCTGCTCACGACCGCGAACATCTGGCAGGCCAACTACAACCTGACGGTCAAAGCGACCTGGACGCAGCAGCGCAGGGTCCAGTACGTCAGGACGGTTAGTTGCGGCGATAACGATAATACCTTCGTTACCTTCGAAACCATCCATCTCAACCAGCATCTGGTTCAGCGTCTGCTCACGTTCGTCATGTCCACCGCCTAAACCGGCGCCACGCTGACGACCGACGGCGTCGATTTCATCGATAAAGATGATGCACGGAGCCGCTTTTTTGGCCTGTTCGAACATGTCACGCACACGGGATGCACCGACACCAACAAACATTTCCACAAAGTCAGAACCGGAGATGGTAAAGAAAGGCACCTTCGCTTCACCGGCAATCGCTTTTGCCAGCAAGGTTTTACCGGTACCCGGTGGCCCCACCATCAGAACGCCTTTTGGAATCTTACCGCCCAGCTTCTGGAAACGGCTCGGCTCACGCAGATATTCCACCAGCTCAGCAACTTCATCTTTCGCTTCGTCACAACCGGCTACGTCGGCGAAAGTGGTTTTAATCTGGTCTTCCGTCAACATGCGGGCTTTGCTCTTGCCGAAGGACATCGCGCCCTTACCGCCGCCGCCCTGCATCTGACGCATAAAGAAGATCCACACACCGATCAGCAGCAACATCGGGAACCACGAAATGAAGATTGAAGCCAGCAGGCTTGGTTCTTCCGGCGGTTCGCCAACCACTTTGACGTTTTTGGTCAAGAGGTTATCGAGCAACTTGGGATCGTTGACAGGAATGTAGGTCGTGTATTTATTGCTGTCTTTTTTAACGACGTTAATTTCACGCCCGTTAATACGTGCCTCGCGGACCTGATCCTGGTTCACTTCCGACAGGAAGGTTGAATAATCAACCCGACGGCCATTCGACTCGCTGGGCCCAAAGCTCTGGAATACTGACATCAGCACGACCGCGATGACTAACCAGAGAATCAGGTTTTTCGCCATGTCACTCAAGGGATTAACCTCATATTACAACGGTGTTAACAGATAGCGTAGGGTACTATAGATCCCGCATACATGGAATCGCAGCAAAACTGCGGACTTCTCCAGCAATTTGGTTATAGTTTGCGCCCAGTCGCCACAATATACACTTCACGTGAACGTGAACGTGAAGCGTCCGGCTTACGAATTTTCACTTTCGTAAACAGGGAGCGAATTTCCCGCAGGTATTCATCGAAGCCATCTCCCTGAAACACTTTCACTACAAAACTGCCGCCAGGTGCCAGGATATCCCGACACATCTCCAGCGCCAGCTCGACTAAATACATCGACCGGGGAATATCTACGGCAGGTGTACCACTCATATTCGGCGCCATATCGGACATGACAACCTGAACTTTTTGATCGCCAACGCGTTCAAGCAGCGCATTGACTACCGATTCTTCACGAAAATCGCCCTGAAGGAAATCGACACCGACTATCGGATCCATTGGCAGGATATCACAGGCAATGACTCGCCCTTTGTTCCCAATTTGCTGTACCACATATTGCGACCAGCCACCGGGGGCAGCTCCCAGATCTACCACGGTCATGCCGGGTTTGAACAGCTTGTCACCCTGTTGTATTTCATCAAGTTTAAACCAGGCGCGCGAGCGCAACCCTTTTTTATGCGCCTGGAGCACATATTTATCGCTAAAGTGTTCCTGAAGCCAGCGGCCGGAGCTGGCCGAACGCTTTTTACCCGTCATAATATTTCCAACTAAATCGTCATCGTAGCGATAAACCTGCACGCAATGGGTTGCGTCGATTTGGTGATATACCCGAGATGGCGGTAGAATGAACCGTTTTCAATCCCTGAGTAAGTAAAAAACTACGATGAATCTAAGTACCAAACAAAAACAGCACCTCAAGGGCCTCGCCCATCCGCTCAAGCCAGTGGTTATGCTGGGTGGCAATGGCCTGACTGAAGGCGTGCTGGCCGAAATCGAGCAGGCTCTGTCGCATCACGAACTGATCAAGGTAAAAATCGCCTCGGAAGATCGTGAAACGAAACAGCTGATCGTTGAGGCTATCGTGCGTGAGACCGGTGCCAGCAACGTACAGGTGATCGGCAAAACGCTGGTGCTGTATCGCCCCTCTAAAGAGAGCAAAATTTCTCTGCCACGCTAAGTGGGCAAAGAAAGTGACATGCTCTTACCTCAGATAAAAGGCCGCAATGCGGCCTTTTTCCTTTCTTTACATTGTGCTTTAACGCTTTTCAAAGCGTAGCAACATCTTAAAGGTATTCCACCTTCAGGATTTCATACTCAACGTCGCCGCCCGGGGTTTTAACGATAGCCACGTCATCGGCCTCTTTACCCACCAGGCCACGCGCCATCGGCGAATTGACCGAAATCAGATTTTGCTTAAAGTCCGCTTCGTCATCGCCCACAATGCGATACGTGGCTTCTTCGTCGGTTTCGACGTTCAGCACGGTAACGGTTGCACCGAAAATCACGCGTCCGGTTTTCGGCATCTGAGTGACGTCGATAACCTGCGCATTGGAGAGTTTGGCTTCAATCTCCTGAATACGACCTTCGCAAAAACCCTGCTCTTCACGTGCAGCGTGATATTCCGCGTTCTCTTTTAAATCGCCATGTTCGCGTGCGTCAGCGATAGAGGCGATAATGCGCGGGCGCTTCACGGTTTTCAGCTCGTTCAGCTCTTCGCGCAATCTTTCAGCGCCTCTTAACGTCATCGGAATCTGATTCATTTAAGCTCCTCGCCATCTTTCCTGTTTAACGATGTCATCCTGACCGGTGACTGCAGAAAAAAGCGTTCTGCGGCGCATTAGCCCGTTTTGCAAATAAAAGAATCCTGACCCGGAGATGCTTCCAGGCCAGAAAAGAGTTTTGCAATTTGATACGTATTTTACCCCAGAGTTCCCTGCGGGTCATCGTTTACTTTGCACCGTCCAGCGACGTAGTATTGACGCCCTCACCTGCCAGTTACCGCGAGATTATGCGATTTTCACGACTTGTTACCGGATTAAGCTGCGCATTTATGCTGCAGGCACACGCAGCGCCAGTTGATGAATACATGCAGTACCTGCCAGACGGTGCCAATCTGGCGCTGATGGTGCAGAAAGTAGGCGCATCAACCCCGATTATTGATTATCACGGAAAACAGATGGCCCTGCCCGCCAGTACCATGAAAGTGGTAACGGCGCTGGCAGCATTGCTGGAGCTGGGTGGCGACTTCCGTTTTCAGACCACCTTTGAGACTCGCGGCGCCATTATCGATGGCACACTGAACGGCGATTTAGTCGCACGTTTCGGCGGTGATCCCACCTTAAGCCGGCAGGATCTACGCAACATGGTGGCGGCGATAAAGAAGCAGGGCATTAACCATATCAAAGGCAATCTGGTTATCGACACCTCCGTTTTTGCCAGTCACGACATGGCGCCGGGCTGGCCGTGGAATGATATGACTCAGTGCTTCAGCGCCCCGCCGGGTGCGGCAATCGTTGATAAAAACTGCTTCTCGGTGTCGCTCTACAGTGCTAATACGCCGGGTGAGAATGCCTTTGTGCGCATCGCCTCCTATTATCCGGCGCATATGTACAGCCAGGTGCGTACCATTGGCCGCAACAGCGGCGAAGGGCAATATTGCGAGCTGGATGTGGTGCCGGGCGAGCTGAACCGTTACACCCTGACGGGTTGTATGCGCCAGCGCGCGGAACCGCTGCCGCTGGCATTTGCGGTGCAGGATGGCGCGGCCTGGGCTGGCGAAATACTCAAGGCAGAACTGCGGTCGTCTGAGATTGACTACAGCGGGCATCTGGTACGACAGACGCAGGTCACCGAACCGGGTACGGTGCTGGCATCGACCCAGTCCGCGCCGCTGCATACGCTGCTGCACACCATGCTGAAGAAGTCAGACAACATGATTGCCGACACGGTGTTTCGCACCATTGGTCATCACTACTTCAATGTGCCCGGCACGTTCCGCGCCGGACAGGATGCCGTTCGCCGCATCCTGAAAGCCAAAGCCAATGTCGACATGGGTAATAGCATTCAGGTGGATGGTTCCGGTCTCTCCCGCCATGACCTGATTTCGCCGCAAACCATGATGCAGGTTTTGCAGTTTATTGCGAAGAATGACAATACGCTGGATTATATTTCGATGCTGCCGCTGGCAGGTTACGACGGCACGCTGCAGTATCGCGGCGGGCTGCATGAGGCGGGGCTGGATGGCAAAGTCTCGGCGAAAACCGGTTCACTGCAGGGCGTCTATAACCTGGCGGGCTTTATTACTACTTCCAGTGGCGCGCGGGTGGCATTCGTTCAGTTTCTTTCCGGTTATGCGGTCCCGCCGGAAGATCAGCGTACCCGCCGTATTCCGCTGGTGCGATTTGAGAGCCGTCTCTACCGCGATATCAATCAGAACAACTGATTATTCAGTCATAAAAAAAGCGCAGCGGTCAGGTCAACCGCTGCGCTTTTTATTGCCTGTCCATCAGAAGCGGGTGTTCACGCTCATATAATAAGTGCGGCCCGACTCGTTAAAGGTATTGGCCCCTGCGCCATAGAGCCACGCTCCGGTGGTGGCATTGCCGGTGGTCTGCGCGTTGCCCTGACGGAAATGACGCTTGTCGAACAGGTTGTCGATACCCACGGTGACGCTGGCATATTTATTAACGTCATAGGTGCCGCTCATGCCTACAACCGAATAGGGGCTAACCTGATCGGTGGCGCTACCGGTGACGGCGTTACCTTTATAGTCATATTTCTTCGGTACCTGTTTACCGTACCAGGTCAGCGTCGTTTGCAGGGAGAGGTCCTGCATCGCCTGCCAGCTCAGCGTCGAATTGAGCGTATATTCCGGAATAATCGACAGACGATCGCCAGTCTCTTTATTCTTACTCTGCAGCATGTAAGTGAAGTTATTGTTCCAGGTCACGCTGTCGGAGAACGGAACATTGACCGTGCCTTCCAGCCCCTCGACGACCGCTTTTGGCACATTTTCCCATTTGTAGATGTCGGTTTTGCCGTTAGATGCGGTGCCGGTTGGCGCCGTGCCAGCCTCGATCTTGTTACGGTAGTCGTTGCGGAACCAGGTCAGGCCCGCCTGGTAGCCGTCGCGCTTCCATTCGACCCCAATCTCTTTATTGATGCTGTTTTCCGCTTTCAGATCGTCATTACCCATCAGATAACAGGCACCGGCACTGGCGGCGCAGCCCTGACCGTTGCTGTAGAGCAGATAGTTCGGGTTGGTCTGATAGAGGCTCGGGGCTTTGTAGGCGCGCGCAATGCCCATTTTCAGGGTGAACTCATCGCCTAATCCCTGTGACAGGTTGAGCGACGGGCTCCAGTTATCGCCGACAATCGAATGGTGATCGAAGCGCAGGCCCGGCGTCAGCATGGTGCTGTCGGTCAGCTCAATATTGTCTTCGGCAAACAGCGAGAAGATCTCCGCCTGTGAATAGGGTGTGCGGCCGGTCGTAGCGATACCGGGAATCGACCCGAAGCTGGCGGCCTGAGTCGTCGATGAAGGATCCTTCATCCGCTGCTGATTCCATTCCGTCCCGAAAGTCGCGGTCTGGTTCACCAGCCATTCAAACGGCACGCTGACCTCACTGTGCAACAACACATCATCCAGCTGGATGGTATTGAAGTTGCTGTTGGCGAAGATGCCTTCGGTGCCGCCCGCCAGCCCCTCATTCAGACGCGCGTTGCGGGTATTCTCATATTGCGCGTAAGTATTGGTGCTGATGCCATTATCCCAGGCACCGGTCCACTTAACAGAAAAGTTCTGCCGATAGAGCCGGTTGGTCTCGTCACCATATTTGCTTTTCACCAGGGCGTTGGTATTGGTGTTCTGCGTGTCCCCGGCATAGAGGTTGCCCTGACGACTGTAACCGGCCCCCACTTCCAGCGTCTGCATCGGCGCAAATGCCCAGCGCAGCAGGCCATGAATATCTTTGTTGATCGAGCCTTCACGGCCCGCCGGGTACGATCCGGCGTAACTGCCGGTGCGGTCTGCGGCGTGCCCTTCATTAATGTCGTAAGCATCAGCCTGCGTTTTTGCCAGTCCGCCATAGAGCCGGAAACTGACATCATCGCCCAGTGGACCTTCAAGGCTGAAGTTGGTGCGACGGGTCGCGCCCTCCTCCTTGTGTTCCGGCACGTTGTAATAGGCGCTCCATGAGCCGTGCCACTGATTATCCATCTCTTTTTTGGTGATGATGTTCACCACGCCGCCCGCTGCACCGTTACCGTAACGGGCTGCTGCCGGACCGCGGATCACCTCAATGCGATCAATGATCTCTGGCGGCACCCAGTTGGTGTCGCCGCGCGTATCACGCTCGCCACGCCAGCCAAGCCGAACCGCGTTGCGGCTGGTCACCGGCAATCCATCAATCAGAATCAGGGTATTTTCCGGCCCCATGCCGCGGATATCGATCTGGCGATTGTTTCCGCGCTGGCCGCTGGTGGAGTTACCGGTCAGATTGACGCCAGGCATGGTGCGAATAATTTCGGCGACATCGCGTGCGGGTGGATGTTTTTTAATTTCGTCGGCGGTGATGGTCGACACACCAGGTGCCTGCAACGTCTGCTCGGCGGCGGTCACCATCATGGTGTCGTCGTGGAGGGTATCGGAGGGGCTGCTGTCGATGGCCGGTTCGCGGGTGGCTTCGGCAGCCACGGCACCGGCAGAAATGAGAGAGGCGGTGAAACCCAGTTCAATCATAATGGCTAACGAAAGCCGGGATAACTTTTTCATTTTTCTGTTCCTGGAGTGCCGGCGAGGATGCCACTGCCGGCGTGCCGGTAAAAAAGTAATAACCTTGCCTGCAACGTTTTCCCCTTGTCGCCGGGCCAGTGTCAGAACCGCTTTGCATCAGTCTGAAAGCCGGTGCGGCAGAGAGGATGCACGCGCTCCCTGTCGGGCGGAAACACCCTATTGCAAATGCAAATAATTATCAATACTATTATTCATAACATGCATGACCCTAATCAAGGGTGATCGAAAGATGGCGCGTATGACGTGGTTAAATGAAGAAACCGGCAGTGAACGCTGGTGGCAACAGCAGCAGCAACGGGGCATTCCTCTGGTTGAAGCTGGCGAAAAGGGAACCTGTCAGGTCACCTTTTTCTGGCGCGATCCCCAGGGTGACACGCAGCACTCCGATACCCGGCGCGTCTGGATCAATATTACCGGCGTAACCGATCATCATCATTCAGCGGTCCCCTCCTCATTAACGCCTGTTCCCGATACCGATGTCTGGTGGTGGCAAACCGCCCTGCCCGCTGACTGGCGCGGCAGCTACTGCCTGATTCCTGATAGTCAGGAAGAGACATTTACCGGGCAGGCCGATATGCAGGCAGTGCGCCAGTGGTGGCGTCAGAAATTCCCGCAGGCGCAAAGCGACCCGCTGAATCCTTTGCGAAGCTGGGCGGGTGGACGCGGAATGAGGGTCTCGCCACTGCACCTGCCACACGCGCCGGATCAGCAGGTGTGGCGTGCGGTTGATGAAGGCCGTGCCGCCGATATTCCGCTGCAACACTATTTGTGGCGCAGCGAACGGCTGGGAAACCAGCGTCAGATCTGGATCTCTGTCACCGGAGACGCCAGTGCAGGTGATCGTCCGCTGGTACTGCTGCTGGATGGTCAGTTCTGGGCACAGAACATGCCGGTTGCCGGCCCGCTTCAGCAACTGACAGAGGCGGGCGAACTGCCCCCTGCGGTCTATGTCATGATCGACATCATCGACCGCGAACACCGCACGCGTGAGCTGACCTGTAACCCTGACTTCTGGCTGGCGATTCAGAACGAGCTGTTGCCGCAGGTTCAGCGCTGGGCGCCGTTTCGTGCCGACAGCACGCTGGTAGCGGGACAGAGTTTTGGCGGCCTTTCTGCCGCTTACGCCACCCTGACCTGGCCGGAAACCTTTGCTGGAGCGATCAGCCTTTCCGGTTCGTTCTGGTGGCCCGCGCGCGGCGACCCCAATGGCTGGCTGCCACAGCAGTTACAACAGGGTTTGCTGCAGGCCCCCCCTCGCCGCTTCTACCTGGAAGCGGGAAGACGCGAGCGGCTGATTCTGGCAGCAAACCAGCAGTTTCAGCGCGATCTGACCGCCGCCGGACATCAGGTCAGCTATCACCCGGTCGAAGGCGGTCACGATGCGCTGTGCTGGCGCGGCGGACTGCTGGCAGGCCTTAAAGCCATGTGGCAATAGCCCTGACCCGCTTATATTCCGCCTTCTGCGCGACACTGAAAGATATCGGATATGCAGGACAGCGGCGTTAGCGCGCCCGGTGACTGCGGACAGGAGACCGACATGCAACAACTTAACCCTTTCGACGATCCGCAACAGGATTGTCAGGTGCTGAAGAACGATCAGCAGCAGTACAGCTTATGGCCCGCCTTTTGTGCGATTCCGGCAGGATGGCAGCCGGTGTTTGGCCCCGGGCCACAGGCTGACTGTCTGAGCTGGCTGAATGAAAACTGGCACGATATCCGTCCGGTTATGACGCAGGACAGAGGCGAAAATGTCTGAGATCACCCTCAACCCGCAGACAGAACAAAAAACGCTGCCACTGGTGGCCGCTCAGCCCGGAATCTGGATCGCTGACCAGCTATCGCCCTATTCCAATGCTTACGCCGTGGCGCATTTTGTCGAACTGCGCGGTGCGCTGAACAGCGCGCTGTTATCACGGGCCATAATTGCTGGCATGCAGGAAGCGGACACACTGAATATGGCCTTTGGCGAGCTGGAGGGTGAACCGCTACAGTGGCCTGAACCCCAGGCTTTCCGCGAGCCTGAGGTGATCGATCTGCGCGACGCCGCCGATCCGGAGGCCGCAGCACGTGCGCTGATGCAGCAGGATATGACCGGCGATCTGCGGGTGCTGAGCGGCGCGCCGCTCTACCATCACAGCCTGTTTAGGCTGGATGAGGATCACTGGTACTGGTATCAGCGATACCATCATCTGGTGGTCGATGGTTTTAGTTTCACCGCCCTGACCCGCCGTATCGCCAATCTCTACAGCGCCTGGCAGCGCGGCGCCACGCCGGAGCCAAGCCCGTTCGTGCCGTTCAGCGACGTCGTTGATGAATATCAGCGCTATCAGCAATCTTCGGGCTGGCAGCGCGATCGCCAGTTCTGGCTGGAGAAAGGGGCGCAGTTACCTGCGCCCGCCTCGTTGTCCGCTCTGCCGCTGGCCGGTCAGAGCGCCAGTACCGACCTGCTGCGCCATACGTTTGCCGTGGATCGCGACACGTTTCAGGCTTTGCTGACGCACACCGGGCAGCACAACCTAAGTGCCGCGGATACCGCCTTTGCGCTGGTGGCCTTATGGCTGGCGCGCCTCACCGGTCAGCATGCGTTCGCCGCCGGTTTCATCTTTATGCGCCGTATCGGCTCGGCCGCGCTTTGCGCCACCGGTCCGGTGATTAACGTGCTGCCAATGGCGGTGCATTACGATCCGGCACAGCCGCTGACGGCACTTGCCGGGCGTCTGGCGGGCGAAGTCAAAAAAATGCGTCGTCATCAGCGTTACGACGCTGAACAGGTGCAGCGCGATCTGGGTCGCTCCGGTGACAGCGATCCGCTCTATGGGCCGGTAATCAACCTGAAGATGTTTGATTACCAGCTCGATTTCGCTGGCATCAAAGGCGTAACCCATCAACTGGCGTCAGGACCGGTACGCGATCTGGAGATTGCTATCTACCTCAGCGAACAGGGCGACCTGACCCTGGAGTTACTGGCTAATGCACAGCGCTACAGCGACACAACGCTGAAGCAACACGCCAGCCGCTTTGGCCTGCTGCTTCAGCAGCTTGCCGTCCGGCCAGCCAGTGCCTGTGGCGAGCTGGACATGCTGATGCCGGAAGAGCATCAGCAGCTCGCGGCGATCAACCAGACTGCCGTAATGCTGCCCGCAGAAACCCTGAGTAGCCTGCTGCTTCGTCAGGCACAGCGTTCGCCGCGCGCTCCGGCACTGGCAGATGAGGGGCATCAGCTTAACTATCAACAGATGCAGCAGCAGGTCGCCGCGCTGGGGCAGCAGTTGATTGCGCAGGGAGTAACTCAGGGTGATATCGTCGCCGTAGCGCTGCCGCGTTCAGTCTTTTTATCGCTGGCGCTGCAGGCGATCGTCAGCGTGGGTGCAACCTGGCTGCCGCTCGATACCGGCTATCCGGACGATCGGTTACAGATGATGCTGGAAGATGCCGCGCCGAAAACGCTGATCACCTGCCGTGAACTGGCCGATCGGCTGGCGGCACTCTCACCCGTCGCGCCACTGTTTTACGACGCGCTGTTAACACCCGTTGATAGCGTACTGATGCAGGCCCCATGCCCACAGGATGGCGCATACATCATCTATACCTCCGGCTCGACCGGCCGGCCAAAAGGGGTGCTGGTCAGTCATGAGGCGATCGTCAACCGTCTGTTATGGATGCAGGATCGCTATCCGCTCGGCAGCGATGATGTGGTGTTGCAGAAAACCCCGAGCAGCTTTGATGTTTCGGTATGGGAGTTCTTCTGGCCGCTCATCGTCGGCGCACAGCTGGTGATGGCACCGCCCGATGCTCATCGCGACCCGGACGCGCTGCAGCAGCTGTTTGCCCGCTACCGCGTGACCACCACCCATTTTGTCCCGTCGATGCTGGCTGCTTTTGTCGCTTCGCTGCAGGAAGATGACGCGATAGCGCGCTGCGCCACCCTGCGCCGGGTTTTCTGTAGCGGCGAAGCGCTGCCCGCAGAGCTATCGCGCCACTGGCAGGCACTGACCCGGGTCCCCTTGCATAATCTTTATGGCCCGACCGAAGCGGCGGTTGATGTCAGCTACTATCCGGCCTTTGGCCTGGAGCTGGCGGCCGTCGAAGGGGCCAGCGTGCCGATTGGCTTCCCGGTCTGGAACACCGGCTTACGGATTCTGGATGCGCGTCTGCAGCCGGTGCCACCGGGCGTGGCTGGCGATCTCTATCTGACCGGCGTGCAGCTGGCGCATGGCTATCTTGATCGTCCCGACCTCACTGCCAGCCGGTTTGTCGCCGATCCGTGGGGTCACGGCTCCCGGATGTACCGAACCGGTGATGTGGCGCGCTGGCTGCCGGATGGTGCGGTGGAGTATCTGGGCCGCAGCGACGATCAGCTAAAAATTCGCGGGCAGCGTATCGAGCTGAACGAGATCGACCACGCCATGGCTGCGCTACCTGGCATTGAGCAGGCCGTCACGCATGCGGTGGTGCTGGGGAGCAGCAGCGATCAGCAGGGCGATGCCCGCCAGCTGGTCGGCTATGTGGTGGCTGATGGCCCGATCGATACCGACGCAATACGTCAGACTCTGGCCTCACAGTTACCGGCGCATATGGTGCCGGTGGCGATTGTTCAGCTGGCGGCGTTACCGCTCAGCAGCAACGGTAAGCTGGATCGCAAAGCGCTGCCGCTGCCGCAAACGCAGGCAGCACTGGCTGGTCGCGCGCCGCATCCCGGACTCGAAACGACACTGGCACAGGCGTTTGCCAGGCTGCTGGAGTGCGAACCAGTAAGCGCCCAGGATGATTTCTTCTCGCTGGGCGGCCACTCCCTGCTGGCGATGCGGCTGGCAGCACAGCTGCGCCGGACGCTGAATCAGCCAGTGTCGGTGGGCCAGATCATGGTGGCATCCACGGTAGAAAAGCTGGCAGCACTGCTCTGCAGCGAGCCAGCGGATGTGGCTCGTGCCGGATTTGAAGCGGTATTACCCTTGCGACGCGGCACTGGCCCGACGCTGTTCTGCTTCCATCCCGCCTCCGGTTTTGCCTGGCAGTTCAGCGTGTTGCAGCGCTATCTGGATGCACGCTGGTCGCTACTTGGCATTCAGTCACCCGACATCACCAGCCCGCTGAACCAGGCGCAGCACCTTGACGCGGTGTGTGAGGCGCATCTGGCGACGGTGCGTCAGCAGCAGCCACAGGGGCCATACTATTTCCTGGGCTACTCGCTGGGCGGCACGCTGGCGCAGGGTATCGCCGCGCGGCTGGAGGCCGAAGGTGAAACCGTTGCCTTCCTCGGACTGCTGGATACCTGGCCACCGGAGACGCAGAACTGGGATGAACGGCGCGGCGAAAATGTGCTGGATCCGGCGGTGCTGGAAGAGGTTAATCGTGAGCGCGAGCAGTTTATCGCTGCGCAGCGGCGGCAGGCCGGTGAAGGAATGGAGGCACTGTTTACTACCATTGAAGCCAACTACGCCAGTTCGGTGCGCCTGCTGGCAACAGCGCGCAGTGCTCGCTTCAGCGGACACGTAACCCTGTTCCTGGCGGAACAGACGCAGCAGCCCGGTCAGGATGCGCGCCGCGCCTGGGCGCCCTATGTCGGCGAGCTGACTATCTGGCCGCTGGACTGTGCGCACGTCGAGATCATCTCACCGCGCATGTTCGAACAGATTGGGCCACGACTGCAGCAGTGCCTGGCGTCGCTGAATCCCTGAGCCGTTCTGACTTTGCGCTTTCTCCACCCGAAGAAAGCGCAGGTCAGCCTCTTCCCAGCGGCACAATCATAGGCGTACCGGCCACCGGATCGTTAATGATGATGCAGCGCAGGCCGTAGATCGCTTCTATCAGTTCCGGCGTGACGATCTCCGCCGGTTTCCCTTCGGCAATGATTTTCCCGTCTCGCATCGCAATCAGGTGGCTGGCATAGCGGCACGCCTGATTGAGATCGTGCAGCACCACCACCAGCGTACGACCATGCTGCTGATTGAGATCCTGCATTAATTCCAGCAACTCAATCTGATGGGCGATGTCGAGCCAGGTGGTCGGTTCATCCAGCAGCAACAGTGGCGTCTGCTGAGCCAGCACCATCGCAATCCACACCCGCTGCCGCTGGCCGCCAGAGAGCGTATCAACCTGCTGCTGCGCTAAGTCTGCCACGCCGGTAGCCTGCATTGCCTGCTGAACAGCCGTCTCATCGTCCTGTCGCCAGCGACCAAACAACGACTGGTGCGGATAACGCCCGCGCGCGACCAGTTCGCAGACGCTGATGCCCGCTGGCGCATTCGAGCTTTGCGGTAGCAGCCCCAGCCGACGCGCCACCTCTTTGGTAGCGTAGTGAGCAATCGCATTGCCATCCAGCAGCACCTGGCCTTTCAGGGGCGAGACCAGGCGGCTTAAGGTACGCAGCAGCGTCGACTTTCCACAGGCGTTTGGGCCAATAATAACGGTCAGTCCACCGTCGGGGATCGCGACGGTGAGATTCTCCGCCACGATTTTTTTGTCATACCCCAGCGTCAGCGCGTCGCCCTGCAAACGTGTTTTCACTGTCATTGGCGTCGCGCCTCCCGTACCAGTAAAGCAATCAGATAGAGTCCGCCCAGGCTAACCGTGATGACGCCAACCGGCAGCTGATAAGGCAGGAAAAAGTGCTGCGCGGCGTAATCCGCGGCGGTTAACAGCAGCGCGCCGCATAAGGCAGCCAGCGGCAGCGCGCCTTTGATACCGCCACACAGCCGACGAGCAATCTGCGGTGCCAGCAGCGCAATAAAGGAGATGGGACCGACCAGCGCGGTAGAGGCGGCGGTAAGGATCACGCCCGTCAGCATCAGCAAAATGCGGCTGCGTTCAACCGGTACACCCAGCGCGCAGGCAGTGTCGTCACCCATCTCCAGCAGACGCATGCGCCGGGCCAGCATGCTTGTGGCCAGCAGCGCCAGCAGCAGCACCGTAATCACCGGCGTCGTTTTCGCCCAGGTAATGCCGTTGAGTGAACCGGCGCTCCAGAGCCCGGCGCTCAGTGCCGCCTCCAGTGAGGCGCTGATAATCAGCCAGCTGTTCAGCGCCATCAGCAGCGCCCGCACGCTGATGCCCACAATAATCAGACGAAAGGTCTCCACGCCGTTGCGCCAGCTGAACAGCCAGACCACGCCCGCGGTGAGCAGTCCGCCAAGCAGTGCCGCCAGCGTCATGCCCTCCATGTTTTGCTGGAACAGCACCAGCGCCACCAGCACGCCGCTGTAAGCGCCGGTATTGAAACCCAGAATATCGGGGCTGCCCAGCGGGTTGCGCAGCAGCGACTGAAAAATTGCCCCGCTGACGCCCAGTGCCGCACCAATCAGCAACGCCATCATGACGCGCGGCAGTCGCCACTCCAGCACAATCAGCTGAATATTGCGCGCTGCCTCGCCGTTGATAAGGGCCCACAACTGGCTGGCGGAGATCGGTAAGGTGCCGCGCGTAATACTCAGAAAGGCCAGCACCCCGCAGGCCATCAGCAGCATCAGCGCATTAATCATCACCCGTTTCATAGCTGCCCTCTTCCCGACTTGCGGCGCACCAGCACAATCAGCATAGGCGCGCCCAGTATGGCCGTGACAATCGACACGCGCAGTTCACCCGGTACCAGCAGCCGTCCCAGAATATCGGCGGCCAGCAGCAAACAGGGGGTGATAAGAAGGGTTCCGGGCAGCATCCAGCGATGATCGTTACCCAGCAGCCAGCGGGCCAGATGTGGCGTCATTAAGCCGACAAAAGCGATGGGACCGACAGCGGCTGTCGCCGCCCCACTCAGCAGCGCAATAGCCAGTAATCCCACCAGCTGGGTACGCATCACCCGGGTACCCAGCGCGGTCGCCATATCACCGCCCATACTCAGGCTGTTGAGCGAACGCGCCAGCAGCAGCGCCAGCAGGCTACCGGCGACTACCGCCGGAAAGGTGGTGCGCAGAATGGCAAAATTGCGGATATCCAGCGAGCCACTGTGCCAGAAACGCAGATGATCGTAGATGTCAGGATTGAGCAGCGATAAACCAGAGGTTAACCCCTCCAGCACCGCGCCCAGCGCCACGCCTGCCAGCGTCAGACGCACCGGGTTAACGCGGCCACCGCCCAGCGCGCCGGTCAGCGCCACCAGCAGGGAGGCCAGCAGTGCGCCCGTAAAGGCAAAGCCAAGCCAGTCAGCGGGGGAATCTGCGCCAGACAGGGCGATGCCCAGCACCACCGCAAAGCCCGCACCGGCGTTGATACCGAGAATGCCGGGATCGGCCAGCGGATTGCGCGTCAGGCTCTGCATCAGCGCGCCCGCCAGACCTAAACTGATCCCGGCCAGCAGACCCGCCAGGGTGCGCGGCAGTCGGGCATCGCGCACGATGACACAATCGACGCGGTTACAGTCGCTGAATAAGGCCTGCGTGACATCATGAAAGGGGATAGATTTGGCACCCAGTATCAGGCTGAGCGCGAGAAGCAACAACAGCAGCATCCCTGAACCTGCTATTGCACGAAGTTGACGCATAACGTTTAAACCTTCACCGATTCATTGAGATCGCAGCACGAGTCATTATGATAATGATACTTGTTATCGTTATTAGTGATTTTTTGTATGTTACCATGACTCCCGGACTCAATGATGAGGAAAATGGGTGCAAAAAAGCGACGTTATGAACAAACCCTCCCACTTTATCGATCTCAGCCTGCTGAGAACCCACCCCGCCTTTCGCGCCATTTTTATCGCCCGCTTTATCTCCATTGTCGCCCTCGGCATGCTGGCGGTGGCGGTACCGGTTCAGATTCAGCAACTGACGCAGTCGCCGCTGCTGGTGGGTCTGGCGGTGACGCTGGCCGGTGCCGGCATGTTTATCGGCCTGCTGACTGGCGGCGTGCTGGCGGATCGCTATGAGCGCCGTCGTCTGATCCTGTTTGCCCGATCCACCTGTGGCCTGGGCTTTGTCGCCTTATGCATCAATGCCCTGCTCCCTTCGCCGTCGGTGATCGCCGTTTTTGTGCTGGGACTGTGGGATGGTTTTTTCGGCGCGATAGGCGTCACCGCGCTGCTGGCGGCAACTCCGGCGCTGGTCGGGCGTGAAAATCTGATGAAAGCAGGTGCGATTACCATGCTGACGGTGCGCTTTGGCGCGATTCTCTCCCCGGCCATTGCCGGACTGGTCATCGCGCAGGGCGGTGTGGCGTGGAACTACGGACTGGCGGCGTTCGGCACGTTGCTGACGGTGTTAACCCTGCTGCGATTGCCGCGGCTTGCGCCACCGCCGCAGCCGCGTGAACATCCGCTGAAAGCACTGGTCAGCGGCGTGCAATTCCTGTTTGCCAGCCCGATTGTTGGCATGGCGGCGCTGGTCGGCGCGCTGGTGACGTTAGCCAGCGCGGTGCGCGTGCTCTATCCGGCGCTGGCGCCACACTGGCAGGTCGGCGTGACGGAGTTAGGGCTGATGTATGCCGCCGTTCCGCTGGGTGCTGCCACAGGTGCGCTCACCAGCGGACGGCTGGCACAGTCACCACAGCCGGGCCGCCTGATCCTGGCGAGTGCTATTGCTGCTTTCGTCGCACTGGCTCTGTTCAGCCTGATGCCGTGGTTCAGCGCCAGTCTGGTCTGCCTCGCGGCCTTTGGCTATTTCAGTGCCATCAACAGCCTGGTGCAGTACGCGATGATCCAGACGCTGACGCCTGATGCGCTGCTCGGCAGGATCAACAGCCTCTGGACAGCGCAGAATGTCACCGGCGATGCGATAGGTGCAGCGATGATTGGCGCGATGGGTTCACTGCTGTTGCCGCAGCAGGCGGCCAGCCTGTCTGGTCTGGCAGCCACCGTGCTGGGCATCATCATGTGGCTGCTGATGGCGCGTCTGCGTCGCTATCAACCGCCTGCACCGGCGGAAACGGGATCATGATTTAACGAACAGCATTTCCAGCCGCGTCAGCAAATTGCTGGCGCTGTAGTAGTCGAGCCGGAAGCTATCCAGCCCCAGCGCATAGACCGCTTTGGCGCGCACAGCTGGGGTCTGTGCCAGGAAAGGGTTGCTCATCACCTGTGCGGCGGTGGGCTCTTCAGCGGCAAACAGCAGATATGATTGACCATTAAGGCCTGCCGCCAGATTTTCCCCTGACAGTTGCAGGATATCTTTACGCTGTCCCATGCTGTGACCAGCCTGAAGAGTGGCTGGCGGCGTCGCCAGGGTGAAGCCCAGTTGCTGCAGTAATTTCCCCTGCGCCGACGCATCCGTCCATAGATTGACTGCCCGGCCATCCCCGTTCCACACCATCGCTGAAACCGGCTGCGGCGGCAGGGTCAGCTTCGCTTTCAGAGCCTTTTCTCGCGCATCAAACTCAGCTTTCCGGGCGGCAGCTTCCGCTTCATGCCCGGTCGCCTCACCCAGCAACGTCACCAGTTGCTGCCAGCTTTTATCGTCGTAATTCACCACCAGCACTGGCGCAATCGCCGCGAGCTGATCGACCAGTTTGATCGCCGAATCATTCCCGGTGGCGCTGACCACAATCAGGTCTGGCGCTTCAGCAGCAATCGCTTCTGCACTGGGCTCACCAATGTAGAGACGTTTTACGCCGCGCTGTTTGGCCACTTCGCCCCACTGACGGAAGAATCCCTGCTTATCAGCCAGCCGACTGCCGGGTGCAGTTGCGCCACTGGCGACGACCGGCGCATCAATGGCCAGCAGCGAGCCTGTCAGGGTCACGCTGGTCGAAACAATGCGCATGGGTGCCTGGGTCAGCGTGATATTGCCTGTTGCCCCGGCGACAGTCCGCGGCCAGCCGGTCTGGGCAGCAGCGGTAACGCTGAACAGGCTGATACTCAGGAAAAACAGCGCTATCGCCGATGTGACACCATGTTTACTCATAGATTTTCGTCCACTTTTACCCGCAAAAAGAGAGAGACCATTTGTGCTGATTTAACCGGCCATGCCAGCTGAATCGCCGCGTAATTATTGACACTTTCGGCTAATCAACGTAGGTTACTGGCCCACAATACAAATGATAATCATTATTAGTTATCTTATCATTTATAGGTGGAAATTATGGTGGAATCGCTGGCATTTGAACATCCCTTGCTGCAGGATTTCCCGGCACTCTGCCGTGGCTTTCTGTTTACCTCTCCCTGGCAAAGCCTGACCACACAGGGCTGTTTTACTACCCTTACCGCGCCGGTGAAGCAGGGTGAGCAACTGACAGGGGAGTTTCAGCAGCAACTACAGCACCATTTTGCTTCAGCCAGAAAACAAGGCATTGCCCATCCCATTCTGGTGGGTGCAATCCCCTTCGACGTGGATCAGCCCGCTGCGCTGTTTATCCCTGAGTCGTATCAGACCTTTAACCGTGACGATCTCAACGCCAGTTCCTCTCTGGCTGAGGCTGAACTGCCGCAGGTGCGTCGCCGCACGGCGGTGCCGGAACATGACATTTTCATCGACATGGTTGCGCAGGCAGTGGCTGCCACGCAGCGCGGCGATCTGGATAAAGTGGTGTTGTCACGGCTGATGGATATCGTGGCGGAACAGCCGGTTGATACGGCCGCCCTGATGCAGCGCATCGTGGCGCAGAACCCTAACAGCTACCACTTTCATCTGCCGCTGCCCGATGGCGGCGCGCTGGTTGGCGCCAGCCCGGAACTGATGATTCGTAAGCAGGGCCGCCAGTTCAGCTCCTGTCCGCTGGCCGGTTCAGCGCCGCGTCATCGCGATCCGCAGCGTGACCATGCCTCTGGCGAAAGCCTGATGCACTCAGCAAAAGATCGTCATGAGCATAAGCTGGTCACGGATGCGATGCGCGCGACGCTGCAGCCGCGCAGCCGCCTGCTGTCGGTCCCCGAGACACCTTCACTGCTGACCACCGCAACACTGTGGCATCTCGCTACGCAGATTCAGGGTGACGTGCTGGACGATCGCGAAAATGCGCTGTCACTGGCCTGTCTGCTGCATCCGACACCGGCCCTCAGCGGCTTCCCGCATCAGCGTGCTCAGGCGCTGATTCAGCGACTGGAGCCATTTGAACGTCAGCTGTTTGGCGGCATCGTCGGCTGGTGTGACGATCAGGGCAATGGCGAATGGGTCGTCACCATTCGCTGCGGTACGGTGAATGGCCCGCGGGTGCGGCTGTTTGCGGGCGCAGGCATCGTAGCGGACTCACAACCTGAATCAGAATGGCGTGAAACCGGCGTCAAACTCGACACCATGCTTCGCGCTTTTGGACTGCAATAAAGGAACCTGTATGACGATTTCCTACAGCCGCTGGCCGGACGATCTGGCCGCACGTTACCGTGAAAAAGGCTACTGGCTCGATCTGCCGATGACCGACATCCTGGAACGTCATCGCGACAGCGAGAGCGTGGCGGTGATTGATGGCGAACGACAATTTACCTATCGCCAGCTGGCGGCGCTGAGTGACAACCTGGCCGCGGCATTGCAGCGTCGCGGCCTGAAGTCAGGCGATACGGCGCTGGTGCAGCTTGGCAACGTGGCGGAATTTTACCTGACGCTGTTTGCACTGTTCAAAATCGGCGTCGCCCCGGTTAACGCCCTGTTCAGCCATCAGCGCACCGAACTGGCCGCCTATGCCAGTCAGATCTCGCCGAGCCTGTTAATTGCCGATCGCAGCCACGCTCTGTTCGCCGATGATGCGTTTATTGCGCAACTTCGCCGCGATCAGCGTTCACTCCAACAGGTGATCCTGCGTAATGACGCTCAGACGGAAAACAGCCTCGACGCCCTGCTGGCTGAATCCGCGGGCAACTTCATCGCAACCCCGACCGCAGGCGATGAAGTCGCCTTTTTCCAGCTGTCGGGAGGCAGTACCGGTACACCGAAACTGATCCCACGCACCCATAATGATTACTACTACAGCATCCGTGAGAGTGACGTTATCTGCGGTGTTACCGCCGACACCCGCTACCTGATCGCCCTGCCCGCCGCGCATAACTTCCCGATGAGTTCGCCGGGCGCGCTGGGTGTTTTTTACGCGGGCGGACAGGTGATCTTAGCCGCCGATCCCAGCGCAACGCTCTGCTTCCCGCTGATTGAAAAGCATCAGGTCACCGATACCGGCCTGGTTCCGCCCGCTGCCAGTCTCTGGCTGCAGGCGATTCAGGAATGGGGCAGCAATGCCGCGCTGGCCTCGCTGCAACGCATTCAGGTCGGTGGCGCAAAGCTGGGCGAAACGCTGGCCGCGCGCATCCAGAACGAGATCGGCTGCACCCTTCAGCAGGTATTTGGTATGGCGGAAGGTCTGGTGAACTACACCCGACTGGATGACGATGAGCAGACCATTCTCACCACGCAGGGACGCCCGATCTCCCCGGATGACGAGGTGTGGGTCGCCGACGATCAGGGTAACCCATTGCCAGCAGGCTCCATCGGTCGACTGATGACCCGTGGTCCTTATACCTTCCGTGGCTACTACAACAGCCCGGAACATAACGCCGCCAGCTTCGATGACCAGGGCTTTTACTGCTCTGGCGATCTGATTGAGATCACGCCCTCTGGCAACATCATCGTGCAGGGCCGGGAGAAAGATCAGATCAACCGGGGCGGCGAAAAGATCGCAGCCGAAGAGATCGAAAACCTGCTGCAGCGCCATGCGGATGTGATCCACGCTGCGCTGGTCTCCATGAGCGACGAGCTGATGGGTGAAAAAAGCTGTGCCTTTATCGTTACCCGTCAGCCGGTTAAACCGGTGGTGCTGCGTCGTCACCTGCGTGAACTTGGCGTCGCAGAATTTAAGCTGCCCGACCGTATTACCTGCGTAGATGCCCTGCCACTGACCGCGGTCGGAAAGGTGGACAAAAAACGTCTGCGCCAACAACTTGCCGATCAACAAGCGCAAGCCTGATCTGTCCGGAGATTTTCAATGGCTATTCCACAACTGACCTCTTATCCGCTGCCAGCCGCCACCGAGTTGCCCAACAACAAAGTGAAATGGATGCTGGAGCCGGACCGTGCCGCCCTGCTGATCCACGATATGCAGCGCTATTTTCTCAACTTCTGGGGCGAAAATAGCCCGCTGGTTGAGCAGGTAGTCGACAATATTGCCCGGCTGCGTCGCTACTGCAAAGCGCAGGGCATTCCGGTGTTTTACACCGCTCAGCCAAACGCGCAGAGCGATGAAGATCGTGCGCTGCTCAACGACATGTGGGGACCGGGACTGAATAAACATCCCGATCAGCAGAAGATCGTGGATGCGCTGGCACCTGATGAGGACGATCAGGTCCTGACCAAATGGCGCTACAGTGCATTTCACCGCTCGCCGCTGGAGTCGATCCTGCAGGAGATGGGCCGCGATCAGCTGATTATCACCGGCGTCTATGCTCATATTGGCTGCCTGACTACGGCCACCGATGCGTTTATGCGCAATATTCAGCCGTTTATGGTGGCCGATGCGCTGGCTGACTTCAGCCGTGAGGAACATATGATGGCGCTGACCTACACCGCGGGCCGTAGCGGAAAAGTGGTGATGACCGCCGATCTGATGCCTGTGCCACTCAGCAAAGATGATCTGCGCGCGTTGATCCTGCCGCTGCTGGAAGATGATGATGCGCCGGAAGATGATGAAAACCTGATTGATTACGGTCTGGATTCAGTACGCGTGATGGCGCTGGCGGCACGCTGGCGTCAGGTACATCGTGATATCGATTTCGTCAGCCTGGCGAAAAATCCGAGCATTGATGGCTGGTGGGCGCTGCTGGCGCGGGAGCCGGCGAAATGAGCCACACATTCGACTTCAGCGGTAAAATCGTCTGGGTAACCGGTGCCGGCCAGGGCATCGGCTATCATACTGCGTTAGCCTTTCATCAGGCTGGCGCACAGGTCGAGGCCTTTGATCAACGTTTCAAGGGCCATGATTACCCGTTTCCCTGCCACACGATGGATGTGGCCGATCCGGCGCAGGTCAAAACGATCTGCCAGCGCGTATTGGCCGCGCAGCCGCGCATTGATGTGCTGGTCAACGCAGCCGGTATCTTACGGATTGGTGCTACCGATGAGCTGTCGTTTGCCGACTGGCAGGCGTGTCTTAACGTCAATGCGGGCGGCGCGTTTAATCTGTTCCAGCAGACATTGCCACGCTTTCGCGAACAGCGCGCCGGTGCCATCGTCACCGTCGCGTCTAATTCGGCTCATGCCCCGCGTATTGGCATGTCCGCTTATGGCGCTTCAAAAGCGGCGCTGCGCAGTCTCTGTCAGACCGTGGGTCTGGAGATGGCGCCCTATGGCGTGCGCTGCAACATCGTTTCACCCGGTTCTACCGACACCGATATGCAGCGCAGCCTGTGGCACACACCGACGGGTGAGCAGGAGATGATTGCCGGCTTCCCGGATCAGTTCAAGCTGGGTATCCCGCTGGGTAAGATCGCGCAGCCGCAGGAAATTGCGGCCACTGTACTGTTTCTCGCGTCGGATCTTGCCAGTCATGTGACGCTGCAGGATATTGTGGTTGATGGTGGCGCAACCCTGGGAGCCTGATGATGACAGCGATCTGGAAGCGATCCATGGATCTTCCCGCCCTGAATGCGCTGGGTGAGAACTCTCTGGTGGCCCATCTGGGTATCGTTTTTACCCTGATAGGTGATGATTACCTGGAAGCGACGATGCCGGTCGATGCCCGTACGCAACAGCCGTTCGGGCTGCTGCATGGCGGTGCGTCCGTGGTGCTGGCGGAGTCGATGGGCTCAATTGCCGGATATCTGGCGGTTGAGGAAGGCAGCAGCGTGGTTGGCGTAGAAGTGAATGCCAGCCATCATCGTGCGGTTTCTGCGGGTATGGTGCGGGGCATTTGCCGTCCACTGCATCTGGGTAAACGCAGTCAGAGCTGGCAGATTGAGATTCGGAACGGTCGGGATCAACTGTGCTGCAGTGCGCGCCTGAGCGTGGCGGTAATGAGCTAGCTGCCGACAGAACAATGCCCCCTTCCAGGCCTGAAAGGGGGCATTGCATATCACGCTGTAGCAGGCGATCGGTTAACGCTGATAGATAATTTCAACGCCTTCGTCGTCTTCATCATCCCAGTCTTCATCCCACTCTTCATCTTCCACTTCAACCGTGTTTTCAATGGTTTCTTTGTGGTAATCGTCCCACATGAACTCCACTTTCTCCGGCTGCTTCTCTTCAAGCTCCGCTTCTTTCGGGTTAGCGTTGATGAAGCTCATCACGTCCCAGCAGAGTTCGTTGACACCGGTACGGCTTGCGGCAGAAATCAGGTAATACTTATCTTCCCAGCCCAGCGCTTCAGCCACCGCTTTAGCCCGTGACTGCGCCTCTTCTTCACTGATCAGATCAATTTTGTTGAAGACCAGCCAGCGTGGCTTGTTGAACAGCTTCTCGCTGTACTTTTCCAGCTCGCCGAGAATGATGCGGGCATTTTCAACCGGATCGCTTTCATCGATGGGATCGATGTCAATCAGGTGCAGCAACACGCGGCAGCGCTCAAGGTGCTTCAGGAAGCGAATGCCCAGGCCTGCGCCATCGGCTGCGCCTTCAATCAGGCCAGGGATATCGGCCACGACGAAGCTCTGCTCGCTGTCCATACGAACCACGCCCAGGCTCGGCACCAGCGTGGTAAACGGATAGTCCGCCACTTTTGGCTTCGCTGCCGATACGGCACGGATAAAGGTCGATTTACCGGCATTCGGTAAGCCCAGCATCCCGACATCTGCCAGCAGCATCAGCTCCAGCTGCAGGTCGCGCTTTTCGCCCGGGGTACCCATGGTTTTCTGGCGCGGACTGCGGTTTACAGATGATTTAAAGCGGGTGTTGCCCAGGCCATGCCAGCCACCTTTGCCGACCATCAGTTTCTGGCCGTGACGCGTCATGTCACCCAGTGTCTCGCCGGTACCCTGATCGATAACCCGGGTGCCGACCGGCACTTTAACTTCGATATCTTTACCGCGTTTACCGGTACAGTCGCGGCTCTGGCCGTTCTGCCCACGCTCGGCGCGGAAAGATTTTTCGAAACGATAATCGATAAGGGTATTGAGGTTTTCATCAGCGATCAGATAAACGTCACCGCCGTCACCGCCATCACCCCCGTCAGGGCCGCCTCTCGGGATATATTTCTCGCGGCGGAAGCTTACGCAACCATTACCGCCATCACCGGCGACGACCAAAATTGTCGCTTCATCTACAAACTTCATTTTCTATCTCCGTCACACAATCGCCTGCAGCACTCTGCAGACGGGTCCGCCAGGGTCTTCTGCGCTGACCAGCGGCGGATAAATCAGGATTGGCTTTCGCCAGTGCGTACATAAAGTGTACAGCAAACTTTTGTGATGCGTCGCTTTTACCGCAACAGAGCGCAGAATGTAAAAAGCCCCGCAGGAGCTGCGGGGCCTTTAATTCGTGCGTTCAGACGTTAAACGTCTGCGTCACGACAACCTTACTCAGCAACGATGCTGATGTATTTACGGTTGTTCGGACCTTTAATTTCGAACTGTACTTTGCCGTCTGCGGTAGCAAACAGGGTGTGGTCACGACCACAACCTACATTGGTACCGGCGTGGAATTTGGTGCCACGCTGACGAACGATGATGCTACCTGCCAGAACAGATTCGCCACCGAAACGTTTTACACCCAGACGTTTTGCATTGGAGTCACGACCATTTCGAGTCGAACCACCAGCCTTTTTATGTGCCATTTGTCAGATCTCCTCTTATGCCGTGATACCAGTGATTTTCACATCAGTGAACCACTGGCGATGGCCTGCTTGCTTACGGTAGTGCTTACGACGACGAAACTTAACGATCTTAATTTTCTCGCCACGACCGTGAGCAACAACTTCTGCCTTGATCATTCCGCCTGAAACCAGTGGCGCGCCGATTTTCACGTCTTCGCCATTAGCAATCATCAGAACCTGGTCAAACTCAATCGTTTCACCGGTTGCGATGTCCAGCTTTTCCAGGCGAACGGTCTGACCTTCGCTTACTCGGTGTTGTTTACCACCACTTTGGAAAACCGCGTACATATAAAACTCCGCTTCTGCGCTTGCCTTTTAGTTCATCAGGCGGCGCGCTAAATATTCACAATAGGGCGCGAATTCTACGCAAAACTCCAGAAGAAGACAAGAGCACTTTGCACACTCTTGCAGAAAAAAAACACAGGCTGAATGCAACCGTTTCTCAGGCAGAAAATTCAAGTACAATCAGTAACAGATTACCTGAACGCTGGCTGGGTAAAAGCACTTACCATGGCAGAGATAACGAGTCATAGCTGAAAAGACGAATGAACTTAGAACAGATTAATGAATTAACCGCACAGGATATGGCTGCCGTTAACCAGACCATCCTCGACCAGCTGAATTCAGATGTCTCGCTCATCAACCAGTTGGGCTACTACATCATCAGTGGTGGGGGCAAGCGTATCCGTCCCATGATTGCCGTGCTATCCGCACGTGCCATGGGCTACAAGGGCGATCTGCACGTGACCAATGCGGCGCTGATCGAATTTATCCACACCGCCACGCTGCTGCATGACGATGTCGTGGATGAATCCGATATGCGTCGTGGCAAAGCGACCGCGAACGCGGCGTTTGGCAATGCGGCAAGCGTGCTGGTCGGTGATTTTATTTACACCCGCGCCTTCCAGATGATGACCAGCATGGGTTCGCTGCGTATCCTGGCGCTGATGTCAGAAGCGGTAAACGTGATTGCTGAGGGCGAAGTCCTGCAGCTGATGAACGTCAACGATCCCGACATCACCGAAGAGAGCTACATGCGCGTGATTTACAGCAAGACCGCGCGCCTGTTTGAAGCGGCCTCGCAGGCCTCGGCGATACTGGCTGAAGCCACACCTGAAGAGGAAAAAGCGCTACAGGATTATGGGCGCTATCTGGGCACCGCTTTCCAGTTAATTGACGATTTACTGGATTACAGTGCTGACGGCGAGACGCTGGGCAAAAATACCGGCGATGACCTGAGTGAAGGCAAACCCACGCTGCCGCTGCTGCATGCTATGCAGCACGGCTCACCTGAACAGGCGAAAATGATTCGTGAAGCCATTGAGCAGGGAAATGGCCGCCATCTGCTGGAACCGGTACTGGAAGCGATGAATCAGTGTGGTTCACTCGAATGGACGCGCAGCCGTGCCGAACAGGAAGCGGATAAAGCGATTGATGCCTTGCGCATTCTGCCCGAATCGCCGTGGCGCAGTGCGCTGGAGTCGCTGGCGCACATGTCAGTTCAGCGCGATTTCTGATCCCTCACGGAGCCTGACAGGCTCCGTTTTTACGTTCCTGCTCTCACTTCTTTTTGTTACCTCTTAGCTGTTGCACTCCTTTTGCATGCCACCCCACAGATCAGATGCTGGATCCAAATATTACTGGAAACTAATGGGAACTATTTGCTATAAAAACCCTAATCTTTCCAGATAACGGTAAAAAGGAAAGCTCACGTCCTGCTGGACGACGCAATGACAGGGAAAAGGAGAACAGGATATGCAAAAAAGGATGGAAGACTGGCACCCGGCTGACATTATCGCGGCGCTGCATAAGCGTGGAATGACACTGGCGGCGCTGTCACGCGCAGCAGGTCTCAGTTCATCAACGCTGGCTAATGCGCTGACACGTCCATGGCCCAAGGGCGAATGGTTGATCGCCGACGCGCTCAAGGTTCATCCGTGTGAGATCTGGCCCAGCCGCTATTACGATCCCGAGACCCACTGCCTGCTGGATCGCAGGAAACGTATCCGGACGCCCGTCGATCACTCCGATAACGCCTGAAAACTCAGGCGATCCTCAGGCGAAAAAAAACCAGCCCCCAAAGGAGGCTGGTTTTTTCAGAGCATCTGCGGGATTACTCTTCGCTGACGCGCTCAATGTTGGCGCCCATTGCTTTCAGTTTATCTTCGATATGCTCATAGCCACGATCGATGTGATAAATGCGATCAACGAACGTCGTTCCTTCCGCAATACAACCAGCCAGAACCAGGCTGGCAGACGCACGTAAATCGGTCGCCATCACCTGCGCACCTGACAGGGTTTCAACCCCATGACAGATCGCCGTGTTGCTCTCAATCTCAGCATGTCCGCCCATACGAATCAGTTCCGGGATATGCATGAAACGGTTTTCGAAGATGGTTTCGGTAATCACGCCCGTGCCTTCCGCGACCATGTTTAACAGAGTGAACTGCGCCTGCATATCGGTCGGGAAACCTGGATGCGGTGCAGTGCGCACGTTGACCGCTTTTGGCCGCTTGCCGTGCATATCCAGACTGATCCAGTCTTCACCGGTTTCGATATCGGCACCCGCATCACGCAGCTTGGCCAGCACAGCATCCAGCGTATCCGGCTGGGTTTTGTGACACATCACTTTGCCACCCGAAATGGCGGCAGCCACCAGGAAGGTACCGGTTTCGATACGGTCTGGCAGGACACGATAAACACCGCCACCCAGACGCTCTACGCCTTCGATGGTGATTTTATCGCTGCCTGCACCGCTGATTCTTGCGCCCAGGGTGTTCAGGAAATTGGCGGTATCGACAATTTCCGGCTCACGCGCCGCATTCTCAATCACGGTAGTACCGGTCGCCAGCGTCGCAGCACTCATGATGGTCACGGTCGCGCCGACGCTGATTTTGTCCATGACAATCAGTGCGCCCTTCAGGCGGCCATTGACTGACGCTTTCACGTAGCCCTCTTCCAGCTTGATCTCGGCACCCAGCTGTTCAAGACCGGTGATGTGCAGATCAACCGGACGCGCGCCGATAGCGCAGCCACCCGGCAGGGAAACCTGACCCTGACCAAAACGCGCTACCAGCGGGCCCAGCGCCCAGATTGAGGCACGCATGGTTTTGACCAGATCGTAAGGCGCACAAAATACATCTACCGCGCTGGCATCGACATGCACAGAACCGTTGCGTTCCACCTTCGCACCCAGCTGGCTCAGCAGCTTCATGGTGGTATCAATGTCGCGCAGCTTTGGCACATTCTGAATCTCGACCGGCTCTTCAGCCAGCAGCGCAGCAAACAGAATAGGAAGCGCGGCGTTCTTTGCCCCGGAAATGGTTACTTCACCACTTAAGCGGGTGGGGCCTTGCACACGAAATTTGTCCATTAACACGGCTCTCAATTAACTAGCTAAAGATTGGACTCGCCAGCGACGAGTTCACCACGCTGGGGATCAGAAACCGTTGAGTTTACGGTCACGCGCCCATTCAGCGGGAGTATAGGTTTTGATAGAGACAGCATGAATGCGGTTATCCGCGATGAATTCCATCAGCGGCGCGTAGACAGCCTGCTGCTTTTTCACGCGGCTCAGTTCGCCAAACAGTTCGCCTACGGCGATCACCTGAAAATGGCTGCCATCATTGCTCATCACATGCACTTCGTCTAAAGGCAATGCTGCCATCAGCACGGCCTGAATTTCACTGTTTTCCATTGGGCTTAACTTCACTTAATAATAATAAGGCTGACATAGTAGAGGAAAGCGGCTGACTCTTAAATACGCAAAAGCCCCTGTTGAAAACAGGGGCTTAGCATAACAACCGGATATCAGGCGCTTTTATCCGCAGAAACAATAATCTGTTGCAGATTGTAAAGCGTTATCAGCGAATGCAGTTTATCGCTGATGCCCGTAAAGCGAGGGGTAATACCCTGTGCTCGTGCGATTTCCCGCAAGTGCACCAGCAGGGCAAGCCCGGAAGAGTCCACACGCTCCAGCGCCGCAACGTCGATGGTATCGACATCTTTAATCAGCGTCTCACGTTGCTGCCACAGGCCCATCAGCGTGTCGCGATCCAGTTCGCCTTTCAGTAATAGCGTGCTGGCTTCCCGCTCCCAGCGTAACGATTCGTGCATTATTGTTGTTTATCCAGCGTGATTGGCTGTGCTGCAGAAGATTTCAGCTGCGCCGTCAGACCATCAATACCTTTGGTACGTAACAGATCGCTCCACTCATTTTGTTTGGTGGTGATCATGCTGACGCCTTCAGCGATCATGTCATACGCCTGCCAGTTACCGCTCTGGCTGTTTTTACGCCACTGGAAGTCGAGGCGAACCGGTGGACGACCATTTGGGTCGATAATGGAAACGCGAATAGCGACAATCTGGGCATCGCCTAACGGCTGCTCAGGTTGAATCTGGTAGCTCTGTCCGTTGTAAAGTGCCAGTGCCTGACCATAAGCCTGCGCCAGATAGTCACCAAAGGCGCTGAAGTAGGCTTCACGCTGAGCGGGGGTCGAATCACGATAGTAGCGGCCCAGCACTAACGCGCCCGCATATTTGATCTGCACATAGGGCAGCAGCTCCTGACGCACAATCTGACGCAGGTAGTTAGGGTCCTGCTTGATTTTCGGCTGCTCGTTTTTCAGACGGGTGAACGTCTTTTGCGCCGCTTCATTCATCAGTTTGTAAGGGTTGCTCTGATCAGCTGCGGTTGCCGTCAGCGGTACCGCAACCACCAGCATGGCAATCATCAGTAAACGTTTAAACATGGTATACCCTCTTCTTTAAGGTTGAGCCGGTGCCGCAGGCGCAGCACTGTCGCCTTCCTGCGCATCCTTGTTTTCACTGTTTTGTTTATTATCGCCGCTCTTATAAAGGAACTGACCGATCAGGTCTTCGAGCACCATGGCGGATTTCGTATCGCGCAGCGTATCGCCATCTTTCAGCATCGCCGAACCCAGTTCAGGATCGTCAAATCCTAAGTTGAGCGCCAGGAATTGCTCACCCAGCAATCCCTGAGTGCGAACCGCCAGCGAGCTGGTGTCTGAAATTTTATTCGCATACTGATCGCTGATGTCCATGGTGACACGCGGCAGCAGCGTTTTCGGCTCTAACGCAATGTTGGTCACCCGGCCAATCACCACCCCGCCAATCTTGACCGGCGAACTGGCTTTAAGACCGCCAATATTGTCAAAGGTGGCGTAGAGCTTCCACGTCGGCTCGGTGCCCATCGACTTTAAATCGGCGACGCGCAGCGCGAGAAACAGCGCCGCCAGTAACGCCATAATCATAAAAATGCCAACCCAGATTTCGCTTTTTTTGCTTTGCATTGCATCAATTCCCAAACATCAGTGCTGTCAGCACAAAATCCAATCCGAGCACCGCCAGTGACGCGTGCACCACAGTGCGCGTCGTCGCGCGACTGATCCCTTCAGAGGTTGGAATCGCATCATAGCCGTTAAACAGCGCAATCCACGTCACGGTAATGGCAAATACTGCACTTTTAATCAGGCAGTTAACCACATCGGCACGAAAATCGACGGCATTCTGCATCGCCGACCAGAAGAAACCAGGATCAATCCCTTTCCAGCTCACCCCGACCAGCGCCCCACCGGCAATCCCTACCGCGGTAAAAATCAGCGTCAGTAACGGCATACTGATAAAACCGGCCCAGAAGCGCGGCGAGACCACCCGGCGCAACGGGTCAACCGCCATCATCTCCATGCTGGAGAGCTGTTCAGTGGCCTTCATCAGGCCGATTTCGGCGGTCAGCGCAGACCCTGCCCGTCCGGCGAACAGCAGCGCGGTCACAACCGGCCCCAGTTCGCGCAGCAATGACAACGCCACCAGCATACCGAGGCTGGTTTCCGCGCCATACGTGTTTAAGACCAGATAACCCTGAAGGCCAAGCACCATGCCGATAAACAGACCGGAAACCACGATGATCAGCAGCGACAGCACGCCGACGCTATAAAGTTGTTTAATCAGTAGCGGCGTGTGTCTGCGGAACGCTGGCTTGCCCACCAGCGCATGAAAGAGCATGAGTCCTGCGCGTCCAAAACTGGCGCACGTTTCAATTCCCTGACGTCCAAATGTCGCCAGCGCCTTCAACACCATCAGTTTAGTTACTCCCTGAGCCGGTTAAATCAGCGAGATAGTCGCCGGCAGGAAAACGGAAGGGAACCGGACCATCCGCATCGCCATCAATAAACTGGCGAACGCGCGGGTCATTGTTCTCTCGCAACTCCGGCGTGGTGCCGTGTGCGATAATTTTTTGTCCGGCCACGATATAGGCATAGTCCGCAATACTCAGTACTTCCGGTACGTCGTGCGAGACCACAATACAGGTCAGGCCCAGAGCATGGTTCAGTTCATCAATGAGTTTTACCAGCACACCCATCGTGATCGGATCCTGACCGACGAAAGGCTCATCAAACATGATCAGTTCCGGCTCCAGCGCGATAGCGCGCGCCAGGGCCACACGACGCGCCATTCCGCCCGACAGCTCCGCGGGCTTCAGCTGGGCCGCGCCACGCAGCCCCACCGCTTCCAGCTTCATCAGCACTGTGCTGTGCAGCAGCGGAGGAGGCAGACGGGTATGTTCACGCAGCGGCCAGGCAACATTTTCATAGACCGTCAGGTCAGTAAACAGCGCGCCAGACTGGAACAGCATGCTCATTTTTTTGCGCGCTTCGTACAATTTAGTGCGAGACAATGACGGAATGTTTTCACCACGGAAAAAGATTTCACCGCTGGTCGGCTGAAGTTGCCCCCCAATCAAGCGTAGCAGCGTGGTTTTTCCTATCCCCGACGGCCCCATTATCGCCGTCACTTTGCCTTTCGGCACGGTCAGCGAAATGTCATCGAAGATGGTGCGATCTCCGCGCGAAAAACTCACGCCACGAACCTCAACCAGATTCGATTGCTGCTGGATCATTATAACCTCTTGTAAGGATCGGGCGTAAACATGGGGTACGATGGTAGCCTGTTCGGTCCTGATTCACGATAGCTTTACAGAAACTTACCGCTAAGATTTGGCGAAAATGGTCATTAAATTTACTTTTGCCGTCCGGACGGTCAAAATCAGCGCCTGTCTCGCCAAACAGAACCTTAAACCGGTCGGGAAAGGCATTGCCGGCCTGGGTTTTTACGCAAGGATTTTTCATGTTCGTAGCTTCTGCACTGCTGATTATCGGTTTGCTTTTACTGGCATATGGTGCCGATCGTCTGGTGTTTAGCGCCTCTATATTGTGTCGATCATTTGGCATCCCGCCACTGATTATTGGCATGACCGTTGTCAGCATCGGCACCTCGCTGCCAGAGATGATCCTCTCCTTTTCCGCCGCGCAGCATGGCCAGATGGATCTTGCTGTTGGCACCGCGCTCGGCTCGAATATTACCAATATTTTACTCATCCTGGGTGCCGCTGCGCTCATGCACCCGCTCAGCGTCCATTCTAATCTGATACGCCGTGAACTGCCGTTAATGTTGCTGGTTACCCTGCTCAGCGGTTTCATGCTGTTTGACAATCAGCTTAGTCGACTGGATGGAATAGGCCTGATCGCCATTGCCGCGATTTATCTGATGGTGGTGATTCGCATTGCGCGTAACGCAGAACGGGATAACAACGACACCCTGACCCGCGAGCAGCTGGCCGAGCTGCCTCGCGAAGAGAGCGGAAATACGGTGGCCTTTCTCTGGCTGGCCGTCGCGCTGATTATCCTGCCGATGTCGACACGAATGGTGATCGACAATGCCACGGCGTTTGCCGACTATTTTGGCGTCAGCGAACTGGTGATGGGCCTGACGCTGATCGCCGTGGGCACCAGCCTGCCCGAGCTGGCAACGGTTATTGCCGGTGCGCTGAAAGGCGAAGATGATATCGCGATCGGCAATCTGATCGGCGCCAACATTTATAATATTGCCATTGTGCTGGGTCTGCCGGCGCTGATTCACCCTGGCAGTGTCGATTATCACGCCTTCGCCCGTGATTACTGGGTGATGCTGGGAGTCAGCGTGCTGTTTGCCCTGCTCTGCCTGCTACGTCGCCGCCGCGTTGGCCGTACGGCAGGCTTATTTTTACTCTGTGGTTTCTTCGTCTGGGTGACGCTGCTGTGGATGCAGCCGGCATTCATGGACGGCTAACAAGGACAGACTCACTATGTCATATCAGCAACCAACAGCATTTGATTTCCAGCAGGCGGGGAAAACCGTACTGCGCATTGAGCGCGAAGGTCTGGAACAACTCGATCAATATATTAACGACGATTTCGCCCGCGCCTGCGCCCTGATCTACGCCTGTCAGGGTAAAGTGGTGGTGATGGGCATGGGCAAGTCTGGCCATATCGGCAAAAAAATGGCGGCGACCTTTGCCAGTACCGGCACGCCCGCTTTTTTTGTTCATCCGGCCGAAGCCAGCCATGGCGATCTGGGCATGGTGAGCAAAAATGATGTGGTCATCGCCATCTCCAACAGCGGTGAGTCGAACGAAATCCTCGCGCTGATTCCGGTTTTAAAGCGCCAGCACATCACGCTGATCTGCATGACCGGACGGCCTGACAGTGCGATGGGCCGGGTTGCCGATGTGCATCTGTGTGTCCATGTTCCGCAGGAAGCCTGCCCACTGGGACTGGCACCGACCACCAGCACCACGGCCACACTGGTGATGGGTGACGCGCTGGCGGTTTCGCTGCTGGAAGCGCGCGGCTTCACCGCGGAAGACTTTGCTTTGTCCCATCCTGGCGGTGCGCTGGGCCGTAAGCTGCTGCTGCATGTGGCTGATATCATGCACAGCGGCGATGAACTGCCGCACGTTACACGGGACGCCTCGCTGCGTGATGCGCTGCTGGAGATTACCCGCAAGAATCTGGGGCTGACGGTGATCGTCGACGATCTGATGAAAATTGAAGGTATCTTTACCGATGGTGACCTGCGCCGCATCTTTGATATGGGCATCGATTTCCAGCGTGCCACCATCGGGGAAGTGATGACGCCAGGTGGCATTCGCGTGCGGCCTAATATGCTGGCGGTGGAAGCCCTGAACCTGATGCAGACCAAAAACATTACCTCGATTCTGGTGGCCGATGACGACCATCTGCTCGGTGTGGTACATATGCATGACATGCTGCGCGCTGGCGTAGTCTGAACAGGAAGAAAAAATGCAACAGGCAACCCACCCGATTGAAACCTGCTACGGCCCGGTCAGCGCTGACGTTATGGCGCGCGCCAGCAGGATTCGTCTGCTGATCTGCGATGTCGATGGCGTGATGTCCGACGGGGTGATCTACATGGGGAATAATGGCGAAGAGCTGAAGGCATTCAACGTGCGGGACGGTTACGGCGTTCGCTGTTTGCTGACCGCCGATGTGGAAGTGGCTATTATTACCGGCCGCAATGCCCGTCTGATGGAAGATCGCTGCAAAACGCTCGGCATCCGTCATCTTTATCAGGGACAATCGGATAAGCTTTTGGCCTATCGTGAACTTCTGGATAAACTGTCTCTTTCCGACGACCAGGTCGCCTACATCGGTGACGATCTGATCGACTGGCCTGTTATGGCGAAAGTGGGATTAAGCGTGGCGGTGGCGGATGCACATCCAATCCTGTTGCCGCGCGCGCATTATGTCACGCGGATTGCCGGTGGACGCGGTGCAGTTCGCGAAGTATGTGACCTGATCTTAATGGCGCAGAACAAATTTGAGGATGCCAAAGGGCAATCAGTATGAGTAAAAGCAGGCGTTGGATAACGCTGATTCTGACCTTGATTGCACTGGTTTTGATCGGCTGGAATCTTACTAACCAGGATGACGAGGGCACGCCAGTCGGGACGGACACTCAGTCACCGACCTATACCAGTGCTGATTCACACACTGTGGTTTACAACCCGCAGGGCGCACTGTCATATAAACTGGTCTCTGACAAAGTGACCTATTTCTCGGATGATGAACTGAGCTGGTTCGACAATCCGGTCATGACCACCTTTGATGAGAACAAAATCCCTACCTGGACGTTACGCGCGGATAAAGCAAAGCTCACCAAAGATCGTATGCTTTACCTGTATGGCCATGTTGAGCTGAATACGCTGACGCAGGATTCTCAGCTTGAGCGGATCAAAACCGATAACGCCCAGATTAATCTTGTCACTCAGGATGTTACCTCTGATGACCAGGTGACATTGTATGGCCGCAGTTTTAACTCCACCGGCATGAAAATGCGCGGCAATTTACGGACAAAAAACGCCGAGTTAATCGAGAAGGTCAAAACCTCTTATGAAATTCAAAATGAACAAAAATAGCCTGAAGCTTTTACTGGCCAGCCTGCTGCTGGCAACCAGCGTTCCGGCGCTGGCTCTGACCGGTGACTCGGACAAGCCCGTCAATATTGACTCGCAGAATCAGGCGCTGGATTTGCAAGGCAATGTCGCGACCTTTACCGGCAATGTCATCGTGACGCAGGGCTCAATTAAAATCACGGCAGATAAAGTCGTCGTGACCCGTCCGGGCGGCGACAGCAAGAAAACTATCGTTGACGCCTACGGTAATCCCGCCACCTTCTATCAGATGCAGGACAGCGGTAAGCCGGTGCAGGGCCATGCCGCAAAACTGCACTATGAACTGGCTAACGATTTCGTTGAACTGACCGGCAATGCGTTCATTGAGCAGCAGGACAGCAACATCAAAGGCGATCGTATTACCTACCTGGTGAAAGAGCAGAAAATGCAGGCTTTCAGTCAGGGTCAGAACAAGCGCGTCACGACTGTACTGGTGCCGTCGCAACTTCAGGACAAAGGTTCGTCCAACAGCGGAAAGAAGAGTAACTGATAGCTATGGCCACATTAATCGCAGAAAACCTGGCGAAGGCATATAAGGGCCGTCGCGTGGTAGAAGATGTCAGCCTGCAGGTAAAATCCGGCGAGATTGTCGGCCTGCTGGGCCCGAACGGTGCCGGTAAAACCACCACCTTTTACATGGTGGTGGGCATTGTGCCGCGTGACGCTGGCCGCATTATTATTGATGATGAAGATATCAGCATCCTGCCGCTGCATGCCCGTGCGCGTCGTGGCATCGGCTATCTGCCGCAGGAGGCATCGATCTTCCGTCGCCTCAGCGTCTACGATAACCTGATGGCGGTCTTGCAGATCCGTGACGATCTGACCGAAGAGCAACGCCAGGATCGCGCCCGTGAACTGATGGAAGAGTTTCACATTGAGCACCTGCGCGACAGCATGGGCCAGGCACTTTCGGGTGGTGAGCGACGTCGTGTTGAGATTGCGCGGGCGCTGGCGGCTAATCCTAAATTTATCCTGCTGGATGAACCTTTTGCCGGTGTTGACCCCATCTCCGTTATCGACATTAAGAAGATCATTGAGCATCTGCGTGACAGCGGCCTCGGTGTGCTGATTACCGACCATAACGTACGCGAAACGTTAGCGGTCTGTGAGCGGGCTTATATCGTCAGCCAGGGGCACCTGATCGCGCACGGCACACCGAATGAAATTCTTGCGGATGAGCAGGTTAAGCGGGTTTATTTGGGTGAAGAGTTCAGACTCTGATAAGGTGTCGTTAATACCGATGTTTACCTGGGAACGATCATCCTGTCTATGAAGCAAGGTTTACAACTCAGGTTCAGCCAACAGCTGGCAATGACTCCGCAATTGCAACAGGCGATTCGCCTGCTGCAACTCTCTACGCTTGAACTCCAGCAGGAACTTCAGCTTGCGCTGGAAAGTAATCCGCTGCTTGAGCAGACTGACCTGCATGAAGAGATCGATTCACGGGAGTCTTCAGAGGCCGAGGCGCTGGATACACGCGAAGCGCTTGAGCAGAAAGAGATGCCTGATGAACTGCCGCTGGATGCGACCTGGGATGAGATCTACACCGCGGGCACGCCTTCCGGCACCGGCACCGATTACCAGGATGATGAGTTACCGGTTTATCAGGGCGAGACGACCCAGTCACTGCAGGATTATCTGATGTGGCAGGTCGGACTGACGCCGTTCAGCGATACCGATCGCGCCATTGCCACCTCTATTGTCGATGCTATTGATGACACCGGATACCTCACCGTTTCGCTTGAAGAGATCCTTGACAGCATCGGTGATGATGAGCTCGAAGCGGATGAAGTTGAAGCGGTGCTGAAACGCATCCAGCGCTTTGATCCGATTGGTGTCGGCGCGCGCGATCTGCGTGACTGCCTGCTGGTGCAGCTTTCACAATATGCGCCCGAAACGCCGATGCTGGCAGAGGCGCGCCTGATCGTCAGCGAACATCTCGATCTGCTGGCAAACCACGACTTCCGCAGCCTGATGCGGGTCACACGCCTCAAAGAAGAGGTGCTGAAAGAGGCGATGCTGCTGATTCAGTCGCTGGACCCGCGTCCGGGTCAGTCGATCAACACCGGCGAACCAGAATATGTCATTCCCGATGTGCTGGTACGTAAAGTCGGCAGCCGCTGGACGGTTGAACTCAATGCCGATAGCGTGCCACGCCTGAAGATCAATCAGCACTATGCGGCAATGAGCGGCGCGACGCGGAACGACAGCGACAGCCAGTTCATTCGCAGTAATCTGCAGGAAGCCCGCTGGCTGATTAAGAGCCTGGAAAGCCGCAATGATACCCTGCTGAAAGTGACGCGCTGTATTGTTGAGCAGCAGCAGGCCTTTTTCGAGCAGGGTGAAGAATTTATGCGCCCGATGGTGCTGGCGGATATTGCCCAGGCCGTTGAGATGCACGAATCGACCATCTCCCGCGTTACCACGCAGAAGTATCTGCACAGCCCGCGAGGCATTTTTGAACTGAAGTACTTTTTCTCCAGTCACGTTAATACGGAAGGTGGCGGTGAAGCCTCCTCTACCGCGATTCGTGCCCTGGTGAAAAAATTAATTTCGGCGGAAAATCCAGCCAAACCCTTGAGCGACAGTAAACTGACCTCCATGTTATCTGATCAGGGGATCATGGTGGCACGGCGCACCGTCGCCAAATATCGTGAGTCTTTATCCATCCCGCCATCGAACCAGCGTAAGCAACTGGTTTGAAAGAAATGAGAAGGAAGACCTATGCAGCTGAACCTGACCGGGCAACACGTTGAAATCACTCCACCTCTGCGTGAATTCGTCAACGGTAAATTTGCCAAACTGGAACACTATTTTGAACATATCAATCAGGTCTATATTGTCCTGAAGGTTGAGAAAGTCACACAGGTGGCTGACGCAACGCTACACGTGAATGGTGGCGAGCTGCACGCCACATCCGAAGCGGAAGATATGTATGCGGCCATTGACGGACTGATCGATAAGCTCACCCGTCAGCTGACCAAACACAAAGATAAACTGAAAAAACACTAACCTTCACGCTAGCGACGCGCGCCTGGCGCGCAGAGCCGACAGGATGGGGCGGATAATCCGCCCCGTTTTGTCATCTGAGCAGGCGCCGTTTGTCACACGCGTCAATACGCGCTGGCGGTGAATGGCCTGGTGAACACGCAAGTGAAACGATAATGAACAACGATCTCACACTGGAATTGAGCACAGTGCTTTCGCCAGACTGCACCCGCAGCGGCGTCCACTGCCAGAGCAAAAAACGTGCGCTGGAAATTATCAGCGAACTGGCCGCTAAGCAGCTCAACCTGCCGCACCAGACGCTTTTCGAAGCGATCCTGACCCGCGAACGCATGGGCAGTACCGGTATTGGAAACGGGATAGCCATCCCGCACGGCAAGCTGGAAGAGGATACGCTGCGCGCGGTTGGGGTCTTTATCAGCCTCGAACAGCCGATTGCGTTTGATGCCGTCGACAACCAACCGGTCGATCTGTTGTTTGCCTTACTGGTCCCGGCTGACCAGTGCAAAACACATCTCCACACCCTGTCACTGGTGGCAAAGCGTCTGGCAGATAAAACGGTTTGCCGTCGTCTGCGCGCAGCGCAGAGTGATGAAGAGCTCTATGCCATTATTACGGAAGTCCAGTCGGAGCAGTAACGCGTCTTTACCGGCCGGGTGCCGGTTTTAAAACGGGAGAGAAGGTCATGGTGCTGATGATCGTTAGCGGTCGTTCAGGCTCGGGGAAGTCAGTGGCGCTCCGTGCGCTGGAAGATATGGGGTTCTACTGCGTTGATAACCTGCCGGTCGTGCTGCTGCCTGAGTTAGCTAACTCGCTGGCAGAGCGCAATATTTCGGCGGCGGTCAGCATCGACGTGCGTAATATGCCTGAATCCCCGGAAATTTTTGAAACCGCACTGAATAATCTGCCTGATACATTTTCCCCTCAGCTGCTGTTTCTCGACGCCGATCGCAACACCCTGATACGTCGTTACAGCGATACGCGCCGTCTGCATCCCCTCTCCAGCAAAAACCTCTCACTGGAGAGTGCGATTGATGAAGAGAGCGATCTGCTGGAGCCACTTCGTTCGCGTGCCGATCTGATCATCGACACCTCAGAGATGTCGGTGCATGAGCTGGCCGAGATGCTGCGTACCCGCCTGCTGGGCAAGCGTGAACGTGAGCTGACCATGGTGTTTGAGTCGTTTGGCTTCAAGCATGGCATCCCGATTGACGCTGACTATGTATTTGACGTGCGCTTTCTGCCCAACCCCCACTGGGATCCCAAACTGCGCCCGATGACCGGCCTCGATCGCCCTGTGGCGGCCTTCCTTGATCGCCACACTGAAGTGCATAATTTTATCTACCAGACGCGCAGCTACCTTGAACTCTGGCTGCCGATGCTGGAGACCAATAACCGTAGCTATCTTACCGTGGCGATTGGCTGCACCGGCGGTAAACACCGCTCAGTCTATATTGCAGAACAGCTGGCAGATTACTTCCGTTCACGGGGTAAGAATGTGCAGTCACGCCATCGTACGCTGGAAAAGCGCAAATCATGACCGTCAGACAAACTGTAGAAATCAAAAATAAGCTGGGTATGCATGCACGTCCGGCGATGAAGTTATTTGAGCTGGTGCAGAGCTTTGATGCCGAAGTACTACTGCGCAATGAAGCGGGCACTGAAGCCGAAGCCAGCAGCGTGATTGCGCTGCTGATGCTCGACTCGGCAAAAGGCGGCCACATTGAGATTGAGGCCAGCGGCCCGGAGGAGATCCCGGCGCTGGCAGCGGTCATTGAGTTATTTGAAGCGGGTTTCGATGAAGATTAACGCTTAGTCGAGCTGATTACGCTGCAGGAAGCCTTCTCCGCCAAGCTGGCGCATCTGACGCAGTATCCACTGCTGCCGCTCTCTGACGTAGCCTGAGGGTGCAGCAGCACGATAACGTATCGGATTAGGCAGCACCGCTGCCAGTAAGGCAGCATCTGCTGCGGTCAGCCGGCTGGCAGGCTTATGGAAGTAGCGCTGAGAAGCCGCCTCAACGCCAAAGATGCCCGGCCCGAACTCCGCAATATTGAGATAGACGGTTAAAATACGCCGCTTCGTCCAGACCGTTTCAATTCCTACCGTCAGACCCGCTTCCAGACCTTTACGCACCCAGCTGCGGCCATCCCAGAGGAACAGATTCTTCGCCGTCTGTTGAGACAGCGTGGACGCCCCACGCATCCGGCTATCGCTGTTATCCAGTACAGACTCAATCGCCGCCACATCGAAGCCCCAATGGGTGGGAAACTTTTGATCTTCTGAAGCGATAACGGCCAGCCCCATCCAGGGCGAAATCTCGTCATGGCCGACCCAGTCTGAATGGGCGACATAACTAAAATCACCGCGTAACCAGGCTCCAATCTGTCGTTCAGCCATCACCGCTGAGAACGGTACGGGTAAGAACGAAAAGAGTAAAATGCCCGCCAGCCATATTCCCAGCCACACCAGTACGATACGACCAACAATACGTCTGATACGCTGCCCGACGCTTCCTTTATGCTTGTTCATGCAATCTTCCCACACTTGTTTCAGACGTTAATCAATCACTCATGTAATCACTGCTAAAAAAGCAGCTTTTTTACGATTATCGCTGAAAACTGACTGGCTGTTTCCAGACTTTATTCAATCATTTTGCATCAACATGCTGCAACAGTTCGAAATAGTTCAAGTACTTCCGCAAAAAAGGAATCGGTTCCATTCATTGCCACTGCTTAGCCTCTTTCCAGATAAACACTTAATAATGAGTAATAAGCACCCGCACAAATCATTTACCATGCTTAACTGTTATTTTTTTCTTAATCCTGCTGAGCCCAAAGGTTAATCAGAATTATCGTTATAACGTATAAATAAACAGCGCTTAATGGTGTCACAGGTTGACAGAACGGTAGTATTTCCTTTCGGCAATAACCCTGATGGCAGAACGACAGAAGGACAAAGCTTTAGATTCTTTTTTATCATTCCAAATCGTTTTGGATAATTCGTGTCATTTCAGGCAGCGCGCTTGCAATATCAGCGCGTTAGCCTCACTTAAAAGGCAAATGCTAACGCGGGCTCACTTTGGTGCTGTTCAGCCTCTGCTTCCCTGCCCGGCAGCGTTAAAACTACACGAAAAAGCGTAAAACTGATTAAAATAACAGCAACACAGCACAGAAATTAATTCCTTACTTGACTGTGTTGCCAAATTAATGTTTTCTGTATTTAAACGCTGCTCAATATCACAAATTTTAATGAATCTTATCGCATGAGAAGATGAATTTGCTAAGGTGATGACAGTGTTAACCAATACCCTGCGGCTGCATTAATTATTCAAATCATAGCGGCCGCAATGATTTCCCTGGTGTTGGCGCAGTATTTCGCGCACCCCGGCCTCGGCTGGGGTCATTTTTTTCCGGGGTATCACTTATCCTGCTCTGCCACCCAGTCGCGTAATACCTGCACATCGTGTCGCCATTCATGCTTCAGCTCATCAATCCATTCCCCCACATTGTCCCACCACGCCGGTAACTCCGGACTCTGGATCTGTTTCGCCAGCATCTGCAAACGCTGCAGCCCGACCGAACCCGCCGCCCCTTTGATTTTGTGCCCCTCTTCAGCAATGCCTTTCTGGTCGCGCGCCATCAGATTCGATTCCAGCACCGCAAGGTAGTCCGGCATCATCTTTTCAAACATCGTCAGGCTTTGGGTAATCAGGCTGGGGCCAACCAGCTCGATATACTGTTCGAGCATCGCGACATCCAGCAGCATCCGGGTTTTGTCATCGCTGACATCAGCGATCTCCTCTTCCGGTTCTGCCTGATAATCCCAGTACTTTTTAATCATCGCAGTGAGTGCCGGCACTGCCAGCGGTTTGCTAAGCACGTCATCCATTCCCGCATCGAAGTACTCTTTTTTGTCTTTGAGGACATTGGCGGTAAGAGCAACCAGCGGGGGCAGATGCGTACCCTGGTACTGCTGGCGAATCGCACGTGAGACATCCAGCCCGGTCATATCGGGCAGCTGAATGTCCAGCAGCACCAGGTCAAACTCCAGCGGGTCAAACATCGCCAGCGCCTCGCTGCCGGTCATGGCGACCTCCACACTGCAGCCCAGCTTCTCCAGTACCGAGCGCGCCACAATCACATTAAGCTCAATATCTTCAACCAGCAGCACGTGCAGCGCAGGCAGTGGCAGGCTGTCGTCCACACCTTCATCCTCCACCTCTTCAGCAATGCGTGGCGCTTTGATCTCTACGGTGAAGCATGACCCCTGTCCCGGCGCACTGTGCACGCGGATATCACCGCCCATCGCCTGCGCCAGGCGGCGTGATACTGCCAGCCCGATGCCGGTACCGGTTGCGGGTTTTCCGCCATGCTGATCTTTGACCTGATAGTACATAGCGAAGATCTTGTCCTGCTCCTCCTGACGGATACCCATGCCGGAATCCTGCACCTCAAAGCGCAGCGTCTCGTCCTGCTCATAGGTTACCCGCACCACGATCTCGCCCTGCTGGGTGAACTTCACGGCGTTACCAATCAGGTTCCACAGAATCTGGCGCAGACGCGTTCCATCGGTCGAGATCATATGCGGCAGCGGCAGTTGCGGCGCGAGCACAAACTTCAGCCCTTTCGGCTGTGCCAGCAGACCAGAGAGGTTTTCTAAATCGGCCAGGAAACCGGTGAAGTCGAGCGGCTGATTATCCAGCTGCACTTTACGGCGCTCGATTTTGTCCACCTCAATCACATCATTGAAGATGTTGCCCAGCGTGATAGCGGAGACGTGGATGGTTTTCAGGTATTTCAGCTGTTCCTGATTAAGGTCGGTGTCCAGCAGGATGCGGCTCAGGCCGACAATGCCATTAAGCGGCGTACGAAGCTCGTGGCTGATCGTAGAGATAAAGGTGGTCTTCTCCCGGCTGGCGTTCTCTAACGCGTCCTGATAGCGCTTACGTTCGGTTATATCGCGGCCAAAGCCCATCAATCCGCTGCGCTTACCCACGCGGTCGTAGTAAGGCACTTTACGGATCTCAAAGCAGGCTTTGCGTCCGTCGGGATATTGCAGCCACTGTTCATAGGTCAGCGAGACGTTGTGGCGGAACACCTTCTCGTCCGTTTCCAGCACCTTAGTGGCCGCTTCATCATCATAGATATCGCGCGGCGTCAGGCCAATCAGCTGCTTTTCGCTTTTGCCGGTCAGCAGCTCCATCGCGCGGTTGCAGCCGGAGAACTGTTTATCGATGTTGCGATAGAAAACCAGGTCAGGCGAGGCATCCAGGAAGGAGCGCAGGAAGGAGGATTGCTGTTCCAGCTCAATCTGTGCCTGCTCACGACGCGTTACCTCTTCACGCAGCTTATCCATCACCTGTTCGCGTGCCAGCTCCGCCTTTTTACGATCGCTGATCTCCTGATTCAGCTGCGTAATGGTCTCTTTCATCTGCTGATTGAGTTCCAGATCGCGGGTACGCATCTCTTCCAGCTTATCCACCAGCCGTGCCAGTCGTTGCCGTGACTCCTCCAGCTGATCGACCACCACCGAGAGAAAATAGACCGCCCAGGGCGTGATCAACAGCCCGAAGAAGACCGAACGCACCACGTCAATACTCTCGACATGGCCCCGCAGTACCATCGTGACCGCCATCTGGACAATCATCGCCAGCACCACCAGCGCAGACGCCAGCAGCAGCGAGAACCTCACCAGTCCAAGCTTCACCATTAAATCAACGTAGTACTGCGCCAACAGACGAATTTGTTTCATAACAACTCCCTGGAAGAGAAACAGCCTCATAATAGCGCAGTTACCCCGCTGCCGTCGCAGCACGTCGCGTGGAGATAAGGGATCAAATGCGCTTTTATGGTGCAGCAGCCTCGCCGATCGGCGACGTTAAGGACAAAGCGGTTAAAACCCTTGACTGACTGTGCCAAATGAATAATCTGTAAGGCCGCCAGCGAATCACCGATTCCTCTGTACGGCCTTTTTTCAATATCCTGGCAGCGTCCTGTCGCGCAGGCACACCCTTTTATATGCATACCCATTCATCTTTAATGCTGTTTTAAGCATGCCCATGCTGATTAATTTTTCTTATAACCAACCGTGGTTTCATTCAAATAGCCGGACATAAGAAAAACAGATACATGCTATGCATCACGGGTGCTGAACAGCATTTAATGCTACCAAAGACCCTGTCACCAGCATGGTGCAGAGATCTGACGCCTGCACTACAGTGAGTCAGTTCACATTTATCGGCCTGTCTCCTGGCATCAGAGTGATACATTTTAAACCATAAAAATCATTAAATTCATAGTCTTAAGCAGATAAAACGCCTGATAATCCCGTCTGACCACCCTATTTGACCTGATTACGCTTTCCCGATAAGTTGGAAATCCGCTGAAAGCTTTCCAGACGGGCCATTGTCTCGGCATATCTATGCAACAAGAAGACTCCCGCGTGGTTTAAGTCATCTCCTTTAAGAGACCGGAAATCAAAGAGCAGCTCAATTAAGGACGTTTTACCGATGTCTGGAGAGAAATGCTCAGGGCTATGACGCGCGCTCGACAGAGCATGGCGATGAAAATGATAGCGCCCCCGTTGCGCTCAGACCCTGAAACAGTGCAGGTAATGTCAAAGCAGTTTAAGGAGACCCTCAATGTCCACTAAAAAACCTCAATCCTATGGCTTGTATGATCCGACAGCAGGCAGTGACAGCTGTGGTGTAGGTTTCATTACGCGTAAGGACGGCGAGCAGACCCACGAGATTCTGCAGATGGCGCACAGCGCCCTGTGTACGGTGCCTCACCGCGGCGGCATGTCAGCGGAAGGCGTTGGTGATGGCGCGGGGGTCAACGTTGATCTTTCGCTGCAATTCTTCCGCAAAATTACCGGCCAGCCGCTGGAAGCGGGACGCTTTGGTGTCGGTAACTTCTTTGTGCCGAAAGATGCTGAGCTGCGTGCGAATGCCGAACGTCTGGTGGATGAAACCCTCAGCAGCTTTGGTCTGCCGGTACTCATGAAACGTGACATGCCGCTCGACAGCAGCGTGACGCGTCCGGCAGCCGCGCAGTTCCAGTTACCGATTCTGCAGTGGATTTTCACTGCGCCACAGGATGTGGTGGATCAGAACGACTTCGAAAAACGCATCTACCGTGCCCTGTTAACCATTGAAGCCCGAGCTTTCACCGAAAGCGAATTTGGCGGTCTCTATCCGCTGTCGCTGTCGTCACGCACGCAGGTGTTCAAAGCCCGTCTGAATTCAAATGAAGTGATCCCTTACTTCAAAGATCTGACCGATCCTGATCATCAGGTGCGCGGGCTGTTTTTCCATACCCGCTTCTCCACTAACACCGATCCCCATACCACGATGGCGCAGCCGTTCCGCCTGATGGCGCACAACGGCGAGCTGAACACTGACCGTAAAAACCGCATCGCTGAGTCCGCGCTGGCGCTGGCCCGTGGCAAGACAATCGTGCGGCCTAAAGGCCAGTCCGACAGTTCGCGCCTGGATCAGAGCATCCACAGCCGTCTGATGGAAGATGACCTCGATCTGATCACCGCCGTGGTGTCGATGATGCCGCCCGCCTGGGAAAACGACAGCGCGCTGTCGCCAGAAGTGCGTGACATGCTGGAGTACTTCTCGCTGTATGAAGAGAAGAACGACGGTCCTGCTGCCTTAATCTTTGGTAATGGCGAAGTAATTGGCGCGCGTCTTGATCGTCTGGGCCTGCGTCCCCTGCGTTCAGTAGAAACCGCTGACTATATCGGTGCGATGTCGGAAGCGGGCCAGATCGCCTTCCCACCTGAAAGCGTGTTGCGTCGTGGGCGTATCGAAGCGGGCGGTATGCTCTATTTCGATCACCGTGAAAAACGCAGCTATACCACGCTTCAGGCGCTGGAAAAACTGGCCGCAGAGAAAGATTATTCGGCGTTGCTGCGTGAAGCGCGCGTCGGACTTGACGATCTGCCCGAGATCCCGGCAGAACAACAGGGTTCACCGCTGCGTTATCGTGGCGATCTGAAAACGTATCAGCGCTTTGTTGCCTACTACTACAACCAGGAAAGCTTCAAGTTCATGATGGATCCGATGCTGAATACCGGCGCAGAGAAGATCTCCGCGATGGGTTACGGCAACGCCATCAACGGCTTATCCGATCATGAAGGCGGCATGGCGCACTACTTCTCTCAGCGCTTTGCTCAGGTCACCAACCCGCCGCTGGACTCTATCCGCGAAGTGGATGGCATGACGCTGCGTGTCGCGCTGGGGGCGAAACCCCATCTGGGCCGCAGCAAAGGCCGTCAGATTGTGGTGCCGACCCCGATTCTCAGCCACCTTGATATGCTGCGTTTACGCGAGCAGACCATCGCACCTTATGCCCGCTTTGAGATGCTCTATGAGCCGGTGATCGGCAAAGATCTGCTGAGCACCACCGCGAACGCGAATGCCCTGGAAAAAGCGATTGATGACCTGGCGCAACAGGTGGTTGATTTTGCCCGTACCCAGGGTGGCATCGCCGTACTTACCGATCGCCATATCTCTTCAAAGCACGCCGCGATCCCGATGCTGCTGGTGGTTTCCGCCATCAACCAGCGCCTGATAAAGGAAGGGTTGCGTCTGGATGTTTCTCTGGTAGTTGAAAGCGGCCAGAGCATCTCCTCGCACCACATTGCCGCCACACTTGGCTTTGGGGCGTCGGCTATCTATCCGCTGGGCGTACAGATGCGCGCAGAGGAGAAATTTGGTGAAGGTGAAGAAGGTAATAAAGCCTTTAAGCGCTATGCCAAAGCGGCTGAAAAAGCACTGATGAAAACCATGGGCAAAGTGGGCCTCTGTACCGTTGAGAGCTACAGCAGCGGCGAGTTCTTTGAGCCTAACTTCCTCAACACCGATGACCCGGTGCTGAAAAAGTATTTCCCGAATATCAAAACGCCGGTGGGCGGCGCAGGCTTCGCGACGATCGCGCAGATGGCCGTTGACTGGCACCAGAGCGCACTGAAGATTCAGGGCGAATCTGAAGTTCCGTTGCTGGGTCTGTTCAAAGAGCGTGCAGAAGGCGCAGGTCACTCCTACGGCACCATCGCCGTGCGGACCTTTATCGATATGACCGAAGAGCCGATTCGCTTTGCTGACAAAGCGCGCGAAGAGGACAACTTCATCCGCCTGATGACGCTGGCTAAACTGGATAATGCGTTTGGCATAAAGCCAGAGACCTTTAAAGACAGCAGCTTTGAGCGCATCCCGGATGAGGTGATCAATAATTTCGCGATTACTGCTGATTACCGTCAGTTCTCAAGCCTGATGTATGAAGAGCGTAAACGTCGCCCGGCGGCCCTGCGCGACATCCTGACATTCCCGGCTGACCTGACCCACATCGACAGCGAAGCGGAGTTCCGTCGCAAGCTGGGACGCTACTCGCTGACCAACAACGGCTTTGCCATTCGTGGCATGGAGTGTGAAGCGGTAGATGGCAGCCTGAATCACTTTATGCTGCGTCTGACCGATGCGATTGAAGGACTGAAGCCTGAGAGCGAACGCCTGCAGAACCTGTCTCGCGCCCTGAAATCCCGCTTCGGTGACGATATTGAAAGCAGCGAAGTGGTGACTGGCGGTCTGAAAGTGACCGCTTACGGTAAAGCGGCCGATTATCTGTCACGTATCTTCACCACCCTGCCCTCACTGCCGCTGAGCGAAGTGCAGCCAGCCTGTGAAATTACCCGTACCTTTGCCTCCGGGGCGATGAGCCACGGCGCGCTGGTGGCTCCCGCTCATGAAGCGGTCGCGCACGGCACCAATATGGTCGGCGGCATGAGTAACTGCGGTGAAGGCGGCGAGCATTACTCCCGTCACGGCACCATCCGTGCCTCACGCATCAAACAGCTGGCTTCGGGCCGTTTTGGCGTCTGGGCTGCCTATCTGGCAGATCCGATGCTGGAAGAGCTGGAGATCAAAATTGGTCAGGGTGCGAAACCTGGCGAAGGCGGCCAGCTACCGGCGGCCAAAGTTACCGTCGAGATTGCTGCCGCGCGTGGCGGTACGCCTGGCGTCGAGCTGGTCTCACCGCCGCCGCACCACGACACCTATTCCATCGAAGATCTGGCGCAGTTGATCCACGACTGCAAAGCCGCGCGGGTGCGCGTTATCGTCAAGCTGGTCTCGTCTGAAGGGATCGGCACCATCGCGGTTGGCGTAGCCAAAGCCGGTGCAGACGTGATTAACGTTGCGGGTAACACCGGCGGTACCGGCGCTGCGTCGGTGACCAGCCTGAAATATACCGGACGCGTGGCCGAAATCGGCATCGCTGAAGTCCACCAGGCGCTGTGCGCTAATGGCCTGCGTGAGAAAGTGCTGCTGCGCTGTTCTGGCGCACAGCAGACCGGCAGCGACGTGGTGAAATCTGCGCTGCTGGGCGGCGACAGCTTTGAGTTCGGTACGACAGCGCTGATGATGCTGAAATGCGTGATGGCGAAGAACTGTAACGTTAAGTGCCCGGCTGGCTTAACCACGAATGCCGAAGCGTTTGATGGCGATCCGCGTCAGCTGGCGCAGTATTTCCTCAACGTGGCGCATGAAGTGCGTGAAATCCTGGCGCGTATGGGCCTGCGTTCCCTGCGTGAGGCACGCGGTCGCTCTGACCTGTTGCACCTGATGGATCACCCGCTGGAAGTGGGCAAGCTCGACTTACGCGCCATGCTTACCGTGGTGCCTGAGCTGAAAATCGACAAGCCGGTTTATCTGGAAAAAGATTTTGAGCTGGATGATGTCTGGATTGAGCAACTGAAGCTGTCGCTGGTGGATCAGGGAAATCCTGACGTCACTCTGGGCAACAACATCGTGCTGAATAACCGAAACAAAAGTGTCGGCGGCCAGCTGGCCATCGATATTGAGCGGATGCTGAACCATAAGCTGAGTTCTGAGCAGCTGCAGGCGATGCCTGCCGTAATGACCGACGATCGCGGTCGTCGCTATCTGGCCCCTGAGAGCGTAAAAATTTCCACCACCGGTTCTGCCGGTCAGTCGTTTGGCGCCTTCTGCAACGATGGCATGCAGCTGACTCATTACGGCACCTGTAACGACGGTGTCGGCAAAGGACAGTGTGGCGGCGAACTGATCGTGATGTCGCCTGGTGGCGGCGCGCAGGATGCCGATGGCAACGTGCTGATTGGTAACTTTGCACTGTTTGGCGCGACCGGCGGACGTCTGTTCGTGCAGGGCCAGGCCGGTGACCGTTTCGCGGTGCGTAACTCCGGTGCCACCGCCGTGGTTGAAGGCGTCGGTGACTTCTGCTGCGAATATATGACCAACGGCGCCATCCTTAACCTGGGCACCTTTGGTAAAGGATTTGGCAACGGCATGAGCGGCGGCTTCGCCTACCAGTACGACCCCTATGGATCGCTGGCCAGCCATGCTGCCGGTGATTCGGTGCAGTTCGGCTCGATTGCCGATCAGGATGAGATGGCCCAGGTGCACAAGCAGGCGGTACTGACCATGCTGAACTGGCATCTGGAGGCGACCAAATCACCGCGTGCCGCCTGGCTGCTGGAGAACTGGGAAACGGAGTGTCACCACTTTGTTTACGTGATGCCGCGTTCGCTGCTGCTCTATCAGGATGGCGGCGAGATTCTGAAAGCCAAGAGCCGCAAAGATCTGCTCGAAGAGCTGTCGACAGCGCTGGCAGGCCATCAGGTGGCGAAGTTTAAAGCCGCATGGCGTCAGGGTAAAACCATCGCCAACGGTGCCGTACCGGCTTATGGCGCGACCGATACGCTGGAAATGTTTGTCCTGCTCAACAACTACACCGTGCTGAGCTTTGCCCAGCAGCTGGCGCTGGGCAAATTACCGAAAGGCACCCCGGTTGAAGATGTGGCAGTTGAAAAAGCGGTCCGTAATCTGTTGATGACGGAAGACTTTTCGCTGATAAGCAAGCTGCAGCGTCATGCCCGTTCCGCCATCGAGAGCTATAGCGATGATGAACTGGCGAGTCTGATTGGTACCAAACGCATGTCAGATTACAAAGCGGCGCTGACGCAACGTAACATCCGCTCCATGCACAGTCTGGCAACCTATGGCTGGATCATGTATCAGGATGCCTGTAACCGGGAAGTGCTGGGCCACCTGCCTGACTTTGAAGAGCTGTTTGCACGTGCGGCATTGCCGGAAATCGCCGCTGCGGTGGGTAAACTCTCCTGACAGTGATACTGATCAGGCTGAACTGAATATTATTAATTGATCATTGCCCGGATTAATCGTTGTACCGGACAGATGCAGCACCGCTCTCCCCTGTCGCACATACTGCGGCGCGGGAAAGCGGAACCGCTTTCACACCGGACAATGCCACTGATGACGGGCGAGAACGGGATTGAGTAAAAGTACCCATGAAAATTCCTTATATTCCAGAAGATGCACCTTTTAATGGCGATCAGAAGTACTGGCTGGCTGGCTTTCTTGCGGGTCTGCACTCCCGTTTGCTGGTATTAGAAGACAAGCAGCAACCCGCCGCGGGCACAGGCGCAGCCGCGACGACGCAACTGCACATTCTTTATGGCTCACAGACCGGCAATGCTGAAGCCCTGGCGCAGACCGCAGCGAAGTCTGCGCGCGCTAAAGGGCTGGTGCCGGTGGTTCAGGCGCTGGGCGATGTCGATCTCGACGTGTTTGCCACCATGCGCCATGTGCTGATCGTCACCTCGACCTATGGCGAAGGTGAAATGCCGGACAACGCGCAGCTGTTCTGGGATGCGATCTCTGCCAGTACCGCACCGCGTCTGGAGCAGATGCATTTCGCCGTGCTGGCGATTGGCGATACCGGCTACGATGGCTTCTGTCAGGCGGGCAAGTTCATTGATATGCGCCTTGAGCAGCTGGGCGCGAAACGCGTGGTTGATCGTATCGATTGTGATATCGATTTTGAGGAGCCTTCCAGCGAGTGGCTGAACAGCTCAATGCCACAGTTTGCCGCCAGCGCGGGCAGCAGCGGTACCGTGCTGGAAAGCGCGCCTGAAGCGCCAGTCATTCCAGGCAGCAACAAATCCAATCCATACGCCGCCGCGCTGATCACCAACAAGCGTTTGTCAGGCGAGCAGTCAGCCAAAGATATTCGTCATTTCGAGTTCGACCTGTCTGACAGCGGCCTGAAGTATGAAGCGGGCGATGCGCTGGGCGTGATTCCGGTCAACGAGCCGTCGCTGGTCAGCCTGCTGCTGACCCAGCTTAACGCGGACTACGAGACGCCGGTGCCCGGCTTTGATCGCAGCCTTGGCGACCTGCTGACCTATCAGTTTGAGATCTCAGAGCCGTCACGCAAGTTAATCGAATGGGTCGGGCAGAACACCACCAACCAGGAGCTGCGTCATGTGTTACAGCATGATGATAAAGATGCGCTGGGCGTATGGCTGTGGGGCAAAGATACCCTTGACCTGCTGCAGCTTGAGCTGACGCGCACGCTGGCGGTACCCGAGTTTGTCGCGCTGCTGCGTCCGCTGCAGCATCGCGCTTACTCTATTTCGTCCAGTTCTAAAGCCCATCCTGATCAGGTGCATCTGACCGTTGCCTCGGTGCGTTATCACAGTGGTGGCCGTAATCGCGGTGGCGTCTGCTCAACCTATCTGGCCGAGCGTGTGCGTCGTGGTGAAAAGCCCGCCATCTTTATCTCACCCAATAAATCGTTCCGCGTGCCTGCCAACAACAGCGCACCGCTGATCATGGTGGGACCGGGTACCGGCATCGCGCCATTCCGTGCCTTCCTGCAGGAGCGCCAGGCAACCGGCGCGCAGGGGAAAAACTGGCTGTTCTTCGGCGATCAGCATCAGGAACATGACTTTATCTATCAGGATGAATTACTTGCCTGGCGTGATAATGGCTTGCTGACGCGTCTGGATCTGGCCTTCTCACGCGATCAGGAGAAGAAGATCTACGTACAGAGCCGGATGCTTGAACAGGGCGCTGAGCTGTATGCCTGGCTGCAGGAAGGGGCTTACTTCTATGTCTGTGGCGATGCATCGCGTATGGCGAAGGATGTGGATAATGCGCTGTATGAAGTGGTTCGCCAGTTTGGTGGCCTCTCCACCGAGCGTGCTGCTGACTATGTCGATCAGTTGAAGAAAGAGAAGCGCTACCTGCGCGACGTCTATTGATCGCGATGGTCTGCTGAAAAAATCCGGCTTGCGCAGGCAGCCGGATTTTTTTATGGCTGACAGGCAAAAAAATACCCGTCGGATGGACGGGTATTCACTGTTATGTCACTGCTATTTCACTACGCGCAGTGAAGGTCGTCCACCACGTGGCGGTGGATCGTCATCAGGCGGTGTCTCGTCATCGCTGGCATCGTCAGGACGATCACCATCAATCACCGACATCATGGTCTCTTCCTGACCCTCTGACGCCTCATGCGTGCCCAGCTCGTAAGCCGGTTCCGGTTCAAACATCGTCCCGGCACCGTTTTCACGCGCATAGATTGCCAGAATCGCCGCCATCGGCACGTTAACCTGGCGAGGAACGCCACCAAAGCGGGCGTTGAACGACACCTGATCGTTTGCCAGATCGAGGTTACCGACAGCACGTGGCGCAATGTTCAGGACAATCTGACCATCGCGCGCATACTCCAGCGGCACCTGCACACCCGGCAGATTAATGTCGACCACCAGATGCGGCGTCAGCTGGTTGTCGAGCAACCAGTCATAAAAGGCGCGCAGCAGATAGGGACGACGTGCAGTAAGTTGCGACATTTCCATACGTTAAGCCCGGGCTTGCAGCCGCATTTCACGTTCAGCTTCAGTTAATGAAGCGAGGAAGGAGTCACGCTCAAATACGCGATTCATGTAACCTTTCAGCTCTTTAGAACCTGAGCCGATCAAATCGATACCCATTGACGGCAGACGCCATAACAGCGGAGCCAGATAGCAATCAACCAGGCTGAACTCTTCGCTCATGAAATAAGGCGTACGGCCAAACAGTGGCGCGATAGCCAGCAGCTCTTCACGCAGTTGCTTGCGTGCCGCTTCCGCTTCCTGACCGCTGCTGTTCTCTACTTTCCTCATCAGGCTATACCAGTCCTGCTCGATGCGGTGCATCATCAGGCGGCTATCACCACGGGCAACCGGATAAACCGGCATCAGTGGCGGATGCGGGAAGCGCTCATCTAAATATTCCATGATGATGCGTGATTCATACAGCGTCAGCTCACGATCTACCAGCGTCGGTACCGTGCGATACGGATTGAGGTCAATCAGATCCTGCGGCAGGTTATCCATTTCGACCTGCTCGATCTCTACGCTGACACCCTTCTCCGCCAGGACGATACGTACCTGATGGCTGAAAATGTCAGTAGGACCAGAAAACAGCGTCATTACCGAACGTTTGTTGGCAGCGACAGCCATGAAAACCTCCAAGTTTGTTCACAAAAAGATACTGCGAATAGCCAACCACACGGCGACTCACTTGCTTATCGAACTCGCACGCAACCTGGTTAGCCGCGCCGTAGATACTGACGCCCCGACAGTGGGGAGGCGCATAACGCACCGGCCTGCGGGCGCAAAGTGACACACAGTTTACCAGATTTTAGGCTGCTTGTGGGCGTGGAATGAATTTTTGCAGGTAAATTGAGCGCGGCGTTACGGTTTTCGCGGGGCGTTAATGGGAAGACAGAAAATAAAAAACCCGCCGAAGCGGGTTTTTTGAGCCAATTGCCGCAGCCGGAGCTGCAAACAATTAACGCTTGGAGAACTGAGGACGACGACGTGCTTTACGCAGGCCGACTTTCTTACGTTCAACCTGACGCGCATCACGCGTTACGAAGCCAGCTTTACGCAGCTCGCCACGCAGTGATTCGTCGTATTCCATCAGAGCGCGGGTGATACCGTGACGGATCGCACCAGCCTGACCAGAAATACCGCCACCTTTAACAGTGACATAGAGATCGAATTTACCAACCAGGTCCAGCAGCTCAAGCGGCTGACGAACTACCATGCGGGCAGTTTCGCGACCGAAGTACTGTTCCAGAGAACGTTGGTTAATTACGATGTTACCGCTACCCGGCTTAATGAATACGCGAGCGGTAGAGCTTTTGCGGCGACCAGTGCCGTAGTTTTGAGTTTCAGCCATTGCCTTTAATCCCGATTAAATGTCAAGAACTTGCGGTTGCTGTGCCGCATGGGTGTGCTCGTTGCCTGCGTAAACTTTCAGTTTACGGTACATAGCACGACCCAGCGGGCCCTTCGGCAGCATGCCTTTAACCGCGATCTCAATCACACGCTCAGGACGGCGAGCAATCATCTCTTCAAAGGTCGCCTGTTTGATACCACCGATGTGGCCAGTGTGGTGATAGTAGATCTTGTCAGTACGCTTGTTGCCGGTTACAGCAACTTTTTCTGCGTTCAGAACGATGATGTAATCACCCGTATCAACGTGCGGAGTGTATTCCGCTTTATGCTTACCACGCAGACGGCGCGCCAGTTCAGTCGCCAGGCGACCCAAAGTTTTGCCCGTTGCGTCAACTACAAACCAGTCACGTTGGACGGTTTCTGGTTTAGCTGTAAAAGTTTTCATCGAAAAGCTTACCCAAATTAAGTTACACGTTGGTGAAATCCCAAACGCTTAAGTAAACGAATGAGGCTCACACGACCATTTTGACCAGCAAGCCACCCCTTCGGATAGAGTTACTGGAACACAGAGGATTTGGGAAAAAAATCCTTTGCTGTAACGTGGGGTCGCAAGATTATAGAGAAGTCGGTTACAAAAATCGAACCCTATTTCGGTATTTATCCCGATTATTCTCACGGCAGGTGCGGTAAACGCAGATACTCTTCGCTCTGCATCTCCTGAAGTCGGGATAAACAGCGCTGGTATTCAAACTTCAGCCGCGTACCCTGATAAATCTCGGTCAGTGACGTTTCTGCCGCGACCACCAGCTTCACATGCCGTTCATAGAACTCATCGACCAGTGCCAGGAAACGCCGTGCCTGATCTTCGGTTTTGTAGATCATCACCGGCACGTCATACAGCAGCACACTGTGAAAACGGCGCGACAGCGCAATATAGTCATGCTGGCTGCGCCCTTCGCCACACAGGGTGGTGAAATTAATCGCCAGCACGCCCTCGCTGACGCCCAGCGTCGGCATCTGGCGGTGATTAATTTCCAGTACCGGCGCATCTTCAGGCTGGCTGCCCGACAGCGCTTTAAACATCCGCGCCATTTCAGCGTGCGTCTCTTTGTTCAGCGGAGAGTTCCACAGGTGCGCGGAGGTCAGCGTGCGTAACCGGTAGTCGATGCCGGCATCCACATTCATCACATCACAATGACGTTTGATCTGTTCAATGGCAGGCAGGAAGCGCGCACGTTGCAGACCATTGCGATAGAGATCATCAGGCGGAATGTTCGAGGTGGCCACCAGCGCAATACCGCGTTCAAACAGCGCTTCCATCAGCGTGCCCAGCAGCATCGCATCGGTGATATCGGAGACAAAAAATTCATCAAAACAGAGGATGTCCGTTTCCGCTTTGAATTTGTCCGCAATAATCAGTAACGGATCGCTCTGCCCCTGAAGCTGCGTCAGCTCTTCATGCACCCGCAGCATAAAGCGGTGGAAGTGCAGACGTAGTTTGCGATCGCCAGGAATAGACTGAAAAAAGAGATCCATGACCCAGGTCTTACCGCGACCGACACCGCCCCACATATAGAGTCCACGTACCGGTTGTGGCGTCTCGATTTTCTCTTTACCGATCAATTTTGACAGGCGACCCAGCAGGCCGGATGTGGCAGGCGCGGCGGATTGTTGCCGGGCAACCAGCGCCTGCTGCAGCGCGTCTAAACGGGTAATCGCTTCACGTTGTACGTCATCGGGCCTGAATTCGCCCTGCGACAGCGCCTGCTCATAGCGTGCAAGCGGAGTTGAGGTTTGCATTGTTGTTTCAAAGTCCCTGAATGGTGTCTGATTCATACCACAGTTGCTGAAAAAAAGGCCGTTCTACACTAAGCCATGCTGCTCCAGAGTTCCACATCCATTAGATTAACGGGTATAGTGACTATTATTGAAATGGTGCAATGCCCTACGGAACAATGGAAATAACACGGGAGTCATTATGACCTGGGAATACGGGCTAATTGGTTTAGTGGTAGGTATTATTGTCGGCGCAGTCGCCATGCGTTTTGGCAACAAAAAGCTGCGTGAGCAGCGCAGCATGCAGTACGAGCTGGAAAAATCGAAAGCGGAGCTGGCGGATTATCGCGAAGAGCTGACCAACCACTTCGCGCAGAGCGCGGAGCTGCTGGACAACATGGCGCGTGATTATCGTCAGCTCTATCAGCACATGGCAAAAGGCTCAAACGACCTGCTGCCGAATCTGCCTGGCCAGAAAAATCCGTTTGCCTATCAGCTGACTGAAGCCGAAGCGGACAACGATCAGGTGCCGGTGCAGATGCCGCGCGACTATTCTGAAGGCGCATCCGGTTTACTGCGTGGCGAGCGCCCTGCCCGCGACTAATCTTTTTGGGGCGCAGCCTGTCTGCGCCCGCTGTTTTTGCGAACCCTGACCGCAAACGACTGTCACACTTATTAATTCCTCCCACCTTTTGCAGCGAGAGCGTTGTAGCAATGAAAAAACAAGCACGCCTGTTTAGCGCATTAGCCCTGAGTATTGGGATGAGCCTTGCCGCCGCGCCAGACGCGATGGCAACGCTGCCAGCACAAATTGCGGGCCAGCCGCTGCCGAGTCTGGCACCGATGCTGGAGAAAGTGTTACCTGCCGTGGTCAGTGTGCACGTGGAAGGCACTGACTCGGGTGCACAGGCTCAGGATATTCCTGAACCCCTGAAACGTTTTTTTGGTCAGATGCCTGGCGGAAATAGTCAGCCACAGCCGTTTGAAGGTTTAGGTTCTGGCGTGATCATCGATGCCGCGAAAGGCTACGTGCTCACCAACAATCACGTGGTCAACGGTGCGGATAAAATCAACGTACAGCTTGGCGACGGCAGTGAATATGAAGCCAAACTGATTGGCCATGATGAGCAGACTGATATCGCGCTGATTCAGATTCAGGGCGCAAAAAACCTTACGCAGGTGAAAGTCGCGGACTCTGACCAGCTGAAAGTGGGTGATTTCGCGGTAGCTATCGGTAACCCGTTCGGTCTGGGACAGACGGCCACCTCCGGTATTATCTCCGCACTGGGCCGCAGCGGCCTGAACCTGGAAGGGCTGGAAAACTTTATTCAGACCGATGCCGCGATCAACCGTGGCAACTCAGGCGGTGCGCTGGTCAACCTTAACGGCGAACTCATCGGTATCAACACCGCGATTCTCGCCTCCAGCGGCGGTAACATCGGTATCGGCTTTGCTATCCCGAGTGATATGGCGATGAACCTCGCGCAGCAGCTGATTAAATTTGGTGAAGTGAAGCGCGGTCAGCTCGGCATCAAAGGCACTGAAATGACAGCCGATATGGCTAAAGCGTTCAATGTCGATGCGCAGCGCGGCGCCTTTGTCTCTGAAGTCCTGCCGCAATCTGCTGCGCAGAAAGCGGGCGTGAAGTCAGGCGATATCATTACGTCGATCAACGATAAGCCGATTACCAGCTTCGCTGAGCTGCGCGTCAAAGTGGGAACCACGCCGCCAGGTGAACAGGTTAAGCTTGGCCTGCTGCGTGAAGGTAAGCCGTTAACGGTTACCGTTACGCTGGAGCAGAGCGCACAGACCACCGCCAGCGCACAGCTGATGTCACCCGCGCTTCAGGGCGCAACCCTGAGTGATGGACAGACTAAAACCGGTGATAAAGGCGTGAAGGTCGATACCATCGAAAAAGGCACACCGGCTGAACAGGTTGGTCTGCAGAAAGATGATGTGATTATCGGCGTTAACCGCAACCGGGTTCAGACCATTGCTGAAATGCGTAAAATACTGGAAGGGAAACCGCCGGTACTGGCACTGAATGTGGTGCGCGGCGATGAAAGTATCTATCTGTTGTTGAGATAAACCTCGCATTACGGCGGACACAAGCGCGTGTGTGTCCGCCGCTCTCATGCTATTCTCCCCTGCGATCTCCCCTGGCGTAATTTAACACCATGTTTCTTAAACTTTTGCGTGCCGTGGTGCTGGGCCTGATTGTGGCGGGTATTTTGCTCGCAGCACTGCCTGCACTGCGTATGGGCAGCGACGCCCTCTATAACCACGAAAATATTACAGACGAAACGCCCTTTAGCTTCAATCAAGGGGTGCGCCGCGCCGTGCCTGCCGTTGTGAACGTTTACAATCGTAGCGCCCACGGCAACAATAACCGTGGCATCACGACCCTGGGTTCAGGGGTCATCATGAATGCAAAAGGCTACATCCTTACCAATAAGCATGTGATCAATAATGCCGATCAAATTATCGTGGCGCTTCAGGATGGCCGCTTCTTTGAAGCGACGCTGGTGGGTTCCGATGGCATGACCGATCTGGCGGTACTGAAGATTACGGCCTCCGGCCTGCCCGTTATCCCCATCAATCCAAATCGCCAGGCGCATATCGGGGATGTGGTGATGGCGATCGGCAACCCCTATAACCTCGGTCAGACGGTCACGCAGGGCATTATCAGCGCCACGGGCCGGGTTGGCTTAAGTTCATCAGGCCGACAGAACTTCCTGCAGACCGATGCGTCAATTAATCAGGGTAACTCCGGCGGCGCGCTGATTAACTCGCTTGGCGAGCTGATGGGCATTAACACCCTGACCTTCGATAAAAGTAGTGATGGTGAAACCCCGGAAGGGATTGGTTTCGCCATTCCAACCGTTTTAGCCTCGAAAATCATGGATAAGCTGATTCGTGATGGTCGGGTGATCCGCGGCTATATCGGCATTACCGGGCGTGAGCTGCCGCCGCTGCATGGACAGGGCAGCAATCTGGATCGGGTTCAGGGCATTATTGTCAGCGTGGTCACGCCAGATGGGCCAGCGGATAAAGCCGGGATTCAGGCCAACGATGTGCTGCTCAGCGTTAATGGCAAGCCGGCCATCTCCGCGCAGGAGACCATGGATCAGGTGGCAGAAATTCGCCCGGGTTCAGTGATTGATGTGCAGGTACTGCGAAACGATCAGAAACTGACGCTGCCGGTCACCATTCAGGAGTTTCCTGACAGCAGCAGTTAGCTGAAACCTGTGCCAGGTCAGGGATGGCCCGGCTGATCACAAAGAAGGCCGCCATCCATGGCGGTCGGCCTCGCCATCCTGGCTCGGACGCTTTGCTCTTCATCCGGGCCAACCCTTCCCCTCTAATCCGCCATCGTTTGTGATTAACCGATTAGCAGCGATCTACCGGAAACGCGATGACATCGCTCAATGACTCCGCTTTCAACGCCAGCATGATGAGGCGATCAATACCCAGTGCGACCCCGGAACAGGCTGGCATGCCATGCGCCAGCGCATCCAGCAGATACGTATCAATAGGATGCACAGGCAGGCCGCGCGCCGCACGGCGACGGTTATCCTGCTCAAAACGCTGACGCTGCTCACGGCTGTCGGTCAGTTCACGGAAACCGTTCGCCAGCTCAATGCCTTTGTAATAGACCTCAAAGCGTTCGGCCACACGGTGATCTTCGGTGCTGATCTCCGCCAGGGCTGCCTGGCTGGCCGGAAAATGATAAACGAAGCAGGGTTTATCCTGACCAATCTTCGGTTCCACACCCAGCATAAACAGCAGCATCAGTAAGGTATCGCGATCTTCTTCTGCACGCGCCAGCTCACCTTCACCCAGCTTCTCTGCCGCTTCACGCAACTGCGCTTTATCCGCTGACAGCGGATCCAGCTCAAGATGGCGGATAAACGCCTGCTGATAGGAGAGCGACTCAGCGCTGTCACACTCCAGCACCTGCTGCATCAGATCGTCGACTTCGTTCATCAGACGGTACATGTCGTAATGCGGCCGGTACCACTCCAGCATGGTGAATTCCGGGTTGTGGTGACGTCCCGCCTCTTCATTGCGGAAGCTGCGCGCCATCTGATAGATCGGGCCACTGCCCGCCGCCAGCAGGCGTTTCATATGATATTCCGGGCTGGTCATCAGCCAGAGATCGCGCCCCTGTGCCGCGCCAGGCCCGACAAAACGCGTCTGGAATGGCACCAGATGGATATCGGTAATGGTTGCCTGGCTCATCGCCGGCGTATCCACTTCCAGCACGCCGCGATCGGCAAAGAAACGACGCACTTCTGCTAAAATAGCGGCGCGTTTTAACAAATTGGCGATGGATGCGCTTGGTTGCCAGCTTGCCGTTTCGCTCATGGTGATGACTCCTGATACAAATTAGGGGGGGAAGTCTACCTGCAATGCCTGCGGCAAACAATCTCGTGCCCGTACTGCCAAAAACAGCGTTTCGGCTTCTATACTTAAGCGGTTAAATCACAAAGGAATCCCACTATGTCTCCATGGAAAACAGTTGTTGCCAGCCTGAGTGCTTTTCTCTCTGTCGCCTGCAGCACTACGCCGCCAAAGAACGTCACGGTCGTAGATAACTTTGACAGCCAGCGCTATCTCGGTCAGTGGTATGAGATTGCCCGCCTTAACCACCCTTTTGAGCGCGGACTTGAACAGGTAACGGCAAACTACAGCCCGCGTGAAGATGGCGGCCTGAAGGTAATCAACCGTGGCTATAACGTCAAAAAGCAGCGCTGGCAGGAGAGCGTCGGCAAAGCCTACTTCACCGGGGAACCCACGCGGGCTTCTCTGAAAGTCTCTTTCTTCGGCCCCTTCTATGGCGGCTATAACGTGATTGCTCTCGATCCGGACTACCGCTATGCACTGGTATGTGGACCGAATCGCCACTATCTCTGGATACTGTCACGCACACCCCAGCTGGAGCCGGGCGTAAAAGAGAAGCTGGTTGATCAGGCGCGTCGGGATGGTTTCCCGGTTGAAGAGTTAATCTGGGTAAAACAGAAATAGTGCAGAATCTGACAAGCCGGTACGAAAAGCATTTCGTACCGGTTGGAATAACAGGTTACTTCGTGCTGTTCTGAATCGCCTGGCCGCCCGCTTCGACATCTTCACCTACGCCACGCGTTGTATTACAAGCTGTGAGCAGGGAAGAGAGCACCAGTACAGAGAAGATCGCAGCAATACTTTTCTTTAACATAACAATGTCCTTTTTGATGGATGTAAAGTACAGCGCTTTAAGCATAGCCGGATTTCCGGCAGTTGCTGCTGGCGAGACTTTAAAAAGGACAATCAGTTAAGGTCATTTTGCTGCTCGCGAAATGGCACCACCTAAGTGAGAGACATCTTCGCCAAAACCGTGGAATGTGTTGCAGGCGCTTAACGCAGAGGAGACCAGCAACGCGAACGCGATTAATTTTGCCAGCTTGATCATTTTTTTCTCTCAGACAAGAAAAAGGCGCACCAGAAGATGCGCCTGCGAATCTTATTTCACGCGTGACACGTATTCGCCAGAGCGGGTGTCAACTTTCACCACTTCGCCCTCTTGCACGAACAGTGGCACTTTCACCACGGCACCGGTAGAGAGTTTAGCTGGCTTGCCGCCAGTCCCTGCAGTATCACCTTTCAGGCCTGGATCGGTTTCGATAACTTCAGCTTCGATAAAGTTCGGCGGCTGAACGGCGATCGGACGACCGTTCCACAGCGTAACGATACATTCAGCGTTATCCTGCAGCCATTTCGCTGCATCGTTTACCGTCTTCTCTTCAACCTGGAACTGCTCAAAGCTTTCCGGATGCATGAAGTGGTAGAACTCACCGTCGTTGTACAGGTAGTTCAGGTTGGTATCTACTACGTCAGCGCCTTCGGCGGAGTCGGTAGATTTAAAAGTTTTCTCAACGCGAGAACCCGTCAGCAGGCGACGCATTTTAACGCGCGCGAATGCCTGACCTTTACCCGGTTTAACGAACTCACTGGATTCGATGGCATACGGCTCGCCTTCAAACATGATTTTAAGACCGGGACGGAAATCGTTGCTAGAATAAGTCGCCATGAAGGCCCTCTACGAAAATTGACACTGGTACTAAGCCAAAAAAATGGCACACATTGTAACCCTAAAAACACCTTCCAGAGAAGATTGGTTGCAGCAACTTGCGGATGTTGTCACCGAACCTGATGAATTACTGCGGATTTTAGCCCTTGATCAGCACACTGAGCTGGCTGAAGGTGCGGATGCGCGGCGTCTTTTCGCCTTACGTGTACCGCATGCGTTCATCCGCCGGATGAAAAAAGGCGATGCGCACGACCCGCTGCTGCTTCAGGTACTGACCCGCCGCCAGGAATTCACTGATGCGCCAGGTTATAGCACCGATCCGCTCGATGAACAAAGCAACGTTGTACCTGGATTGCTGCATAAATACCGAAACCGGGCTTTATTGTTGGTAAAAGGCGGCTGCGCCGTCAACTGTCGCTACTGCTTCCGTCGTCATTTCCCCTATCAGGATAATCCCGGCAACAAGCGTAGCTGGCAGGCTGCACTGGACTATATCGCCGATCATCCCGAGCTGGATGAGATCATTTTCTCCGGCGGTGACCCGCTTATGGCGAAAGATCATGAGCTCGCCTGGCTTATCGCCGCGCTGGAACAGATCCCCCATCTGAAACGTCTGCGCATCCACAGCCGCTTACCGGTGGTGATACCGGCGCGCATTACCGATCAGCTCTGTCAGATGTTAAGCGAGACGCGTCTGCAGGTGGTGATGGTGACGCACATCAACCATGCGCAGGAGATTGATGATGAGCTGCGTGAGGCGATGATTAGCCTGAAGCGTGCTGGAGTGACTCTGCTGAATCAGAGCGTGCTGTTGCGTGGCGTCAACGATAATGCACAGACGCTGGCCACCCTGAGCAATGCACTATTTGATGCCGGCATCCTGCCCTACTATCTGCACGTGCTGGATAAGGTACAGGGTGCGGCGCATTTCTTTGTGTCAGATGACGAGGCCCGCCAGCTGGTGCGTGCACTTCTGTCACAGGTCTCCGGCTATCTGGTGCCAAAGCTGGCGCGTGAAATTGGCGGAGAGCCAAGTAAAACACCGTTAGATTTACAGTTACGTCAGGAATAAAAACGGCCAGCAAAAGGCTGGCCGGTTCAATATGGCAGACTGCCTGATTCACATTATGGGCACTTGTAGACCTGGCCGGTCATTTTGCTGTCGAGTGGCGCAAACGCGGACAACAGGTTCTGCGTCGGACTGGTTGCTCCATAAATCACGTTACCGCCCATCTCCGCTGCGCGATTGCGCAGGTCGTTAGCTGCGCCACGCAGTGCGCTGGTTTCGCCGCCTGCACCGCTCAGCCAGTTGCTCTGTGAGCCGGTAATATTGCCCAGAAGCTGACAGGTATTGCCAGGCTGCTGATCGGTAAACGTCACGCGCTGTCCTGCTGAAGAGAGTTGCGTAGAGCTGCTGCAGCCCGCCAGCAATAACGCGCCAGCCGTCAGTCCGAGCAAGAGGTTAATCCGCATTGTAATCCCCATTTATTATCATCAGAGTCGGGTGGCAGCGTAGCAGAAAAAGGATTTTTCTTTCTGCACATTCATTGCCCTTATCCCGTTATATCGTCTCAATATTTCACGCCGCTTGCAGGCTGGCAAGCGTGCCGATGCTGGTGAATAAAATGAAGCCAGTCGATCAGTCGGCGCAGCCGCAGACAGCGTGACATATCAAGAGGAAAGACGAACGATTGCGCCTTACTTATACTATTTTCCCACCCAAAAGAAAAACCCCCGACCGTTTCCGATCGGGGGTGATGTCAGAGCGTGATGCCCTTAACCGGTGTAGCCATTACGTCGTGCATTTTCGATGCAATCGGCTTTGTTAACGTAGCCCTGACTGGCGGCGCCGGTAATATTGCCGTTGGGCGCCGTTCTTCTCCAGCGCCACTTGTGTGCTTCGTCCTTATAAAATTCCCATTTATCGTGCATTTTTATTTTCCTTAATCTGCTGTTTATCCCTTTCAGAGCGCGCTATTTCGCGCCGGGATCCACGTTAGAGCATCCCGCCCTGACTAAACCATGATGCAGAACATAAAAAAAGTTAATGGGTTTTTCCTGCTGCTGCCAGCATTCAGACGCTGAAAAAGAAAAACCCCCGACCGTTTCCGATCGGGGGTTCTTTGATGACTTAAGCAGTCAACGGCAATTACATCATGCCGCCCATACCGCCCATGCCACCCATACCGCCAGCGCCGCCGCCTAAATCAGGTGCGTCGCCTTTTGGCAGGTCAGTGACCATACATTCGGTTGTGATCATCAGACCCGCAACAGAGGCCGCGTACTGCAGAGCAGAACGGGTCACTTTGGTTGGGTCCAGGATACCGAAGTCGATCATGTTGCCGTACTCTTCAGTCTGCGCGTTGTAACCGTAGTTACCGTCGCCCGCTTTCACGTTGTTAGCGACAACAGATGGCTCTTCACCGGCGTTAGAAACGATCTGACGCAGTGGAGATTCCATCGCGCGCAGCGCAACTTTGATACCGACGTTCTGATCTTCGTTCTGACCACGCAGATCAACCAGCTGTGCTGCCACGCGAACCAGCGCCACACCACCACCAGCAACCACACCTTCTTCTACAGCAGCACGGGTTGCGTGCAGCGCATCTTCAACGCGGGCTTTCTTCTCTTTCATTTCAACTTCAGTTGCTGCGCCTACTTTCAGAACGGCTACGCCGCCTGCCAGTTTCGCTACGCGCTCCTGCAGTTTTTCTTTGTCGTAGTCAGAGGTTGCTTCTTCGATCTGCTGACGAATCTGGGTTACACGGCCCTGAATTGTCGCCTCTTCACCCACACCGTCGATGATGGTGGTGGTATCTTTGTTGATCACAACGCGTTTTGCCTGGCCCAGATCTTCCAGAGCCGCTTTCTCCAGCTCCATACCGATCTCTTCAGAGATTACGGTACCACCGGTCAGGATAGCGATATCCTGCAGCATAGCTTTACGACGGTCGCCGAAGCCTGGTGCTTTAACCGCAGCCACTTTCACGATGCCGCGCATGGTGTTAACCACCAGTGTTGCCAGCGCTTCGCCTTCAACATCTTCCGCGATGATCAGCAGTGGTTTACCGGCTTTCGCAACGGCTTCCAGCACTGGCAGCATTTCACGGATGTTAGAGATTTTCTTGTCAGCCAGCAGGATGAACGGAGATTCCAGTTCAATCGCACCGGTTTCTGGCTTGTTGATGAAGTAAGGTGACAGGTAGCCGCGATCAAACTGCATACCTTCAACCACATCCAGCTCATCCTGCAGGCCGGTGCCTTCTTCAACGGTGATCACGCCTTCTTTACCCACTTTCTCCATCGCCTGAGCAATCAGCTGGCCCACGGTTTCATCGGAGTTAGCAGAGATAGTACCTACCTGCGCAATCGCTTTAGAGTCTGAGCAAGGAACAGACAGCGCTTTCAGTTTCTCAACCGCAGCGATAACAGCCTGGTCAATACCGCGCTTCAGGTCCATCGGGTTCATACCCGCTGCGACCGCTTTCAGGCCTTCGGTGATGATAGACTGTGCCAGTACGGTTGCAGTGGTGGTACCGTCACCCGCAGCGTCGTTCGCTTTAGAGGCAACTTCTTTCACCATCTGCGCGCCCATGTTCTCGAACTTGTCTTCCAGCTCGATTTCACGTGCGACAGAAACACCATCTTTAGTGATGGTCGGTGCACCAAAAGATTTATCCAGAACTACGTTACGGCCTTTAGGACCCAGGGTAACTTTTACTGCGTCTGCCAGTACGTTCACGCCACGCAGCATTTTTACGCGTGCGTCATTACCGAATTTTACGTCTTTAGCTGCCATCTTTAAATATCCCTTAAATTCGTTTCGTTCAGTGAATTACGCGTAAAAATTACGCTTCAACAACGGCCAGAATGTCGCTCTCAGAGATGATAAGCACCTCTTCGTTGTCGATTTTCTCGGTTTTCGCGCCGTAACCTTCGCTGAAGATCACGATGTCGCCAACCTTCACGTCCAGCGGCTTAATGTCGCCACTCTCAAGGATGCGGCCATTGCCGACAGCCAGTACTTCACCACGGGTGGATTTACCGGCTGCGGAACCGGTCAGCACGATGCCGCCAGCTGATTTAGCTTCAACTTCTTTACGCTTGACGATAACGCGATCGTGCAATGGACGAATTTTCATTTGATAGCTCTCCTTTGAGAAGTCCAATCATTCAGTTTTGGGGTTGAACACCGGGCTGCATGGCTTCCGGCCTCGTGACCAGAGAGATAGGGCCGCTGCCACCCACTTTCAAGGGGGCGGACAACAAATTTTTTACCCGCGAGTGATAAGTGATGGCTTTTTGAACAGATAATGGGGCAAATAAAAAACGCAACCCGAAGGTTGCGCCAGTGTGCTGACAAACTCATAACAGGGTGACCCTGGCAGCAACGACTAAGCTCAGGGCGCAGGAAACTGGGTCAGAAGAGGAAAGCGTCCCGCGCCACGGATGGCGCGGGCCGAGCAGTCATGGATGACGATTTTGCGACTTTCCGATCTGACCCTGTTCCCTGAGCGGCTCCGGTCTCACAGTTGACCGGGTCAGTTTTTTCAACAATCTCACGCAACCCGGAGGTTGCACTTTCAGAGGTGACAGTTGCGGTTAACGATCCTTGTGATCGTCATGATGCTCAAGGCGATCGCTGTCTTTACGCTCGAACTCGCCATCCATGGTGTAGCCGCTGTCTGGTCCGGCTCCCGGTCCCCGCCAGACGCGCAGATGAGGCATCAGCTTCAGCGTCAGATGCTTCTGCACCGGTGGCAGCAGCAGCAGCAGGCCCAGCAGGTCGGTAAAGAAACCAGGCAGCAGCAGCAGGAAACCGGCGATGATCAGCGACACGCTTTTGATCATCTCGTTGGCCGGGCTTTCATTACGTGCCAGCTTCTCCTGCATCAGCATAAAGTTTTTCATGCCCTGATTTTTGACCAGCGAGACGCCGATACACGAGGTGAAGACCACCAGCAGCATGGTAAGCAGCACGCCCATGACGTGTGCAACCTGAATGAAGAGGGAAATCTCAATCCAGGCCAGAACGAAAAAGACTAATAACGGTATCCAGCGCACCGTACTCTCCTGTAAGTAGGGGCTGAACGGCAGCGTGCCGGTCAGCAGAAAGCGTTTATCCTGAGGATGATAAGAAAAGAGATGGGCACCCGCGCCGCCATTTTCAACCGATCCTGTCAAATTTATCCTGCGGGGTTAATTTTGTAACCAACTTCACATATCGTTAACCAGGCTGCAGCATTAAGTGATCTGCATGCGTGCTTTTCATATGCATCAGAATATGATCGCACACGCCCCTATGAAGACGGATAATATGTCGGCACGGGTACACCACGACAAAATAAACACATCCTTTGTGATGGTTAGCGGCAACAACAAGAAGGTTATCATGGCGAACAACATTCGTATCGAAGAAGACCTGTTAGGTATGCGCGAAGTTCCGGCGGATGCCTATTATGGCGTTCATACTCTGCGTGCGATTGAGAATTTTTATATCAGCAACAGCAAAATCAGCGACATACCTGAATTTGTCCGCGGCATGGTGATGGTAAAAAAAGCGGCGGCGATGGCCAACAAAGAGCTGCAGACCATTCCGCGCAACATTGCCGATACCATCATTAAGGCCTGCGACGAAGTGCTCAACAATGGCCGCTGCATGGACCAGTTCCCCGTGGATGTTTATCAGGGCGGTGCCGGGACCTCGGTTAACATGAACACCAATGAAGTGCTGGCGAACATCGGCCTGGAGCTGATGGGCCACCAGAAAGGGGAATATCAGTACCTCAACCCCAACGATCATGTGAACAAATGCCAGTCCACCAACGACGCCTACCCAACCGGTTTCCGCATCGCGGTCTACAGCTCGCTACTGAAACTGCTTGATGGCATCAGCCAGCTGGCCGAAGGCTTCCAGCACAAAGCCGATGAGTTCCAGACCATCCTGAAAATGGGCCGCACCCAGTTGCAGGATGCCGTGCCGATGACTCTCGGGCAGGAATTTCACGCCTTCAGCGTACTGCTGAATGAAGAGACCAAAAGCATTCTGCGCACCGCGGAACTGCTGCTGGAAGTGAACCTGGGCGCGACCGCCATCGGCACCCGCCTCAATACGCCGGAAGGTTATCAGCACCTGGCGGTACAGCGTCTGGCGGAAGTCAGCAACCTGCCGGTGGTGCCGGCGGAAGATCTGATTGAAGCGACCTCTGACTGTGGCGCCTATGTGATGGTCCATTCATCGCTGAAACGTCTGGCGGTGAAGCTCTCTAAAATCTGTAACGACCTGCGCCTGCTCTCCTCTGGCCCGCGTGCTGGCCTCAATGAAATCAACCTGCCAGAGCTGCAGGCGGGTTCCTCTATCATGCCCGCCAAGGTCAATCCGGTTGTACCGGAGGTGGTAAACCAGGTCTGCTTCAAAGTGATTGGCAACGACATCACCGTGACGATGGCCTCTGAAGCGGGCCAGTTGCAGCTCAACGTGATGGAGCCGGTGATTGGCCAGGCGCTGTTTGAGTCGATCAGCATTCTGACTAACGCCTGCTACAACCTGCTGGAGAAGTGCATCAACGGCATTACCGCCAACCGCGCGGTGTGCGAAGCCTATGTCTTCAACTCGATTGGTATCGTGACTTACCTCAACCCTTACATCGGCCACCACAACGGCGACATCGTCGGCAAAATCTGTGCGGAAACCGGTAAAAGCGTACGTGAGGTCGTGCTGGAGCGCGGCCTGCTGACGGAAAGTGAGCTGGACGATATCTTCTCGGTGCAGAACCTGATGTACCCGGTTTATAAAGCCAAACGTTATACTGATGAAAACGAACAGTAAGGTTTAACCGACGCTGGTTAACAAAAGGCACACCGCGATCAACACGGTGTGCCTTTTTTTTTGTTAAACAGCACACCCGGCTATTACCGGTTTATCTTTCAGGAGTCATTCATGTTTGTGGTTGAGCTGCTTATCGTCTTGATGGCGATCTGGTTGGGCGCACGTCTTGGCGGCATTGGTATCGGGTTCGCAGGCGGAATGGGCGTGCTGATCCTGACGCTGGGATTTGGCATGACACCCGGCGCTATTCCGTTCGATGTGATTGAAATCATCATGGCGGTGATCGCCGCCATAGCCGCCATGCAGGTGGCGGGCGGGATGGATTATCTGGTGAGCCTGGCGGAACGCCTGCTGCGCCGTCATCCACGCCACGTTACGCTGCTGGCACCGCTGGTGACCTACCTGATGACGCTACTGGCCGGTACCGGACATACCGCGTTCTCAACATTACCGGTGATTGCCGAAGTGGCGAAAGAGCAAGGCGTTCGCCCTTCCCGGCCGCTGTCGATTGCGGTAGTGGCTTCGCAGATCGCGATTACCGCGTCACCCATTTCAGCCGCGGTGGTCTTCTTCGCTACCCTGCTTGAGCCGCGCGGCGTCAGCTATATCACGCTGCTGGCGATTGCCATCCCCTCAACCATGGTGGGCCTCTTCCTGGCGGCTCTGGTGACTAACTTCTTAGGCCGTGAGCTAAAGGATGATGAGGTTTATCAGGCGCGTCTCGCCAAAGGCGAAGTCACGCTGCGTGGCGCCAGCCTCTATCAGGCAAAACCGGGCGCGAAAAAATCGGTGCTGCTGTTTCTGACGGGCATTGTGGCCGTGGTGCTTTATGCCACCGCGACCAGCGCCAGCGTCGGGCTAATCGTCAATCCGCCACTGCCACGCAATGAAGCAATTGTGGTGTTTATGCTGACCATCGCCACGCTGATCAGCCTGACCTGCAAACTCGACACCAGCGAAATTCTCAGCGCCAGCACCTTTAAGTCCGGCATGAGCGCCTGTATCTGCGTGATGGGCGTCGCCTGGCTGGGCGATACCTTTGTGAAGGCACATCTGGCGGAGATTCAGATGCTGGCGGGCGACACGCTGAAAACCTATCCGTGGATGCTGGCGCTGGTGCTGTTCTTCGCCTCGATGCTGCTCTACTCGCAGGCTGCGACCACCAAAGCGCTGATGCCCGCCGCGCTGCTGCTGGGCGTTACGCCGCTTACTGCCATCGCTTCCTTCGCGGCGGTTTCGGCGCTGTTTGTGCTACCGACCTACCCGACCCTGCTGGCCGCCGTAGAGATGGATGACACGGGTTCGACCCGGATTGGCAAGTATGTGTTTAACCACGCCTTTATCATTCCCGGCGTGATCGCCATTGCACTGTCGGTGCTCTCTGGCTTCGTCTTTGGTGGATTGCTGCTTTAGCGCACTCCTCGTGTTACGGATGGAGCGTGCTATCATCGGCGCTCTTTAAAACAGGAGTCACAGGATGAATGCTGTCGTTATCCTCTGCACCGCGCCCGATCAGGCCACGGCGGAGCACCTTGCTGGCTTAGCGCTGGAAGCCAGGCTGGCGGCCTGCGTCACACTGCTGCCGGGCGCCACCTCCTGGTATCTCTGGCAGGGAAAAATGGAGCAGAGTAGCGAAGTCCAGATGCTGCTGAAATGCGACCGCGATCATCAGCAGGCGCTGTGTGATCTGCTCAAAGAAGCTCACCCTTACGATGTGCCCGAACTGCTGGCGCTGCCGGTTCAATATGGAGACAGTGAATACTTGTCATGGCTGCACGCATCTCTCGCTTAATTACGCTTCTGCTGACGCTGTTTATCTGCCTGCAGGCGCACGCTTCACTCTTTTCAAATCCGGCGACCAGTCGCTTTGTGCCGGTCGATCAAGCCTTTACTTTTGACTTCGAGCAGAAGGGCTCGCAGCTCAACCTGCACTGGAAAGTGAAATCGGGTTATTACCTTTATCGCCAGCAGATCCACATCACACCGCAGAACGCGGCCATCGCGCCGTTAACGCTGCCGGCAGGTCAGCCGCATGAAGATGAATTCTTCGGCAAAAGTGAAATCTATCCGCAGGATCTGACGCTGCCGGTGACGCTGCAACAGGCGGCCAGCGGCGCCACGCTCAGTGTGACTTATCAGGGCTGTGCCGCCGCCGGATTCTGTTATCCGCCAGAGACGCGCAGCGTGCCGGTAAGTGCGGTGACCGCCAGCAGCGCACCGCCGCCGGTCAGCGCTCAGCCCGCGCCCGCCAGCCCGCTGCCTTTCTCGCCGCTCTGGGCGCTACTGATTGGTATCGGTGTCGCGTTTACGCCCTGCGTACTGCCGATGTATCCGCTGATCTCCGGCATTATCCTTGGCGGACAGCGCCACTATTCGCTGGGCCGGCTGTTCGCGCTGGCGATGGTCTATGTGCAGGGGATGGCGCTGACCTACACACTGCTGGGAGTGGTCGTCGCGGCAGCGGGTCTGCGCTTCCAGGCCGCGTTGCAGCATCCTTATGTGCTGTTCACGCTCTCACTGCTGTTTATCGTGCTGGCGCTGTCGATGTTCGGCCTGTTTACGCTGCAACTGCCCGCCAGCCTGCAAACCCGCCTGACCCTGTGGAGTAATCGTCAGCAGGGTGGCTCGCTGCCCGGCGTCTTCCTGATGGGCGCGCTGGCGGGTTTGATCTGCTCGCCCTGCACCACAGCGCCGCTCAGCGCCATTCTGCTTTACATCGCGCAGAGCGGAAATCTGTGGGCCGGTGCCGGGACGCTGTGGCTTTATGCGGTCGGAATGGGATTACCGCTGATCGCCGTGACCCTGTTTGGTAACCGGCTGCTGCCGAAAAGCGGCCCGTGGATGCAAACCGTTAAAGAGGGCTTTGGCTTTGTCATCCTGGCGCTGCCGGTCTTCCTGCTGGAGCGGGTGCTGGGCGATGCGTGGGGATTGCGACTCTGGAGCCTGCTCGGCGTCGCGTTCTTTGGCTGGGCGTTCAGCGTCAGCCTGCGCGCCAGCAGCGGTAAGTGGCGCATCGTGCAGATTATCATGCTGGCCGCTGCGCTGATCAGCGCACGCCCGTTGCAGGACTGGGCCTTTGGTGGCCCGGCGGCGCAGCAGAAGGCTGTGGCACCGCTGCCGTTCCATACCATCCAGACGCCGCAGCAGCTCGAAAGCGCGCTGCAGCAGGCCCGCGGCCGCATCACCATGGTCGATCTCTACGCTGACTGGTGCGTCGCCTGTAAAGAGTTTGAAAAATATACCTTTAGTGATAGCGCCGTGCGCGATAGCCTGAATCAGGTACAACTGCTCCAGGCCAACGTCACCGCCAACAACGCCAGTGACAACGCGCTGTTGCAGCATCTTCAGGTGCTGGGCTTACCGACAATTTTGTTCTTTGATGCGCAGGGCCGCGAAATCGCCGGATCGCGCATCACCGGGTTTCTCAATGCCGCCGACTTCCGGGCGCATTTGCAGAAACTTACCCCGTAAACAACACTGGAGTCAGGGCATTGCCCGGTGCATTACCGGGCCTGCATACCAGAGGAGAGTCACTTGCAGCGTGAACAGATACTCGAGCATGCATTGAATGTGCTTGAACAGAACGGCCTCGCCGCCACCCTCTCATTGGAAACCCTGGCGGGTTCCGAATTAACCCGTGACCAGCTTCAGCAGTTCTGGCCCGATCGTGACGCCCTGCTCTACGATGCGCTGCGCTATCACGGGCAGCAGATTGAAACCTGGCGGCGCCAGATCCTGCTGGATGAATCGCTGTCGCCCGACCAGAAGCTGATGGCACGCTATGAGGTCCTGAGTGAGCAGGTCAGCAAAGGACGCTTTCCGGGCTGCCTGTTTATCGCCGCCTGTAGCTTCTACCCGCAGCCCGATCAGCCCATCCATCAACTGGCCGAACAGCAGAAACGCGGCTCATGGCAGTTCACCCACGACATTCTGGTGGAGCAGGCGCTGGATAACCCCAGCATGGTGGCCGATCAGATGGAGCTGATTCTTGAAGGCTGCCTCAGCAAGCTGCTGGTGAAGCGCAATGTGCAGGATGTCGCCACCGCACAGCGGCTGGCGGAGGATGTTTACAGCATCGCGCTGTGCCGTAAAAATGGCGCACTGGCCTGAGGTTTTACCCGCTTTGACTGAAAATCAGGCAATCAGTCACGTTTTCCGGGGTTTTTTAGTGAAAGCCGTTGACGACCCGCGGCCTTTACGGTTTAATGCGCCCCGTTGCCCGAATAGCTCAGTCGGTAGAGCAGGGGATTGAAAATCCCCGTGTCCCTGGTTCGATTCCGGGTTCGGGCACCAAAATTTAAAGAACCCGCCTCTGGCGGGTTTTTGCTTTTGTGGAGCGAACCCGTTATCGAAGGTTCGATACACTCGCCACATCCTGTGGCTCGCCCTCCGGGTCGCGCGATGCAAAAATGCTCCCGGCATTTTCGGGTTCGGGCACCCTATTTAAAATGAACGGACCTCCACGGAGGTCCGTTTTTTTTGCGTCATGTTTATGTCACCTCTACCCTGTTTCGCGCCCTCTTCCGTACAGGTACGCCATTCTGCCGTTGTCCAGCGTCAGGCATGACAGCGACAATCTCTGAACTGCCCCTCAATTCTTCCCCCTCTGCTCGCTTCTCTGAACTTATCAGCTCTGTCAGCGGCCATCCTGGCCTGGATCAGGCGATCACGCTATCTGTCATAGACATTGAGCCTGCTGATTACTCTTTGTCCGGGCCAGCCCCATTTTATCCGATAGTCCGGAATGGTTTTTTTAAAATCATTGCAAACGATCTTTTCTGATCTTTATCAAAGCATATGTTGTGGGCAGCAGAGATAACTTACATCTCTTTCATTGCGATAGACGCACACATAATATACGCCTCAAATGAGAATGAAATCATTCTCCACCCTGATAAATATTATTGCATTTATAAATTTCATTATTTTTATTAAAAATAAAATAACTTATTAACATGGGTATCCAATATACAATACTTATTCTTCAATACTTCGCCTGTATAATAAAAATTCACAGGTTATTTTTTCTTAAAAAAATTATAATGCCCCCATCTTATTATTAAGAGGAGGGCATCACCCCGCATACAGCACAACGCCATAAAAGTAATAAAGAAAAAAATAAATTATATATAAAACCTCAACTGCGATATTTTCGTAAATTTACAATAAAAATATTTCTTATATTTATTGTCAGTCGTTATTTACAAAACACAACAAAGCAAACTCAATAATAAAGGTGATCACATGAAATTGGAGTTTAATAAAAAAGCCCTTCTGGTATTTGGTGTTTCAGCGCTGTTCCCGGTGGGCTCAGCTATGGCGGCAACAACCAGCGGTGGTTCTGTCAATTTTAACGGAAGCGTTGTGACATCAGCCTGCGCCATCAGCGCCAACAGCGCAAACATTGATGTTGATATGGGTGAAGTGCGTACGGTTACGCTGGCCGCTGCAGGCAGTGAAGCAAGCGTGGCTAAAACGTTTTCTATCGCCCTTGAGGATTGCGCAATTGCGGATACCTCAGCATCGACAGAAGAGACACCTATTGCGGCCACCACTGTCGCAGTGACCTTCTCCGGTACGCCTGACAGTAATGATGCCAACAGCCTGGCAGCAGGTGTAAACGGCGGCGCTGCATCAGCGCAGAATGTAGCCATTCGTCTTTATGACGAGCAGGGCAACATCGTGAAACTGGGCGAGGCAGCCACAGCGATTCCACTGCGTAAAGGTGCTAACTCTCTGAACTTCAGCGCTAAATATTATTCGCCAACCGGTGGTGCGACTGCGGGCGATGCCAGTGCAGTTGCCACTTACACCGTAACCTACTCGTAATCATCATGCCCGGTTTAACGACCGGGCATGAATAGACGTTCAGGAGAAAAATAATGCGTTCTTTAAGCTGGGTTTGTCTGGCTGCCACATTGTTTTCATCGGCGGTAAACGCTGGTGGAGTGGGGTTAGGGGCGACACGTATGGTCTACTCCGCTGATGCAAAACAATCAACATTGCAGGTCAGAAATACGCACGCACAGGCCTCGTTTTTAATTCAATCCTGGATGGAAACTGCCAGCGGGGAGCGCACGCAGGATTTCGTTCTTACGCCGCCGCTTTATGTTTTAAAACCAGCAACCGAAAGCGTGGTGAAGATCATCTTTAATGGTCGATCTCTGCCGCAGGATCGCGAATCGCTGTACTGGATGACCGTAAAAGCTATTCCACAACAAATGAAAAACAGTGCTGGCAACTCGCTGCAGTTCGCCTCTGCTAATCGCATTAAGGTATTTTATCGCCCTACGGATCTTCCTGATAACGCTAACGAAGCCTGGAAAAAAATTACCGGTGCATTCAGCGCAGGCAACGTGGTACTGAACAACCCAACTCCCTATTTTGTGACCACCATCAATCTTAAAGTTGACGGTAAGACGGTTGCGCCTGTGATGTTGCCACCTAAATCTAGTGTCACACTAGCGGAGAAATTCAGCCAGGCCACCGCCCTCAGCTTTCAGACTATTAATGACTACGGTGCATGGACACCCGTGAGCCGAACCCCGTTAACCCGTAAATAGACTCTCTGAGGCATAATCGCGTGAAAATGAAAATCGTTTGTGCGGTGGTGGCTTTCCATGCCATGCGGTATACCGCAGCCGCGGAGAGCGATTTACACTTTAACCCCGCCTTCCTTAATGGCGAGAGCGCGTCAGTGGCTGATTTATCCTGGGTTAATACAGGCAGTGCCTTACCGCCAGGCGAATATAATATCAACGTCTATATCAACAAGAATTATGCCTTCACGGGCAACGTCATCTTTGCGGTGGATAAATCCAGCGGGCAGGAGGTCACTGCAGCCTGTCTGACGGCCAGCCAGCTTGATGCGCTTGGCGTCGACATGGCACAGGCAGAGGGTGTCAGCCTGCCGCTGGCAAAACAGTGCTATTTCCTCAGCACACTGTTTCCCGGCAGCAGCGCGGACTATGAGCCGCAAACCCTCACGCTCAACATCACTGTACCGCAGAGCAGGATGCGTAATCTGCCACGCGGCTACGTCAGTCCGGAAAACTGGGAACATGGCATTCATGCCGGGTGGCTGAACTATGTCATTAACGGTTCAAATAATACCTATAAAGGTGAAAACAAAACCCGCGATCAGCAGCTGTTTGCCAGTCTGAACAGCGGCATAAACATTGGCGCATGGCGGCTGCGCGACTATACCACCTGGACCAAAGACACGAATGAGCTGAACCATGTACAGACCTGGCTGCAGCGCGATGTTCCGGCGCTGGGCGCACAGCTTTATGCCGGAGAAACTTACACCTCATCTCAGGTGTTTGACTCCGTCGGTGTCCGCGGGCTGGCGCTTAAAACGGATGACAACATGCTGCCTGCAAGCCTGAGCGGTTACGCGCCCGAAGTTCGGGGGATTGCGCGCAGCAATGCTATCGTCACCGTACGACAGAACGGCAATGTTATTTATCAAACCAGCGTATCGCCCGGGCCATTTGTGCTCAGCGATCTCTATCCCACGTCTTCGGGGGGGGATCTCTCTGTCACTATCAGGGAGAGCGATGGCTACGAAACTCAGTTCAATGTGCCTTTCGCCAGCGTGCCTAATCTGGTCCGCAGCGGCCAGGTTAAATATGCCCTCAGTGCGGGGAAATTCCAGCCGGTCAATAATCAGGCTGCGCCGACATTTGCCCAGGGTGAACTCTTTTATGGCTGGCGATATGGACTGACCTTTTATGGTGGCGCTCAGCTTTCCGAGCGTTATCGCGGGGTTGCAGCGGGCATCGGTCAGAACCTGGGCCGCCTGGGAGCCTATTCACTGGATGTTACCCATGCCCGGAGCCAGCTTGCAGATGATAAGCGCTATACGGGCGACTCCGTACGCCTGCGCTACAGCAAACTGCTCAACGACATCGGGACACGCGTAAATTTCTATTCGCTTCGTTACTCCACACAAGGGTTCTATAACCTCAGCGATACGGCTTATAAAAGAATGAGCGGTGGCAGACCAGAACAGGTCGTGGAAGCGGACGGCACTGTCACCACCCGCTATGAAAATCTCTACGACCTTCGGATGTCACGCAAGGCCAGAAACCAGCTACAGCTCTCGCAGCCGATGGACGAATATGGCTCTTTATCGCTCTCCTGGGATCAGCAAACCTACTGGCATACGTCGAAAACGACACAGGGGATTCAGTTTGCATGGAATACGACATTCCGATCTGCCTCGCTGGGCGTGAGCTTCCAGCGCAGCACCAGTCTGTATGATGACAGTAAAGATAACATTCTGGCCTTGTCGCTCTCGATACCCTTTGGCGATCCCAAAAATTCGACACGCGCACGTTTTTCCACCACTCAGGGGAAATCAGCAGGAACAACCTACAGCAGTGGCGTCAGTGGTTATGTGCCTGGAAAAGATGAACTTTATTACAGCGTAAATCAGCGCTACAACGCACAGAAACAGTATGGCGGCGATGCTGCACTGCAATATAAAGACCATCGGGGCCAGTACAACCTGGGTTACAGCTACGGGCGTGATGCCCGGAATCTCAGCTATGGCATCAGCGGTGGTGCCGTTTTACACGAAGATGGTTTGACGCTGAGCCAGCCGCTGGGCAATACCAATATTCTGATCAAAGCACCCGGAGCCAGCGAGGTTGCGGTTCTTAATCACCGCAGTATTAAAACCGACAGCCGGGGTTATGCCGTCATCCCCTACGCCACGCCCTACCGCGTTAATCGGGTCGGCCTCGACGCCACGACCGCAGGCAGTGATGTGGAACTCGATAATGCCATCATCAGCAAAACACCAACCGACGGCGCGCTGGTGCGAGCCACTATCACTACGCAACAGGGTGCAAAAGCGATGTTTGTCTTACGCCAGAACGGCAAGGAATTACCTTTTGGTACCGTCGTCGCGTTAGCAGACAGCGAAGTCAGCAGCATTGTGGGTGATGGTGGCAGCATCTATTTATCGGGTCTGCCGTTGAAAGGTACGCTTAACGCGGTCTGGGGAAAAGATAACGCGGCCCGTTGTTCTGTTCGCTATCAGCTCAATAAGCAGGATTTTAACGCCCGCACGGGCCTCTATTCTCTGGAGGGAGCATGTCAGTAACAACCCGCCTGGTATGCATCGTACTTCTGTTCGCCTGCACGTGGCCGGTGCGGGGTTACGATGTGCTGGTTTCGGTAAAGGGTAATCTGATCGCCAATACGTGCGTCGTTGCCGCCGACTCGCTGGAGAAAAATGTCCCCCTTGGCGACATCGGTACCAGACAATTAAGTAAAGCGGGTGCGGTAAGCAATATTAAATCTCCGTTCACGCTCACGCTGGAAGCGTGTGGCCCCACCTTTTCTGGCGTAAAGATCCGCTTTAGCGGCACGCCGGATGATATTGATCCGCAACTGATTAAAGTGGCAGAGGGCGGAGCGACAGGCGTGGCAGTGCAAATCCTCGACAAAGATGGCGCGCTTGTCCCACTCGATACCCAGACAACCGCCTATGGTGTGAAGGGGAGTGACAGCGTGCAGATGAATTTTTATGCCCGATTAATCGCCACAACTGCCGAGGTTAATGCTGGCAACGTTTCAGCCATCGCCACCTGGACTACGGAGTATCAATGATGCGTAATTTACTGTTGCTTGCCTGTTTTCATGCCTCGGCCAGCGCGCTGGCTATGGACTGGAAATCAGACATTACGCTCTCACCCCAGCCAATGGAATATTCCGGACCAGCAGACTCCGTGATGCCCGGTGACATTATTGGTTCAACGTGGAGCGCTACGGCCAATGTGGAGGAGGTGTTCTGGTGCGGACTGGTATGGACCTGTTCAAAGGGCACGCTTGAACCCTCCCCCTCGGCTATATCCAGCGGCATGACGGTCACCGTTGATGGTCAAAACTACACAATTTTCGAAACGGGTATACCGGGTATTGGCTACATCATCGGGCTTAAAGATTTTAACGGATCGGAATATGTGCCCTTGCAAACAGGCATCACACAGAGCTATCCGGCCAGCGGTACCAGTGGCTATGCCACAAAGCTGGGCTGGTCAGCAAAAGTGACCTTTATTAAAACGGGAACCGCGTTGAAATCGGGCCTGTATACAACGCCCACTATCCAGGCTGCCATTCTGACGGCCTACAATAATGAAACGAAAACAGCGCAGGTCATTATCAACCCCACCACCATCACGGTGGCCGCCAGCGGCTGTACGGTCAACACCAAAAGTGCGAACGTCGATCTGGGCACGCTGGATATCCGCACACTTTCAACCGTGGGCAGCACCTCACCTTCGGGGACGTTCAACGTCACGCTCACCTGTGATCAGAACATCGCGGTGAATGCGGTCATGACCGACCAGACAACCCCGTCAAACAGTTCATCGGTTGTGACGCTGACGGGCGACTCTACCGCGTCGGGCGTGGGCGTACAGTTTTTCTATAACGGTATCGGTCCCCTGAGCATGGGCCCGGACAGTACGGCTGATGGCACGCTCAATCAGTTCTTTATCCAGACAACCTCATCGGCAAACCAGGTATTGTCACTGCCCTTCCAGGCGCAGTATATCCGTACGGGCGATCTGGTACCCGGAACGGCTAATGCACTGGCGAGTATTACTTTTTCCTATCAGTAATAGATCCATTTTCTGAGCAGATCGACCAGGCAAGGCTGGCTCTCTGAGCCAGCCTGTTTATGACCTGGTCATTGGCAAGAGTGCTTCTCTCTGTACAGCCGGCGTGCAACCCCTCTCGCTTACGCTAAAGACTCGCTTCAGCACGCCACCCACACCGCACCGGCATCCGCCGATTTCACGCACTGCGCGACCCAGCGCACGCCCATTAATCCGGCATGCACGTCGGGATACCAGAAATCCTGCAGGAAGTCGGTGTCACGGCGATCGGTGGCATCCATCGCCAGCGCGAAGCGACGATAGAGATTGGACCAGGCTTCAAATAAACCCTCTGTATGCCCTCCGCCAATGCGGTCCTCTTCCAGTGCCCGCGGGCTTAGATAACCCATGCCGCGCTCCAGAATGCGCACCGGCTCGCCCTGCACCTCATAGCGCAACTGGTTCGGCTGCTCATCCCACCACTCCAGGCTGGCTTTCGATCCGACGACCCGAATCTTCTGCCCGTGCATCGATCCGGCATTCACCGCCGACGCCCATAACGTGCCGACCGCGCCGTTGTCATACTCCATCATCACAAAGGCATTGTCCTCCAGCGGCGCACGCGACGCGACAAAGCTCTGACGCGAACAGAGCAGACGCGTCACTTTCAGCTGTGGCAACATTGTTTCTGCGATAAACAGCGGATGCGTCGCCAGGTCGCCTAACACATAACTCGGGCCGACAAAGCGCGGATCGACCCGCCAGCGGGTGCTTTCACTCTGCAACTCCACCGCCTCATTATGGAAGCCGTGAGCAAACTGCATGTTAACGATGCGGATCTCACCCAGAGCCCCTTCGGCGATCATTTCCCTGGCCTGATGAACCAGCTGATGCCCGGCATAACCGTAGGTGACACCAACAACCTTCTGCTTCTCCCGGCTCAGCTGCTCCAGCTCATCCGCCTCTTCGACCGTAAAACAGAGGGGTTTCTCGCACACCACATGCAGCCCGGCATTTAGCGCCGCCCGGCAAATGGCGAAATGAGTATTATTAGGCGTGGCGACAGACACCGCCTCAATGCCATCTTCACGCGCGGCTTCCCCGGCGAACAGGCTGGCATAATCGGGATAACAGCGGTCCGGTGCCACACCCAGCGCCTGACCAAACTCACGCCCGCGTGCGGCATCAATATCAAACGCCCCCGCCAGCAGCACAAAGTTTCCGTCACGCTGTGCCGCAGAGCGATGGATATACCCAATCTGGCTGGTGCCGCCGCCGCCGATCATGCCCCAGCGCAGTGAGCGATTAGCCGCTTTTTTACCGTTAATCATGCTGTTGTCCTCAGAATCCTGTTGATCGGAGATAGTCCAGGCTGGCTTTAACATCCCGCAGACTGGTGTCGGCATGGCGCGGATCACGCTCCTGTTCGATGGTGATCCAGCCCTGATAGTTACGCTCAGTCAGCAGCGTGCGCACCGCCGGATAGTCGATTGCGCCCTGCCCCAGCGGACACATCACCCCCTGCGCGCAGGCAGTGAAAAAGTCGAGTCCGCGAGAGAGTGCGTCACGCCAGACCCGCTGGTTAACGTCTTTGAAGTGGAGGTAATCGATGCGGGTCCAGTACTGTTGCAGCGAAGCGACCGGATCCATTCCGGCATAATAGAGATGGCCGGTATCCAGGCATAAACCAGCGACCTGATGCGGAATATCACTGACCAGCCGCGCAAGCTCATCGGCAAACTCAATGCAGCCGCCCGCATGCGGATGGATCACCGGCCGCACGCCATACTCCTGCCAGGCAATTTCACTCAGAATGGTGATGTGTCGTATCATGCGCTGCCAGTCGTCAGCGGAGAGCCGTGGCGCTTTTTCTGACTGACCAGCATATTTCGCCCGCTCCGGATTCCCGAAGTCGATGATCACCAGATAAGGCGCGCTGGCACCGGGCGTTCTGGCGGCGGTTGGCACACTGGCCAGCGTACGACACAGGTTGTGGGTCAGCGTGATCAGTTCAGGGAAATGCGCTTCACTGACCAAATCATCAAAAATCGTACCCGCCACCAGCGAAAGCTGATGCGCATTAAGCTGCCGGGTCAGTTCGGCTGCATCGGATGGCAGATAGCCCCAGGGGCCAAGTTCGATACTGGGATAGCCAGCCTGAGCGGCCTCGGTCAGGACTTTCTGCCACGGCGGCAGCCAGGGATTAGCGGGATCGTCCACGCCCCAGCTACAGGGCGCATTAGCAATGTGAAAGGTCATGATATCTGCCTGTGCAGTGAAAACTGCTGGCAGTATCAAATGAAAATTTCATCTCAGACAACAATGAAAGTTTCATTTTTTGATAGAGATCGCGTTTAAATATTCCACAAAATGATAGATTTTTATCAAATAGGCGCTAACCTTTTCTTTTTACAGGTTTTCACGCGTCACGATTTCAAAGGGTACGGTCACCTGTGCAAAATGGTCGCGCTGCTCCATCCGACTGTTGAGACAGGTGGCTATCACCGCCGCAGCCATGACATCAAGACGATGACGCAGCATCAGCGTGATGGTGCCATCAATCAGCGCCAGCTCATCGCCGGGCAACGGACCGTGGCACAGCAGATCGATCTGCCTGCGTCCGCTGTCACGCAGCGCCTGCACCACGCCCTCTATGCCGCCGCAGGGCGCATAAATCATCACCAGATCATCATGGGTCTCCAGCAACTGACGGGTTGCCTGATAGCCGCCGTCACCCGACTCATAAGTCTTTAACGGTTCCAGTACCCGCTGGGTGATACCTGACTCGCGCAGGTAAGAGCGGAAACTGATCTCGCTGCTCTCCTGGCAGGTAAAGCGATGATCGCCCAGCAGCACCCCGACGCATCCCGGCTGACGCAGCAGATGCTGTGCCATCCACGCCGCTGTGCGCCCCGCTTTCTGATTATCAATGCCGACAAACCCCGCATGCTCGCAGGGCGAAAAATCAGAAAACAGCGCGTAAACCCGTACGCCCAGTCGTGACACATCCTGAATCGCGTGACGAATCAGCGGATGATCCAGCGCCACCAGCGCAATCACATCACTGCGCTGTGCCAGCAGACGCAGCGAGTGCGCCACCGCCTCCACTTCGTGAATATCATGCCAGCAAAACTCAGGTTCGCTGCCCTGTGGCTGCTGCGCTTTAAGCTGCTGTTTCAGCATCTCGCCCAGTTGCTGATAAAACGAATAGCGGGCAGGCAGCAGGATAAAACTCACGCGAACTGTTGCTGCGGCAAGGGGTGATGTTGTCCGGATGTGTGCCTGCGTGAGGTGATAGCCCAGCTCGCGGGCCGCAGCCAGCACTTTCTGCTCGGTCACGCTGCGCACCGGCGCGCGGCTATTCAGCACCCGATCCACGGTGGCCACGCCCACGCCCGCCGCCTGCGCAATGGCGGTCATCGTCACTTTTGACATTATCCTTCTCCCTGTTTCTGCTCTCTGTAGCGCTGACTGACGGCTACGCCTTGATATTCTGTTATCTGAGACATCAACACTCTATCGCGACCTGGCCATTTCCTCTCATTTATTTGATAGAAAGTCAGCACCAATCTTGATCGTCCTCGCAAAATGAAACATTCATTTCTTTCTGTATTCTCTTTAAAACGCCCATTTGCTAAAACGGATAAAAATCCTGCGCCGATCGGGTTGATGGGATCACATCATTAAAAGGTTAGAGCGTCGACGGCGGGCTTTCTATAGTGGAGTCCTGAGCAGCACCTGCCTGCACGTACAAAAGGAAAAGTTATGTTCCCTTCAACGCTTCCGCTTCCACGCCTGCCCGTTGCCAGCAAGATACCACAGTTGCGCTGGGGCATTATCGGGCCGGGCTGGATCGCCGACCATTTTGCCGATGCACTGCGCAAGCACACCCACCAGCAGATCACCGCGGTGGCTGCGCGTGACCCGGCAAAAGCACAGGCCTTTGCCGACAAATGGTCAATCAGCCATGCCACGGGCAGTATCGACGTGCTGCTGGCGCGGGAGGATGTTGATGCGGTTTATATCGCTACGCCCCACAACCACCATTTTCCCGATGGTCTGCGCGCCATTGCCGCCGGAAAGCATCTGCTGATTGAAAAGCCGCTGGCGCTGAATGCTCAACAGGCGACTCAGCTTAAACAGGCCGCTGCTGCCGCGAACCTGCTCTGTATGGAGGCGATGTGGTGCAACTTCACACCGAAATATGACGTTATTCGTCAGCTGCTGGAGGATGGTGTACTCGGCGATGTTCACACCCTGATTGCCGATCATGGCGAGTTTTTTACCCCGGATCACCGCATCTTTAACGCCGATCTGGCGGGCGGCCCGATGCTGGATCTGGGTAGCTATCTGGTGGCGCTTAGCGTGTTTGTTGGCGGCGGTGCGCCTGACACGATCGTCGCCCGGGGCCAGCCCGTCCCGGATGGGCGTGTCAACGGTCAGACGTCGATGCTGTTTACCCATCAGCACGGCATGCAGTCGGTGCTGAATACCACCCTGTTCAGCAACACGCCAGGCGGCGCGGTGATCGCCGGACACGAGGCCACGCTGGAACTTTCAGGCCAGTTCTATGCGCCCGGTAACTTCACCCTGACCTCCAGCGATCGGCGTCATCGCCTGCAGTGGCAGGAGCCTGCCAGTCGCTATGAACAGCTCTGTCATGAAATTAACCACTTCGCCTGGTGTATCGGCCAGAACCGGATCGATTCGCCCATCCATTCGCTTGACCAGGCGATTAACACCCTGGCCGCGATGGACAACGTCAGGCAGCAGATTGGCGTGACCTTCAATGAAGAACAGCAACCTTAATGTGCCCGGAGCAGAAAGATGAAAATCGCTTTTGATGTGGATGTGATTAAAGATTTAGGCATCACCCGTATGGTTCATCAGGTGGCCGACTGGGGATACAAATATATCGAACAGTCGCCGCATCCGCAGATCAACCCGTTTTATAAGCATCCTAAAGCCAGCCGTGAAATCATCACCGAGTATAAGAATGCGTTAAGCGCCACCGGGCTGGAGATCTCCTCGTTTATCGTGGTCTATCGCTGGTCCGGCCCGGATGAGCTGCGTCGTCAGGCGGCGGTGAAGAACTGGAAGCGGATGATTGAGATCGCGGTTGAGATGGGTGTGCAGGTGATTAACACCGAACTCTCCGGCACGCCTAACGAGCCGGAAATCTGTGAAGAGATGTTCTATCGTTCCATGGAAGAGCTGCTGCCGATCATCGAACGTGAAGGCATCCGCGTCGAAATCCAGGCGCATCCGTGGGATTTCTGCGAAGAGAATAACGAAACCGTGGATATCGTGAAGTCGTTCCGCAGCGATAACGTGAAGTATATCTACAGCGCGCCACACACTTTCTTTTATGACAAAGGCAAAGGCGATGTGAAGCCGATGCTGGAGTATGCCGGTGACGATCTGTCGCACATGCTGATCGCCGATACCATGAACCATACTAAGCACTGTCGCTACATCGTTAACCCGCCAGGGGTGGATGCCACCATTCACCAGCATGTCGGCGTGGGCGAAGGCGAAGTGGACTTCGACACCCTGTTCAAAACGCTGCGCGACACCGGCTTTGCCACCCGCAGTTATAAAGTCGGCGGTGAACCGATCATCGCGGCGTCTCTGTTTGGCTACCCGGAAAAAATGAAGGTTCAGGCGGTAGAAACCCGCGAACTGATTGAGCGTGAACTGCTGTAACCCTGCCTGCCGTGCAGTCGCTGCTGACTGCACGGCCACCTCCGCTCAGGATAACGAACCACCTGCCTGACACACTTTTATTCACTTTTATCCAGTGCCGCTGCCCGCCTGACATCAGCCCCCTGCAGCACGGCCTTGCGCAGCCAGCAGAGTTAAACCCCCTTTGCAGCACCTGCTACACTCCAGACCAATACCACACCATAAGGCGAACTTTCATTATGTCGGAAAATGCATATCAGCCCGCAAAAGTCTGGACCTGGGACCCTGAAGCCAAAGGTAACGGCGCTAAAACTAATCGTCCGTTCGCTGGTCCCACCCATGAAAAAGCGTTGCCGGTCGGCAAGCATCCTTTACAGCTCTATTCGCTTGGCACGCCTAACGGCCAGAAAGTGACCATCCTGCTGGAAGAGCTGCTGGCGCTTAACGTCAACGATGCGGAATATGATGCCTGGCTGATCCGTATCGGCGAAGGCGATCAGTTCTCCAGCGGTTTTGTCGACATAAACCCGAACTCGAAAATCCCGGCGCTGAGCGACCACTCAGCAACGCCGCCGATTCGGGTATTTGAATCGGGCAATATCCTGCTCTATCTGGCGGAAAAGTATGGCTACTTCCTGCCAAAAGATATCGCTGGCCGCACCGAAACCCTGAACTGGCTCTTCTGGCTGCAGGGTTCAGCGCCTTACCTCGGCGGTGGTTTCGGTCATTTCTATCACTACGCGCCAGAAAAAATTGAGTACGCCATTAACCGCTTCACGCTGGAAGCGAAGCGTCAGCTCGACGTGCTGGATCGTCAGCTGGCAGATAACCGCTATCTGGCCGGTGATGACTACACCATCGCTGATATCGCCACCTGGCCGTGGTACGGCAACATGGTGCTGAATGACCAGTATGGCGGTGCCGAATTCCTGGATGTGCAGTCCTATAAAAATGTGGTGCGCTGGGCGAAAGAGATCGCGCTGCGACCTGCTGTGATTCGTGGCCGCAAGGTCAACCGTGTCATGGGCGACCCGGCCGATCAGCTGCATGAGCGTCATGATGCCGCTGATTTCGATACCGAAACCCAGGATAAAAAAGCTTAAGGAGAGACCTGTGAGTGCATATGTTGTATTTATTCGTGATAACACCCTGAACCAGGACGAAATGGCGATCTATGCCGAGAAAGCGGGCGAGGCTCGCGGCGATCATCAGATCAATCCTCTCGCCTTTTATGGCGAACTGGAAACGCTGGAAGGACAGGAAGCGGAAGGCGTGGTGATTCTGGAATTCGCGAGCCGCGAAGCCGCGCATGCCTGGTATGACAGCCCGGAGTATCAGGCTGCCAAAGCGCACCGTCTGAAAGGCGCTAACTACCGCGTGGTGCTGGTAGAAGGTGTGGCTAAGTAAGGATTCAGGCGGCAGCGATGCCGCCTTTTCTTATTGCAGTGTGATACGCGCCACGCCATCCAGTCCCTGACTGCTGCGATCGTCATTGAAGCCCTGCTTCAGGGTGACGAACAGGGTCTGCCCGTCCGGTGAGACCAGCAGACTGTTGGGATGGCTATCAAATGACCAGCTGTTTTTCACCTCATAGGTGGTGCCATCCAGCTGCAGCACCTTCTTCGATTCGCGCTGGCTGATATAAATCTCATTGCGCTTGCCATTAAACTTAATCCCCAGTGAATCACCCAGATTCAGACGCTTAATGACCTTGCCGCTGCGCTCATCAAACACCAGCGTATTTTTCGCTTTTGAATTATCCGTCACAAACAGGCGACCGGTTGCCGGATCCTCGGCCATATTCAGGAACAGATACTCCTGCCCGTCACCCGCCGTCAGGCGCTGCTCGATTCTGGCACTGCGCGGATTGATCACCAGGATTTCCCCGCTGCCGTTCGCCGCATAAATCCGGTCGCTGACCGGCGAGAAGATGATGCCTGTGACCCACTTCCCGGCATTTTTTATCCGGGTTTTCAGCGTCAGGGTTTTGGCATCAACCACCCAGATCACGCCCGGATCGCCCACGCCGCCGACATAGAGCAGCCCGTCATGCAGAAAGATTTCACGCGTGCCATAGGGCAAGCCTTTCTCGTTTTTCTCGTCAAACATCAGGCGCTTCAGCACCTTACCGTTATCAGGATCGATCTTAGAGATACCGCCATCCAGCGTGTTGGTGGCGTAGAGTGCGCTGCCGTCAGGCGCGCTGATCAGACCAAAGTTTTTCAGGTCGAAATGCCCCGCGCCGGTACTTTGCAGCGTAGAAGCATCAAGACGGTAGATCATGCCGCCGCTAATATCTTTAAATCCCTGCGCGCTGGCGACATAGAGGGCGTTTTTTGCTGGCAGATAGGCCATTTCATACAAACCTTCACCCAGCTCGCGCTGAATCAGGTTATCGGGGCTGGAGGGCTGCATCACCACCGGCGCACTGGCATCCACTTTTTTCGCCGGCATCTGGCACGCCGTCAGGCTGAAGGTGGTCACCATCGCCAGTGTAAGTGCCGCTGTACGCGGGCTGAACAACACTTTCATACTTAACTCCCCTATCTGCCTGCTGCTCCCGGCTGGCCACAACGCAGAGGACAGACAGGAAATAAAAAGAATAAGAATCATACGCAGCCGCTAAAACGCTGTAAACGCAGCGGCACGCTGACGCAACCGAATCAGTTTAATGCGGTATATTTATTGTCCGCAGGCGCCTGGCCGCGCCGGAAACTGCCTTTAAATTCCTGACTAATCAACTGATTGCAGATTGCTCTGCAGAAACGCCACAAATGCGATAATACGCGCCGGAAGCTGACGCTGCGCCTGCCAGACCGCAAAAATATCGCCATCCGGTGCCTGCCAGTCGGGTAACACCGGCAGCAGTTCGCCCGTCGCCAGACTGTGCTGCGCGTCCCACCAGGAACGCAGCAAGATGCCATGCCCATCCATCGCCAGCCGCATCGCCACTTCGCCATCGTTGGTGATCAGACTGCCGCGCACTTTCTGATTGATGCTCTGTTCGCCGCTGGTCAGTCGCCACAGGGTAAAATCGCTGTCGTGCTGGCGCAGTAAAATGCAGTTGTGTTGTGCCAGATCGCGCACTGTCTCCGGCAGACCGTGCCGGGCGGCATAGGCGGGTGAGCAGCAGAGAATGCGCGGATTGGTACGCAGTTTGCGCGCCACCAGCCGTGAGTCGGGCGGTTCCCCGACGCGGATATCAATATCCATGTGGGCATCAAGAAAATTAAGTGGCTGGCTGCTGAGCTGCAGCGAAAGCGAGAGTTCCGGGTGCAGCGCGGCAAAAGCCGAAACGCAGGACGCAATATGCCGACGGCCAAAACCAAATGAGGCGTTGATGTTAAGTGTGCCGCGCAGCTGGGCGGTCTCGCCGCTGACCGCCTCTTCCAGCGCCGCCAGCTGATCCAGCAACGGACGCGCGCCCGCCAGATAGCGGCGGCCTTCCGGCGTCAGCTCCAGTCGTCGCGTGGTGCGGCGCAGGAGTTGCACACCAAGCCGCTGCTCCAGCTGGCTCAGACGTTTGCTGACCGCCGCCAGTGACAGTCCCAGTTCGCGCGCTGCCGCAGTCAGGCTATCCAGCGCAGCCAGGCGAACAAAGAAGGCTAAATCATCGGTGGAGGTGCGGGATTCTCTACTTTTATTCAACACTGGATTGCCTTTCAGGCTCATTATTTCCCCGTAAGCGACAGTTATACTGCGTACACAATTCGAACATCAACCGGAAAGGTACCCTGTGACTGACAAAATTCACTCTGTTGCCGTGATCCCTGGCGACGGCATCGGCAAAGAAGTGATGCCGGAAGGCGTCCGTGTAATGAATGCGGCCGCAGAGAAATTTAACATTCCGCTGCGCTGGGAGTGGTTCGATTACGCCAGTGCAGACTACTGGCAGCAGCATGGCAAAATGTTGCCTGACGACTGGTTTCCACAGCTGAAAGCCTTTGATGCAATCTATTTTGGCGCAGTCGGCTGGCCCGATGTGGTGCCCGACCACGTTTCACTGTGGGGCTCGCTGCTGCAGTTCCGCCGGGAGTTCGATCAATATGTGAATCTGCGTCCGGTGCGACTGATGCCAGGTGTTAAAGCGCCGCTGGCGAATCGTCAGCCCGGCGATATCGACTTCTATGTGGTACGCGAAAACACCGAGGGTGAATACTCCAGCGTCGGCGGCACCATGTTCCCCGGCACCGAACGTGAAGTGGTGATTCAGGAGACGGTGATGACGCGCACTGGCGTCGATCGCATCCTGAAGTTTGCCTATCAGCTGGCGCAGAGTCGGCCGAAGAAACACCTGACCTCCGCCACCAAATCGAACGGTATTGCCATCACCATGCCCTACTGGGATAGCCGCGTTGAAGCCATGGCCGGTCAGTTCCCCGATGTTCGCGTCGATAAGTATCACATCGATATTCTTACCGCCAACTTCGTGCTGCATCCGGACTGGTTTGATGTGGTGGTCGCCAGCAATCTGTTTGGCGATATCCTCTCCGATCTCGGCCCGGCCTGTACCGGCACTATCGGCATCGCCCCTTCGGCCAATATCAACCCGGAAGGCCTGTTCCCCAGCCTGTTTGAGCCGGTTCACGGTTCTGCGCCCGATATCGCCGGTAAAGGCGTCGCCAATCCCATCGGACAGATCTGGTGTGGCGCGATGATGCTGGAGCACCTCGGCTACAAAGCGGCAGGTGATGCGGTGTTAGACGCGATTGAACGCACGCTGGCAGCGGGTGAGCACCTGACGCGCGATCTCGGCGGCAGCGCCAGCACCGAACAACTCGGTATGGCCATCGCCGCCGCGCTGTGATTTAGTCCGGCAACTGCACCACGCACGCAGGGTGCCAGCCTGGCGGTAACGGTTCCGGCCGTACTATCGCCAGGCTGTGCAGCTGCAGATTCTCCACCCCGCGTGCGAACAGGCCCGGCAGCCCGCCGGGATAGCGCTCTACGCCAAAAGCTTCGCCGGTTTTCGGGTCCAGTTTGTAGGCGTTATCCAGCCCCATGCCGGTCGGGGAGTCCGGGTTACAGGGCGGCCGTACGTCATAGTGTCCCTGTGCAACAGGTGCCACGGTCTGCCGCATCTGCAGCTGGCTGATGACCACATCGCGTATCCAGCCCGGTTCTGCCGCATGCAGGTTAATCGCCCCTTCCGCCACGCCCGTAACATTACTGAACTGCACCTGCTCTACGATGCCGGGCGTAATGGCAGGATCGCGCCTGCGCACCGAAATATGCAGCGGATCGGCTTTTCCCCAGTGGCAGGGCGGCGCATGGTGACAGGCAAAAGTCAGATTACTGAACAGCAGACGCCGCATCGCGCCGCCGTCACGCGACAGAATGCCGATGCCACGGTTGGAATCAAAAATGGTGCAGCCGGTCACCGTGATATCTTCCACATCATCCCAGGTTTCAGTGCCGATTTTAAAGGCGCAGCTGTAGCTACGCAGCAGGCAGTTGGTGATCATAATCTGCCGCGCCGGACGCCGCAGCGAGGCCGGTTTGTGGGTGGTTTTGATGCAGATGGCATCATCGGCGGCACTGAGATAGCTATTGCTGACAAACACCGCTTCGCAACTGTCGATATCGAGCGCATCGGTATTCGGCATGGTCATGGCATTGTCGATGGTGAGGTGGTCGATATGCACATGGCGACAGCTCACCAGATGCACCGTCCACATCGGCGCCTGCACGATGGTAAAGGCGGTCAGCGTTACCTGCTCGCAATCTTCAAACACAATGATCCGCGGCCGGTCCGCGCGCGGCAGGCGATAGCCCTGCTCGTCACGCTCAGCGGCAAACCAGGCTTCACCGTCACCGTCTATACGGCCGGTGCCGCTGATGGTGATATTGCGCTGGCCCAGCGCATAGAGCAGCACATTGTGGGACTTCTCAGCACAGCTCAGCGCCTGTACCGCCTGGTAATCAGCCAGCCGCTGACTGGCGATCAGCACCGCGCCCGCTTCAAGATGGAGTTCAAAATCAGAGGGCAGATTCAGGCAGCCGCTGCGATAACGCCCGGCAGGCAGGGTCAGACGGCCACCGCCCACCGCCGCAATCTGATCCATAGCGCGTTGCAGAACGGCCGTGTCCGGGGTTTCGCCATCGGCGACAGGGTGAAAATCAGCAAGGGAAAGGTGCATCATGCGTCTCCCGCAGGATTGAGGAGGAGGAATTGCAGCACGATACGGCGCGGCAAACCTTTGTCTGGCCGCCAGTGCGCCGTTTCGTGCGGGCTATCACAGATTACTTCACGGCCCCTTCGGTGACGCCGCTGATGAACTTGCGCTGGAAAATCAGGAACACCACGATCAGCGGCATAATCACAATCATCGCGCCCGCCATCAGCACCGGAATGTCGATGGTGTTTTTGTTCTGGAAAAACATCATGCCAATTGGCAGTGTGCGTAACTCATCCTTGTTGACCAGAATTAGCGGGATCAGGAACTCATTCCAGGTCCAGATAAACAGCAGCAGCCCCAGCGTTGAGAGGGTCGGCCAGATAGCGGGCACCAGAATGCCCCACAGAATTTTGATCCGCGATGCCCCATCCATTACCGCCGCTTCCACCAGCTCTTTCGGCACCTGCTGAAAAGCGCTGGCGATCATCAGCGTGGTAAAGGGCAGAGACAGGGCGATTTGCGGCAGGATCAGCGCCAGATAGGTGTTGGTCAGCCCCATCCAGCGCAGCTCGTGATAGAGCGGAATGATAAAGGCTTCACTGGGCAACACCATCCCCAGCGCCAGCATCGCTCCGATGACTTTTTTACCGGGGATCTTCAGCCACGCGAAACCGAACCCGGCCAGAATCCCCAGCAGCACGCTGAACAGCACCACCGGAATCACCACCAGCACCGAGTTGAGGAAGTAGACGTTGAAATGTCCCTGCTGCCACGCGGTCAGGTAGTTTTTGAAATTCAGCGAGGCAGGCAGCGTGAAGATCCCCTGAAACAGCTCCATCTGGGTTTTGAACGACGTCATCAGCGCCATCAGGAACGGCAGAATCGTCATCAGCGCCACGATCCAGATCAGCGCGCGTGAAATCACCGGCGTGCTTCGCATCAGTAACGCTCCTTTAAGGCCAGATGGATCAGATAGTTAATCCCTAAAACAATGACCATGCTGAACACCGCTACCGACGAGGCGTAGCCAAAGTAGTGCAGATCAAAGCCCTGCTTATACATAAAGATGTTGGTGACCATGGTGGAGGTGCCCGGGCCGCCCTGCGTCATCACATAGACCAGGTCAAAGGCTTTCAGGCTGGCGATCACCGTCAGCAGCAGTGCAATCCGCAGTTCGGGCCGCAGGCCAGGCAGCGTAATGCGCATAAACTTCTGGCGACGCGACGAACCATCGAGATCGGCCGCTTCCAGCAGTGAGGGATCCATGCGCTGCAGGCCCGCCATAAACAGCACCAGACAGAAGCCGAAGAAGTACCAGGTGGCGACCAGACCCACGGCGGGCAGCGCCCAGGTAAAATCACCCAGCCAGGAGAGTGCCAGCTGGGGCAATCCGATTGCGCGTAATATCTGGTCGATCGGACCAAACGCCGGGTTATAGAGCCAGCGCCACACCACGCCCAGCACCGCCATCGGCATGATGTAGGGCAGGAAAAAGAGAATGCGCAGCACGCTGCGTTCGCTGTTGTTGCGCGTGTCATACAGAAAGCTGCAGAGCAGCAGGCCGACGCCAATCGGCAACAGGGTATAGAACAGCATCAGAATGGCATTATTGCCCAGCGCAATCCAGAACACCGGATCGCTGAACATCCGCAGATAGTTGCTGACGCCGCTAAACACCGGCAGCGAGGTGCCGTCCCATTCGGTAAAACTGATGCCCAGCGAGGCCAGTAGCGGGAACAGCAGAAACACCGCATAGACCAGCACCGCAGGCAGAACATAGAGAAAATTACGCCAGCCACTTAAATTCAACATAACTCTACTCGTGGTTCAGAACGAGGCTCAGACCCGGCTGTTCGCCGGGCCTCCGGCTTAATGCTTCAGCGTTTTCAGGTAACGCTGATAGTTGTTGTCAAAATTAACTACCATCTGATCGGGTGTCTGACGGCCCGCCAGCAGCAGCTGGACGTTCTGATTCAGCTCGGCGTTCATGGTGGGTGTCGCCCAGTCCACATAGTGACCTAAACCGTCATAATCATTGAGCGTCAGCCAGACCTGATACGCCTCGGCCAGCAGCGGATTGTCCGCCGGCATTTTCGCCGCTTTGTTGGTGCTGGCAGGCAGGAAGCCCACCTTCAGCCAGCGGTTCGCCATGGCATCAGAGACCATATAATTGATGAACTTCGCCGCACCTTCCTGCTGGTCTTTGCCTTTGGCAGTGCTGGTGATGGAGAACGCCAGATCGGTACCGCCCACCATCAGCGGCTGCTTCACGCCTTCACCGGCAGGCATCGCGGCAAAGTGAATATCTTTGTTGTCTTTAAACTGGCCGAGATACCAGGTGCCGCTGACCAGGAACGCAGCCTGGCCGTTCTGGAACAGCGTCGCCGCATCGTCGTGACCGATGCCCTGGAAGCCAGGGAAGAAGTACCCTTTGTCGGTCCAGCTCTTCATCATAGAGGCGGCATTGACCAGCTTGCTGTCTTTGAAGGTGCCGCCCACATCGTAAATCAGATTATCCAGCGTCTTGCGGTCGTGGCTCTCAATCTGCGCCTGCCACAGGGTGCTGAGCAGCTGCTGGCCCATGTTGCCATCCAGCAGGCCGAGCATCATCGGCGCGGTGCCCTGCTGCTTCAGTTTCGCCATCGCGCTTTCCAGTTCAGCCAGCGTTTTCGGCACGGCAATGCCCGCTTTATCCAGCAGCGCTTTGTTGTAATAGAGTCCAACCATCTCGCCCAGGCTGGCGACGCCGTAGAGTTTGCCGCTGCCGAACTCGCCGCTGTCTGACCAGCGGTTACGTTTCAGAATCGAGTCCGGGAAGCGTGTAGTCCAGCCGTTGCTGGCGGCGTAGCTGTCGAGCGGCAGCAGCAGCTTATCTTTAACCAGCGAGCCCATATCGCCGCCGCCCTGGTTGACCTGAGCGATCTGCGGGCCATCACCGGCAGTCAGCGCCAGCTTCAGAGGAATACGGGTATCTTCAAAGGAGTGAACCGAGCGGTTAATCACAATGCCGGGATTCTGCTGGGAAAACTCTTTAATCCCTTCATCCACCGCGGCAGTCTGCTCCGGGTAGTTGTAGATATCCCACTCATTCAGGGTAACGGCGGCGTGGGCGGCATGCGAGACGCTGCCCGCCAGCAGGCCCGCTGCCAGCAGCCGACCCACATTGCGAATTCGGAACGAACGAACGGAGGAAACAGACATTATGCTCACCTTCTTCAGACCAGGATCGGCATCCTTTCATCTCACCGCCTGACATCCTGCAGGCTGCAGCCGCACACAAACGCACTCACACATACTTACTTTAATAAAAAAATAAAGTCAAACAGCCTGCGCGGGGAATTGCAACGCTGTGAGCACGCGCAAATAAACAGCGGCATGGCGTGAAATTCAGCACACTGCGCTGGCATTTACACGATTAACCGTGGCGGTGCGTCGCCAGCCACTTTTTCTGTAGCAGGAGATACCAGTGCAATCATTGCAAAATAACCTCCTGATAAAACATACGAAAATCCTATCACGCTCACACTTCCCCCCTTTCACTGGCCGTGAATCTGCTGCCAGCCGCCACAATCCGGGCGTGTTGGCGATCACAGTTGTGCATCCCGATGCCGGTAAACATTGCCGAAGCGCCCGTGTTAGTGAGATAAGGTAATTATTCTATCTTGAAAACTAAGTCCACTTTCATTAACGTAACTTTTATCTGCGGATCTGTTCAATCCCTGACCGATTCACTCACTCACGAGAATTCACCATGGCGAATCAAGGTGTCATTCGTCCGGCCACCCCGGCGGACTACCCGGCGCTCTACCGCATCTGCCTGGAAACAGCCGATGCAGGTGGCGATGCCCGCGCGCTCTATTCCGATCCTGACTATCCCGGCCAGCGTTTTGCTGTGCCTTATGCGCGTTTCGCGCCTGACTTTGCTTTTGTGCTGGAGCGGGACGGTGAGGTGCAGGGTTACGTGGTGGCCGCGCCCGATACCCGCGCGTTTGAAGCGCAGCTACAGGCCGAATGGTGGCCGCAGCTGCAGGAGAAATATCGTGATCGCAGCGCCAGCGCGCCGCTCGACAGCAAAGTGCTCGACTCAATACGCCATCCCGACCAGGCCGCTGACACGCTGGTGACGCAGTGGCCCGCTCATCTGCATATCAACCTGCTGCCGGCGGCACAGAAAGGCGGCTGGGGTCGCCGGATGATTGAGCATGAACTGGCGGCACTGCGCACTGCCGGTGTCAGCGGTGTCCATCTTGGCGTCAGCCTGCAGAATGAGCAGGTCTGTGCCTTTTATCAGCGCATGGGGTTCACCCCAATCCTGCGCAGCAATGCCATCTACATGGGCCAGTTACTCTGAGTGAGGTAGCCGATGACCAGCCTGCGCTTGCAGAATGTGAAGAAGTCTTATGAACACGTTAATGTCATTCATGGCATCGATCTGACGATCAACAGCGGCGAATTTGTGGTGTTTGTCGGGCCATCCGGCTGCGGCAAATCGACGCTGCTGCGGATGATCGCCGGGCTGGAGGAGATCAGCAGCGGGCAGTTGCTGATTGAGGAGCAGGACATGACGCAGCAGCCCGCCACCGAGCGCGGCATTGCTATGGTGTTTCAGTCTTATGCGCTCTACCCCAACATGACGGTGCGCGGCAACCTGGCCTATCCACTTGAGGTAATGAAAAAGTCCAAAGCGGAGATCAACGAGGCGATTGCCCGGACGGCCGCCCGCCTGCATCTCACCGAACTGCTCGACCGCCTGCCGCGCGCGCTCTCTGGCGGACAACGGCAGCGCGTGGCGATTGGCCGGGCAATTATCCGTCATCCGCGTATCTTCCTGTTCGATGAGCCGCTCTCTAACCTCGATGCCGAGCTGCGTTTGCAGATGCGGATTGAGATTGCGCGGCTGCACGCCTCGCTCGGCAATACCATGATTTATGTCACCCACGATCAGCTGGAGGCGATGACGCTGGCTGACCGCATCGTCGTGCTGCGTCAGGGCCGCATTGAGCAGGTCGGCGCACCGCTGACGCTCTATCACGACCCGGATAACCTGTTTGTCGCCGGTTTTATCGGCTCGCCAAAAATGAACTTCCTGCAGGCGGAAATCAGCGCCACGGGCGAGGGCGAAGTGCAGTTGCGGGTGCCGGAACTGAAAATTGAGGGGCTGGTGCTGAAAATCGCCGCCGACTGCCGCGAGGGGCAAACCGTGACGCTGGGAATTCGTCCCGAGCATTTCCAGCCTGCCGCGCAGACGCCGGACGCACTGCGCTTTCATGGCGAGCTGGCCTATGGCGAAATGCTGGGCCACACCAACTATCTCTACCTGGATATCGGGCGTGAAGAGATGCTGGTGGTGGAAGAGCGCGAAGCAACCACGCGCGATCTGGGAACTCAGGTTGAACTGGGCTTCTCTGCCGCGCACTGCCTGCTGTTTGATGAGCAGGGAATGCGCCTGCGCTAAGGGAAGCGCGGAAACAAAAACGGGCGCCGCGGCGCCCGTTTTTATTCGAGGGATAACTCAGGTGACCGGCTCTTCATCGGCCTGCGCCGCCAGCAGATCAAGCAGCCGGTTGACGGCAAAACCCGCCGCGCCCAGCGCCCACATGCGGTTCGATTCAGTCAGGAACTGCAGCGGCGTCATGTGCGGCGTCAGTTTAAGCCGATAGGCCTGAAAACTCTGGGTAATGTGATCGAGCAGAATGCGTGACGCCATGTGCGGCTCCATCGCCAGATAAACCACATCCGGATCGTAAGCCACCGACAGGTTCGCCAGTGAAATTCCCAGCTCGCGTCCTGCCTCTTCCAGCACCGCCAGTACCTCAGGCGTTGGCCGCTGATCCAGCGCCTGTAATGTGAGGCCTTCCACCGGCTCCTGGTCAGCAAGCCGTTGCAGAATGGCGCGCGATGAGGCGACATCTTCCAGCAGACGCAGTGATCCGTCGCCCACCAGCCCGTTGCCAATCTCTCCCGCCTTGCCGTGACGACCGCGATAGAGCTGACGATTCAGAATGATGCCCGCCCCGATCCCTTTGCCGTAGGTGGCGATCACCGCCGACTGCGCGTTGCCGAGCTGACCAAACACCAGCGCCGCCATTGCCATGGCGTTGGCGTCATTCTCGATAAACACCGGCAGCGAGAAACGCTCTTCCAGCAGGCGCGCAATCGGGACGTTGTCCCAGTCGAGCACTTTGGAGCGGATACAGTAGCCGTTTTCGGCATCGACCAGTCCCGACAGGGCCAGGCCAATGGCGCCCACCCGCTTCTCCTCAACACCGCGCAGGAATTTCGCCAGCGCATCGCCGAGCTGGCGCGGCGTCAGCGTGCCTTTCGGCATCTGCTGCTCGCCCAGCAGATTGCCGCTGAGATCGGTCATGACGATCAGGTTGCGTTCCGCATTGAGCTGAATGCCAATCACGCTGGCGCGATCGGGATTGAGTCCAAGCAGCGTTTTTGGCCGTCCCATCGACACGCGACGCAGCCCCAGCTCCTGCACGATCTCCTGCGCCAGCAGGCGATTAGTCGCCTGCGACACGGTCGACATGCTCAGTCCGCTACGAACTTTCAGGTCTGACTGGCTGATCGGCGCATTTTCAACAATCAACCGCAGAATGCGCGCGGTTACGTTGGGAGCGGTCATAAATTCCTCGGATTATCCGGCTGAGGATGCTCAGCCAGCTTCAGATCGGTAATCGGGCAGGCGTCAGCTGCTGCGCCAGTATCAGCGCTCCGCTCAGGGCATCGCCCTGCGGCGTCACCAGCCGGGCCTGAATATCGTCATCCAGCCAGCGCTGAATCGGCGTGGCCAGTCCCCCCATCAGCGCCACAGGTCCGCTACTCAGGGCAGTCAGACGGCGGACCATCAGGCCGATATCGGCTGCGGTCTGATGCAGCAGATCCTGTGCATGACTATCGCCCGCGTCGGCGGCCGCAAAAATCTGTGGCACCACGCGGGCCCAGTCTGCAGGCGTCGCTGAGCGCGTCCAGAGCAGCATGGTTTCCGGGCTGTGGTCGAACTGCGCCATCAGCTGCCGGGTAAGTGCGCTCTGGGTAATAATCGCTTCATGGGCCAGCAGTGCCAGCCGCAGCGCACGACGGCCCAGCTCAGCGCCCGATCCCTGATCAGACAAGGCAAAGCCCCAGCCGCCAAGCAGCGTAAACTGTTCGCCATCCCAGGCGGCTCCCTGACTGCCGGTGCCGATGATAAAGACGGCGCCAGGTGCGCCGCCATGGGCGCCCGCACAGGCGATCTCCACATCGCTGACCACCTGTAACGCCGCGCAGGCAGGCTGCCAGCTGGCGAGCCGCGCCTGTACCGAGGTGACATTCGCACCGGCTAATCCGGCGACCAGCGCGGTTTGCGTCAGCGCCTCCGGGGCTAATCCCGCCTGTGACACTACCCGGTCGATCAGCTGCCCGACGCAGGTCAGCGCCGCGTCATAGTCTGACCAGACGTTGGCAGGCCCGCCGGTGGCTTCCGCCAGCATGCGACCCTGCAGGTCGGTTAACCGCGCGCGACACTGTGTACCGCCGCCATCAATGCCCAGAAGATAGTGTGGTTGCACGCGCTTCCTTCCCTGATTAAGGGTTATAGCCATAATGAGCGAACGATAGGATAAAAAAACTTAAATCGCAATAACAAATAAATATAGCAAAATCATATCTGAATTTTCTTCTTAATTTACATAATGATAATAAAAAACCCCTCGCAAAACGCGCAGTGCGTTATTGACATTAGTTTTTCTGTCGTAATAAGTTGGTGGTCAGATTATCAACAGGCGCGCCCGATCACAGGCGGGCTATGCATCATGCGATTTCAGGAGCAGGGGTTTAACATGAAAGTAGGCATTATCGGTCTCGGCTTTCGTCTGTCCCACGTGATCAAAGAGTTCAGCAAAGCCGACGACGCCTTTTCGGTAGTGGGTTATTACGATCCGGCACCCGCCGGACTGCCTAATCTGCACAGCTTTGGTATCGCGCCCGGCCAGGCCTTTGCGTCAATCGATGCTCTGCTGGAACATGGCGGAATGGATGTCGTGCTGGTTGGCTCACCCAACTTCCTGCATCTGGAGCATGTGGGTCAGGCGCTGGCGGCGGGTTATACCGTGTTTACCGAAAAGCCGGTGGTGATCAATGAAGAGCAGACCATGGAGATGGCGAAGCTGGTGCGTCAGTATGGCGAGGCGCGCATTCTGGTCGGCCTGGTGCTGCGCTATTCCCCGCTCTATCACGATCTGCTGGCGGCACGCGATGCCGGTCAGTTGGGTGAGATCACCTCGATTGAGGCGACAGAACATATCAAGCCTTATCACGGCGCATTCTTTCAGCGCGACTGGCGACGTCTGGAGAAATATGCCGGTCCGTACATTCTGGAAAAATGCTGTCACGACATTGATCTCTATCAGGGCCTGTTGCAGGAGCGCCCGATCCGCGTCGCCAGCTTTGGTGGCCGGAAATCCTTTACTCCCGCTCATGCGCCGCAGGGAGCTATCACCGCTGGCTCAGAACTTTATCACGTGAAGCCCAGCGGCTGGTCGAGCACCGATGCGGTGTTCGACAGCGATGCCGATATTGTCGACTACCAGACAGCCCTGATTGAGTACGAAGGCGGCGCGACGCTGGCCTTCCACGCCAATCTGAATGTGCCGGATGAGTTCCGCCGTTTCTGTGTCATGGGCACCGACGGCATGGCGGAAGGCGACTTCGTACGAAACTACTTCCGCGTACACAACGCGCGCAGCGGCGAGAAAGAGGTCGATACCGCCTACAGCGGCAATGCGTATGATGGCCATTACGGCGCAGATGCGCTGATGGCTGAAGAGATCGTTAAACATATTAAACAGGGAACACCGCTGAAAGTTTCAGTAGTGGACGCGCTGGAAGCGGGCCTCACGGCAATAAAAATCGATGAGGCCCGTAAAACCCGCAGCGTAGTGGACATGCGTGAAAGCTGGCTAACATTTGACGCCAACCTGGGAAAAACCGGGGCCTGATGTCCCCAGCCTGCCGGTCGGCCTCCCCCTCTGACCCCAGGATTTTAATGGCAGTATGACTGGTAACTTCCTGTACTGGCCTTCGGGCCAGTGACAATATTGAGGTTGAGCTGGCTCGGGAAACCGTCGCCAGCGCCAACTCAACCGCATCCTCTCCAGCCCTCTCCTCTCCGAAGGCGTATCTGATTAAATGGCCCCCTGCTGAAGGCAGCTCTTAATGAAGGTTTTTTTCATTCCGGGCGCAGACCGAGGGGCGCTGGCAGTGAAGGTACTCATACAGCAGCAGCATTCCTACCGGGTTATCCTCCAGATTTTCGAAATCAACGTGCGTTTTTTCCAGAAGATACTTTCTCAGAGCGCTAACCGGGATGTTTTTATGGGAAGCCAGTGCCCGGCACAGCTGCGCCACGATCTCGCACTTTACTGAATACGGCACATCAGGATTATAAATTTCCGGAATGGAGTGAGTCTGATTCATGACGGTACCCTCTATAAGCGCTTAAGCTGACTGAGGAGGCCACAGGCCTGCCGATGAGAGATAAGTTATAGCAAGGAACGCGTTTTCGTGTAAATCAGGAAAGTTTTGAAAGGCGTCCCGGAGCTTTGCGTTCGTACGGTTTGCGTCTCAGTCAGAGGCAACTTAAACACTTAAAGCGATGGGAACATATGCCTGTAGCAAAGCATCGCGCCGCCCGGATAAAAACGCCGGGAGCGTTTTTGAACAACGCAAAGCGTTGGCCCGGCTACGGGCGCACCTCAGGGATGTGGTGCGTAATCGCCCGCGCTGAGCTGGCAGGGATGCCGTTTTTGCGTCTTTGCGCAAGGCTCATGCTCCCTGAAGCTGCACACAATTCTACAACCGCATCTGCCTTACCAGCATCGGTTGTTCAAACCGGATCCACCTCATTCTCCAGCTTCTGACGACGCCGCAGATGCGGAAACAACTTCATCCACAGCGCCACCACCACCAGCGTACCGATGCCGCCAATCGCCGCCGCCGGTGCCGCACCCATCCAGGCCGCCAGCAACCCCGACTCAAACTCGCCCAGCTGATTCGACGTATTAATGAAAATCGCGTTAACCGCATTCACCCGCCCGCGCATGGTATCCGGCGTATCCAGCTGCACCAGCGCACCCCGGATCACCATACTCACCATATCAAAGCCACCCAGCGCACAGAGCGCCACCAGCGACAGCCATAACTGCGTGGATAGTGCGAACACCAGCGTAGCCACGCCAAAGCCCGCTACCGAGCCAAACATAATCATCCCGACATGCTTCTCCAGCTTGTGACGGCTCAGCCAGATGCCCACCAGCAATGCTCCTACCGACGGCGCGCCGCGCAACATCCCCAACCCCCACGGCCCGGTATGCAGAATATCTTTGGCAAAAATCGGCAGCAGCGCCGTTGCACCGCCCAAAAGCACCGCAAACAGATCGAGCGAAATTACCCCAAGTACATCTTTGCGCTCACGGATAAAGTGAATCCCGGCAAACAGATTCTTCATATTCATCGGCAGACGAGCCTGCACCGGGCGTTCATAACGCAGCAGACTCACCAGCGTCAGCGAAACCAGATAAAATAGCCCGGAAACCCCATACACCACATGCGGCCCGGCGACATAAAGCAGCCCGCCAATCGTCGGCCCGACGATAACCGCTGCCTGACCGCCCACGGAGTTCATCGCCATCGCACGCGCCAGAATCGAAGGCGGCACCAGAGATGGCAGCATCGAAGACATCGCAGGCCACTCCAGCGCTTTCGCCACTGCAATCATAAACACCAGCCCCCACAACGCGGTCTTATCGGGGGTATGGAATAAGGTAAGCACCACTAATGCCAGCAGCGCGGCAAATTCCACCAGCTGACCCAACAGCACGATCCGTCGCCGGTCATATTGATCCGCCAGATGACCCGCTGGCAGCGCCAGCAACACCGACGGCAGAAACTGCATTAAGCCAATCATCCCTAACGCCATTGCGCTGTTGGTCAGCGCATAGATCTGCCAGCTGATTGCGACCGAGAACATCTGAAAACCAAATGATGAGCAGGTACGCGCCACCCAGAAGGCGACAAATGTCCGATGTCGCCACAGCGACTCTTCCGCCGCCGATGCCATAAATCCCATGTCTTATCCCAAATCAGGTGAGGAAACCCGCGTCGTTGCGCGGTGTTATTGGTGTGGTGATTGTCGACTTCACGATAGCAGACCGGATGCGAGCAGAACGCCTGCGGCTCCAGCTCTGCCTCCCTGTGCGATAAGCAGCGTCCCTGTCCGGCCGAGGCGTGTCAGACCCCTCATGATTATTACCAGCCTATTGGTCCCGACTATTGAATATATTCCAGCACATCATCAGACGCCAAAGGAATTATCGTTTCTTTGCTAACAGGTTTATTTACTTTCTCAGGCAACAAAAGGATGATTTGGATTAAGCATGTGATCTATATTTATTCACGCGTTTAGAAAAATGCGACTTTTTATATGCTTAATTAACAACAAATCCTTTCTATTGAATTTCATAGAGATAATGAAAAACAGTTTATATAACCCCTATGTTACTGAACCAATCCATCACGTTAAGCGTAATGTCACTGGCATTTGCTATAGCGTGCCTTATCTTCAGCAAAACCAGGATAGCGGCAATATACTTAATACAAACAATATTATTTCATTACACAATCAAATTGCTACTGAAGCAGCATTAATGGTTGTGCCGGTGGAAGATATTCGATTACGGGGAATGATCGCGGTTCCGGATGCCTATACGCATTTACAAAATGCGCGTGTCCGGATTGGAATTAATTATTCCAGTCTGGCAGCACACAGTACGTCACTGCTTGAATTAACAAAGAAATTTGATTTCTGGCTTTATGATTTTGCGCCGCCGGGTGCAGACTGGCGACTGCTGGAATCTTTTCCTTTTTCAGGAATTGTTTTAACCGAATCTTTCTTTAATGATAATTATGAGAAGTTTACCTTTCCCTTTTTTATGGCGACGTTTCGTGAAAAAGGGGCTGAGGTAATCGTACGAAGTCATACGCCGCCCTTAACCGCTGAGCAGTTTGCTGAGATAAATATCAGCGGCTGGCAACAGCAACGCTCGGACGGCGATCTTATTAGCTGCTGATTCACAAATCCTGCCTTCCGGCGTTAAGGGCACACGGCGGTGCGCTTAACGTCCTTTAATCCCCCATAAAATGTCGTTTTATTCCAGTTGTTAAGCGGTTTAAGCCAAAAAAATCAAACCTCGATCTGATTTTGCTATAACATTTAACACAAAGGGATCGTCTGTCTTAACGGAAGAGATACTTCAGAACACCCTAATCATTTGTACTTGATAACTGGAAACAGCCTATCTGGTTGTTTTCGTGTGTTTTATGGCAACGAAACGAGGTCGATATTATGGGGAAAAACTCCTCATCTTTTGGCGTAATTCGTTTCCTGACGGTGCTGTTCGCAGTGCTGACGGGCGCGTTTATGCTGATTGGCGGTGGCTGGTTAGCCGCCATTGGTGGTTCCTGGTATTACGTTTTTGGCGGTGTGGTGATGCTTATCACCGCTTATCTGCTTTCCCGTCGTAAAAGCACTGCGCTGGTTCTCTATGCGCTGCTGCTGATCGGCACCCTGATCTGGGGTGTATGGGAAGTGGGCACCGACTTCTGGGCACTGGCACCACGCACCGATGTGCTGGTGATCTTCGGTGTCTGGCTGATCCTGCCGTTTGTTTATCGCAGCTTCAACGCGGGCAGCAAAGCCGCGCTGGGTACCATGGCTGTGGCGCTGATTGCCAGTGCCATTGTGCTGGCCTATGCGGTATTCAACGATCCGCAGGTCATCAACGGGTCAGTACCAGAAACCGCTGACAACGCCCCGCAGGCTGCGCCGCTGAGCAACATCCCGGATGCTGACTGGCCCGCTTATGCGCGCGATCAGCAGGGAACCCGTTTCTCTCCGCTGAAGCAGATTAATCACCAGAACGTGAAAGAGTTGCAGGTTGCCTGGCAGTTTCAGACTGGCGACATGAAAACCCCTAACGATCCGGGTGAAATTACCGACGAAGTCACGCCGATTAAAATCCGCGACACGCTTTACCTCTGTTCGCCACACCAGATCCTGTTTGCACTGGATGCGGCCACCGGTAAGCAGAAGTGGAAATTTGATCCGGGCATGAAGGTCAACCCGACCTTCCAGCACGTGACCTGTCGAGGTGTTTCTTACCACGAAGTGCCGGCAGCCGCCGATGCAGCGAACACTCAGCCTGCGCTGTGTTCTCGTCGTATCTATCTGCCGGTCAACGATGGTCGTCTGTTTGCACTGGACGCAGAAACCGGCGAACGCTGCCCGGCATTTGGCGTCAACGGCGAGCTGGATCTGCAACACAAACAGCCTGTCACCACTGCGGGTCAGTATGAGCCGACCTCACCGCCGGTGATTACTAACACCACCATCGTGATGGCGGGTGCGGTTACCGATAACTACTCAACCCGCGAGCCGTCAGGCGTGATTCGTGGCTTTGATGTGAATACCGGCAAACTGCTGTGGGTATTTGATCCAGGCGCAAAAGATCCTAATGCCATTCCGGCTGATGAACACACCTTCACCATGAACTCTCCGAACTCATGGGCACCGGCAGTTTACGATCCGAAACTGGATACCGTTTACCTGCCAATGGGCGTGAGCACACCGGATATCTGGGGCGGTAACCGCACACCAGAGCAGGAGCGTTATGCAAGCAGCGTGCTGGCCCTGAACGCCACCACCGGTAAGCTGGTCTGGTCTTATCAGACTGTGCATCACGATCTGTGGGATATGGATCTGCCGTCGCAGCCTACGCTGGCTGACATCACCGACAAAGATGGCAACACCGTACCGGTTGTCTACGCGCCAGCGAAAACCGGCAACATCTTTGTACTGGATCGCCGTACCGGCAAGCCAGTCGTGCCTGCGCCAGAAACGCCAGTGCCACAGGGTGCTGCTAAAGGCGATCACGTTGCCGCCACTCAGCCCTACTCTGAGCTGACCTTCCGTCCGAAACAGAATCTCACGGACAAGGATATGTGGGGCGCAACGATGTTTGACCAGCTGGTGTGCCGCGTGATCTTCAAGCGCCTGCGCTATGAAGGTCCGTTCACCCCGCCATCTGAGCAGGGTACGCTGGTGTTCCCGGGTAACCTCGGTATGTTCGAATGGGGCGGCATCGCAGTCGATCCTCATCGTCAGATCGCGATTGCTAACCCAATGGCGCTGCCGTTTGTCTCTAAGCTGATTCCACGTGGCCCAGGCAACCCGATTGAGCCGCCGAAAGGCGCTGAAGGTGGTTCAGGTACTGAAACCGGTATTCAGCCTCAGTATGGCGTGCCGTATGGCGTCGAGCTGAACCCGTTCCTGTCACCGTTTGGTCTGCCATGCAAACAGCCTGCCTGGGGTTACATCTCCGCGGTGGATCTGAAGACCAACAACGTGGTGTGGAAACAGCGTATCGGTACCGTTCGCGATAGCGCACCGGTTCCGCTGCCGTTCAAAATGGGTATGCCGATGCTGGGTGGTCCTATCACCACCGCGGGTAAGGTGTTCTTCATTGGTGCGACCGCAGATAACTACCTGCGTGCTTTCAGCACGGATACCGGCGAACTGTTATGGCAGGCACGTCTGCCAGCAGGCGGCCAGGCGACACCGATGACCTATGAAGTAGATGGCAAGCAGTACGTTGTCATCGCGGCAGGGGGTCACGGCTCGTTTGGTACCAAGCTGGGCGATTATGTGATTGCCTACGCGCTGCCAGACCAGAAGTAATTCACGCAGCGGTGAATAAACTAAGGCGGACTCCGGTCCGCCTTTTTTGATCGCGCTACTTTTTCATCCCCCGCCAGTTGAGCCAGGCGCAAAACAGCATCACCACGCAGGTTGCCAGAAACACCGGCCGCATCCCGAATGCACCGCCCACCAGCCCACCGAACAGCGGGCCGCTGACCTGGCCGATATATTGTGCCGATGTCGAATATCCCAGCATCCGCCCAACCTGTGAACCCGGCACGTTATGACGAATGATCGCCGTGATGCACGGCATCAATCCGCCCAGCGCCATCCCCATCAGAAAACGCAGCAGCACCAGTTGCCAGGCCGCCGTGATAAATGCCTGGGGTATCAGCAGCAGCCCGCTAACGACTAAACCACCGGTCAGCACCCGCCAGTGCCCTACCCGATCGGCCAGCCGACCCAGTCGTGGTGCCGCCAGGACCGTACCCAGCGCCGCAGCGGACATCACCAGTCCGGCTATCAGGGTGATCTGATGGTCGCCCTGCACAAACTCGCCCACGTAAAGCGTAATAATCGGCTCAATCGACATGCTGGCGAAGATCAGCAACATGCCAGAGAGCCACATCAGCCGTATCAGGCTGTGATTAACCGGCCCGGCTTCAGGATGCGGTTGCTGGCTGGCGCGCGATGTCGCGGGAGCACGTGGCTGCTCTTTGAGTAAAAAGGTGGTGGCGAGGAAGGCGAGAAAAATCACGGCACCGGTCAGCCAGAAAGTCTGACGAATGCCGATAAGCGGCGGTAAGACGCCCCCCAGCAGCGGCCCGACTACATTGCCCGCCATAATGCCGGAGGACAATACGCCCAGTGCCCAGCCGGTCTGTGCTTTTGGCGTTTGCGCCGCCACCAGAATGGTCGATCCCGATGCGTAGCCGCCCAGCAGCCCCGCCAGCAGGCGCAGCGCCACCAGTTGCCACGGCGCGGTCGCCATGCCAATCAGCGACATCGCAATCGCCATCCCGAGACTGGCCCGAATCAGCATCAGCTTACGACCATAGCGGTCAGCCAGCCTGCCCCACAACGGCGCAGTCAGTGCGGCACTGAAAAAGGTCGCGCCGTAAGCAAGGCCGGACCAGCGGGCGATAGCGGCTGGCTGCTCAACGCCGAGTTGCTGCACATAGAGCGGCAGGAACGGCAGTAGCAGCGTCATCGCCACGATAGTGGTAAAAGAGCCGACGACGCAGACCCCTAAGTTACGTCGCCAGTGCTGAAACTCTGCAGTTTCGGGTGACTGTTGCATGATGATATCCGGTGAGTGATCAGGGATACAGGCTAACCGGCGTAGCGGAGTAACAACAGTTGCGTTGAGATAGTTACTCTGTGGCGCTGATTGTTGTCAGCAGGCAACAATCAGCCTGTATTCAGTGCCGCAACCAGGGCATCGCACAGCAGCGTCACGGGAGACGCCGGTTCAGTCGTGTCGTGCAGCAGCAGATAGCTTTGCAGACGATCCATCTGCCACTCCGGCAGCAGTTGCTGAATATCCCCGCGTGCCATCGCCTCCTGGGCCATGTAGGAGGGCAGATAGGCGATGCCGCTCCCTGCCAGTGCCGCATTGAGCAGCGCCATGCTGTTATTGGCGCGAAAACGGCTGCGTACATCCATTGCCAGCCGCTGTTTATCACGGCGGAACGGCAGTGCGGCGGTGTGCGCCGGACCATGAAACATCAGCAGGTCGTGGCGTGGCAGCATCTCAGGATGCGTGATAGCGGGTCGCTGCGCCAGGTAGGCGGGCGCGGCATAGAGCCCCCACTCGATTTCGCTCAGTACCCGAAAATTGCCCTGCTGTGGCGATCGGGATCGGATCACAATCGCCAGATCCGCCTGATCATCGAGCCGATCGTAACTGCGATCGGTCAGATCAAGATCGACATTGATATGCAGATGCCGACGCAGAAAGCGATTAAGAACAGGGACTACGCACTGGCAGCCGAACGTGACGGGTGCCTGCAGCATGACATGACCGGCGGGCTGCTGATGCACCTGCTGCACAAAGGCTTCGGCGCGCTGCACTTCGGCCAGCATCCGCACACAGTAGGGATAGTACGCCTGGCCCAGCTCGGTCAGCGCCAGCCGCCGGGTGGTGCGTTGCAGCAGCCGGATACCGAGCCGCAGCTCCAGACGGGCGATCTCCCGGCTGACATGGGATTTTGACAAGCCGAGTGCGCGTGCCGCCTCACTGAAACTCTGTAATTCCACAACCCGTGCAAATACCAACATGGCGGTTAAATTCGCGCCGTTTTCCATGTTTCCCGACTCCGACAGTAAAGGGATGCTGGCAACAAACTAACACGTCCGGACGGGGTCACTGTGGCTGATGGGCAAAAAAAAGCGAGGCGAAGAGCAGGTGGCGAGAGACGCAAAGCGCGGGCCGACCTTCCCGTCCGCAGGCTGTGACGGGAAGGTCTTATCAGGCATCAGCTGGCCATCGCCAGAGGGAATAGCAGCCGATCCGGCTCGACGCGACGCTGACGGCGCAACTGGCCAGGCGTCACCATAAAGTAGTTTTTAAACGTGCGGGTATAGGCCTGCTGGGTATCAAAGCCATAGTTCATCGCCACCTGCAGTATCGCTTCGTTGCTGCTCAGCAACGTGAGCGCAGACTCGGTTAAGCGGCGCTGACGAATATATTCTGCCAGTGAAAAGCCGGTATGCTGGCGAAACAGCCGTTGCAGATGCCAGCGCGAATAGCCCGAGCGGCGCGCCACCTCATCCAGATGCAGATCGTGTCCTAAGTTGTTCTCAATCCAGTCCAGCAAACTCCGAATAAACTCGCGCTGATTCATGGTTCCTCCTGTTGATGCTGATGTGCAGTGGAGCCACTCTACCCGCTAAAATTTATCCCTTAATTAGCAGAAAATTAGCGCAGAATTAGCAACGGCGGAAATGGAGGCGGAATCGCGCGGCCAGCGGGGCTTTGGGGGGAAATTCTATAGTGAGATTGCTGTTGAAAAGAAGTGAGATTTTTAAAAAATTTAGTCAGCCGGGAGCTTTTTTTGTGTGGGAAGTGATGTAGTGATTAGTTCCTGGCTGCATCGTTTACGTTATCAATAAATCTCTGCCCCACACACAAATCCTCCATTTCTGAACAAATCCTGTCAAAGCATCGCTGTTGTACCATTTATAGTTCCAGGTGACATGTATTAGCCCCCTGTCTTACCGATTTATTAAATAAACATAGGGGCCGGAGCCCCTGCAGATTTAATATCCACGCTTAACTTTTTTTACCGCTGCCAGATGTACTGAAAAACCGTAAACACAAAGAAATAGCAGCTTTAACAAACGTAGCCAATGTAGCGATTGTAACCACCATTTTTGATGCATTTTCTGGCATAGCATACCAGCCTACATAGGAGACGCCTGCGCCACTCAAAAACATCGCGCCTACTAATATGCTGATTAATATAGATAGATAGCAGACTATTTTTTGCATAAGATCCTCAGCTGTCATTAGTCATGGAGACTAACTTCACCAGGTACATTGACCACCAAAATTATTCCCAGCATTGCTGTTTCCAGAATTATTAAAACATGAACCAATACCACCACCAATGGCACTTGCCACAGCTGAGCCCGGACCGCCTGCTGAACCACCAATCATCCCGCCGAGAATACCATTGAGGCAGCCCGCAATTTCAGGATGAGCAGCCACGACCTGTACTACGCCATTACTCGGCCCAAATAGATTACTGGAACCACCCGACTTATTACCATGCTGGCTGGCATGAGAAGACGCTCCGGCATAAGCAGGGTCATATGCACCGCTTGCACCAGTAACTAAAATCAATTGATTATTTTCTAAGATCTTCATTTAACAAACTCCTTCTGTTCTTTATCTATTGATAGCAATCTCTATTGCCAGCACGTTTATATCAATTGAGTTTTCCATGAGCAAATAGTTATTATCCCTGTTGTGATTTAGAAAAAAACAATTCATATCAAATAGATTAACGGAAACAACAGGCTGTTATGCGCTATTTTCTGTCTGGTCACATTGAAAGAATCTTAATATTTACGTAATTTTGTGACATCAAACACAATTCATTCCTGGAGTTAATTTTCATTGCATAGTTTTAACATTCATCTACAAATGGTTGAATTAGCGAATCTGATACCTGTATCGAATAACAATTATTTTTAACGTGGATTATTAATATAAGGTTGAAATGGCATCCTTCACGTCTGTTCAGGATGGTGTTTACTTAATCATGAAAGCGTCAAAATTTTCACACTGAGGCCAGTAGTTTTACTCTCGTTTAATATGAAAAATGTGGATAGAGTTCTGATAGAGCACTATAGATACAGCCAACGCCGCCACAGTGCGAAGTATGACGGCAGAAGTCCGCCAAAATAATTCGTGCTGTGGCAAGGCGGCAAATGCGCGAGTCCCCAGGAGCTGACATCAGTCAGTGACTGGGGTGAGCAAAAGCAGCCAACGCCGCCATAGCGCGAAGTATGACGGCGGATAATTCTGGCCTAACAATTGGTGAGTAAACTCTCTCCCTATCTTTATGAAGGAGATCAGCCATGCGCGTGTTACTGGTTGAAGATGATGAAATGATCGGCGCGAACCTGCAGCAGGCACTGGAGGGCGCGGGCTGGTCGGTGGACTGGGTGCGTGATGGCATCTATGCCCAGAATGCCTGGAGCGAAGGCGGCTACAGCTGCGTGCTGCTCGATCTCGGCTTACCGCGCGATGATGGCCTGCAGGTACTGCGTCGGGCGCGCGGGCGCGGCGACGCCACGCCGGTGCTGATTCTTACCGCACGCGACACGGTGGCGCAGCGGATTCAGGGACTCGACAGCGGCGCTGACGACTACCTGCTTAAACCGTTCGATTTACAGGAAGTTATGGCCCGGATGCGCGCGATTACCCGGCGCAGCCACGGCGCAGCAGACTCGGTGCTGGGCAGCGGCGATGTGCAGCTGGATATGATGACCCGCGAAGTGCTCTACAAAGGACAGCGCGAGCAGCTTACGGCGCGCGAATATGCCCTGCTCTACGCCCTGCTGGAGCGGCCAGGCGCTATTCTGTCGCGCGAGCAGCTGGAAAATCGCATCTATGGCTGGGGCGATGAAGTCAGCAGCAACGCGGTGGATGTCCTGATCCACGGGATGCGCCGCAAGCTGGATAACGACGTGATCCGCAACGTGCGCGGGCTGGGCTGGCGGGTACCGGCAATATGAAACCCTTCACCTTTATGCGTTCATTACGCAACAAATTACTCTCTACGCTGCTGATTATTCATCTGCTGATGATCGGTGGCGTCACCTGGTATTTCTTCAGCTGCTATGGCGATATGGTTGGCACCATGAAGGACGATCAACTGGCAAAAATCGCTGATGCCTGGTCCACTAATAAACAGATGCCCGCCCTGATGCCGATGCTTATTGCGCCTGACAAGGCGAAGAGCGCCTTTGTGGTGCAACTGTGGGACGATCGGGGTCAGTTACGGGCCAGCTCATGGCCGGAGCTGCAGGCTCCGCTGCAAAATCAACGAGGCTATCGCGACGTGCATGTGGGTCAGTGCGACGACTGCGAATGGCGCATCTATACCCGGCCCGGCTTACCTGGCAGCGAGATCAAAACCATCCAGGTGATGCACAACCTCAGCTACATGAAGGCATTGATGGTCAAACGGGCGCTGTCAGCGATCATTCCATTGATCCTGATGATGCCGCTGTCACTGCTGGTGATCTGGCTGGTGGTGCGCAAGATCACCCGGGATCTGCAGGTCGCTTCGCGTCAGATTGCCGCGCAGGAGACGCATCATCCGCACAATGTCTCACCCGAAGGCTTGCCGGATGAGATCCTGCCGCTGGTGGCCGCCTACAACTCGCTGCTGAGTAAGCTGCGTGAGGCCTGGTCGTCGCAGCGTCAGTTCCTGGAAGATGCGGCGCATGAGCTGCGCACGCCGGTAACAGCGGTGACCTTGCAGCTGGAAAATCTGCGTCAGCATATCCAGCCGGGCGAAGCGAGCCGGCAGTTCAGCCAGCTGGAAGCGGGCGTCACACGCACCCGTCATCTGGTCACGCAGTTACTCAATGTCTCGCGTCAGGATGACCAGAGCGTGGTCGCCAGCGTCGAGCATATCGAACTGGACGATCTGCTGAAAGAGAGCATTGAGCAGCTGATGGTAGTGGCAGATAAACGCGGCATCGATATCGGCTTTAATGGCTCCACGCAGTATCGTCTGCAGGCCAGCCGTTCCGAGCTGCGCAGCCTGTTCGACAATCTGATTGGTAACGCCATGTTGCACACGCCGGAGGGCAGCCTGGTCGATGTGCTGCTGCATCGGGTCGCAGGTAAAACAGTGGTCGATATTGTCGATAACGGGCCAGGCATGCCGGAATCCTTTATCGAACGTGCCTTTGACCGTTTTACCCGTTCGCCTGACGTTAAAGCCCAGGGCAGCGGGCTGGGATTATCCATTGTGCGCAACGTCGCACAGAAGCATCAGATTCACGTCGCCCTTTCCAATTGCCTGACGCCACAGGGTGCTATTTGTGGTTTGCAGGTTCGCGTCACCCTTCCCTGATCCCGCCCGTTTGATCACGAACCAGACAACGTAAACGGTTGCCTGGTTCCGTTCGATCCTGGTCATTATTGTGAAGTGCATCACATTTTAGCTGAATTGTAATGCAACACTTTTTGACAAACGTGAGCAAAATCTATTTTCTATCGATCTGTTACAGGCACGCTACGCGGGCTGAAGAACTGGCTGTTATTTGCTGTGAAACCCTCATTCCCATCAAGGGACCGATTTCTCTCTGACTGCGTCTGCTGTGCGGCGGTCAAAAGCATGTGGCTGATAATAATGAAATTTAAAACGTTGATAGCAGGTGCCGTGCTGGCATGTTCATTGAGTGGCGCTGCGCAGGCCGCTGAAAGCGATCCGCAGTATGTCTCCGACTGGTGGCATCAGAGTGTTAACGTGGTAGGCAGCTACCACACCCGTTTCGGACCGCAGTTTAACAACGACGTTTATCTGGAATATGAAGCGTTTGCGAAGAAGGACTGGTTCGATTTTTATGGCTACCTCGACCTGACCAACTTCTTCGGCGCAGGCAACAGCAACGCCAACGGCATTTTTGATCACGGTTCACCGATGTTTATGGAGATTGAGCCGCGCTTCTCTATCGACAAACTGACCGGCACCAGCCTGGCCTTTGGTCCGTTCAAAGAGTGGTATTTCGCTAACAACTACATCTACGACATGGGCCGCAACAGCGATAGCCGCCAGAACACCTGGTATATGGGTCTGGGCACCGATATCGATACGCACAGCGATGTCGGCCTGTCGCTGAACGTCTACGCCAAATATCAGTGGGAAAACTACGGTGCGGCGAATGAAAACAGCTGGGATGGCTATCGCTTCAAGGTGAAATACTTCGTGCCAATCACCACGCTGTGGGGCGGTAATCTGGGCTATGTGGGCTTCACCAACTTCGACTGGGGTTCCGATCTCCGCGATAAAGGCGGTTCATCACGCACCAGCAACTCCATCGCCTCCAGCCACATTCTGTCACTGGGTTATGATCACTGGCACTTCTCTGCGGTGGCGCGTTATTTCCACAACGGCGGACAGTGGGCGGATGGTCAGGAACTGAATTTCGGCAATGGGCCGTTTGAAGTGAAATCGACTGGCTGGGGTTACTACCTGGTGGCGGGTTATAACTTCTGATTACATGCGGCGACCTGAATAGCGCCGCCGCGCATTAGTCCGGGCAGTTGCCATTAATTAATACGGCGCCGCAAATTGCGACGCCGGCTGGCCCGATTATTCCTGCGGCTTCTCGACATTGATGCGCCACGGAATGTTGAACTTATCGATGAACATCGCGAATCCGTTCGACCAGAACGTCTCCTGCCACTCAGTTGTCACCTTGCCGCCTGCCGACAGTTTCTCAAACCAGGCTTTACCCTTTTCAACATCGGTAGTTGAGAGACTGACCGCGTAACCGGCATGCTCAGACGCTGGCGGCTGATCGGTGTTGCCATCGCTCAGCATTAGCTCACCATCACCAATACGCAGCTGGGCATGCATGATTTTTTCTGGCGGCTGCGGCGCGGCAGACTGATCGCCGACCTGCTCACCCTGATCCGGCATATCACCGAATTTCATTTTAGAGAGCAACTCTCCCCCGGTCGCCTGCAGGTAAAAGTCGATAGCCTCTTCGCAACGGCCATAGAGAAACAGATAAGGACTGACTTGCATCGTAACCTCTATATTTGTCGGGTGGATTTTTTTCAGTACCTTAACAGTGTAGACGATCGACTTTACTTACTGATTTTACTGGCAATAACGGCGAAAGAGTTGTGCCATATAACTGCTCATTGGGGTCAGCGTCGTGTCTTTGCGCTGGATCAGATAGAAAATCGCTTTCGGCAGGGGTTCGTCGAGCGCCAGCGCCACCAGCGACCGACCCAGAATCGGGTCGTCAATGACGTCGACCGACAGAATACTGATGAAATCGCTTTGCGCCACCAGGCTGGTGCAGGCCATAAAGGTTTCACAGGTCACCACGATTTTCGGGGCCATGCCGCGCTCGCCAAACAGATCGTGCAACAAGCGGTAGTAACTGCCTTTGGGCGTTGGCATCGTCCAGTCCGCCTGCTGTAACTCCGCCAGAGAACGCGCCTTTTCCAGCGGATGGCCTTTGCGCACCACCACCTTGTACTCGCGCTCCATCATCCGCTCATACATCAGCTCCTGATCGAGATGGCTCTGATCGTAGGTATTAATGGTGAAATCGAGCGCCCCCTGGCGCAGTTCATGCACCATCGACACCAGCTGGCCTTCGACGATGCGCACCTTCACCAGCGGGTATTCGCGATGAAACTGGTTAATCACCTGCGGCATAATGGTGCGCGCCACGCTGCCACCGACGCCGATATTCACCTGACCACCACCCAGTCCCAGCCGCTGCTGAATATCCTCTTCGGCGACCCGCAGCTCTGCCAGCACCAGGCTGGCATGCCGAAAAAAGTTATCACCGATATCGGTTAACACTACGCCCTGCTGACGGCGGATAAACAGCTTTGCCCCCAGCTCGCGCTCCAGTTCCTGAATCGCTTTGGTTAACGCCGGTTGTGACAGCCCGGAAAGACGGCTTGCCGCCCGGATACTGCCCTGCCGCGCCACGTCAACGAAGGCGCGCAGCTGATGGAGCTTGAGATTGGCAGACATAATTTTGCGATAACCGTTGTTTATCAGTCACAAGATATTCGCATCTTATGCCGGTCAATACCATTGTGTAGATTCGGAACAGTGCATAAAAAACCAACAACGAGGAGAGAGCCGATGAACCCCCTTTCAGACCACGTCAGCGCCCGGCTGCCACAGCTGCAACAGTGGCGTCGCGACTTCCATCACTATGCCGAATCGGGCTGGCTGGAGTTCCGCACCGCCACCTTAGTCGCTGAAGAGCTGCATAAGCTCGGTTATCAACTGAAGCTGGGCCGTGAGGTCATCGACGCCGACGCGCGGATGGGCTTGCCCGACGAGGCGGTGCTGAAGCAGCAGGAAGCACGCGCGCTGCAACAGGGCGCGCTGCCGCAGTGGATCAGCCACTTCTCTGGGGGATTCTGCGGCATCGTGGCAACGCTCGAGACCGGCCGTCCAGGCCCGGTGATGGGCTTCCGCGTCGATATGGATGCCCTGGATCTCAACGAGAGCCAGGCTGACGATCATCTGCCGCAGCGTGAAGGGTTCGCCTCCTGCAACGCAGGCATGATGCACGCCTGCGGACATGACGGCCACACCACCATCGGGCTGGGTCTCGCCTCGGTGCTGATGGCGATGAAAGAACAGCTCAGCGGTACGATTAAACTGATCTTCCAGCCCGCCGAAGAGGGTGTGCGCGGCGCAAAAGCGATGGTGGCGGCGGGCGTAGTCGATGACGTTGAGCGCTTCACCGCGATTCATATCGGCACCGGCGTGCCGGCAGGCGAAGTGGTGTGCGGCAGCGACAGCTTCCTCGCCACTACCAAGCTGGATGTTCACTTTACCGGCGTCGGTGCCCATGCGGGCGGTCGCCCGGAAGAGGGGCGCAATGCTCTGCTGGCCGCCGCACAGGCAACGCTGGCGCTGCATGGTTTAACCCAGCACAGCGGCGGCGTGGCACGGGTCAACGTGGGCGTGCTGCAGGCGGGAACCGGCCGCAACGTGGTAGCCGACTGCGCCCTGCTGAAAGTCGAAACCCGTGGCGTGACCAATCAGGTTAATGACGATATTTATCAGCAGGCGCTGCGGGTGATTGCCGGTGCGGCGGCGATGTATGGCGTTGAGCAGCAGGTCTTGCTGATGGGGGCCGCGCGCAGTTGCACCCCGACGCAGCCATGGGTTGATTTCATCCATCAGCAGGCGGACGCGCTCGGTATCTTCGACTCCGTGGTCGATCGTAAAGCGCAGGCGGCAGGTTCGGAAGATGCGACCTACATGATGGAACGGGTAAAGCAGCGCGGCGGTCAGGCCTCTTACGTCATTTTTGGCTGTGAGCTGGCGGCGGGTCACCACAATGCGAAATTCGACTTTGATGAGCGGGTGATGCCGGACGCCATCACGCTGCTGGCGACGCTGGCGCTGAATCAGGCGCAGTATGGGGGCTCACAATGATGGAAGACTTTATTACCGACTATATCGATCGCCATCAGCTTCGTTTCAGCATGCTCAGCGATGCCATCTGGGACACGCCGGAGACCCGCTTTGCCGAAACCCGCTCGTCAGCCCTGCTTTCTGATGCGCTGGCAGAAGAGGGATTCAGAGTGGAACGCGGCGTGGGTGGCATCGATACGGCGTTTATCGCCAGTGCGGGCAGCGGCAAGCCGGTGATTGCCATCCTTGGCGAGTTCGATGCGCTGGCGGGTCTGAGTCAGCAGGCGGGCTGCGCCCGGCCGCAACCGCTGGAAGCCAACGGCAACGGACACGGCTGCGGCCACAACCTGCTCGGCACGGCGGGCGTTGCGGCGGCCTGCGCAGTGAAAGCCTGGATGGAACAGTATCACACGGGCGGCACGGTTCGCTTTTATGGCTGCCCTGGCGAAGAAGGCGGTTCGGGCAAGACTTTTATGGTACGCGAAGGGCTGTTTGACGACGTTGATGCCGCCGTGACCTGGCATCCGGAGGGGTTCAGCGGCATGTTCAATCTGCGCACCCTCGCCAATATTCAGGCGGCGTTCAGCTTCAAAGGGGTTGCGGCGCACGCGGCCAATTCTCCCCATCTGGGCCGAAGCGCCCTGGATGCCGTCACGCTGATGAATACCGGGGCCAACTTTCTGCGCGAGCATATCGTCCAGGAGGCGCGTCTGCACTACGCCATCACCAACAGCGGCGGTGTTTCGCCAAACGTGGTGCAGGCCGATGCAGAGGTGCTCTACCTGATTCGCGCCCCGGAGCTGCCACAGGCGCAGGCGATTTATGAACGGGTGATCAATATCGCCAGGGGTGCAGCGCTGATGACCGACACCACGCTGACCGTACGTTTTGACAAAGCCTGCTCAGATTACGTGCCGAATCGCGCGCTGGAAGCGGTCATGGAGCGTTATTTGCATCAGTTTGGTTTGCCCGACTACAGCGACGAAGAGCGCGCGTTTGCGGCTGAACTGCGCGCCACGCTCACTGATGACGATCTGCGCAATGCCCGGCTCAATGCCGCCCGAACCGGTGGTGAAGCCGGTCACGCCTGGGCTGAACAACTGGGCGACAAGCTGTTTATGGATGAGGTCGCGCCCTATGCGGTCACACGTGATCTGCTTTATGGCTCCACCGACGTCGGCGATGTCAGCTGGGTGACGCCGACTGCACAGTGTTTTGCGCCCTGCTTTACCTTCGGCACGCCGCTGCACACCTGGCAACTGGTGGCGCAGGGACGCACCAGTATCGGGCATAAGGGGATGTTTCTGGCGGGCAAAGTGATGGCGGCCACGGTGCTAACGCTGTTAACGGATCGGCAGGCGCTGGCTGGCTGCCGGGCCGAGTTTGATCGGGTACGCGCCGCGCAGCCCTATCACTGCCCGATCCCGGCGGGGATCACACCAACAAAACTGGCCGAATGAGCCAACGGCCGTGTCTCTGACACGGACCACTATAAAAAAATATTGCAAACACTTCCCTGACTCAGCGGTACCGGAACTGAACTCACCGCCTGTCGCACAACGCGACCGGCGTCAGGCCTTGCTACCGCCGATAAAAGGGACACAAGACGAGAACCAATACCATGGAAGCAACATCCGAGAACCGCAGTCCTGGCCGGCTCTTCAGCTGGATCGAGCGCGTGGGGAATAAAGTCCCCAACCCGTTTTTACTGTTTGTCTATCTGATCGTGGCGCTGATGGTGGCGACCGCCATTATCAGCGCGCTGGATCTGGCGGTGAAGAACCCGAGCAACGGCGAAATCGTGCGGGTGAATAACCTGCTGAGCGTCGCAGGCATTCAGTGGATCCTGCCAAATATCATCAAAAACTTCAGCAGCTTTACCCCGCTGGGATCGATTCTGGCGCTGGTGATTGGTGCCGGACTGGCGGAAAAGGTCGGCCTGCTCCAGTCGCTGATGGTGAAGATGGCGTCACGCGTCAGCCGCCGTTATGCCAGCTACATGGTGCTGTTTATCGCCTTTTTCAGCCATATCTCCTCGGATGCCGCGCTGGTAGTGATGCCGCCGCTGGGCGCACTGATCTTTCTGGCGGTGGGCCGTCATCCGGTGGCGGGCCTGCTGGCCGCCATTGCCGGTGTGGCCTCCGGCTTTACCGCCAACCTGCTTATTGTCACCACCGATGTGCTGCTCTCGGGCATCAGCACCGAAGCGGCTAAAGCGGTCAGCGACACGGTGCATGTCAGCGTCATCGATAACTGGTTCTTTATGGCCACGTCGGTGATTGTGCTGACGATTGTGGGCGCGCTGCTGACCGATAAATTTGTCGAGCCACGACTGCCAAAGTGGCAGGGCAACGGCGAGAAGCTGGCGGCGCTGACGCCGCTTGAGAACCGCGGTCTGCGGGCTGCCGGGATCGCCGCGCTGCTGTTTATCGCCCTGATGGCGCTGCTGGTGGTGCCGGAAAATGCACCGCTGCGCAATCCCGCCACCGGCGCCATTATTCCCTCGCCATTTATTCAGGGCATCGTGCCGATCATCATTCTGTTTTTCTTTGTGGTGGCGATTGCTTATGGCGTGGTCATCCGACAGATCCGCCGTCCGGATGATATCCCGCAACTGCTGGTCGATCCGATGAAGGGCATGGCGGGTTTTATCGTGATGGTGTTTCCGCTGTCGCAGTTCGTGGCGTTCTTCAACTGGAGCAACATGGGCAAATTCATGGCGATCGGGCTGACCGATGTGCTGGAGAGCGCAGGCGTCAGCGGCGCGCCCGCTTTTCTTGGCCTGATGTTCCTGTCGGCGTTTCTCTGCATGTTTATCGCCAGCGGCTCAGCCATCTGGTCGATTCTGGCGCCGGTCTTTGTGCCGATGTTTATGCTGCTCGGCTTCCACCCCGCCTTTGCCCAGATGATTTTCCGCATCGCCGACTCCGCCGTGCTGCCACTGGCACCGATGTCGCCGTTTCTGCCGCTGTTTCTCGCCTTTTTGCAGCGTTACCAGAAAGATGCGCAGCTCGGCACCTATTACGTGCTGATCTTCCCCTATCCGCTGGTGTTCTTTATCAGCTGGATAGCGCTGCTGCTGGTGTGGTATCTGCTGGGTCTGCCGATCGGGCCAGGCGTCTGGCCAAAACTGCCTTAAAGCACAGTGCCACCGATGAATGTTTCATCGGTGGCACGTTTTATTTTTTGTTAAACGGCGTGCAGGGAACAACGACTCATTGCGCCGCCAGCTCCTTAAAAAATTCCGGGTTTTTCTGGATAGTGACCAGTACTTTAGCTGCCAGCCCGGTCGGGTTACGCCGTCCGGCTTCCCAGCTCTTTATGGTATCCAGGCTGGTTCCCAATGCCGTCGCCATCTCGCTCTGTGAGACGTTAAGCTGTGCCCGGATAGCCTTCACGTCGGCAACCGCGTAACGGGTAACACGACCGGGCTCCCTGACACCGTTTTTGATCTCCACAGCCTCTTCCAGCGATGCTTTCAGCTCGTCAAAAAAACTCACGTTACACCTCATCTTTCAGTAATTGTGTCAGCTTCTTTAGCTCAGCTTTTTCCGCGTTCGTGAGACTCTCTTTAATACTCTTTGGGTAGGCCATCACCAGGTAGATCACCTCAGCGGTGGCCAGGAAGTAAATCACCCTTGCGCTGCCGCTTTTGCCCTGATTACCTGTCGCCATCCTGATTTTACGCAGCCCGCCGGTTTTCTGAATGAGATCGCCTTTTTCCGGTGACTCAATAAGCGCCTTCTGAAGTTCCCGGAGCTCTTCATCTGTGGCGATCTGCTTTATTTGCCGGGTAAACATAGGGGTCTCAATAAACTCAATCGCCTGACTCACTGGCTGTTCCTCCATTCCCTGGAGAGTACATAGTACACCCCAGGTATGGCTATGAGAAGAGTGAATCGGGGAGGTCAGTAGTCGAACATGCACTATTTCTGCAGCCAGCCTGGCCTGTTGCTGCGTGACCCGAAAGAGATAGCACCCGAAACCTGCATGATTTTTTGGCTCCCTGGCCGAAACTGCCGTAAAGCACAGTGCCACGGATGGCAAAACCTGCAACGTACGTTGCTAAATAGTCAGCAACGACCCTCTCGGCAACGGCGGATGAATTGACTATTCTGCTATTTCTTCGCTTGCTAACGGTTAACTATTTTAATAAGCCTCCGACCGGCTGCGAGTCGTCTCCACACTGCCTGAGGTTCACGCTGACATGACCACCTCCTCCACCAGCCTGCCGCCGATGCACGCTTCATCGGCGGCCCGTAACAGCTTAGCCGCTCGGGTTGATGCGCTGCCCTCCTCCGCCGGATTGTGGCGCTTTATTACGCTGCTGGCGCTGGGCGGCTTTTTTGAGCTTTATGACCTGTTTGAAACAGGCTACATCAGTACCGGCCTGCTGTCGGCGGGCGTATTTCACACGGGTGCGGCAGGCGTGCTGGGCTTCTCCGATCAAGCGGCCTTCGCCTCGGCCACTTTTCTCGGTCTGTTTTTCGGTGCCAGCCTGCTGGCGCCCTACGCTGACCGCTTTGGTCGCCGCCTCACCTTTATGTGTGCGCTGCTGTGGTACGGACTGTTTTCGCTGCTGATGGCGTTCCAGCAGAGCGCGGAGATGATTATTCTGTTCCGCTTTCTGGTAGGGATCGGGCTGGGCGTCGAGCTGGTGACCATCGACACCTATCTGTCGGAATGGGTGCCGACCCATCTGCGCAGCCGCGCCTTTGCCTTCTCCTTTTTCGTGCAGTTTTTATCGGTGCCGGCCGTGGCGCTGATGTCGTGGTGGCTGATTCCGCAAACGCTGTTCAGCCTTGAAGGCTGGCGCTGGGTGGTCATTGCGGGCGCGATCTGCTCGCTGGTGATCTGGCTGGTGCGCAGAAACCTGCCAGAGTCGGCGCGCTGGCTGGCGCAGCAGGGTCGTCATCAGGAGGCGCATCAGGTGCTGTCCACGATGGAGCAACGCTGTGGCATCCCGGCCGGACCCGCTTTTTCAGCCGATGACGCCGCGGCACAGCTGCCAAAACGGGGGCGTTTCAGCGAGATCTGGTCACCCGCTTACCGCAAGCGCACCCTGATGCTGGTGGTGATGAACTTTTTCCAGGCGATCGGCTTTTTCGGCTTTGGTAACTGGCTGCCTGCGCTGCTGTCAGGAAACGGTGCCACGGTGACGCACAGTTTGCTTTATGCCTTCTTCATCACGCTGGCCTATCCGCTGGGATCGCTGATCTGTAGCCGCTACGCCGATAAGCTGGAAAATAAGTGGCAGATCGTCCTGTCGTCGTTGATGACGGTGGTGTTCGGTACGCTGTTCGCCTTCCAGACGCAGCCGGTGTTGCTGATTCTCTGCGGCTTCCTGATCACCTGGTCCAACGCCTGGCTGACCTTCAGCTTCCACGCCTATCAGACCGAGATTTTCCCGACCCATATTCGGGCGCGGGCGGTCGGCTTCTGCTACTCATTCAGCCGCCTCTCTACGGTATTCAGCAGTATTTTGATTGGGGTGATCCTGCAGTACGCCGGTACGCCAGGCGTGATTACCTTTATCGTGCTGAGCATGGTAATGGTGATGGTGTCGGTAGGGATTTACGGACCGAAAACGCGCGGTATCGATCTGGAGAATATCTAAAAGAAAAGGCCGTCATCCTGATGATGACGGCCTTTTTTACTGCCGATTATTTGCCTTCCAGTACCCGGATATCTGCACTGCCCAGCCGATCTTTCTCATCTTTACGCAGCTCAGCGACCTGTTTCGCGCTGACCGGCTCCGACGCCTTGTTGCCCCAGCTGTTACGCACGAAATTCACCACGTCTGCCACCTGCTGATCGTCAAGACGCCAGCCAAATGCTGGCATGGTAATCGTCGACGGCGCGCCATTAACGCCAGGCAACTGTCCGCCCACCAGCACGATATGGATCAGTGAGGTCGGATCGTCCGCCAGCACCACCGGATTACCGCGCAGCGCCGGATAGAAACGTTTGTAGCCGCTGCCATCGGTTTTATGGCACGCCGCACAGCTGTCGACGTAGGTGGCTGCACCCGTCACACTGTCGTCACCTTTCCACAACGCTTTGGCGGTGGCGTCATCGACGCTGAAGGCTGCCTGATGAGGATCTTTCGCGCCCAGCGACTTCAGATAGCGCGCAATCGCCGTGATATCGGACTCGCTCAGGTGCTGCAGGCTGTGTTCCACCACGTCGGTCATGCCACCAAAAGCGGCGGTCTGATCGTTGCGGCCATAACGCAGGAACTGACGCAGGTCCTCTTCGCTCCAGCGACCCAGTCCATCGCGGTTGTCGCCACGCAGATTGCTGGCGGTCCAGCCATCAATCGGTGCGCTGCTGCCCGCCAGATAGTCGCTGCCCTCATTGTTGGTCAGCGCCTTCTCCTGCATCGTGATGCTGCGCGGCGTGTGACAGGCCCCGCAGTGACCCAGTCCTTCAACCAGATATCGACCACGTGCCAGCACCGGATCTTCCTGGGCTGCAGGCTGGAACGCTTTCACGTCGGGCGCAAAAATCCCGCGCCAGATCGCCAGCGGCCAGCGCATCGATAGCGGCCAGGGAATGTCGCTCTCCCGGTTTGGCTGCCCGACCGGCGCGACGCCATGCATGAAGTAGGCGTAAAGCGCCTTCATGTCTTCATCGCTGACCACGGCGTAAGAGGGATATGGCATCGCCGGATAGAGCGTGTCGCCATTTTTCGCCACGCCCTGGCGCACCGCTTTTTGGAAGTCGTCGTAGCTGTATTCGCCAATGCCAGTCGCGGGATCGGGCGTAATGTTGGTGGAGTAGATGGTGCCAATCGGTGTTGCCATCGGCAGACCACCGGCAAAAGCCGCGCCGCCTTTGCTGGTGTGGCAGGCCACACAGTCACCGGCTCGCGCCAGATACTCACCCCGTTTAACCAGATCGTCCTGGCTGCTCTCCGCCAGGGCGGCGAACGTCAGGGAGCCAAGAATCAGAGCCAGAATGCCATTTTTCATCGCCATGTCCTTATGCCTGCACCAGTGGGCCTGGGTTTTTCAGGTAGTGTTCGCGAATCGCTTTAGCTGACCAGTAGGTCAGCGCCGCCACCATGCCGGTCGGGTTGTAGCCCAGTCCCTGCGGGAAAGCTGATGCGCCCGGTACAAACACATTCGGCACGTCCCAGCTTTGCAGATAACGGTTAACCGCACTGGTTTTTGGATCGTCGCCCATGATCGCCCCGCCACTGATATGGGTAGTCTGATAAACCGTGGAGTCGAAATGGGTGCCCGGCTTTTTCGCGCCGCCGATGATCATCTTCGGATTCATCGCTTCAGCGATATTGCGCATCTTGCCGACCATGAACTGCGCCATTTTGATGTCGTTCTCCTGCCAGTCAAAGGTCATGCGCAGCAGCGGCTGTCCATAGGCATCTTTGTAGTTGGGATCGAGATCAAGATAGTTGGCGCGATAAGACTGATGGGCGCCGTGCGCATCCATCGACAGATGATGGGTGTAGGTATCCGCCACCGCCGCTTTCCATTTGCTGCCCCAGTTGGGCGTACCCGCCGGCACCGGCAGGCCGGAGATCGGTTTGGTGCCCGCCTGGTTAACCCAGAATGGCGAACCACCAACAAAGCCCAGCGGCCCATGGTCGAAGTTATCCGCGTTGAAATCATCAACCGCAACGCCTGCGCCACCCGCACCGATAAACGGATTAGTGGTGGTGTTCTTATCAAACAGCGCCTTCAGCGTAGAGAGGTTCTGATAGGCGAAGTTGCGGCCCACGGTCCCTTCGTTGGTAATCGGGTTGTAGGGTTTGCCGATGCCCGACAGCAGCATCAGGTGAACATTGTGGAACTGGAAGGCGGAGAGGATTACCAGGTCAGCGGGCTGAATCTGCTCGCGGCCCTGCCCATCCACATAGGTCACGCCGGTCGCACGCGTTTTGTCATCGCTGAGATTGACCCGCAGCACATAAGAGTTATTGCGCAGCTCAAACTTCGGCTCCTGACGCAGCGCAGGCAGGATATTGACGTTAGGCGACGCCTTGGAATACATGTAGCAGGCGTAGCCGCTGCAATAACCGCAGAAGTTGCACGGCCCCATCTGTGCGCCGTAGGTGTTGGTATACGGACCCGAGGTATTGGCGGATGGCAGATCGTAAGGGTGATAACCGACCGACTCTGCCGCCTGAGCAAACAGCTGCGCCGAGTAGGTGCGCTTCTGCGCGGGCAGCGGGAAGTTATCTGAGCGATCGGGCGCAAACGGGTTGCCGCCTGTATCTTTGCCGACCACTTTGCCTTTGATACTCCAGGCGCTGCCTGAGGTGCCAAAAACCTTTTCCGCTTTGTCGAAGAACGGCTCCAGCTCATCGTAGCTGACGCCAAAATCCTGAATCGTCATACCTTCCGGAATGAAGTTCTTGCCGTAGCGCTCTTCGTAATGGCTGCGCATCCGCAACTCAACCGGATCGACACGGAAATGGACGCCGGACCAGTGAAGACCCGCGCCACCGGTACCGGTGCCGGGCAGAAACGCCGCCAGCTGACGATAGGGCACTGCGGTCTGCGACGCATCATGACGAATGGTCACGGTGCTTTTGGAGAGATCCTGGAAAAGCTTTTTGCGGACGTTATAGGTCAGCTCATCAATGGACTGCGGATAGGAGCCATCAGGATAGGTATCGCGATGCGGTCCGCGCTCCAGCGCCAGCACGTTCAGGCCCGCTTCGGTCAGCTCTTTCGCCATAATGGCACCCGCCCAGCCGAAGCCGACAATCACCGCATCCACTTTTCTCATTTCGTTTGCCATGCTTAGCTTCTCTCCCCGCGAATCGACACTGACGGGAACGGATAACGTTCGCCGCGCTCTACCCAGTCCATAAAGTCGGCGCGTGCGCCAGGGAAGTTAATCAGCTTCCAGCCGACCATGCCCTGATTCCCGCCGTGTATAGGATCGCTGAAGAAGCCTTCACGGGTATTCTGCAACAGGAAGCTAAAGAAGACTTTTGCCGGCAGCTGGCTGAATTCAGCACTGCCACTTTCCATCGCCTGCAGTAAGGCATCCTGCTGCTCGCCACTGAGCTGGGCGAACACCTTGCCGTGCTGCTTTTTGCTGTAATTATCGGCATCGGCCAGACCGAGGCGGTAGATCTGCTGTGGCACCAGCGGCAGCTGATAGCCCAGCTCTTTCGGCAGGTCGGGGTTAAACGGCCCCTGCATATACCAGTTCGACCCCGTGGCATACGGCGTATTCATCTGACGATCGATAAACTCAGGCACGCCCGCTTCCAGCGCACCAGGCCCGCGTTCATCACTGGGGATAAGCCGTGCCACGGCGGCGGTAATAAAAGCAAACTCTTCGGCGGTGAACCAATTCGGCTGGTATTCGCGCGCCTGCTGTGGCGTGGCCGGGGTTTCAGCCGCCTGTGTGGCCAGCGGCAGGGAGAGTGCACCCATCGCTGTGGAACCTACCGCCATTGCAGGCGCCAGGGTGATTGTATTCAGCAAAAAATCCCTGCGTGAATGACCCTTTTTTTGTTCTGACATGACATTGCCTCATTCCCGCGCTGACCGGCGGTATGAAAAAAATAGGTGGTTGCGTTGTAATGGTTTTTATCAGCAGATACAGGCCAGGAGCCTGTTTGTTACCGGTAACAAACAACCTATTGTAACACTGCCATTCACAAAGATTTAGTTCCAGGAAACAAAACCGCACAATTTCATTAACATCTATCCCCCTCCTGTCATTAGCAGAAACAACAGACTACAGACAGCGACCCGTCAAAAACGTTATAACAGGCAACACACAACAGCGGAGTGCCTATGTTTAAGTCTTTTTTTCCGCGGCCAGCGCTGTTTTTCAGCTCTGCGGCTGTCTGGAGCTTAGTAGCGATTTTTGCCTGGTTCGGCTTTGCCGCGCATCTGCCCGGCATCTGGCCCACCTTTGAAACAGCAATGAAACAGCCCCTGCCGACGACGGCAGCGCGTTTTATCGCCGTGAGTCAGCTCTGGTTCTACCTCTATTACTGGATCATGGTAGCCATTTTTGCCGGGGCCTGGCGGTTGATTGATGCGCATCCATGGCAACGCTGGTCAGTCTGGGGCTCCGCGCTGATCATCTTTGTTACCTGGTTTGGCGTGCAGGTCGGAGTGGCCATTAACGCCTGGTATGGACCGTTTTATGATCTGATTCAGAAAGCGTTAACCAAAGCGGGATCGGTGCAGATTGCGGAGTTTTACCATGAGGTTTTCTCTTTTCTCGGCATCGCATTAATCGCAGTGGTGATTGGCGTACTTAACTCCTTCTTTATCAGCCACTGGGTTTTCCGCTGGCGTAGCGCCATGAATAACTACTACATGCACAACTGGCAGCGTCTGCGTCATGTCGAAGGTGCCGCACAGCGTGTGCAGGAAGACACCATGCGGTTTGCGACCACGCTGGAAAACTGGGGTGTCAGTTTTATTCAGGCGATTATGACGCTGGTGGCGTTTTTACCGGTGCTGGTCGCGCTCTCCCATCACGTGAAAGATATTCCCATCCTCGGTAATATTCCTTACGCACTGGTGATTGCCGCTGTGCTCTGGTCAGTGTTTGGTACCGGTTTGCTGGCGCTGGTAGGGATCAAGCTGCCGGGGCTGGAGTTCCGCAATCAGCGGGTTGAAGCCGCCTACCGTAAAGAACTGGTCTACGGCGAAGACAATGCCGATCGCGCCACACCGCAGACGGTTCAGGAGTTGTTCAGTCGGGTGCGGGTCAACTACTTCCGTCTCTACTTTCACTATCTCTACTTCAACATCACCCGCATTCTCTATCTGCAGGTTGATAACGTGTTTGGTCTGTTTCTGCTGTTTCCATCCATTGTGGCGGGCACCATCACGCTGGGCTTACTCAACCAGATCACCAACGTGTTTGATCAGGTGCGCGGCTCGTTCCAGTATCTGATCGCCTCCTGGTCGACGCTGATCGAACTGATGTCGATCTATAAGCGTCTGCGCAGCTTTGAGCAGATTCTGGATGATGTTCCGCACGATGAGATGATGCGCGAAGCGTCGGAAGAGGTGTAACGGGCTGGAAAGAGAGAAGCCACGATAATGTGACTTCTCTCTTTTAATCACAGATCAAAAGCTATTCTTTTGCCTGTCGGCAATTTGACATCGATACTTATCTCGCCTCCCAGAGCCGTAACGTAACGCTTCAGCGTAGAAAGGCGGGGATCATTATCAGCCTGTTCCATTCTGGCGATAGTTGGCTGTTTCACACCCATTGCATGCGCCATCTCTGTCTGTGACAGATTAAGTTCTTCGCGCAACATGTGTAGCGCGATAACCTGCCGCATTGCATCGACTTTTTTGGCAATGCGTTCGCGACTCTCCGGACTTTGATTTGCCATCAGCTCTTTTAAATTAGCCATTATCCCCTCCATTCAAATATTTGCGGAATTCAGCATCTGCCAATTTGATCATGTCTTTATAGAATTTCTTTTCCTTAACCCCGGTTTTATCGCCTGCACACAACACAATGCCGCGGCGAGAAGGATCAAAAGCAAAGAAGGCCCGTATCGGTTTGCCTTGATGCTGCACTCTTAATTCTTTCATATTCGGAAAATCAGAGCCGTCTACAGTATCAGCAAACGGCCTCGCTAAATGCGGCCCATACTCAGACAGGATAACTATCGCGGCGAGCATATCCTCCTTCAGTTCCTCAGTCTGAGCCTTAAACCATTCATCAAATCTTTTGGTTGTATCCACATCCCACATCGCAACATCCTTATAGCGAATAAGCTATAAATGATGCTATAGCCTGTTCGCTATAAAGGCAAGTGTCTCGCGGGCCGCCAGGGGAAAAGGATATCCCAGACCTCAAACCGGCTTTGAAAATAAAAAAGCCACTCGTCAGAGTGGCTTTCTCGTTTACAAAGACCGGATGTAAAACAGCTTCAACACAGCAGTGTCCGGGACGTCACGCCTTACAGTGCAATACGCATCACGCTGTCAGGATTTTTTGGCGGCGCCTTACGCGAGCCAGGCTGTTTCACGCTGACATAAAGCACCTTGCCGTCTGCCGAGAGCGCCAGACTGTTAGGCAGCGCCGGGGTTTTCACTGTGCGCTTCACCTTATAGCTGCTTGCATCGATGATGCTGACTTCACCCGCTTTACGATGCGTGACATAAAGCTCATCGCGCTCACCATTAAACAGCACCGCCAGTGATTCCGGCACATCAATCCGCTGAATCACCTGCTGATTACGCAGATCAACCACCAGCACCTGCGCCTGCTTTGAATCCGTCAGGAAGGCACGCTGACCGCGCGTATCCAGCGCGATGTTCAGGAAGAAGTGCTCTTTATCTCCGTCAATCTTCTGCTTTTTCTCAACGGCATTGGTGCGCGCATTGATGGTCACCAGTTCGCCATCACCGTTGGTGACGTAGACCTTCTGCGCGTCTGAATCTACCGCCAGGCCGGTGCCCATTTTACCGGTATTCGGAATGGTGCTGACAAGCTTCAGCGTGCTGCCATCCACCACCCAGACCACGCTTTGCGGTCCCAGCCCGGTGATATAAACCCGGTTAGTTTTAGCATCAACCGCCACCTGACGCGGCTGCAATGGACGCACTGTCTCACTGCGCTTACGGCTATCCAGCACCAGCGTGTTGAGTACTTTGCCGCTGCTGGCATCAATGGCCGTGACCGAGCCGTTAACCGTGTTACCGATATAGAGCACGTTGGTTTGCGGGTTGATCGCCGCGCCGAAAGATTTCAGCTCCGTGTTGATCGACTGCTGTACTGCCAGCGTAGCCGGGTCGAGACGGAAAACTGTGCCGCCGTCACCGCTGCTGTTCTGCGCTGTCGCCACGAACAGCGCGTTATCTTTCGGGCTGACTGCCAGTTCATAGACGCCTTTACCCACGGCCTGATTGAGGTCTTCAGCCTGCACCGCCAGCCATCCTGAGGCAGAGAACAGGGCCGTAGCCAGTAACAGCGGACGCAGGGTCCGGCACGTATTGGTAATCGCTTTCATAACTTCTCCATAGTTAATCCACTGCAAACGCAGTGAAAAGAAAGCCCGACATTGCAACCAGAAACAGCTGACCAGCAGTCAGATGCAGAATTGTTTTTGAGAATAATAATTATTTCGGGGGGAAAGGGACAGGATTATTAGCGGATAAACGCCGCCAGGACGCCCAAAGGCGTCCTGTCAGCACAAGAGGGTAAAACTTAACTTATTTCAGCAGCTCAGCGGTCATGTGAACGCCGTTGTTGGTGTAAGCTTCAGTGATTTTATATGAAGCACCAGCTTCCTGAGCCTGCGCAGCGATTTTCGCTTCAGCACCATCCAGCGTAGAGTCGATGGCGGTCACAGATTGGGCGAAGCTGGCGAATGGCAGAACAGAAAGCGCGATAACAGCTGCAAAAGTTTTGATAGATTTCATGGTCAATTCCTCGGTTAATTTTTATCAGGTAAGGCGTGCTGCCTTGTTGATAGATATATTAGTCCGAAAGTTGATCAGTAAAAAGCGGAGGGTTTTGCTTAACTCGTTCAGTAAAATTGATGATAAAAAGCACATTTCGCACAGTTATCACTCAAAAGGTTAATAATCTACCCCAATTAAAAAAGGCAGCATATATTGCTGCCCTTAGGAATTTAACCGTGATGTCGTACCCGGGTGAAGATGGTCAGCGCGGCCAGCAGCATCAGCACTCCGCTGGCAACAAACACACCGCCTGCGCCGCGCAGGTCAAACATCCAGCCGCCTGCCGCCGCGCCGACAGTAATCGCCAGCTGGATGGTGGCAACCAGTAACCCCCCGCCCGACTCCGCATCATCCGGCACCGCGCGCGAAATCCAGGTTGACCAGCCGGTTGGCATCGAACCAAACGCCATACCCCAGATCGCCACGCCTGCGCCTACCATCCAGCTGACATCGCCAAAGCTCACCAGCAGCAGCGCGGTGACACTCATCAACAGCGCCATGCCACTCAGGGTCAGTGATACGCTGCGGGTGACCAGGAAACCGGCCAGCGAGGTGCCAAAGAAGTTCGCCACACCAAAGGCCAGCAGCACCAGCGACAGCTGATTGAGGTTGAGCTGCGCAACACTTTCCAGAAATGGACGCAGATAGGTAAAGAAGGCGAAGTGACCGGTAAACATCATGATTACCGCCAGCATTCCCCAGCGCATCACACCAATTCGCAGCAGTGCCAGCACCCCGCCGTTGCGGGCTTTGTTCTCTGCTGGCATGGCGGGCAGGGTAAAGAACTGCCACAGCAGCGCCACCGCACCCAGTCCGGCGGTCAGCATAAAGATATTGCGCCAGCCCACCAGTCCGCCTAGATAGCTGCCCAGTGGCGTAGCGATAATCGTCGCCAGCGAGATACCGCTGAAGACGATAGAGAGCGCACGCGGCACCTGATCGGTGGGAACCAGACGCATGGTGATGGCGGTTGAGAGTGTCCAGAAGCCGCCAATGGCCATACCCAGCAGCACCCGCGCCAGCAGGATCACCGTCAGGTCAGCCGCAAACGCCACCATCAGTGCCGAAGCGATCAGCAACAGCGAAAAGACCAGCATGACGATGCGGCGGTCGATGCGCCGCGTGACGCTGCCGGTGACCAGGCTGGTAAACAGCGCCACCAGCGCGGTGATGGTGACGGTCTGTCCCGCCTGACCTTCTGATACGCCCAGGCTGTGGGCCATCGGCGTCAACAGACTCACGGGTAAAAATTCGGCGGTGATGAGGCTGAACACCCCAAATGCCATAGCAAATACCGCGCCCCACGCGGGACGGGTCGGCGAGGAAACCTCATCAGCCACTTCGGTTGTCAGACTCATGCTGCTTCTCCGGAAGATAAAAAAGTGAGTGTGAGCATAGAACGCCGTGTCAGGACGATCTATGATGCTTACACCTTCATTTTTGATAATTCGTCTGGAATCACATGAGCCACTATGGAGATCTGACCAGTGAGCTACTGATGGGGATGCGCCTCTATGGCGTGAACTATCAGCGTATCGCAGTGAGCGCGCCGTTCGGGCTGCGTTATGAGCACGCGCCGGGCCGGGCGCAGTTCCACTTTGTCGGTCGCGGCTCACTGATGGTGCGCAGCGCCTCCGGCGAGGTGTTTCAGCTCAACAGCGGCGATGCGCTGCTGGTGCCGCACGGTAAACCCCACAGCCTGATCTCCAGTGAGGAGGCGAGCTGCCAGTGTATTAAAAACATGGCGAGCAAGCCGCTCTGCGACAGCGTCTGCGCCATTGCAGCACCGGAAGATGCCTGTGATGACGAGCACAGTGTGCTGCTGTTCAGCGCCTGCATGGCGTTTGAGCTCGGCGGTATGCAGCCGCTGATCAATACCATGCCCGATGTGATGCTGGTGAGTACTCTGCTGTCGCAATACCCGGAGATTCAGCCGATTCTGGCGGCGATGGAGCGGGAGTCGCGTACCCGCCAGGCGGGATTCGCCGGAATTCTGTCGCGTCTGGCAGACGTGGTTGCCGCGCTGATTGTGCGCGGCTGGGTAGAGAACGGCTGCGGCGAGCGCAGTGGGCTGGTGCAGGCGATGCGCGATCCACGTCTGAGTCAGGCGATTGCCGCGATGCATCGGGAGCCAGGCGAAAACTGGACGGTGGCGCGGCTGGCCAGCGTGGCAGGTTGTTCGCGCTCAGTGTTTGCCGGACGGTTTCTCAATGCCACCGGCATGACGCCGCTGCGCTATCTGACGGAGTTGCGGATGCGGCTGGCGGTGCAGCGGATTGTGAACAACGGTGAAGCGGTGGAAGCCGTGGCTTATCATCTCGGCTACGGCTCGATTGCGGCATTCAGTCGCGCCTTTAAACGGATTGTCGGTCAGTCACCAGGCGCACTGCGTGCCGGACGCGACGGCACGCAGGCGCTGGCCTCTTAACCGGGCTGCTTAATCTCTTCTCTTAACGAAAGACGCTGATCGCTTCGACCAGACGGTTAGCCTGATGGGTCATGCGACCTGAAGCCTCGGCGCTTTCTGTCACGCGGGCGGCGTTCTGGTGGGTGATATCATCAAGATCTTCCACCGCTGAACTGACTTCGCTGAGCGCGGTCGCCTGTTCGGCCGTGGCGGCGCTGATCTGGGCGATCAGTGCGGTGACATTCTGCACCTGCGACACGATATCCTGCATCGTGCGGCCTGCCGCGCTGGCGTGCTCATTGCCCGAGTTGACCCGGCTGGCGCTGGTTTCAACCAGCATTTTGATTTCGCTCGCGGCTTTGGCGCTGCGCTGCGCCAGGCTGCGCACTTCTCCTGCTACTACCGCAAAGCCTTTGCCCTGCTCACCGGCCCGTGCCGCTTCTACCGCGGCGTTCAGTGCCAGGATATTGGTCTGGAAGGCAATCCCGTCAATGACGCTGGTAATATTGGCAATCCGCTTTGAACTGTCAGCAATTTCGCCCATCATGCCCATCATTTCGGTCATCACCTCGCCGCCTTTACTGGCAGCGTGGCTGGTGCCGGCTGAGAGGGTATTCGCCTCATGTGCAGTTTCAGTGTTGCTCTTCACCGTGGCGGTCATTTCGTTCATGGTGGCCGCAGTCTGCTGCACGTTGGCAGCAGCCTGTTCGGTACGGCGGCTGAGTTCGTTGTTGCTGCGGGCGATGGCGTCGCTGGCGCTCAGCACGTTGATCGCCTGGCCGCTGACATCATCCACCAGCCAGCGGAACATCAAGCCGAGCTGACCGATGGCGCGCAGCGTCACACCCACCTCATCAACGCGGTCCATCTGCTCCACTTTATGGCTGGCACCGGTTGCCACGCTCAGCGCCTGTTTGCACATCCGCTCAATAGGGCGTGAAATCTGCTGCTCCAGCCACAGGCTGCAGAGCAGAAGCAGCGCAGCCATTCCCGCGGCAAAACCTGCCAGTGCCGCTGGCGTCATGCCCAGCGCCCAGACGCCCGCTACCGAGAGGGGCAGTAACGTCAGCAGCGTTGTGCGGATCCGCCAGCGAAGAGGCAGCGTCTTCAGGATTGAGGCAGGACGACGCCAGCCGCTGCGAACCAGCAGGCCTTTGTGAAAACGTCGCCCTCTGGCGCGGCCTTCACGAAAATCCTGATAGAGCACCTCAGTCTGACGCACTTCCTCTGCCGTGGGTTTGGTGCGCACCGACATGTAGCCCTGCACTTTACCGTCGCGGACTACCGGAATGGCGTTGGCCCGCACCCAGTAGTGATCGCCATTTTTACGGCGATTCTTGACCAGTGCCGTCCAGGGCTCACCCTGTTTCAGCGTCGCCCACATGTCGGCAAACGCTTCTGATGGCATATCGGGATGACGCACCATGTTATGTGGCTGGCCGTTGATCTCGTCGGCGGTGAAGCCGCTCGCCTCGATAAACGCGTCGTTAGCGTAGGTGATGTGGCTGTTAAGATCGGTGGTCGACATCAGTGTCGCATTATCGTCGAACAGATATTCACGCTGAGAGACAGGCTGGTTGTTACGCATCAAAAGTCCTTGGAGACCCGACGTCCTGCACGCGACGGTCTGAGTGTCGGCATGAAAACTGTGGGCTGAGAGATAACGATTACCTTTTTTTATGTTTTCGGCATGCTTCTGCCGACTCTTTAGCGTTTAAGTTAAATTAATGGCAATAATAAAGCCGCTTTGTAGCGGCTTTCACATTTTTGGTTGATTATCCATCCGTTAGCCGGACTGGAGAATTCCGGCAGCGGGTCAGCTGAGGTCGACATTACGGGTGCCAAACCACCAGGTAAGCAGGAATCCGCCGATCCAGGCCACCATCAGCCCAGCCAGATAGACCGCCATGCCAGCGAAGATCCCCTGGCTGGAGGTCATCAGTGGCAGCGTGACCAGGCCGGAGGGTCCGAATACCGTGTTCATCCCCACCGGCAAACCCAGCCACGCCACCAGCCCGATAAAGAACCCGCCCAGCGCACCGCCGCCACAGGCGGTGATAAAGGGCTTAAGGCGCGGCAGTGTGACGCCGTAGATCAGTGGTTCACCGACGCCAAGCAGCCCCGGCACGATAGCGCCTTTGATCTGCGCCCGCAGCAGCGCCCCTTTTTCTGCTTTGCACCACAATGCCAGCGATGCGCCGACCTGGCCTGCTCCCGCCATCGCCAGAATCGGGAAGAGCGAGTTAAAACCCTGGGTTTCCATCAGCGCAAAGTAGACAGGAATAAAGCCCTGGTGGATGCCGAACATCACCGCGATCAGGAACAGCCCGGCCAGCAGCGCACAGCCAAAGGGATTGTTATTGAGATGGATAAACAGCCACGACATCCCTTTAAACAGTTCGCCGCCCAGCGGCATGATCAACAGATAGGTGATGGCGCCGGTGATCACCAGCGTAAACAGCGAGGTGAGGATCATATCAAGATTATCGGGAATGATTTTGCGCAGCTGTTTTTCAATCCACGCCCCGATAATCGCCGCCATCAGCACGCCAATAATATTGCCGCGCGGGTCGATCGCCAGGCCAAAGAAGTTTTCCATGCCGCTGTAGTAGCCGGTGGTGGCCGTGGGCACATAGCCAAGCACAAACAGCGAGGCGAGGATTGCGCCATTGACGCCGCTGCCGCCAAACGCTTTCTGCGCGTTGTAGCCAATCAGGATGCTGAGAAAGGTGAACAACCCTTTACCGAAGACTTTCATGTACGCCACGGTATGCAGCAGCCAGGGCGCGTGGTCACCGGGTGCATTGAGGTGGAGACTCTGTTCAATCAGCGTGGCAAATCCCAGCAGCAGCCCCGCGCCGATAAAGCCCGGAATCAGCGGAGTGAAGATGGTGGCGAAGCGCGACAGGAACTGATGCACGCCGCTGGTCTGTTTCGCCTTTAGCTGCTGCTTCTGCTGCGCCGCAAGCAGGCTTAGTTCCGCTGTTTGGCCCTGCGGTGCCAGCGCGGTATCACCCTGAGCCAGCAGGTTCTGCATCCCTTCGGCGGCGGTTTGCGCCTTGCCAGGTCCCAGCACAATCTGTAACTGTGCCTCGCTGTCGATAACGCCTAAGACACCCGGCAGGCTTTTTAACCTTGCCAGATCACTCACTCCAGGCTGATTGAGCGTCAGGCGGAGCCGCGTCATGCAGTGACCACAGGCCGCGATATTTTGCGCGCCACCGACCGCCCGCAGGATGTCGCGCAACAGTGCCTCGGTGATTCTGGCCATTAGCGTGCTCCCGCTGCCTGTAAAGCCTGACGGATAAAGCCCTGATGCTGACTGAGCAGCGCTTTCGCCTCATCGGCAGCCAGGTCAGCCAGTACCATCAGGATGGCGGTTTTGCAGTGTCCGCCACAGGCGGTGAGCGCGGCGCTGGCGGTCGCGTCATCACAGTCAGTGGCCTGCATGACGATGTTAACCTGACGCTGCACCAGTTTTTGATTGGTGGCTTCCACATCGACCATCAGGTTGCCGTACACTTTTCCGCTGCGGATCATCGACCCGGTAGTGAGCATGTTGAGTACCAGTTTTTGCGCCGTGCCCGCTTTCATACGGGAAGACCCGGTGACCACTTCGGGGCCGACCACTGGCGTGAGCGCAATCGCGGCAACCTGCGACATGGCGCTGCCTGGATTACAGGTGAGCGATACAGTGGTTGCGCCAAGTTCGTTCGCGTATGCCAGCGCGCCCAGTACGTAGGGTGTGCGACCGCTGGCGGCGATGCCAACCAGCACATCGTGGCGGCTGAAGTGGATATCTTTCAGATCCTGCGCGCCCTGCTCCCGGTTGTCTTCCGCGTTTTCTACCGCCTGGAGTATGGCGGTATGACCTCCTGCAATCAGGCCGATCACCTGCTCGCGGGGTGTGCCAAAGGTAGGTGGGCATTCGCTGGCATCCAGTATGCCCAGCCGACCGGAGGTGCCTGCGCCGCAATAGATCAGTCGTCCACCGGCCTGGAATGCGGCGCAGATGGCGTCAACGGCGGCGGCAATCTGCGGCACGATGGCCTCTACCGCCAGCGCCACCTTTTTATCTTCATCATTGATGACGTGCAGCATCGCTTCGGTGGAGAGTTCGTCAATATTCTGGCTGGCCGGGTTGCGGCCTTCGGTGATCATCTGGCTGAGGTCGAGTTTCATGGCGGGCTCCGCAAAGGAATAAATTATTCAAATTACTAACTATCATAACGAATGATTAATTCATTGGGTGAGATCTTTTTTCGATGGATGTGGGGTGAGTCATGTTGCGGGGGATCAGGTTGGGTGAGAGATGTTGGGCATTGGGAGCTTAATCGCTCCGCATTCCGGCCTGGGTGCGGTGCATGTGAGAGGAATCGCTGAGAGACCGGTGCAGGTCAGAATAGGTTCACCTGATCGTAAAGACGCATTCGTCATCCATGACGCTCGGCCCACGCGATGGGTTTACGACGACTTTACGCAGTCACTGCTGGTATCCAACTGAACGGAGCACTGTTTTCCCTGCAAAGACCTCGCCTCTCATCCTATGTCACTCATCCAAAAGACAATAAAAACCCACGAATCGCGGGTTAAAAGCGCATCCATTTAATCAATATAAAGTTGTGACGTTCTGCAGCCATATAAAGCAGCCAGCTTCTCAAGCGTTTGTTTTTGAGGTTTCTTTCTCGACTCTAACTTCGACACGCCAGCCTGCGTGATGCCCAGTTTATTCGCCACCTCTTCCTGTGACAGGTGACGATGCAAACGCCAGGCAACATGCAAAGGAACGGATTGCCGTCGGCTGATTTTCATTACATCGTGAGGAATCGTTTCATCATCGTCTGGACCCACTTCATAAGGGACAGACTCAAACACATCATCTAAATGACGTTCAGCCATGAGCTTATTAAACAGCTCTATAGGGATGACAGCACCAGTGCGGTTCCCGCGCTCGTCCGTCAGAAACTGTATAGCATTCATGGGTAATCACTCCTTAGTGGTACGGCAGGCAACACTGTCTGATCGTCTGCCTGTGCTGCGGAACGCTAAACCCGGCTGCACAGAACTTATTGATGACGCACATTGCTCCCACCACACTGCTAGCGCTTTTTGTACGTGGTCGATGTTCTTCTTACGACTTCAAGTATATCTATCACTACTGGCTGACCTTTCTCTATCTTCCAGAGTACGCGGTAGTGACCTACTACCAGCTTCATTCGCTTCTGTTTATCATCAGTCAGCTTTTCGACTTTCAGATGAGGAATATCCGGCCATTTAGCCAGCGCCTCTACAGCATCTTCAATAGCGTTGCCCTCTTTCTGAGGCAGCCCATAAAGCTGTTTTAATGCCTTCTTCGTCCAGTTAATTTCTGGCATCCGTCAACACTCCATGTTGTCAAAGAACACGGTCAACTCACCGCAACGAAATATAACCATAATCAATCATAATGACAATATCACTGTCGTATAACCGTGGATTTTAGTTATAAAATTATAACCTTTTAATTTTCAGTCAACCTGTATATCTGCCATTAAAAATCTCATAAAAAAAAGGCCCAACTTTCGTTGAGCCCATTTTTACGTTAATGCCGTGTTCAGCTTGCGGTCTGTGTCCGCAGCTCCAGCTCATACTCTTTCGCCTTTTCGACGTCGAACTGGTTTTCCCAGCGGGCAATCACCAGCACCGCCAGCGCATTACCAACCACGTTCAGCGCGGTACGCGCCATATCCATGATGCGGTCAACACCGGCGATAAACGCCAGACCTTCCAGAGGAATGCCGACGCTGCCCAGCGTGGCCAGCAGCACCACGAAGGATACGCCTGGCACGCCAGCGATACCTTTCGAGGTCACCATCAGCGTTATTACCAGCACAATCTCGTCGGTCAGCGACAGGTCAATGCCATACAGCTGCGCGATAAAGATTGCCGCGATACTCTGATAAAGCGTTGAACCATCCAGATTAAACGAATAACCGGTCGGCACCACGAAGCTGGTGATCGCTTTTGGCGCGCCGTAGGCTTCCATCTTCTCCATGATACGCGGCAGCACCGTTTCCGAACTGGAAGTGGAGTAAGAGAGAATCAGCTCATCCTTCAGGATACGCATCAGCGTGGTAATCCGCAGCTTACAGAAGCGCGCCACCCCGCCCAGCACCACAAAGGCGAAGAACAGAATTGCCGCGTAAACCAGCAGCACCAGCTTAGCCAGCGGCCAGAGCGAGGCAAAGCCGAAGTTAGCAATCGTCACCGCAATCAGCGCAAACACACCCACCGGGGCATAGCGCATGATCATGTGCGTCACTTTAAACATCGCTTCAGAAATGCCACGGAACAGGTTCACCAGCGGATCGCGCTGTTCTGACGGCAGTGACGACAGGCCTAAACCAAACAGCACCGAGAAAAAGATAATCGGCAGCATGTCGCCCTTCGCCATTGAGGCGAAAATATTCTGCGGGATCAGCGACAGAATGGTGGTGACCAGGCTGTGCGGACCGCCCTGTACCTCTGCCGTTGTCGCTTCATATTTAGAGATGTCCACCGTTGCCAGCGTTGACATATCAATGCCGGTGCCGGGTTGAAATACGTTGGCCAGCGTAATACCGACCACAATGGCAATGGTGGTGATCACTTCAAAGTAGAGAATCGTTTTGACGCCGATGCGTCCCAGCTTCTTTGCATCACCCACGCCAGCGATGCCGACAATCAGGGATGAAATCACAATCGGTACCACAATCATCTTGATAAGATGAATAAAGATATCGCCTGCCGGGCTGAGAATGTTGGTGACTAACCATTCACGATTGTCTGGCTGATTATGCAACACAGCACCCACAACGATGCCAAGCACCAGGGCTGTCAGAATCTGCCAGGCCAGGCTGATTTTAAAACCTTTCATAACGTGTAATTTCCTCAGTCAAAACCCGTTTCTCTCTACTGCGAAGGTGCAGAAGACAATACACACAGGGAGTGAGCAAAAAGCCCGGTAAATTAGAGGGTGTCTTGAAACAGCGCCTCGTATGAGAATCTGATGATTCCCATACCCATTTTCAGACGCGGTCTGAGTTGATACCTGCAGAACAGGGGCGAGATAAGTACCATTTTCACTGTGGTAAATGCAACCCCTGGCGGATCCGATTAAAAGTTCACCATCTAAGCAGCATAAAGTGCTGCCAGAGCTGAAAAACCCTAACCTGCTGTTATGAAAAGTATTACTTCGATGAATTTACGCATAGCTATGCAGAAACGATTAAAAACTGATCCGGCGCGTTTGCTCGCTTTTTATTCAGGATGAAAACGTAAAAGCGATGCCTGACTTCTCCAGCGCCGCCAGAGCTTTAACCTGATAGATCAGAATGGCTTAACGCTTCTCGGGGGATGTGTATCACGTGATCTGTGGCGCAAAAAAGAAACAAAGCTTTGGCGCGGGCTTTAATTAACCATTGATTGACATATCATTAACATCTTCAAGGAGATCCGCCATGAGCCAAATACACAAACATCCCGTTCCAGAGAATATTGCAGCAAACACCCTGATTACTGCAGAACAGTATCAGGCGATGTATCAGCAATCTGTCGACGATCCAGACAGTTTCTGGGGCGAACAGGGCAAAATCCTTGACTGGATCAAGCCTTACAGCAAAGTGAAAAACTGCTCGTTTGCACCAGGTAACATTAACATTCGCTGGTACGAAGATGGCACGCTCAACCTGGCGGCAAACTGCCTTGACCGTCATTTAGCCACGCGCGGCGATCACCCGGCGATTATCTGGGAAGGCGACGACGCCAGCGAAAGCAAAACCCTGACTTTCCGCCAGCTGCATGCCGAAGTCTGTCGCTTCGCCAACGTGCTGGAACTGCTGGAAGTGAAAAAAGGCGACGTGGTGGCGATCTATATGCCGATGGTGCCGGAAGCCGCAGTAGCGATGCTGGCCTGTGCGCGTATCGGTGCCGTTCACTCGGTGATCTTTGGCGGTTTCTCACCGGAGGCGGTCGCGGGCCGCATCGTCGATTCCAGCGCCTCGCTGGTGATCACAGCCGATGAAGGGATCCGCGCCGGTCGCAGCATTCCGCTGAAGAAAAATGTCGATGACGCGTTAAAAAATCCTAATGTCACCAGCGTGAAAAACGTGGTGGTGTTCCAGCGCACCGGTAAAGATGTGGGCTGGGTTGAGGGCCGCGATCAGTGGTGGCACGACCTGATGCTGAACGCGAGCACCAACCACGCTGCCGCAGAAGTCGGCGCGGAAGATCCGCTGTTTATCCTTTATACCTCCGGCTCAACCGGCAAACCCAAAGGCGTGTTGCACTCCACCGGTGGGTATCTGGTCTATGCCGCCACAACCTTTAAGTTCGTCTTTGATTACCATCAGGATGATATCTACTGGTGCACCGCCGATGTTGGCTGGGTGACGGGCCACAGCTATCTGGTTTATGGACCGCTGGCCTGTGGCGCCACCACACTGATGTTTGAAGGGGTGCCGAACTGGCCAACGCCGAGCCGTATGGCGGAAGTGGTCGATAAACATAAAGTCACGCTGCTCTACACCGCGCCCACTGCAATCCGTGCGCTGATGGCGGAAGGTGATAAGGCGATTGCCGGCACCGACCGCAGCAGCCTGCGCATTATGGGATCGGTCGGTGAGCCAATTAACCCGGAAGCCTGGGAGTGGTACTACAAGAAAATCGGCAACAGCCGCTGCCCGATTGTTGATACCTGGTGGCAGACCGAAACCGGTGGCTTCATGATCACGCCGCTGCCGGGTGCGACCGAACTGAAAGCGGGTTCCGCCACCCGACCTTTCTTTGGCGTGCAGCCCGCGCTGGTGGATAACGAAGGTCAGCCACAGGAAGGCGCCTGTGAAGGCAATCTGGTGATCACCGAGTCGTGGCCGGGTCAGGCGCGTACCCTCTATGGCGATCACGACCGTTTCGAGCAGACCTACTTCTCTACCTTTAAAAATGTCTACTTCAGTGGTGATGGTGCCCGTCGTGATGAGGATGGCTACTACTGGATCACCGGACGCGTCGATGACGTGCTCAATGTTTCCGGTCACCGACTCGGCACCGCCGAAATTGAATCGGCGCTGGTCTCGCACCCAAAAATTGCCGAAGCGGCGGTAGTGGGGATTCCGCACAGCATCAAAGGCCAGGCGATTTATGCCTATATCACGCTGAATCATGGCGAAGAGCCGTCGCCGGAGTTGTACACCGAAGTGCGCCAGTGGGTCCGTAAAGAGATTGGCCCGATAGCCACACCGGATGTGCTGCACTGGACCGACTCACTGCCGAAAACCCGCTCCGGCAAAATCATGCGGCGTATTCTGCGCAAAATTGCCACCGGGGATACCAGTAATCTTGGTGATACTTCTACGCTCGCCGATCCTGGCGTAGTAGAAAAACTGCTTGAGGAGAAGCAGTCGATCAAAATGCCTTAAGCGCACGCTGTCCGGCGGGAAGATCGCTTCCCGCCACACCCGCCCTACGCAGTCTGTTTCGGTAGTCACAAATATTATAACCAGCTGAATCCGCGCCCTGTCGCGAGGTTCTCGCCTGCAAGCCCTCTGGAGAAAATGTGATGAATGACGCCCTTTCGAATCAGGATGCCATCAATCAACAGATTGAGCGTAATCCCCTTTTTCATGAGTTAGTCCGTAAGCGCCAGGCGTTCGCGACGCTGCTGTCGCTGATCATGCTGGTGCTCTATGTCGGCTTTATCCTGCTGATCGCATTTGCACCCGGCTGGCTCGGCACGCCGCTGCATGCCGGCACCAACGTCACGCGCGGTATCCCGATTGGGGTCGGGCTGATTGTGATGTCGTTTGTGCTGACCGGCGTCTATGTCTGGCGCGCCAACGGCGAGTTTGACCGTTTAACGAAAGCGATCCTCCGCGAGGTGAAATCATGACCCGTCTCACCTTATGGCTGCTGGCCTTAATGCTGCCGTTTTCAGCGCTGGCTGCCGATGCGATAACCGGTGCCGTGCAGCGTCAGGCGACCAACTACCAGGCGATCATCATGTTTACGATTTTCGTCGGGGCCACGCTGGGAATTACTTACTGGGCCTCAAAGCGCACCCGATCACGTAATGACTACTACACTGCGGGCGGCAATATCACCGGCTTCCAGAATGGCCTGGCGATGGCGGGTGACTTCATGTCGGCCGCCTCGTTCCTGGGCATTTCGGCGCTGGTTTACACCTCCGGGTATGACGGGCTGATCTACTCGCTCGGCTTCCTGGTCGGCTGGCCGATGATTCTGTTTTTAATCGCCGAGCGACTGCGCAACCTGGGTCGCTACACGTTTGCCGATGTCGCCTCGTATCGTCTGAAGCAGATGCCGATCCGCACCCTGTCAGCCTGCGGCTCACTGGTGGTCGTGGCGCTCTACCTGATCGCGCAGATGGTCGGGGCCGGTAAACTGATCCAGCTGCTGTTTGGCCTTAACTACCATGTTGCGGTAGTCCTGGTCGGCATTCTGATGGTGATGTATGTGCTGTTTGGCGGCATGCTGGCCACCACCTGGGTGCAGATCATTAAAGCCGTGCTGCTGCTGTTTGGCGCCACCTTCATGGCAGTCATGGTAATGAAGGCGACCGGTTTCAGCTTTAATACGCTGTTCACCGAAGCGATGGCGGTCCATCCAAAAGGCATAGCGATTATGCAGCCTGGCGGACTGGTTAAAGATCCTATCTCGGCGCTGTCTCTGGGGCTGGGGCTGATGTTTGGTACGGCCGGATTGCCGCATATTCTGATGCGTTTCTTTACCGTAGCGGATGCTAAAGAGGCACGTAAAAGCGTCTTCTGGGCCACCGGTTTTATGGGCTACTTCTACTTCCTGACCTTTATTATCGGCTTCGGTGCCATCCTGCTGGTGGGCGCTAACCCGGCCTTTAAAGATGCCAGCGGCGCGCTGATTGGCGGTACCAATATGGCGGCGGTACATCTGGCGAACGCCGTAGGCGGCAGCACCTTCCTGGGCTTTATCTCTGCAGTTGCCTTCGCCACGATTCTGGCCGTTGTCGCAGGCTTAACCCTGGCGGGTGCGTCGGCGGTGTCTCACGACCTCTATGCCAGCGTGTATCGTAAAGGTCAGGCGAGCGAGATAGATGAGCTGCGGGTTTCAAAAATTACCGTGCTGGCGCTGGGCGTGGTGGCGATTGCGCTGGGTATTCTGTTTGAGAAACAGAACATCGCCTTTATGGTCGGGCTGGCCTTCTCGATTGCAGCCAGCTGTAACTTCCCGATCATCCTGCTGTCGATGTACTGGTCAAAACTCACGACGCGCGGCGCGATGGTAGGCGGCTGGCTCGGTCTGCTGACCGCCGTCATCCTGATGATCCTCGGCCCGACGGTGTGGGTACAGGTGCTGGGCAACGCGAAGGCGATTTTCCCCTATGAGTATCCGGCGCTGTTCTCCATGGCGGTGGCCTTCGTGGGCATCTGGATCTTCTCGATTACCGACCATTCGCAGCAGGGCGCAGAAGAACGTTTACGCTTCCGTGCACAGTTTATCCGCTCGCAGACCGGCACCGGCATCGAACAGGGCAAAGTGCACTGATCGTGGCTTTTCGTTCATAACGAGCAGGCAATAAAAAAGGGCGGCTACCGAAGTAGTCGCCCTCTTCTTTTGCGCAGCAGAATCAGAAGCGCAGCGATGCACCCACGTACGGGCCATCGACCAGCACGTTATCTTTGCGTCCATCTTTGTTGTTCAGTTCGATGTACTGATAACCCACACGCAGGTTAAGCAGTGAAACCGGCGTGAAGCTCAGGCCGCCACCGGCTTCCTGATAGCTGTCGAGCTGATCGGTGAAAGACTCCGGCGCGTAATAATATTCGCCATACAGGCCCCACATGCTGTTGAAGCTGTAGTGTGCTGCACCACCCAGCGCCACCGCAAATCCATCTTTTCCATCTTCAGGATGGGTGAAGATCGCTTTTGCGGTCGGCGCCAGACGCAGCGGCCCGAAATCAACGTTGTAACCCAGACCGGCGCCGTAGGTGCTGCCGTCATGGTCGCTACGCAGCCAGTTACCTTTCAGAAACAGACCGGGTGTTGTGGTGCCCAGACCCACATTCAGGTTGGTGTTGTGTTCGCTGACATCAACACTGCCTTCAATCGCCTGAGCGGCACCGCTCATTAAAACCAGCCCGAGGGCGCTCCCGGCAACAAGTTGCTTAAACATGATTCCACTCCGTGAAAGGACAATTAATTCGGCCGCAAGGTTAACAGCCTGAAATGGGGAGACAACAAAATCTGGAAAACTTTACGTAAAAATACGTGTCTCAGCGCAGACCAGCGTCTGTGCGACGGAGTGTAGCCTATATTGTCCACATCAGGTGCCCAATCAGTGGGGCCAGCACCACGGTCACCACGCCAGAGAGCATCATCACCAGGCTGGCGACCACGCCCTCTTGCTCGCCAATCTGATAGGCGCGTGCCGTGCCGGCGCCGTGGGACGCCGCACCGAATCCCGCGCCTTTCGCCACGCCCTGCTTAATGGCGAGCCGCAGAAACAGCACATCGCCGATTGCCATGCCAAACACGCCCGTGATCACCACGAACAGCGCCACCAGATCGGGCTGCCCGCCAATCGGACCCGCCGCAGCCAGCGCAAACGGCGTGGTGATAGAGCGCACGGCCAGGCTGCGCTGAATCGACTCCGGCAGGGTTAACAGCCGCGCCAGCCAGACGGAACTGCAGACGGCGACCAGCGTCGCGGTCACTACGCCCGCGCTCAGCGACAGCCAGTGGCGCTTTATAATTTCCACATTCTCATAGACCGGCACGGCAAACGCCAGCGTCGCCGGTCCCAGCAGCCAGAGCAGCCAGTGGTTTTCGGCGATGTAATCCTGCCAGCTGATATGCGTCAGCAGCAGCAATGCCACCAGCACCAGCGGCGTCATCACCAGTGGCATCAGCAGCAGCGTCCGCCAGCGGCGGTAAAGCCGTTTATTCAGCGCATAAACCAGCAGCGTAACGGCGACACACAGCAGGCTGAGCAGAAAATCACGCATGCGGATCCTGCTTACGCGCGGCGCGTGCGATTTCATACTGATAAAGCCGGTCCACCACCCAGGCAGTCGAGGCCAGCACCAGCAGCGTACTGACGCCGATCACCACACAGATGCGCCAGCCATCAACCCGCAGCAGATCGCCATAGTTCACCACCGCCACCACAGCCGGAATAAAGAACAGCAGCATCTCGGCCAGCAGCCAGCGTGACCCGGCTTTCACCCAGTTCAGCGGCACAATCCGCGTCACGATTAACGCCAGCAGCAGCAGCATCCCGACAATATTGGCGGGCAGCGGCAGGTGCAGCCAACTTACCAGCCGGTCGCAGGCGATAAACAGGCCGATATAGAAACCCAGCTGCAGCGGCAGGCTGAGCCATTGCACTGCGCGGTTGCTGCGTAAAGTGAGCGCTAACGCCATCACCTTGTCTCCCCGATTAAATTGATGTCACCAGTATAAATCGTCAACAGAAGGTGAAAAAAATGAATTAAAATTATCGAAATCATGCCTGAAAGGAATAGTTATGGATGTCCGCGCCCTGCGTTATTTTACTGAAGTGGTACGCCAGCAGAGCTTTACCCGTGCGGCGCAGAAGCTGTTTGTGACGCAACCGACCATCAGCAAAATGCTGCGCCAGCTGGAGGAGGAGCTGGGCTGCACGCTGATCCTGCGCGATGGTCGCCGTCTGCACCTCACCGACAGCGGCCAGGCGGTCTATCAGCGCGGCCTGGCGATCCTGCAGGAGTTTCATCAGCTGGAAGCGGAGATTGGTGACATCAACCAGCTCAAAACCGGTGAGCTGCGACTGGGTATTCCGCCGATGGTCGGTATGCAGATCGCCGGTTCGATTTCCGCGTTTCGCCGCCGCTATCCCGGTGTGAAGCTAAAAATCTCTGAATTCGGCGGTCTGACCGTCCAGCAGGCGGTGCTGGCGGGCAGTCTGGATATCGCCCTGACCGCGCTACCGGTCGATGCCGAGCTACCGCTGAACACCCTGCCCCTGATGCATCATCCGCTCTGCGTACTGCTGCCGCGTCGCCCGGAGTGGCTCAGCCGCCAGCAGATTGGACTGGCAGAACTGGCAGAGCATCCACTGCTGATTTTTAATGAGGAGTTTTCGCTGAATCGACAGCTGATGCAGGCGTTTCAGCGGCTCAACCTGACGCCAACGGTGGCGGTTCGCAGCGGACAGTGGGATTTTCTGGCGGCGATGGTGCAGGCGGAGATGGGGCTGGCGATTCTGCCGGAGCCGATCTGCCAGCGGCTGGATAAGCAGTCGCTGCTGTGGCTGCCGCTGGAATCGGAGCTGAAGTGGAGTCTGGGATTGATCTGGCGGGAAGGGAGTTATCTGTCGCGCAGTGCGCAGGCGTGGATAGCCTGCTGTCGTGAGCATTGGCCGGATGAGCCGCCGCGCCTGTCGGTGTGAAAGGCTGGCACGCCGCATTAACGCGCAGGCGTGCCAGTCAGGACTTACTCCTCTTTTTCGATCAGCAGCGCTTCCAGCAGATCCAGGTCGTGCAGTAACTTCTGCATCGTCTCATTGGAGATTTGCTGGGTGGCGCGCAGATGATAGAGCTCAGCGCGTTCGGCACGCAGTCCGGTCAGGCGGAAGCGACGCTCCAGGTTCTCAGCGAACAGCGCGTGTTCAAGGTCATTCTTCCCTTCGGCGCGACGACGTAAGTTGCCAATCACCCGCAGACTCACCTCTTTAAGCAGCTCCGGATCGATGTTCTCTTCCGACTCATTCTCCAGCCGCTCTTCCATCTTGTGCAGACTCTCAATGGCTGCGCCTGCCATTACCGCACGCGCATTCTGCAGCTCGCGACGGTGTGCGCCTTTATCAATGGTATCAATGCCGCGCAGCAGAATCGGCAGGATCACCACTCCCACCAGCAGCGAGAAGAGAATCACGCCGGTGGCGATAAAGACCAGCTCATAACGCGCCGGGAAAGGCTCGCCGTTGGTCAGGAACAGCGGAATCGACAGGACACCGGCCAGGGTAATCGCGCCGCGCACACCCGCAAAGGAGGCGATCAGCAGTTCACGCAACGAGTAGTTGGAGAACTCCAGCGGCTTCTTCTTCAGCAGGCGTTTGCTGAAGCGCTGCATAATCCACAGCCAGCCAAAACGCACGATCATCAGCGCGGCATAGACCAGCCCGATATCGGCAAACAGCATCCAGAGTTCGACGTTCGGATCGGCCTGCGCCTGATCGACAGAGGTCTGCAGAATATCCGGCAACTGCAGGCCCAGCATCAGGAAGACCATGCCGTTGAAGACGAATTCCAGCATCTGCCAGACGCTGTTGGCACGCAGGCGCATCGCCAGCGGTGCCTGACGAATAATACCGGAACGGGTGATGGTCATACCGGCCGCCACGGCCGCCAGGATGCCTGAGACACCCAGATGTTCAGCAATCAGGTAAGAGGCAAATGGCAGCAGCAGCAGCAGCACGGTCTGGGTAGCCGGATCGTCACCGCTCCAGCGGCTGAGCAGGCGCAGTGACTTACCGTAGAGCCAGCAGATCGCGACACCCGCAATCAGACCGCCCACTGCCACTTTCAGGAACTCAACGCTGGCACCGCCCCAGGTAAACACCATGGTGCCCATGGCAACTGCCACGGCAAATTTCAGCGATACCAGGCCCGAAGCGTCATTCATCAGGGCTTCGCCCTGCACGATCGACATAATCTTCTTGGGAATACGGCCTTCACCGACAATGCCTGAGAGCGCCACGGCATCGGTCGGTGACAGCACCGCCGCCAGCGCAAAGGCAGGGATCAGCGGGATACCCGGTACCAGCCAGTAGATCAGATAGCCGATGCCGATCACGGTAATCAGGACCAGCGCCAGTGCTAAGCCAATTATCTCGCGACCATGATGCAGGAACTCACTGATCGGCGTCTTCCAGCCATCCGCGAACAGCAGCGGCGGAATGAACAGCACCAGAAACAGCTCCGGATCAAAGTCGACATGCAGACCAAAAGTCGGCCAGGCCAGCATCGCACCAACAGCGATCTGGACCAGCGGCAACGGGATCTGAAAAGGGAGAATGCGGGCCGCGACGCCAGAGAGCGACACGACCAGCGTCATGATGAGAATTGTAAAAAAGATTTCCATGCTTTCCTTAGGCGTCGTTTCTTTCAATCATTGGTTAAGCGCTAAAGTGTAAAACAAACTGCGGTGAAGATTGTCAGCTACGCGTGCGCCGGGCGGGAAAATAGTGGAAAATTCCGGTCGTGCAGCCGCACGCCCGGTTGTACAGTCAGATCGCCCAGCCACCGGCGTAAAACGCCACCAGCGCGATAGCAATAATGACGGTGCCGACGTTGAGCTTACGCCATTCCCCCGCGAAGAGACGCCCCACCACCAGACTGGCGAAGCCGATCATAATACCGGTGACGATGTTACAGGTGAGCACGATAATCACCGCCGTTAACAGGCCCGACATCGCATCGACAAAATCATTAAAGTCGACTTTCGCCACGTTACTCAGCATCAGCAGACCCACATACATCAGCGCGGGAGCGGTGGCGTAAGCCGGCACCAGATACGCCAGCGGTGACATAAACAGAATGGCAAGGAACAGCAGGCCAACCACAATCGCGGTAAGACCGGTTTTGCCGCCCGCCGCCGTTCCTGCCGCCGATTCGATATAAACCGCAGCCGGTGACGCGCCCACCAGACCCGCGAACAGGCTGCTGACGGAGTCGCTAGTCAGCGCACGGCCACCATTGATAATCTGGCCCTGTTTATCCAGCAGATTTGCCTGACCCGCGACCGCGCGAATGGTGCCGGTAGCGTCAAAGACCGCCGTCATCACCAGTGCCAGCACGCTTGGCAGCACGACCGGCTGCATCGCGCCCATAATATCGAGGCTGAACAGCAGCGACTCACCGCTGGCATCACGCAGGCTCGGCAGCGCAAATAATCCTTTGTAGCTCACCGCCGGATCGAAGATCAGCCCCAGCAGCGAAATGGCGATAATTGTCATGAGAATGCCGCCGGGCATCCGGCGCTTCTCCAGTCCAATAATCGCTGCCAGTCCCAGCAGCGTCATCATTACCGGAAAGGTGGTGAAGTGCCCCAGCGCCACCGGCAGGCCCGGTGCCGGGTTTTTCACTATCAGGCCTACACCGTCAGCCGCAATCAGCAGCAAAAACAGGCCAATCCCGACGCCGGTGCCGTGCGCCACGCCCATCGGCAGGTTACGCAGGATCCAGGCTCGAATGCCGGTCACCGAGATCAGGGTAAACAGCAGGCCCATCAGGAACACCGCGCCCAGCGCGACCGGCACGCTGATGTGCTGGCCCAGCACGAGGCTGAAAGCGGTAAAGGCGGTTAAGGAGATTGCACAGCCAATCGCCATCGGCAGATTGGCCCACAGGCCCATAATGATGGAACCAAAGCTGGCAACCAGACAGGTGGCGACAAACACGGCAGTGGGGGGAAAACCGGCTTTGCCCAGCATTCCTGGCACCACGATGACGGAGTAGACCATCGCTAGGAAGGTGGTGAGTCCGGCCAGAATCTCCTGCCGCACACTGCTGCCGCGCGCCGAGATCGAGAACCAGGCGTCCAGTTTTCCACTGGCCGGGCGTGATTCAGTTGACATAGTTGAGCCTCAAAAATTTTTGTTGTGTGGATCGCTCTGCGACCATCGCTGTCCCTGGAATAAGCGGGTAGACGGCGTCACTGTCCGGTTTTACCCGGCAGGCAAACGTTTACCTTGCCGCAGATAGTTGGCCGCCAGAAGCGGCCAGATAAAAAGGCATGCGATTATCCGGCGTTTAGCGGCACATTTTCAACTGTCAGAGGGAGATTCTTCAGCATAAAGATCAGGCTTAAGTCGCCAGCAGCCACGCGGCACAAGCCAACGTCAAACGCTGACGCCCTGAAGTTAACGCGATTTTCAGGGGGGATGCGCACCGGCGCAGCCGTGATGAGACACGACCCGCCAGTGGAGGAGGGGAATTAACCTGGCAGCGAAAGCTCGCCGCCCTGATCGATCGCGCGCTGCCAGGCGGCACGCTGTTGCACAGTCTGCAGCCATTTCTGGCTGGCGGGCATCTGCTCCAGTCCGGCACGTCGCGCAAGCGCCAGCAGCGGAAAGCTCATCTGGATATCAGCGATACTGAAGCGCTGACCGGCGAACCAGGGATTTGCAGCCAGATGCTGTTCGATCATCTGCATGTGTGGCTTAAGCTGTTTATCCAGGAACGCCTTCTGCACGCCTTTACCGAATGCCGCCCCGACCGGGCGCAGCAGCCACGGCACCGGTGCTTTACCCATCTGACCGAAGATGAGCTTCATCACCAGCAGGGGCATCAGCGAGCCTTCGGCATAGTGCAGCCAGTAGCGGCACTGCAGCCGCGACGCCTCATCACTCACTTTGAGCCGGAACTCGTGATCATATTTCTCTTCAAGGTATTCGAGAATGGCACCTGATTCTGCCACTACCTGGTTCCCGTCGGTAATGACCGGTGATTTTCCCAGTGGATGCACTTTTTTCAGCGCCTCCGGGGCCAGCATGGTCGGTTCGCGTTGATAGCGTTTAATCTGGTACGGCACTTCCAGCTCTTCCAGCAGCCACAGCACCCGATGCGAGCGCGATTGCTCAAGATGGTGAACGGTGATCATCATGATTCCCTGTGTTTTGACCTTCCCCTAGTATAGACGTCACTCCACATCCGGATGTTTATCATCCTGTTCCGGGTCAAGCAGCACCGCACCCGAGCCCTGCTGACCCAGCCGGTCGCCGGGATTGCGCAGCGGGCAGTCGCGCATCGACAAACAGCCGCAGCCGATACAGCCATCCAGGTCATTACGCAGGCGGGTCAGGGTTTCAATGCGCTTATCCAGCTCTTCGCGCCAGTGCCGGGTCAGCGCATCCCACTCCGGTGCCGACATGCGCGTGTTCGCCGGAATGTGATCAAGACTGTTACTGACCGTCGCCAGCGGAATGCCGATGCGCTGCGCAATCTTAATAATAGCGACGCGTCGCAGCACATCACGGCTGTATCGCCGCTGATTGCCGCTGTTGCGGGTGCTGGAGATCAGCCCTTTGGTCTCATAGAAGTGCAGCGCCGAGACCGCCACACCGCTGCGGCGCGCCACTTCACCCGGTGTTAAAACCGGTTTGGGATAGTTGCGTTCTTTTTTCATCAGGCTCTTTACCTCAAGTTAACTTGAGGAATTATACTCGCTCTCCATCAAAACCACTAAACTCCTATTACCGCTTATTAAGCACCAGAAGGATGAGGCCATGATGCAAGAAGAGATCATTCATTCCCTGACGCACTGGATTGACCAGAACCTGGATAAGAGCCTGTCGATCGATGAGGTTGCCGCAAAATCGGGCTATTCGAAATGGCACCTGCAGCGTATGTTCCGTTCGGTAACGAAACAGACGCTGGGTGGCTATATTCGCGAGCGCCGTCTGACGCTGGCTGCAGAAGCCCTGTCGCAGACACAGCGCCCGGTGTTTGATATTGCGATGCAGTATGGCTATGACTCGCAGCAGACCTTCTCCCGTGTGTTTCGTCGTCAGTTTTCACAGACGCCTACCGCTTACCGCCACACCATGCGCCGCCAGGCGATTCAGCGCCCTCGCCTGCTGAGTTTTGGCTGCAATGACGGTATCAGTAGCTTCACCCAGCGCACGACCGGCGAGTGCTGTCCGGTTCGTTGACCCTTCAGATGCGCCCGCCCGGGCGCATCTGACTGATTTCCCCGCCGTTCTTCTTCTACTGCTCACTATTCCCTCACGCCGCTACCATACCAGAGTCAAATTTTGTTCAAAATTTAAAATCGGGTGATATAATGTGACCCAAGTCACACTTTGAACCTGGGTTGACGGCGAAAAAGCACCCCCTGACACACTTTTCCGCCGCCGGTGATGTCCGCAGATTGTCAGGAATACTTACTGATATTGAGGTCCGGCCGATGGCTACGTTAACCGCCAGTTTACTTGTTATGCGTTGGGAATTGCTGAGCGCAGTCATGATGTTTTTTGCCAGCACCCTGAAAACCAAACTTCGTCAGGATAGCCGTCACGTGATGGCATTTATGTGTGGCGGGATTGGTTTAGGCATGACCTGCTGGTTTGTTACCGGTCTGATGGGCATTACCCTGAGCATGGATAACGTGCATAACTTTCTGGAAATCTCAAAGCATGCCTTTATCGATGTGATGAGCCAGGCGCCTGCTGACTGGCCGATGCCCTGATTTTTGCGCATAAAAAACCCCGCTTAGCGGGGTTTTTTATATTGCTGTGTGTACTTAAATTTTCTTCAACATGGCAGGAATATTAACATCCTGCACTGTAACGCCCGGGCTCTGCGTTCCGCGGCGGTCCTGAATCCACATATCTCCCATCATCTGATTTAAACCACGATCTAATCCGGTGACCAGTCCTGCACCTGGGGTGAAGGTCAGTTCGCCAAAGTAGATCCGCTCGTCATGGATATACCAGTCCACACGCACGTAGTCGAAATCACTGGCCAGCTTCTTGCTCAGTTCGAGCGCATGTTCCAGTGACGGCATAATCGGTGAGACATCCAGACCGGTATCGCGAATCTTGTGATAGGCCTCATTGAGGTTATTCACGTAGAAATTCATCGACAGCAGCGGCTGGCAGCGGTTGTAGATCACCTGCAGCACATATTCGAACTTGCCATCACGCTTGTTGAACATATGAAACTTGTAATCAATCGGCGCGCTTTTGCCATCACCAATGTACTTCTCAACCAGGATACGTGGCTTGATATAGCGATAGTGAATCTCACGCGCTTCGTTGGCGAAGTCGGTCTTCAGCCAGCGATAGCAGTCATGAATGATCTGCTGCTTGCGCAGTGCGTCCGGCTCCTCCAGCAGAATCTCTACCATGTTGGAGGCGTGGTTCGGCTTGATCACCGTCCCCTTCCAGCAGGGTAAGCTGTTGAGCGTGGTCGGGTCAGTGGTTTCGTGTACCAGCGGGATCAGGTATTCATTACCGATTTTTTCAGCAATGAATTCGCGCACCGAGTACTTATCTGACAGACGACCATAGTTCTGGTAATCGCCGAAGATAAACTTACGGTACAACACCTTCTCGTTGAACACTTTTGGCTGACGCAGATTGGGCAGCTTTCTGAACTTATGGAAGTAGTAGATGCGGTCCTGATAAGCCCAGGGCATCTTCTTAATAAAATACTGCACACTTCTTCTGAGTTCTTCTTTCAACTTGAGCATATCTGACCTCATTTGTATGTTTTGTAGTTGAGTGAGGAAACCTGAATCTTTTGAATGACGCCGTTTTTAAAGAAGTAATTCATTACGGTCAGGGACAAAAGTTCTGAAAGGAAAACGCTCCACGCGGCCCCCATGATGCCGTGACCCTGGATCAACCACCAGGAGAGCGGCAAACTGATGACCATCAGGCAGATGATTTTCCTCAGCAAGTAGTTAAATCCTCCCTCTTTGACCATGTAGCGATACGCTACGGTCCCCATTGCCGAAAAGCTGGTCGCTATCGACAGCAACGTAATGAGACTTCCTGACTGTGTGAATTCCGGGCCGTACAACGCAATGATGATCCGCTCGCCATAAAGCGAAATGACCAGCAGCATCAGCAATGAAACAGCCATAACATAGCCATTGAGCCGCGCAGCCAGCTTAATGGCGACCTCGCCCCGCTCCCTGAAGATTTCAGTGAAGCAGGAGGTGATGAGCGCCACCGGGATAAAAATCCATGAGGCGGAAATGGTATTCGCCGCCGCAAACAGCCCGAGGTCGCGCGCGGGTGCCGTGCCTGCCAGGAACATCTGCGCTGCTTTTACCTGCACAGAGATAAAGATGCTGGAGATCGCCAGTGGCAGACCGGCATACATCAGATAACGCAAATAGGCCGTGCGCTTTTCGCGTGGTGGCATCTGATCCTGATGGTCCTGATAGAAGTTGTGACGCTTAATCAGGTAAGGCACCAGAGTCACTGCGACAATCGACAGCGTCAGCCAGAGCGGATTAAGACGCAGCCAGGCGACGGTGAAGCTGATGCCGAAACTCAGCAGCATGCCCACGGCGTTGGCGATGGTGTTAAGACGCGAGGCAAGACGCGCGTTGTTATAAACGCTGAAGGTGTCCTGGGTGACAAAAACCGAGGCAACAAATGAGGCCAGTGCAAACGCCAGGAAATTTTCCTGCATGTTGTACCAGACCCAGATTAAGACTGGCACCGAAGTGACCAGCAACAGCACCATTCTCATCGTACGGGCGATGGTCATCAGACGCAGGCCTTTTGACGCATTTTTGCTGACGCGTTTAAACAGAATGGTTTCGGTGCCAAAGATTGCAACGGTTTGCACCATCGCAAATAGTGAAGTAGAAAACGCCATCTGGCCAAACACCGTTGGGCCAAAGGATTTCGCCACGTAAGACGTCACAAAAATGACGCCAAAAACGGAGATGATCTTCTCTGACATCATCCAGGCGGCATTAGACATTACGCTCAATTTCATCGACTCTTCCTTAGTATTACTCAACTACAACCGCTTCGGTACAACATCCCTGTAACGAATTAATAAGCGCTCAGTGGGCCTGGCGAAAATGTAAGACTTCAGACCAAGCTGGTCCGAAAATTGAGATGTAAATCATGATCCGGAGTGTTAATTCAGGATAATTCTTATTATAAATGGCGCGAATCACTTCAGATGGAAACGATTTCAGGCTGAAAATAAAACAACCTTTAAGAGTCCTTCCCGGCATATTAATCAAGTCGGTCAGGCTAAATATCCAATGTACGTAGAATTTTTTCGTATTTTGGATGCGATGAATTTATAACAAAAAGCCCCCTCCAGGAAGGCACGCCCACCGGATAAGAATAAAATAAGATTTATCCCATGATGATATTTATTCTAAATATCTTAATTTAGGCTTCGCAATTCAATTCGCGCACTTTAATACTGCCTTAATAGAATCTTACAGTGCCAGAAATTATTAAAGTCATTCTCATCCATTAATCGATAAGAAAGGTAAGAGCATTTATGAGAAAGTCACGATACAGCGAAGATCAAATCACAAATGCCATTAAAGCTTCTGAATCGGGCGTGAAAGTCAGAGAGATTTGTGAAGAGTTAGGCATCTCTGAAGCCACGTTCTACAGCTGGAAGAAGAAGTTTTCTGGGTTGTCTTCGGAAGAAGGCAGAAAAATCAAAGAGCTGGAAGAAAAACTGCAGAACATCACGCGTGAACTGCAGACGCTCAACTCGGACAAAGAGATGCTGCAGAGCGTTCTGAAGCACTTCTTTACCACTAATGAAAAACGTCAGGCTGTGGATTTCCTGCAGGCTACCTTTGACATCGGCACCCGTCGCAGCTGCCGCTTATTAGATATCAGCCGCAGCGTATACCATTATCCGTCAGGCACGGAGAACCGCTAAACCCAATGCTACCGCGCTTTTTAGACTTAACGCTGAGATTTGTTCTTACCAGAAGAGATGAAGATCATTTAACAGGACAATTGCGGCCCCCTTTTCCGCTCCATTTATAACTAATGAATGGCTTCACGGCTAAGCTTCTTTTTTTGCGGTAAAATTGATTCACAACAGCAAACGTCTCGCATTCTACGGCTACTCTTCCCTTCCCAATCTCGTTTACGCGGGATTGGGCCCTCCCTTTCTTACGTAAGCCCAGCTAATCGTCGGAACTAAATCGTCTCAATATCATTAAGCCAATTTAAAGATCGCGCAAAAAACAATCGCCATACATTTGAGTTAATGCTGGACCTGACTCAAATTTTTGCGGCTGCGTTTAATTCCGGGCTATGGGTTAATGGCATATACTTTCTCCAGGATTAATCCAGGATAAATAGTTTATTGCTCCTTATCACTAACGTTATGTGTCTATCTTTTCGCTCTCTTCATTGCGCATCATTGATGCCAGAGATTAATCTTTAATTATTAACGCAGCGGCGGAGTTTTCTTACTCATTCATCAATGAGTGAAGTTAATAGTGGTTTTCAGCCTCCCTTTCTCAGGACCATACCGCAATAAAAAGCCGCTGATAAAAGCATAACGTCCATAATGCTGCGCTATTTTTCCTGATTAATGACCGATATCTGAACAGTTACCCTCTGCCAGCGCTGAGCATCGCTATGTTCAGGAGACCATCAGTCCCGTTTTTTCACTGACAAACGGAGGATCAGAGAGGCTTTCGGGGGTTAAGGTACGATTACGCAGGGGCATGAAATCGATTTCGCGGCACAAATCTGCCGGAGAGCGAGCAAATCCGGGTAGGGTTTAATCTTAAAAAGCCGCGCGACGTGTTATCCGCGCGGCAGAGGTCTTTTGGCGATCTTCGCGGTTTACTCTTTAATCGCGACGACGAGAGGCTGCGGTTTGATGCGCATTGCCCACAGGACACCAGCCATCAGACAAACAATGCCCGTCACGGTGAGCAGGGGTGGCCAGCTTTGATACCAGAGAAAAGTCCACAACAGGCCGAAAAGGATCTCAAAAACAATCAGTGGCCCCATCAGTACGGTGGGCAGACGCTGGCTGGCTGCGTTCCAGCATAAGGTCCCCAGCCATGAACAGAGCAGACCGATCGCCAGCATCAGGGAGATAAACACCGCAGGACGCGGCCCAAACGGCAGCGAAAAAGCTGGCTGTTGCCAGGCGAGCTGTGCGCTGACCAACGCGTACATGATTAGCGCCATCGGCAGCGTCACGACTCCCTGCGCTGTTGCCCAGGTTGAGGGCCGCAGTTCGGGATGAGTACGCAGCCAGCGGGCATTGCGCAGCGGATACCAGGTCCAGCAGACCACAGCCAGCAGCGCCAGCGCGATACCGGTCAGATAACGGCTGAGATCAAGTGAGTGGCCCTGACTCTGTAGCTCCGCCGCATTTACGCAGAGTAATCCGGCCGCCATCATGACCAGTGCCGGAAACAGCCGCCGCCACGGCAGGCGTCCTTCAAGATGGCCGTAACAGAGATTGGCCGTCACAGCGATCACCACCGGCAGCGTGCCGATAATCATGGTGGAGACCGGCCCGCCAGTGCGCTGAATGGCATTCGCCAGAAACGCATAGTAGAGGAGGTTTCCCACCAGCGAGAGCTTTACCGCCTCACGCCAGTCAGCCCGGGCCAGCTTGCGCAGGCGATGACGACCGTGCCAGGCCAGCGGCAGCGCAATCAGCCCAAACGCCACATAACGTCCCGCCGATTGCAGCGCGCCAGGATAGTCAGGCACCAGCAGCGGCCCGACAAAGATCAGCCCCCACAGCAGTCCGGCGGTGACGGCAAACATGACACCAGCAAACATAATTTCTTCCTTATATAGCTTTTTAGTTCAGTGTGGCGGGTTCGGGCGGGGAATGCTTGTAGCAGATTGCGGTGGTATCAGGGCTGGCGCACCTGCTTTTGATAGCGGCCCGGCGTGATGCCATAACGGTTTGCAAAGGCGCGGGTCAGATGGGCCTGATCGGTTAATCCCACCGCCGCCGCAACGCTGGCAGCCGGTTCACCCTGTGCCAGCCTTTGCTTGGCGTCGTAAAGCCGGAAAGCCATCAGCATCTGATGCGGCGTAACGTGATAGTGCTGTCGAAAGGCGCGTAAGAAGTGCCACGGCGAAAGCGATGCCAGCGCCGCCAGCTCATCCAGCCGCACCGGTTCTGCGAGGTTCGCGCGCAGAAAATCTCTTACCTGATCAAAACGATGCCGTGCGTCCGGTCTGCCCTGTGAGGACATGCGTGCCAGCGGACGAATCTGCAACAGCAGTTCAGCGAGCAGGCTCTGACGTGCCAGTGGTGATTCCGCCTGCCAGAGAGTCGCCAGCGTGTGGGAGAGCGGCCGCGCCACCCGCGGATCGGTCAACAGCGCCTCGTTGAACCACCAGCCGCGATCGCCGGTCAGTTCATCCATCAGCTGCGGCTGAATGTAGATCATCTGGTAGCGCCAGCCCTCTTCACACGCTGACTCACCGGTATGCAGCTCATCCGGATTCATCATGACCAGCGAGTTCTCCGGCGCAGTATATTCGGTGCCGCGGTAGCGAAAGCGTTGCGCGCCCGCTTCAATGGTGCCGATACCAAAGGCTTCATGGGTATGGGGTTCAAATGCGTAGCGGGAGATGTGGGCCTGATAGAGTTCCACACCGGGCAGCTCGGCGAGTTGCTGAAACCGGGCGCGGTCTTTCTCACAGGGGAAACTCGCCGGAACACCTTCCACTTCTCTCTCCTTATTTAACCAGTCGGTTTAGCATGCCTGTGACAGGGGGGAAAATGCAAAAGATTGCTTTCCGCAATGCCTCAGGTAACACTGCTTTTTTCAAACCGGATGAGATTAAGCATGGCACAGCGGGTAGTCGTGGTCATTGATATGCAGAATGGCGTCTTCAGCACGCCACGCTTCGATACAGCGGGAAGGATTGCACAGATTAACCGGCTGACCGAACGCGCCGATATCACAATATTTATCCAGCACCGCGAAGGCGAGATGTGCGAGGGTAATGCGGCTTTCGATCTGCTGCCGGAAATTGTTCAGCCTGCTGGCGCACACTATGTGACTAAAACTGCCTGCGACAGCTTCTGGCACACCGACCTGGCCGCGCTGTTAAAGAGGCTGGCGGTAGAGGAATTTGTGGTGTGCGGTTGTGCCACTGACTACTGCCTGGATACCACGATAAAAGTCGGTGCCAGTGCGGGCTATGCGATTACCGTTGCCGCTGATGCGCACACCACGGCAGATCGCCGCTGGGTCAGCGCCGAAGCACTGATTAACCAGCACAATGATGTGTGGGCCTCACTGCTGATCCCCGGCAACGTGCCGCGTGTGCTGAGCACAGAGGCGATTCTGGCGGAATGGTCGTAGCTGGCCGCCAGCCGCCGCGCATAAAAAAGCCCGCAAAGCGGGCTTTTTTTGTACTCTCTGGCCAACGGAATCAGAACGGAATATCGTCGTCGAAATCCATTGGTGGTTCGTTGTTGTTGCTGGCCGGCGCGCTCTGTGGCTGCGGCTGCGGACGGGACTGCGCGCCGCCACTGAACTGGTTATTGTTGCCCTGCGGCTGCTGCGGCTGACCCCAGCCATTGTTGTTGCCACCGCCCTGCGCGCCGCCACCGGCTGGAGCGCCTGCACCGGCGTTACCGCCCTGCTGACGGCCGCCCAGCATCTGCATGGTACCGCCAACGTTAACCACGACTTCGGTGGTGTAACGCTCCTGGCCACCCTGATCCTGCCATTTACGGGTGCGCAGCTGGCCTTCGATATAGACCTGCGACCCTTTTTTCAGGTATTCACCCGCGACTTCAGCCAGTTTGCCAAACAGCACCACACGGTGCCACTCAGTGATCTCTTTGTTTTCACCGGTCTGCTTGTCGCGCCAGCTTTCCGACGTAGCCAGCGTAATGTTGGCAACAGCGCCACCATTTGGCATATAACGTACTTCCGGATCCTGACCCAGATTCCCGACAAGAATCACTTTGTTAACGCCACGACTGGCCATGTTGCTGTCTCCCGATGAGTTAATGCATACAGTCTAATCTATCAATTCTAACACGTCCTGCGGTCTGTTTCCCACTTTCGAGCGGGGTTCCAGTTTTAATCCGCTGCGCTCCGGAGGTGCACTCCGGAGGCTAAGAGTACTGGATATTTATTCAGTCTATTTTTTGTGCCATAATGACACGTTTATTCTGGCCGTGTCGGCAAGGCGCGGTGAGTGCTGCTAATCCGGGAAAGGTGAATGGATAAGATCGAAGTTCGTGGTGCCCGCACCCATAATTTGAAAAACATCAACCTGACCATCCCACGCGACAAACTCATTGTGGTAACCGGCCTGTCAGGTTCCGGTAAATCCTCACTGGCGTTTGATACGCTGTATGCGGAAGGTCAGCGCCGCTATGTGGAGTCGCTCTCTGCGTATGCGCGCCAGTTTCTTTCGTTAATGGAGAAGCCGGACGTCGATCATATCGAAGGTTTGTCGCCCGCCATTTCCATTGAACAGAAATCCACCTCGCACAACCCACGCTCGACCGTGGGAACCATCACCGAGATCCATGATTACCTGCGTCTGCTGTTTGCCCGCGTTGGCGAACCGCGCTGCCCGGATCATGATGTGCCGCTGGCGGCGCAGACCGTCAGCCAGATGGTCGATCAGGTGCTCTCCCAGCCGGAAGGCCGTCGCCTGATGCTGCTGGCGCCGGTGGTGAAAGATCGTAAGGGTGAGCACACCAAAACGCTGGAGAATCTGGCGACCCAGGGCTATATCCGTGCGCGTATTGATGGCGAAGTGTGTGACCTCTCCGACCCGCCAAAACTCGAGCTGCAGAAGAAGCACACCATTGAAGTGGTGATTGACCGCTTTAAAGTGCGTGAAGATCTCGCGACCCGCCTGGCGGAATCGTTTGAGACCACGCTGGAGCTCTCCGGCGGGACGGCCATCGTGGCGGACATGGATGACAGCGCCGCAGAAGAGCTGCTCTTCTCGGCTAACTTCGCCTGCCCGATCTGTGGTTACAGCATGAGCGAGCTGGAGCCGCGCCTGTTCTCGTTTAACAACCCGGCGGGCGCCTGTCCGACCTGTGATGGCCTTGGCGTACAGCAATATTTTGACCCTGACCGCGTGGTGCAGAATCCTGAACTCTCGCTGGCGGGCGGTGCAATCCGCGGCTGGGATCGCCGCAATTTCTACTACTTCCAGATGCTGCGTTCGCTGGCGGAACACCTCGATTTTGATATCGAAGCGTCGTTCGGCAGCCTGCCAGAAAACGTACAGAAAGTGATTCTGTACGGATCAGGCAAAGAGAGCATCGAATTCAAGTACATCAACGATCGCGGCGACACCTCGGTGCGCCGTCATCCGTTTGAAGGCGTACTCAATAACATGGAGCGCCGCTACAAAGAGACTGAGTCCTCAGCGGTACGCGAAGAGCTGGCGAAATTTATCAGCAACCGCGCCTGTGCCAGCTGTGAAGGGACCCGTCTGCGTCGTGAAGCGCGTCATGTCTTCGTGGAGAACACCACGCTGCCGACCATCTCTGAGATGAGCATCGGCCATGCGATGTCCTTCTTTGAAAACATGAAACTCAGCGGCCAGCGTGCGCAGATCGCCGAGAAAATCCTGAAAGAGATTGGCGATCGCCTGAGCTTCCTGGTCAACGTCGGCCTGAACTATCTTTCGATGTCGCGTTCCGCCGAGACCCTGTCCGGTGGTGAAGCGCAGCGTATCCGTCTGGCCAGCCAGATCGGTGCCGGTCTGGTCGGCGTGATGTATGTGCTGGATGAGCCTTCAATCGGCCTGCACCAGCGCGACAACGAACGTCTGCTTGGCACCCTGATTCATCTGCGCGACCTCGGTAACACGGTGATCGTGGTTGAGCATGATGAAGATGCGATTCGTGCCGCTGACCATGTGATCGATATCGGTCCGGGTGCCGGCGTGCATGGCGGCCAGGTGGTGGCTGAAGGCACCGTTGATCAGATTATGGCGGAAGAGGCCTCCCTGACCGGCCAGTTCCTGAGCGGCAAGCGTGGCATTGTGGTGCCAGAGGAGCGCGTCAAAGGCGATCCGGCCAAAGTCCTGAAGATTACCGGCGCACGCGGCAACAACCTCAAGGATGTCACGCTGACGCTGCCGGTCGGGCTGTTCACCTGTATTACCGGTGTTTCCGGCTCGGGTAAATCGACCCTGATCAACGATACGCTCTTCCCGATTGCCCAGCGGGCGCTGAACGGCGCGACCATCGCCGAACCGGCACCTTACCGTGACGTGGCGGGACTGGAGCACTTCGACAAAGTAATCGACATCGACCAGAGCCCGATTGGTCGTACACCGCGCTCTAACCCGGCCACCTACACCGGCATCTTCACCCCGGTGCGTGAACTGTTTGCGGGCGTGCCGGAAGCGCGTTCACGCGGCTACAATCCGGGCCGCTTCAGCTTTAACGTGCGTGGCGGACGCTGTGAAGCCTGTCAGGGCGATGGCGTGCTGAAAGTCGAAATGCACTTCCTGCCGGACATTTATGTGCCGTGCGATCAGTGCAAAGGCAAACGCTATAACCGTGAAACGCTGGAAGTGAAGTACAAAGGCAAGAGCATTCACGAAGTGCTGGAGATGACCATCGAAGAGGCTCGTGAGTTCTTCGATGCGGTGCCGGCGCTGGCGCGTAAGCTGCAGACGTTGATCGATGTCGGTCTCACCTACATCCGCCTCGGTCAGTCCGCCACCACCCTTTCCGGCGGTGAAGCCCAGCGCGTGAAGCTGGCGCGTGAGCTGTCGAAGCGTGGCACCGGTCAGACGCTCTATATTCTGGATGAACCGACTACCGGCCTGCACTTTGCCGATATCCAGCAGCTGCTGGAAGTGCTGCATAAGCTGCGCGATCAGGGCAACACCATCGTGGTGATTGAGCACAACCTCGATGTGGTCAAAACCGCAGACTGGATTGTCGACCTGGGTCCGGAAGGCGGCAGCGGCGGTGGTGAAATACTGGTAGCTGGTACGCCAGAAACCGTGGCGGAGTGTGAGAAATCACATACCGCACGCTTCCTGAAACCACTGTTACAGAAGTAATTTTGTCAGGCCCGCCGCGTGCGGGCCTTTTACTCTCCCCTGGCGATTCAGCCAGAAAAATGCAGAATCAGGCAAGATTCAGACATGTATAGGCATATACGCTTTTCCCCACGCTGACTATCCTTAAGCAGTTCCTCTTTGCCACGCCCCTGGCGTCGCCCTGTTTTCGCAGCACATCAACGCTGCTGCACTTCATCGAATAACACTCACGACACATCGAAACTGGAGACACCATGAATATTACGCATGCGTACGCTGCTCAGGATGCAAAATCCAAACTGGCACCGTTCGATTTTAAGCCGCGTGAGCTGCGCGCCCATGACGTTCAGCTTGAGGTGCTGTTCTGTGGCGTTTGCCACTCAGACCTGCATCAGGCCCGTAATGAGTGGAAAAACACCATTTTCCCCGTGGTTCCGGGTCATGAAATTGTCGGTCGCGTCACGGCCGTTGGCCCGCAGACGCAGAAATACAAAGTCGGCGATCTGGTCGGCGTAGGCTGCATGGTCGATTCGTGCCGCAGCTGTCCGAGCTGTCAGCAGGGGCTGGAGCAGTATTGCGAAAACGGCTTTGTTGGCACCTATAACGGTGAAGATCGCGAAACCGGCGCCATTACCTACGGCGGTTACTCAACGTCGATGGTGGTTGATGAGAGCTTTGTGCTGCGCATTCCCGAGAATCTGGAGCTGGCAGGCGTGGCACCGCTGCTGTGTGCCGGTATCACCACTTACTCGCCGCTGCGCCACTGGAATGTCGGCCCGGGCAAGAAAGTGGGTATCGTAGGCTTAGGCGGCCTGGGCCATATGGGCGTGAAAATTGCCCATGCCATGGGCGCACATGTGGTGCTGTTCACCACTTCGCCTTCCAAAATTGAAGATGGCAAACGTCTGGGTGCCGATGAAGTCGTGATCTCCAAAGATGCGGAGCAGATGGCGCAGCACGCCAACAGCTTTGACTTCATTCTGAATACCGTGGCGGCTCAGCACGATCTCAACCCCTTCATCACCCTTCTGAAGCTGGATGGCAACATGACGCTGGTGGGTGCACCAGAGCACGATCACCCGGCACCGCAGGTGTTTAACCTGATCTTCAAGCGTCGCAGCATCGCCGGTTCACTGATCGGCGGCATCGCAGAGACCCAGGAGATGCTCGATTTCTGTGGTAAGCACGGCATTACGTCAGACATTGAACTGATCGCGATGGACCAGATCAATGAAGCCTATGAGCGCATGCTGAAAAGCGATGTGAAATACCGCTTCGTTATCGACATTAATACCCTGCGCGAGCAGCCTGCCGCGTAACCCGCTGCCTCTGAAACCCTCTTGCTCCGGTAAGAGGGTTTTTTATTGCCGTCTAGCGGGCCGTTGCAACCTGCTGGAATGAGGCATCGATCAGATAGTAGATCTGGGAATCTTTCAGCGAACCGTCCAGGAACAGCGTGCTCCAGTGCGACTTGTTCAGATGCTCGCTGGGAATAATATCGCTATGCTCTTCGCGCAGTAATTCGGCCAGCGCAGGCGTCGATTTCAGCGAGACCGCTGGTCGCCCTTTCGCCTCATGTACCATCGCAAACAGCACGCCGTTGCTTTTAATCTGCGTGGCTTTCCAGTCACTGTGGACGCTCTGCTCCGCGCCCGGCTTGCTCATGCAATAGGTCAGTAAGTCTGAGTTATTCATTACGATTCCCCTTGTAAAGTGGCGACAATCCGCCTGGCACCGCCCTCAATGCGATGCTCGCCCAGCCAGATACCCTGCCAGGTGCCCAGCACCAGACGTCCCCGCTGAACCGGTAATAACAACGAAACCCCTAAGGTCGACGATTTGATGTGCGCCGGCATATCATCCCGCCCTTCGTAGTCGTGCTGATAAGGCGCATTCTCCGGCACGTGCCGCATGAAATGCTGCTCCATGTCGCTGCGCACCGTCGGGTCGCAATTCTCATTTAAGGTTAACGACGCCGAAGTGTGCTGCAACAGAAGATGCAGCAGACCGGTTTTGATATCACGCAGTCCGGAGAGCGAGTTCACGATCTCATCGGTGACCAGATGAAACCCGCGCGGCTTCGCGCTCAGCGTAATAGTTTGTTGATGCCACATAGCTTATTCCTGAAACGGTTACCCCGTTTAAGTGTGCAGCATGTCGCCGAAAGGTAAACCCTGACCCATAAAAAAACCGCCAGAGAGCACCCTGACGGTTTTTTTTACAGCATGGCTGCCGTTACATCACGGCGGCAAACGCTTCAGCCACCTGATGCACATTTGTGCTGTTCAGACCGGCCACACACATGCGGCCACTGCCCACCAGATAGATGCCAAATTCGTTGCGCAGACGATCGACCTGCTGCGCACTCAGGCCGGTGTAGCTGAACATGCCACGCTGCTTCAGCAGGTAGTCGAAGTTTTTACCTGGCAGTGCGGTGCTCAGCACGTCCACCAGCGACTGACGCATGTCCAGAATGCGTAAGCGCATCGCTTCCACTTCAGCCAGCCAGCTGGCTTTCAACTCGTCATCGTTGAGTACGCGCGCGACAACCTGCGCACCGAAATTCGGCGGGCTGGAGTAGTTGCGGCGAACCGTCGCTTTTAACTGGCCCAGCACACGCGCTGACTCTTCGGCGCTGTCACAGACGATAGAGAGACCGCCCACGCGCTCGCCATAGAGCGAGAAAATTTTGGAGAAGGAGTTGCTCACCAGGGCTGGCAGGCCCGCCGCCGCGACCGCGCGCAACGCATAGGCATCCTGCTGCATGCCGGCACCAAAGCCCTGATAGGCGATATCCAGGAAAGGAATCAGCTGCTGTGCTTTCAGCACCTCAACGGTCTGATCCCACTGCGCATCAGTCAGGTCAGCGCCGGTCGGGTTATGACAGCAGGGATGCAGCAGCACGACGCTCTGCGCTGGCAGGGTTTTCAGGATGCTGATAAAGGCATCAAACCGCACGCCGTGGGTCTCTGCGTCATACCAGGGATAGGTATTTACCTCAAAACCTGCACCATTAAAAATCGCAACGTGGTTTTCCCAGGTCGGATCGCTGACCCAGACCGCAGACTGCGGGAAGTAGCGCTTAAGGAAATCCGCGCCCACTTTCAGCGCGCCAGAACCGCCCAGCGTCTGAATAGAGGCGATACGGCCCGCGTTTAACACCGGATGATCGGCACCAAACAGCAGCGGTGCAATCGCACTACGGTAGCTGTTCAGCCCTTCCATTGGCAGATAGAGCGATGCCTGATGCGGCTCAGCATAGATCTGCTCTTCGGCAGCGGCTACAGCCTTCAGCTGCGGGATGATACCCTTTTCGTCGTAATAGAGGCCGATACTCAGGTTAACTTTATGTTCGCGTGGGTCTTGTTTGAAGGCTTCCATCAACGACAGAATCGGATCGCCAGCATAGGCATCAACGTTTTGAAACACGGTGTAGGTCTCCATGATTGGTCCAGAGGGAAAATGCGGATTAAACCCGATAGCGTCCCGGACGGTGGTTCATTGCAATAATCAGATTCAGGATCACCGCACCCGCAATCGACGCGAGCAGGATGGGGCCACTCACCACAAACAGTGACGCCAGCACGACGCAGGTATCGACGGCCATTTGCAGTTTCCCCGCGCGGATCCCAAAGCGATCCTGTAGCCACAGCGCCAGAATATTGATGCCGCCCAGGCTCGCCTTATGACGAAATAACACTATAAACCCGATTCCCATGATGACGTTACCGAACAGTGTCGCATAGAAGGGGTTAAGGTCAGAAAAGTGGACGAACAGCGGGTGCAGCTGGGTGAACAGCGACACCAGACCGACGGCGCAGAAGGTTTTCAGGGTAAATTCCCAGCCCATGCGTTTTACCGCCAGCCAGTAAAAAGGGATGTTGATCAGGAAAAACGCGCTGCCGAACGAAAGCGGCGACAGGTAGCTGATCAGAAAGGCGATGCCTGCGGTGCTGCCGGTCAGCGCCCCCGCCTGTTTCAGCATAATGACGCCGAACGAGACCATCAGGGTGCCAAGCACCATCGCCAGCGCATCTTCAATGCGCGAATGCGGGACGCGGGAGGGTTCTGCGATGTTATCCATGGGGTTTTCTCAGTGCAAAGGATGCGGTTTCGATGCAAAAAACGCACCATCGCCACAGCACTGAACTGCTGTAAACCGGGTGCCAGCGATATCCCATTGATATCTAAGGCGCTTTAAAAAAGAACTTTGTGCATAAATTCCGGCAGATACCGTCAACCTATGCGTTAAAGTCCGACTCCATGCGCGCTCTTCGCATTAATTGCCGCAAGTGTGCACCAAAAGCGCACAGCGTGCACCTTTTTAGCGCGTCTTCTGCTCAGGCAGCATCATCAGCCCGTTCTCTTTCATGCGTCCCAGCACTACCGAGGTTTTCACATGGGAAACGCTCTGGTGGCCCGCGACTAACTGGCTGATTAACGCACTAAGGGAATTGAGATCGGCCACTGCCACTTTAAGCAGATAGTCCGCATCGCCGGTGGTTTTATAGGCATCCACGATCGCCTGTTCCTGCTCCACCATCCGGTGAAAGCTCTCAACATATTCTGCGGTGTGGTTAATTAAACGCACCTCAATCAATCCCACCATGCCAAGCCCGATGGCATCGGGCGACAGCCGGGCATGATAACCCAGGATCAGATTAGCCTGTTCCAGATTGATACGACGGCGGGAACATTGTGAGGCAGAAAGGCCGACCAGATCGCTGAGTTCCTGATTGGTCAGACGGCCGTTGGATTGTAATAAAGTCAGGATTTTAAGGTCGTAATCGTCTACGTGAGTCATTCCGTTTCCACAGCGTGATGGGCGTCGCTTTGTTACAGATAACCCGATAACCCGAGAGGTTGTCCAACACTATTTTGTGATGATGGGGGCTGTCATGCACAGATCGTGCATGACAGCACAAACCGGGGATTATTCGTCGTCGTATTGCGGGCCAGCGTAGTTGTCGAAGCGTGACCACTGACCGTTAAAGGTCAGGCGTACTGTACCGATCGGGCCGTTACGCTGTTTACCCAGAATGATCTCCGCGATCCCTTTAAGATCGCTGTTTTCGTGGTAAACCTCATCGCGATAGATAAACATGATCAAATCCGCATCCTGCTCGATCGAGCCCGATTCACGCAGATCCGAGTTGACCGGACGTTTATCGGCTCGCTGCTCCAGCGAGCGGTTAAGCTGCGACAGCGCCACAACCGGCACGTTCAGCTCTTTGGCCAGCGCTTTCAGCGAGCGGGAGATCTCAGCAATTTCCAGCGTACGGTTGTCCGACAGCGCCGGCACGCGCATCAGTTGCAGATAGTCGATCATGATCATGCTTAATCCACCGTTTTCACGGTAGATGCGTCGGGCGCGCGAACGCACTTCGGTGGGCGTCAGGCCGGAAGAGTCATCAATGTACATGTTCTTCTTCTCCAGCAGGATACCCATGGTGCCGGAAATACGCGCCCAGTCCTCATCATCCAGCTGCCCGGTACGGATGCGGGTCTGATCGACGCGGGAGAGTGACGCCAGCATACGCATCATGATCTGCTCGCTGGGCATCTCCAGACTGAAGATCAGCACCGGTTTTTCCTGCAGCATGGCGGCGTTTTCGCACAGGTTCATCGCAAAGGTGGTTTTACCCATCGAAGGACGTGCGGCGACAATAATCAGATCAGAACCCTGCAGGCCCGCGGTCTTTTTATTCAGATCCTGATAGCCGGTATCGACGCCAGTGACGCCATCGTGCGGTGTCTGATAGAGCGATTCGATACGCGATACGGTCGATTCCAGAATCTGCTCGATGTTTTTCGGGCCAGCATCCTTATCCGCGCGCGCTTCCGCAATTTTAAAGACGTTCGACTCCGCGAAGTCGAGCAGCTCTTCGCTGTTACGCCCCTGCGGATCATAACCGGCATCGGCAATCTGGTTAGCGACGGCGATCATCTCGCGCACCACCGCACGTTCGCGCACGATGTCAGCATAGGCGCCGATGTTCGCCGCGCTTGGGGTGTTTTTCGCCAGTTCCGCCAGATAGGCAAAGCCGCCCGCCATCTCCAGCTCGCCACGGGTTTCCAGCGATTCGGAGAGCGTAATCAGGTCAATAGGTTTGCTGTTTTCCAGCAGCCGCTGCATCTCTGAAAAAATCAGCCGATGCGAGCGGTTGAAAAAGTCATTCGCGACGACGCGCTCAGAGACATTGTCCCAGCGCTCGTTATCCAGCATTAACCCACCGAGCACCGACTGCTCCGCTTCCAGCGAATGCGGGGGCATTTTCACGCCTGCGAGCTGGCGATCCTGCGTTTCGTTCGATTTGTTGGTGGGTTTATTTCCTGCCATAGTGAATGCATTACCGATCTTCTGTGGGGACGCGCAAGTATACCTTAGTTGGGGTGCGTGCCTCACCCTCATGATGAAACAATCACAGGAGTCAGAATGGCAAAGCGTATTCAGTTCAGCGCACAGGGCGGCCCGGACGTTTTAGAGTGGACAGATTTTGAACCTGCTGATCCGGCCGAACATGAAGTGCAGGTAGAACATCGCGCTATCGGCATTAATTACATCGATACCTATGTTCGCAGCGGACTTTATCCGGTCGCCGCTTTTCCCTCTGGCCTGGGTACAGAAGCCGCGGGCGTGGTGTCGCGGGTTGGACGTGGCGTGACATTATTTAAGCCCGGCGATCGCGTGGTCTACTGTCTGGCGTCGATGGGGGCCTATAGCGAAGTACACAACGTGGCGGAAGATCGCCTGATGCATCTCCCGGAGGCGATCAGTTTTGAGCAGGGCGCAGCCAGCTACCTGAAAGGGCTGACCACACAATATCTGCTGCGCCAGACCTATAAAATCAGCGCCGGTGAGACCTTCCTTTTTCATGCCGCAGCGGGCGGCGTCGGTTTAATTGCCTGTCAGTGGGCAAAAGCGCTGGGTGCCCATTTGATTGGCACAGTCGGGTCAGCAGAAAAGGCAGCGATGGCCAAGAAGGCTGGCGCCTGGGCGACGATTAACTACCGTGAAGAGAATATTGCGCAACGCGTCAGCGAACTGACCGACGGGAAAAAAGTGGGCGTAGTTTATGACTCAGTGGGCAAAGATACCTGGGAAGCATCGCTGGACTCATTGCGCCGTCATGGGCTGATGGTCAGCTTTGGCAATGCTTCGGGTCCGGTGACCGGGATTGATCTCGGCATTCTGAATAAGAAAGGCTCGCTGTTTGTGACCCGCCCTTCACTGTTTGGCTATATCACCAACCGGCAGGAGCTGGAAACCGCCAGTGCCGAGCTTTTCTCGCTGCTGGCGAGTGGCGCAATTAAAGTTGATGTACCGGAGCAGCAGAAGTTTGCGCTGAAAGAGGCCAGCAAAGCGCACCAGATGCTGGAGAGCCGCGCCACGCAGGGATCCTGTCTCTTAATTCCATAGTAGTGAGCAACAAAAAGGGCTTCCCGCGGGAAGCCCTTCTCTTTTTTTATTTTTTGTTCGCGCTGGTGTAGGGACAGCGGCGATGAATTCATGTCGAGTCGATGGCACATCGATTTGACGACAGGCATCCTGCCAGAAAACATAAGTAAAAAATATGTTTAATTGCAGATCAGCCCTGTCCAATCTCTCACACTGTGATCTTCACCGCATTTAGCGCCAGCCTTTGCGGTCTAACCTGTTGATCTTACGCCGCAGCTTGCGACGTGCTCGCTCATCGCTGTCGCCAAAAAAGGCACGATGCAGCCAGACCGCAATTACCGCCAGCACCAGCCACGGCAACACTTTAATAACAATTGCAAACAGTCCACCGACAAACATCACGATGGTTGCGACCACCAGTGCTGCCAGCACGCCCAACAGCGAAACGCCTGTCAGCAACAGCATCAGGAAAAACCCTAATACGAATAAAATTTCCACGTCAGCGCTCCTTTTTAATTCCGATTGTTATAGTTATTACAAAAAACGTGCCAACAGTTAACTTATTGATTTTTAGTTGATAAGAGATAAACAGAAGAGAGCAACCTGGTGAAAAAAACCACATAATGGCGTAAAAAAACCAGCCTTCAGAGCTGGTTTTTTCGGGTTCAGATGAGGCGTCAGGCTTCCTGCGGGATCTTATCGGCGACCAGCGCCAGCGCCGCTTCCAGCACACGGACATCGGCACCGGGCTTGTGGGCATTTTCACTCAGGTGGCGTCGCCACTGGCGGGCGCCCGGAATCCCCTGGAACAGACCCAGCATATGGCGCGTGACATGTCCCAGATACGTCCCCTTCGCCAGTTCTGCTTCAATATAGGGATACATGGCGCGCACCACTTCAACCGGGTTAGCCGCCGGATGCTGACGACCAAACAATGTCTGATCGACCTGCGCCAGAATGCCGGGATTTTGGTAGGCTTCACGTCCCATCATCACGCCGTCAAGGTGTTGCAGATGAGTCTGTGCCTCTTCCAGCGTTTTTACGCCGCCATTGAGAGCGATAGTCAGTTGCGGAAAATCGCGTTTCAGCTGATAGACGCGGGGATAATCCAGCGGTGGAATCTCGCGGTTCTCTTTCGGGCTGAGGCCGGAGAGCCAGGCTTTACGCGCATGAATGATAAATGTCTCGCACTCACCTCGCCCCGCCACCGTGCCGATAAAATCGGTCAGGAATTCATAGCTGTCCAGCTCATCGATACCAATACGGGTTTTCACCGTGACCGGTATTGAGACCACGTCGCGCATCGCTTTAACGGCATCTGCGACCAGATTCGCCTCGGCCATGAGGCAGGCGCCGAAACGGCCATTCTGCACGCGATCAGAGGGACAGCCGACATTTAGGTTCACTTCATCATAGCCGCGCTGCTCTGCCAGCTTCGCGCACTGCGCCAGTGCCGCCGGATCGCTACCGCCAAGCTGCAACGCAACCGGATGCTCAGCCTCACTGTAAGCCAGGTAATCCCCTTTGCCATGAATGATTGCGCCCGTGGTCACCATTTCGGTGTAGAGCAGCGTGTCACCGGTCAGCTGGCGATGAAAATAGCGACAGTGACGATCGGTCCAGTCGAGCATAGGGGCGATAGAGAAACGTTGCGAAGAGAAATTAGGCATGAAGCGCAGACAATCCGGTAATTAAGGGGTGATGGAATTCTGTGCAAGGATAACACAAGGGCGGGCGATAGTGCATCGCCCGCCCCCGAACAGTCTGAATAACGCGCTTAGAAGTTAAAGCCCAGCTGCATCATCGCGCCCCAGGTGTTGTTAGCACCCACAGAGCCCGCCAGATCCAGATGTACGGCTTTGTTAAACGGTGACAGACCAAAACCGGCCGTAGCGACATTTTCGTCGTTAGAACGCATGTCCGCACGATAACCTGCACGCAGCTGCAGCCAGTCAAGTACGCGGTATTCCGCGCCCACTGCCGCATACTGGCTGTTATCCTGAGTTTTGAAGCGTTTGGTTTCAGTCAGATCCACATCGCCCGTCACGGTAAACGGACCTTTATCCCAGGCCAGACCGGTGGTGACCAGCGGGCGAATCTGGTAGGTGTCGCGGAAACCATTGACCTCTTTGGTCTGCAGATCGCGTGAAACCAGGTTCTGTCCGGTTACACCCAGCGTCCAGTTTTCAGCAAAGGTGGTCGCCAGACCGGCATCAACGTTAAAGCCGGTGTCGGTGCTGCGATACTTACTATTGTTGATGTCGTTCTTGTCGTAGTTGTAGATGCTGGCGGTGTAGTTATAGAGCCAGGTTTTCTGCACTTTCGGCGTCACGCCAACTGATACCGGCTGACCGGCGATGGTGAACTCATGCGCCACCGCTACACCATAATCGGTGGTCAGGGCCGCTAATCCATTCGCGCTGGAGCGCAGGTTATTTTGATCGCCAGGACGAGGAAGCACTGTGCCGTTAGCCACACCGCGCAGATAGTCGATATCGCTCTGTACTACGTTGGCGCGGACATGCGCCGTCCCGTAGGCTTTGGTGATAAAGGCGAAAGGCAGAGTGTCGTTGGGGATCGTAACGGCCACGGCCGCACCCGCGCTGCCGTCTGCTTTGTTACCGCGCAAATCACTGAGCTTGTTAGCGACATCGCCTGAGGCAGCGCGCAGTTCAGGATAGCCACGGAAGAATTCCGCTGGCGTGAAGTTATTCAGCACCGCGCGGTAACGATCCACGGTGTCCGTAATATCATCGACTTTATCTATCAGCTTATCTTTGTCAGTCACCTGAATGCCCGCTGAGGGAAAAATAATGCTGACGCTATCGTCGGGTTTGGCGCGCGTCATTAATGCCGGGTTCGCCAGCACTGCGGAGCCATAAAGAGAAGATGCTACGCCGGTTCCGCCCATGGCGTCATTACGTGCATCATACCAGGTCCCTGCCGCCATGGCGGAAGAAGAAAGGAAAAGCGCGGTCGTTGCAGCCGTGTAGATCAGCGCTGAACGTTGAGCGGATTTTTTCACCATTTGCCTGCCATCACCTGAGAAATTGCCATTGAAACATTCAATGACTGAATAGTTTGTTAGCCCTATTGTGAACCCTGGCTAACGCGTTATTGCTGTGAATTCGAAGGAAACAGTGTCTTAATTCAAAGGATTGGACGTTTTCCAATCAAAAAACCGTTGTAATTGTTCAAACTGCATTGGGATATTTCAAATAATGCCAGACTTTTCTTAAGTCTTTCTGAACATTACTTCTTAACTCAGTGAGATGCAAAGCAAAATGCCAACAAATTCCGCTTCAGGTGCATTCAGAATGGATCTGATTTATCGTCAGATTTGAGATAGAGGACGGCTTAAATTCTGAATGTGCTGCTTTTTCAGGCAAATGATGCTGTTTTCTCAGACGAAACCAACCTCAGCGCCGCGAAACTATGTGTGATAAAATAACATCACTTATCCAGCGGAGAATTTTCATGACAAACATGACGTCGCAGCAAATTTTGATTCAGGCCGAAAAGATGTGCCTGCAGCGCGGTGTGCGTCTGACTTCGCAGCGTGCTGAAGTGTTGCGCCTGATGGCCGAGCAGCCTGGCTCGATCAGCGCCTACGATCTGCTGGATCAACTCCGCGTCAGCGAGCCGCAGGCCAAGCCTCCCACGGTTTATCGGGCGCTTGATTTCCTGCTGGAGCAGGGTTTCATTCATCGGGTGGAATCCAACAACAGCTACGTCATGTGTCACCATTTTGAGGCACCAGCACATACATCGGTGATGCTGGTCTGTGACCGCTGTGCCGCCGTTACAGAGAAACAGGCGCAGGGCGTAGAGAAGATCATTGCTAGCCTGGCAGGTGAAGCGCAGTTTGCATTACGCCACAGCGTGATTGAAGCGCATGGTTTATGTGAAAATTGTGCTGCGGTTGAAGCCTGTACGCACCATGAAAGCTGCGAGCATGACCATCAGGATGAGGGTAAAAAGCGGGGGAAACGCGGGTAATCGGCACATCCTTGTGCGGTTCCGGTGAGGGCCCACCGGAACGCATTCAGCTGATTATCAAGCTATTGTCTGATTACCAGCGGTGATCTTTGTTCTGACCTTCCCAGTCGCTTACTTCGCGCTCGGCTTCATCTTTGGTAGAGCCGTAACGCTCCTGGATTTTACCGACCAGCTGATCGCGTTTACCTTCGATAACCTGCATATCATCGTCGGTCAGCTTGCCCCATTTCTCTTTCATTTTGCCTTTGAACTGCTTCCAGTTGCCGCTTGCTTCGTCTTTATTCATGGCAGACCTCCAATCCTCGGGTTTTAATGATTATCTTGCTTCTTAACAAAATAACGATACAAAGCGCTGGCTAACTGCGCTGCGTAGAGTTAATTGTAGTAGCTAATTTCTTAACCGTGGAATAATACAGAATAATCCGTATCGGCTTGCGTGCAGCCACTGCAGCATCAGGCATCAAACCAGCTGTTCTGACGCCAGTGCTTACGCCAGATGAGCCACAGCGACAGGCCGCGCAGCGCCAGGAAAACCGTGACCGCCAGCCACAGACCATGGTTACCCAACACCGGTACGCTAAGCAGTGTCAGAAAATAGCCGGCTGCGGCTACTACCATGCTGTTACGCATCTCGCGCCCGCGCGTCGCCCCGATGAACATGCCATCCAGCAGATAACACCAGACGCCGATCAACGGCATTATCATCTGCCAGATCAGATAGCGGTCCGCTGTCTGCTGAAGTGAATGAAGAGAGGTCAGCAGGGTAACGATCTGCGGGCCAAAAATGGCATAGATCAGCGAGAAGAACAGCGCCACCACCACCGCCTGCCGACAGGCAGAGTGCCAGACGCGCAGGAGTTTGCTGCCATCTTTTGCACCATGCGCCTCACCCGCAAAAGCTTCAACCGCATAGGCAAAGCCATCCAGCGCGTAGGCAGTAAAAGTAATAAACATCAGTAATACCGCGTTAACCGCCACCACATCAGGGCCGAGTCGCGCGCCCAGCACGGTCAGCGAGGCGAAACAGAGTTGCAGCATCAGAGAGCGCAGCATGATATCCCGGTTCAGTCGCAGCAGCCGGCCGCTGTCACCGCGCCAGCTCTGCTTCAGCAGGCTAAGCGTAATTCCGCGCAGTTTTAACACCCGCCAGACCATGATGCTGCCGACGCCCAGCGTGATGTACTCTGCCAGCGCCGTGGCGGTGGCCGCCCCCGCGACACCCCAGTGCAGCCCCATCACCAGCCAGAGATCGAGCACGATGTTAACCAGGTTACCCACGACCAGCAGGATCACCGGCGCGCGTGCATACTGCACGCCCAGCAGCCAGCCCAGAATGACCAGGTTTGCCAGCGTGGCAGGCGCACTGAGCCAGCGAATCTGAATAAACAGTGCCGCCTGTTCGAGTACATCGGGATTGCCGCCAACCAGATGGGTCGACAGCTGAATAATCGGATAACGCAAAGCGATGAACAGTACGCCCGCCAGCAGCGCGATGATCAGCGGTTGCGTCAGCGCGCGCGCCAGAGCGGTTTTATCGCCCCCGCCAAACGCCTGTGCCGTAAGGCCAGTAGTACTCATTCGAAGGAAAAGCAGCAGCATAAAAAGGAAGCTGGTCACTGTAGTCCCGACCGCAACCCCGCCAAGATAGACAGGACTGTCGAGATGACCAATTACTGCAGTATCGACCACTCCCAGTAAGGGAACGGTGATGTTTGAAAGGATCATCGGCAGCGCAAGCCGCCAGAGATTTTTATCGGTTGCCGTAATAAAGCGCATTCGCCGTTCCGTGCTCAGTGTCGCTGCGCAAAAGAGGCAGCGACAAAATTAGGGCAGACAGAATAGCATCAGAGAAGACGAATGCACGCTGGCAGAAGAATCAGAGCCACTCGCCGTTGCGCACCACGCCAACTGCCAGACCTTCAATGGTCAGTGACTGCGCACGGGTATCGACAACAATCGGGTCAAAATCGCTGTTTTCAGGCAGCAGATGCACGATAGCACCCTGCTTTTTCCAGCGCTTAACGGTGACTTCATCATCAATGCGGGCAACCACAACCTGGCCGTTACGCACATCCTGGGTTTTATGCACCGCGAGCAGGTCGCCATCCATAATCCCGATATCTTTCATCGACATTCCGCTGACGCGCAGCAGGAAGTCAGCAGACGGCTTAAACAGGCCCGGATCGACCTTATAGTGGGTTTCGATATGTTCCTGCGCCATGATCGGCTCACCGGCAGCAACCCGCCCAATCAGCGGTAGCCCTTCTGAGGCTTCTTCTTCCATTAACAGTCGAATGCCGCGTGATGCACCGGAAACGATCTCGATGACGCCTTTACGCGCCAGCGCTTTCAGATGCTCTTCTGCCGCGTTCGGCGAACGGAAGCCCAGCTGCGCGGCGATTTCGGCACGCGTAGGCGGCATGCCCGTTGAAGAAATATGGTCGCGAATCAGGTCATAGACCTGCTGCTGCCTGCTGGTTAATGCTTTCATCCCGCCCCCTGGTTGTTTATACAGTCGCTGTGAGTATATACAGGTATTGGTGAAATGGAAACCGATTGTCAGGGAAAACGCGCCCTCAGACGCGTTATGGAAGGCTTATCGCAAATGTGTCCAGAGCAGCGCGATCCAGACGAAGAGTGCCAGTAAGATGCTGATCAACACCGCCGCCGAACCCATGTCTTTTGCCCGGCCCGCCAGCGGATGATGCTCCTGACCAATACGGTCGACCACTGCTTCAATGGCGCTATTGAGGATTTCAACAATGACCACCAGCACCACCGTCCCAATCATGAGGATGCGGGCGACCACATCGACATCCAGCCAGCACGCGATAACAATAGCGGCCAGCGCAGCCAGCGCTTCCTGCCGAAACGCAGCTTCATGTTGCCAGGCGGCACGCAGTCCCTGCCATGAGTAACCTGCAGCTTTTACTATTCTGATAAGTCCGGTGGCATTATTTGCCATGATGTGGGAACCCTTTCATCGGATTGACGTCAATGTCTGGGCTGCGTGCAATTGGCACCACCACAGATCTTCGCTGCGCTTTCTGGTATGCTTGCGGCGCTTTGCTAACAAGAGGCTTCATGTTGTCTATGTCAGGTTGGCGTAAACTCTATTACAAACTGCTTAATTTACCACTGTCGTTTTTGGTAAAAAGTAAGGCCATTCCGGCCGATCCCGTGTCTGAACATGGTCTGGATCCGACCCGACCTATTATGTATGTTTTGCCTTACGATTCGAAGGCCGACTTACTGACTTTACGCGCACAGTGTCTGCGGCATCATCTGCCCGACCCGCTCACTCCGCTGGAGATTGATGGTTCTCTGCTGCCGCGTCACGTGTTTATCCACAATGGCCCACGCGTCTTCCCCTATTTTGTGCCCAGCGTTGAATCTGTGAAAATCTTTCACGATTACCTGGACCTGCATCGCAATAACCCTAAGCTGGATATTCAGATGCTGCCGGTCACGGTGATGTTTGGCCGCGCACCAGGACGTGAAGTCCAGGGCGAAGCAACGCCACACCTGCGAGTGCTGAACGGGGTGCAGAAGTTCTTTGCGGTGATCTGGCACGGGCGCGACAGTTTTGTCCGCTTCTCACCGACGGTGTCGCTGCGCCGCATGGCAACTGAACACGGTACGGATCAGTCGATCGCCCAGAAGCTGGCTCGCGTGGCGCGCATTCATTTTGCCCGCCAGCGGCTGGCGGCGATTGGCCCGCGCTTGCCGGCGCGTCAGGATCTGTTTAATCGTCTGCTGCAATCCAAAGCGATTGAAAAAGCAGTAGAGGATGAAGCACGCAGCAAAAAAATCTCCCATGAGAAAGCGCAGCAGAACGCTGTCGAGATGATGGAGGAGATTGCGGCAAACTTCTCCTATGAAGCCATCCGCGTAACTGACCGCGTGATGGGCTGGCTCTGGAGTCGGCTCTATCAGGGCATCAACGTCAATGGCGGCGAAAAAGTCCGCCAGCTGGCGCAGGATGGCCACGAGATTGTCTATGTGCCGTGTCATCGCAGCCACATGGATTATCTGCTGCTCTCCTATGTGCTCTATCATCAGGGCCTGGTGCCGCCGCACATCGCAGCCGGGATCAATCTCAACTTCTGGCCAGCCGGCCCGATTTTCCGTCGTCTGGGCGCCTTCTTCATTCGTCGTACCTTTAAAGGCAACAAACTCTACGCCACGGTATTCCGCGAATATCTCGGCGAGCTGTTCACCCGCGGCTATTCGGTTGAGTACTTTGTCGAAGGAGGCCGTTCACGAACCGGTCGCCTGCTGGACCCTAAAACCGGCACCTTAGCCATGACGCTGCAGGCGATGCTGCGCGGCGGAAATCGCCCTATCACGCTGGTGCCGATCTATATCGGCTATGAGCACGTAATGGAAGTGGGCACTTACGCTAAAGAACTGCGCGGCGCGGCGAAAGAGAAAGAGGGCTTCATGCAGATGGTGCGCGGCTTACGCAAGCTGCGCAATCTCGGTCAGGGTTACGTGAACTTTGGCGAACCCCTGCCGCTGGTCAACTATCTCAACAAGCGGGTACCGGAATGGCGCGATGCCATCGATCCGATTGAGCCGCAGCGTCCCAGCTGGTTAACACCGACCGTCAACGATATTGCTGCCAGCCTGATGGTGCGTATCAATGAAGCGGGCGCGGCTAACGCCATGAACCTCTGTGTCACCGCCCTGCTGGCGTCACGTCAGCGCTCACTAACCCGTGAACAGCTGATTGAACAACTGGAGTGCTATACCCAGTTGCTGCGCAACGTGCCTTACTCGCCAAATGCGACCGTACCCGATCTTTCAGCGGAAGCGCTGCTGGATCACGCCATGGGTATGAATAAGTTTGAGAGTGAAAAGGACAGCATTGGCGACATCATCATTCTGCCGCGTGAGCAGGCGGTGCTGATGACCTACTATCGCAACAATATTCATCACATGCTGGTGATGCCGTCGCTGATTGCCGCCATAGTTCAGCAACATCAGACGCTGAGCGAAGCAGAACTGCTGCGTCAGGTGAGCCTGATCTACCCGATGCTGAAGAGTGAGCTGTTCCTGCGCTGGCAGACCGATGAGCTGCCGCAACTGTTGACCGAACTGAGTCAGGAGCTGGCGCGTCAGGGCCTGATTACGCTCGAAGCCGGCGAATTGCGCTTTTCCTCAGCGCGCTATCGCACGCTGCAACTGCTGGCCGCCGGTGTGCGTGAAACACTGCAGCGCTATGCCATTACGTTCTCCATTCTCAGCGCCAAGCCGACGATTAACCGCGGCACGCTGGAGAAAGAGAGCCGGACGCTGGCACAGCGTCTGTCGGTGCTGCACGGTATCAATGCTCCGGAATTCTTCGACAAAGCGGTCTTTACCTCACTGGTCCTGACCCTGCGCGATGAAGGGTATATCAGCGACAGCGGTGATGCCGATGTTGCGCAGACCCTGGCGACCTGGCATATGCTGGCAGACCTGGTCACCAGCGATGTCCGTATGACGATTGAAACCGCTGTGGCGCACGACTGACCGCAGCGCGCATAGTAAAAAGGCGACCTCATGAGGTCGCCTTTTTTATAGGCCAGGTCTGGTCCGATTCGCTGTAAGACGGTGCCTGCTCAGGGAACATCGTCAGATCGGAAAGACGCAAAAGCGTCATCCCTGACTGCTCGGCCCGCGCGATTACGCACCTCATCCCTGAGGTGCGCCCGTTGCCGGACCAACGCTCTGCGTTGTTCAAAAACGCTCCCGGCGTTTTTGTCCCTGGCGCGGGACGCTTTCCTCTTCTGCCCATGTTCCCTGCGCGTTGAGCTCATTCATTGCTGCCAGATTCATCCTCATCAGGTTTGGCGACCTCCCGGATCGCCTTTTTATGTCTGGAAACTCTCTATCAGAACAGCTGGCTGAACGGCGGGGTATTCATCAGTACACCGAGGAACAGCACCATCCCGACATAGTTATTATTGAGAAAAGCCTGGAAACAGGGTTGCCGCTCGCGTCCGGCGATCAGCTTCTGTTGATAAACAAACAGCGCGGCGGCCAGTAATAGCGTCCAGTAGAAGGCGCTGTTCAGATGCAGCATGAGGCCAACCAGCGCCATCAGCAGCAGCGTCGCCAGTTGCAGCAGACCAATGATTAGCTTGTCGAAACGGCCAAAGAGAATCGCGGTCGACTTCACGCCAATTTTCAGGTCATCATCCCGATCCACCATCGCATACTGGGTGTCATAGGCGACCGTCCAGCAGATGTTGGCGATGAATACCAGCCAGCAGACCAGAGGTAAGGACTCACTAACTGCGGACCATGCCATGGGAATGGCCCAGCCAAAGGCGGCACCCAGCACTACCTGCGGCAGGTGGGTATAACGCTTCATAAAGGGATAGACCCAGGCCAGCGCCAGCCCCACCACGGAGAGCATAATCGTCATCATGTTCATGGTCAGCACCAGCGCAAAAGCCGCCAGAGCCAGTATCACGAACAGCAGCTTAGCCTCTTTTGCACTCACCGCGCCGCTGGCCAGTGGCCGATGCTTCGTGCGTTCGACATGACCGTCTACTTTGCGATCGGCGTAGTCATTGATCACACAGCCGGCCGCACGCATCACGATGACCCCGGCAACAAACACCGCCAGCACCGGCAGCGGCGGGATCGCCATGTCAGCCAGCCATAATGCCCAGAGCGTTGGCCACATCAGCAGCAGCGTACCGATAGGCTTATCGATACGCATCAGGCGCGTGTAGGCCCGCCATTTATTTACACTTAAGCTATTTTGCACCACAGGATCCTCAGACCAGATCGCGATAGAGCGGCGATGCCGGTAAAAACAGTTCAGTCAACAGCAGCGGTTTGCCGGAGAGACGCAGGCGTGAGCGCCGTCCCCACAATCCCTCTACCTGCCCCGGCTCAATAAAATCGCGGGTCAGCGTCGAAGAGGAGAAGAGATAGCGACCCAGCGGCCGGGTGCCCAGCTGCTGCAGCATCGCTTCTGGCCCGTTGAGGGTGCTTTCCGGCACCAGCGTACGGCCAGCCAGCCAGGGCTGATCGTCGCCGAACAGCAGCACTTCACGCAGCCAGAAGCGTTGATCGTCTGGCAACAAGCCCTTTTCATCACCCAACTCGCTGGCGTCGATAAAGCCTTCACGCAGCGGCTGAACCGTGACCCGCTGGCAATGTTGTTCAAAACGGCGCGTCATTGAATCCTCCTCCATCAGCCAGTCGAGCAATGGCGGCGCAAGGGTTGCCTGCGACGGAGAAAGCCAGTTGAGTGCACGTAATAAGCTGAGCGCGTCTTGCGACATAGCACCACTCCCAATAAGTTTCAGGACGCTAGTTTAGCGCAGAGACGCGATGCGAACACCTGCCGTCATTTCAGACGGCAGGGGGATTACTCGCGTTTCAGGCGGTTGCTGTTTGCCAGCCACAGGGTGACCACCAGAATCAGAATCGCCGCAGAGTAACAGAGCGTGTCGAAGGGATTTTTATGGTCGACGATAATCAGGCGAATAATTGCCGTGATACCGATATAGACAAAATAGCGCAGCGGAAAGTGATAACCCGACTGAAAGTACTTAACAATCAACGCAATAAATTCGAAGTAGAGGAAATAAATGACAATTCCCTCAATCAACAGATAGGAAGACGACTGCTCGCTGGTGTTAAACAGCACGTTTGCCAGATGGATAGTTTCTTTGCCTAAAAAGACGATCAGGATGATCGCCAGACTCAGCAGACCCAGATTCAGCACCCATTGCAGTACCGTTGCAAGGTGGCGGGCGAAAGGATTTTTGTCACTCATGTTGCGCCTTAAAAAAGGAGTTATTAGCGCGCGATATCATGCGCGAGTGTGACGCAAATCACAATAACTCATCAGGCCTCCACATCAACACAGAGCGCATCGTAACGCCAGTATTCACAGTCGCAATCAATCACCTCTTTTTGCTGGTTGCGATTGATGCGGGTGATCAACAAACCGGGGCTGCCCGGTGCCACATTCAGCATGGGTGCGGCGACCTCCGGCAGCGGGCCAGGCAGGATGGTGAAGCGCGCGCCGCCGTAACGAATGCCGTAGCGCTGGTCATAGAGATCGGTCAGTGAGCGGGTCAAATCTTCATCAAGCAGACCAGGGAAAAAACGCGGATTGAGGTAGTGTTCAACATAGAGCACCGCGCGCCCGTCAATGCGCCGCAGGCGGCGAATGCAGTAAACCGACGAACCGGAGGCCAGCCGCAGCGCCGTCGCCACGCTGTCGTGCGCCGCGACCTGTTCGGCGGCGATGACCTCGGTGGCCGCCTGCCGTCCCTGCTCCATTGCCATGGCATGAAAGTGGCTGTGATGCAGCGGGTTATAGATCAGCCGCGGCGGTGCGATAAACCAGCCGCGACGCAGTTCCCGGTAGATCATCCCCTGGGCTTCCAGCTTGCCCAGTGCTTCCCGCAGGGTAATCCGGGTCGTGCTGAACGCCTCGCTTAAGGCACGCTCCGCCGGCAGTCGCCCGGCGCTGAACTCTCCGGCCTGAATGCGCATCAGCAGGACGCTGGCGATCGCATCCGCCGTTTTGAGTGCTATCGACTCCACAACAGTAGCCTCATTTTGGTGCGACTCCGCACTCTTACTGTTCAGGTAAACGCGCCTGTGACAGGCGAACGGGTCACCTCTTTCATCGCCCATCCCCTGCACAGCGCCGCCCTGTCATAAATCGTTCATATACAGGGGCTACATTGGCTCGGTTCTTGCTGGACTAGACCAGCCAGGCCCATCAACTTACACCCGGAGCAACTGAGATGAAAGCGTTTATCGCCTCTGTAGTAGCCAGTGCTGTAGTGCTCACCCTGCCCGTTGCGCAGGCCGCCGATAACGACCTTGCCGCCCTGGAAAAAGCGGCACGCAGTGAAGGCCAGGTCAACAGCGTCGGGATGCCGGATAGCTGGGCTAACTGGAAAGATACCTGGAACGACATCAGCAGCAAATATGGCCTTAAGCACAGCGATACCGATATGTCATCGGCGCAGGAGCTGGCGAAATTCGATGCAGAGAAAGAGAACGCCAGCGCTGACATCGGTGACGTGGGTGCCGCCTTTGGCCCGATCGCTGTCGCTAAAGGTGTGACCCAGCCCTATAAACCCACTCACTGGGATCAGATTCCGGCCTGGGCCAAAGATAAAGATGGCCACTGGGCGCTGGCCTATACCGGCACCATCGCCTTTCTGATCGACAAGCAGCAGGTTAAAGATATCCCCCACAGCTGGGCCGATCTGAAAAAAGGTAAGTATGTGGTTACTATCGGTGACGTCGGCGTGGCAGCTCAGGCGGCCAACGGCGTACTGGCGGCAAACTACGCCTTAGGTGGCGATGAGAAGAACCTGAAACCGGCGCTGGCTTTCTTTGCCGATCTGGCCAAACAGGGTCGTCTTGGCGTTACCGATCCGGTGATTGCCAATATCGAAAAAGGTGAAGTGCAGATGGCGGTGGTGTGGGACTTTAACGCCCTTAACTACCGGGACCAGATCGACAAAAACCGCTACGAAGTGGTTATCCCGTCTGATGGCTCCGTGACCTCCGGCTACACCACCGTCATCAACAAATATGCGAAACACCCTAACGCCGCAAAACTGACGCGCGAATATATCTTCTCAGACCAGGGACAGATCAATCTGGCGAAGGGCTATGCCCGTCCGATCCGTGCCGAGCATCTGACGCTGCCAGCGGACGTTCAGGCTCGCCTGCTGCCGCAATCTGAATATAAAAATGCCCGTCCGGTGAAGGATCAGGCTGCCTGGGATAAATCGTCGAAAATGCTGCCGCGCCTGTGGCAGGAAAACGTCATCATCAATATGCAGCAGTAATTCGCGGCAGGGAGAACGGAATGAAGACCATCCTGGTAGTGCTGGACGGCCTGAGCAATCAGGTCGCACAACATGCAATGGGTTACCTGCATGCCGAATGTTCGCAGGGCAACGGGTTTTATTACCGTATGACCTGTGAATTACCCTCGCTGTCACGCCCGCTTTATGAGTGCATTCTGACCGGTGTTCCGCCGGTCAGAAGCGGCATTATTCATAATGGCGTCAGCCGGTTAAGCCGCGAGCGCAGCGTCTTTCACTTTGCGCGAGCAGCGGGACTGACGACTGCGGCGGCGGCCTACCACTGGGTGAGTGAGCTTTATAACCGAACGCCGTTCGTTCCGGCGCGCGATCGTCACACTGACGCGCCGGACCTGCCCATTCAGTATGGCCATTTTTATTCTGACGATAGCTATCCCGACTCGCATCTGTTTGAAGATGCAGAGAGCCTGCGACTGCGTCACGATCCCGATTTTCTGCTAATCCACCCGATGAACATCGACGATGCCGGTCATAAATCGGGCCTCTCCTCGCCACAGTACCGTAACCGGGCACGCATCGCCGACGGCCTGCTGTCTCAGTGGATGCCCTTGTGGCTGGCTGAGGGCTATCAGGTGATGGTGACCGCCGATCACGGTATGAATGACGATCGCTCCCACGGCGGCATTCTGCCGGAAGAGACCACGGTGCCGCTGTTTGTCTTTGGCCGGGCTTTCTCGCTGCAGCCTGACCTGGCACCGCAGCAGACCGATCTGTGCGGCACGCTGTGTGAACTGCTTGAGGTGGCGCATGACAAGCCGGTCTGTCGCGGCCTGCTGGCGGAGCCGAAGAGATGAAAGGAAAAGGAGTCGCGCTGCTGCTGCTGTTACCGTTCACCCTGTTCTGGGTCGCCTTTCAGCTGGCACCGCTGTTGTGGATCGCCATTAACAGCTTCTGGAGTGAGATGAACAGCCAGTGGGGCTGGGATAACTATCAGGACATTCTCACCTCGCCCTTCTACCAGCAGGCATTTCGTTTTTCGCTGGATATCTCACTCTGGTCAAGCGTCTACGGCTTACTGATTGCACTGGTCACCGGCTATTCACTGCATCAGCTCGGCGGCGGGCGACTGCAGCGCTTTCTCATCGCTTTTACCAACATGACCAGCAACTTTGCCGGTGTCCCGCTGGCGTTTGCCTTTGTGATTCTGCTGGGGCTGAACGGCTGCCTGACATTGCTGTTGCGCCATTATGGTCTGGTTGAGAGCTTCAGACTCTTCTCGCGCAACGGCATGGTGCTGGTCTACACCTGGTTCCAGATCCCGCTGGGCGTGCTGCTGCTCTACCCGGCATTCGACGGGCTGAAAAAAGAGTGGCAGGAGTCCGCTGCGCTGCTGGGTGCCAGCCGCTGGCACTACTGGTGGCACATCGGCCTGCCGATTCTGTTTCCGGCGCTGCTCGGGACCTTTGTGATCCTGCTGGCGAATGCGCTGGGCGCTTATGCCACGATTTATGCCCTGACCACGGGTAATTTCAACGTGGTGCCGGTGCGTATTGCCGCGCTGGTCTCCGGCGATATCTCGCTGGATCCCAACACCGGTAGCGCGCTGGCAATGCTGCTGGTGGCGATTATGGCACTGATTACCCTGGTGCAGCAGTATCTGGTGCGCCGTAGCTATCTCAATGCGAAACAGCCATGAAAGGAGCCGCCATGTCACGTGCTGAGCACCTCTATCACCGGATAATGGTTGGGTTACTCTTTACCCTGCTGGCACTGCCTTTACTGGCCACACTGCTTTATGCACTGTCGTCCGACTGGAGCAACACCATTCTGCCACAGGGCTATAGCCTGAAGTGGTTCATCCAGCTCTGGAGCGACCCGCGATTTCTGACGGCGCTGGGCCATTCGCTGCTGATTTGCCTGGGTGCGCTGCTGTTCTCGCTGGTGCTGGTGCTGCCTGCCATGTTTGTAATCGCTTACTATTTTCCTCGACTGGATGCGGTGATGAACGTCCTGATCCTGATGCCTTTCGCCGTGCCGCCGGTGGTGTCGTCAGTGGGATTACTGCAACTCTACTCTTCGTCACCGCTGATGCTGACCGGCACGCCGTGGATCTTAATCGGCTGTTATTTCACTATCGCGTTGCCCTTTATCTACCGGGCGCTGGCGAACAATATGCAGGCGATCAACCTCAAAGAGCTGATTGATGCCGCGCAGTTGCTGGGTGCCAGCACCTGGCAGGCGGCGCTGTGGGTCGTGCTGCCCAACCTGCGCAAAGGGATGCTGATTGCCGTGCTGCTCTCTTTCTCCTTCCTGATTGGCGAATTTGTCTTCGCTAACCTGCTGGTCGGCAACCGCTATGAAACCCTGCAGGTTTACCTCTTCAACATGCGTAACGGCAGCGGTCACTTCACCAGCGCCCTGGTGATCTCCTACTTCTTTGTGGTGCTGCTGGTCACCTGGCTGGCCAACGCCCTGAATCCCGAACGAGGCTGAATATGAGTTACCTTGAGGTCAGAGAGCTGAACAAGTCCTATGGACCCACGCCCATTTTTGAGCAGATCGATTTCAGCGCCGCTGAAGGAGAATTTGTCACCCTGCTCGGCCCCAGCGGCTGCGGTAAATCGACGCTGCTGCGTTGTCTGGCGGGGTTAACCAGCGTCGACAGCGGTGAAATCAGGCTGGAGGGCAAAGATATTGTACCGCTTGCCCCGCAGAAGCGCGCCATCGGTATGGTGTTCCAGAGCTATGCGCTGTTTCCCAATATGACGGTAGAGAAAAACGTCGCATTTGGCCTGAAGATGCAGAAACTGCCCGAAGCGCAGATTCGCCAGCGGGTACTGGAGGTGCTGGAGCTGGTTGAACTCAGTGATTATGCACGCCGCTATCCGCACCAGTTGTCAGGCGGGCAGTGTCAGCGCGTGGCACTGGCACGTTCGCTGGTGACGCGTCCGCGTCTGCTGCTGCTGGATGAACCGCTGTCAGCGCTGGATGCACGTATTCGCCGCCATCTGCGCGATCAAATCCGGCGCATCCAGCGCGAGCTGAATCTCACCACCCTGTTCGTCACCCACGATCAGGAGGAGGCGCTGACGCTCTCCGATCGTATCGTGCTGATGAACCGGGGCAAAATCGTGCAGAATGGCGATGCCGAAGCGCTCTATACCCAACCGGTCGATCTCTTTGCCGCCGGATTTATTGGCAACTACAACCTGCTGAGCGCTGAGCAGGCGACGCGACTGACCGGTCAGCCTTTCCACAGCCAGGTGGCCATTCGCCCGGAATCGATGTTGTTTACCGCGCCGGGTCAGGGCATTCCTGCGGAAATCCTCAGCCACAGTCTGCTGGGCAACGTGATCCGCTACCGTATCCGGGCGCATGATGTGGAACTTTCGGTTGATGTGCTTAACCGATCGGCGGCGGATTTGCACCCCGCTGGCAGGAAGATTGGTCTACAATTAGAGATGTCGACTTTGCGCCAGGTGGCTTAAAACACAGGAAAAAATCACGCATAGCACGGCAATCCCCTTCACAGATTGCCCTCTTCCGTCAGGCTGGCAGTCTGTGCTTTGAGCCTGACATTCGAGGAGCGACACCACGTGTTAACCCTGCTTAATTTACTCTCTGCGGTGGCCCTGCTGGTCTGGGGCACGCATATCGTACGAACTGGCATCATGCGGGTCTACGGTGCCGATCTGCGCCGCGTCCTGAGTCGCAGCATAGAAAAAAAACCGATGGCGTTTCTGGCGGGCATTGGCGTGACCACGCTGGTGCAGAGCAGCAACGCCACCACGCTGCTGGTGACCTCTTTTGTGGCGCAGAATCTGGTCAGCCTGACGCCCGCGCTGGTAGTGATTCTTGGCGCGGATGTCGGCACCGCTATTATGGCGCGTATCCTGACGTTTGATCTCTCCTGGCTCTCACCGCTGTTTATCTTCTTTGGCGTGGTGTTCTTCCTCAGCCGCAAGCAGACCCGTGCGGGTCAGTTAGGCCGGGCCAGTATCGGCCTGGGCCTGATATTGCTGGCGCTGCAGCTGATTGTCGAAGCGGCTCGGCCGATTACCCAGGCCGCCGGTGTCCAGGTGCTTTTCTCCAGCCTGACCGGCGACGTGATGCTTGATGCGCTGCTGGGGGCGGTATTCGCCATCATCAGTTACTCCAGCCTGGCCGCGGTGCTGATCACCGCGACGCTCACCGCCACCGGCGTGATTTCATTCAAGGTGGCGCTCTGTCTGGTGATTGGTGCCAATCTCGGTAGCGGCCTGCTGGCGATGATCAACGCCAGCGGCTCAAATGCCGCGGGCAAGCGCGTGGCGCTCGGCAGCCTGCTGTTCAAGCTGATCGGCTGCGTGTTCATCCTGCCGTTTGTCGATATTGTGGCAGAGTGGCTGGATAAGCTGCCGGTCAACGATGAAGAGTTAGTGATTTTCTTCCATGTGTTTTACAACCTGATCCGCTGCGTGGCGATGGTGCCGTTTGCTGACCTGATGGCGCGCCTCTGTCGTCGTATGATCGCCGACGACGTGGATAACGCGCTGCACCTTAAGCCGAAACACCTCGATCGCAGCGCGCTGGATACGCCGGCGCTGGCGCTGGTGAATGCCGCCCGCGAAGCGTTGCGCATGGGCGACGTGCTGGAGCAGATGCTGGAGGCGTTTAATAAGGTGGTACATGGCGAATCCCGCGAGGAACGCACGGTGCGCAGGCTGGATGATGATGTCGATGTGCTCTATACCGCCATCAAACTCTATCTGGCGCGGATGCCAAAAGAGGACCTCCCCGAAGAGGACTCGCGTCGCTGGGGCGAAATCATTGAAATGTCACTTAATCTGGAGCAGGCCGGGGACATCATTGAGCGGATGAGCGGCGATGTCGCTGACAAGTCGCTGGCAGCGGGCCGCGCGTTCTCTGCCGAGGGATTAAAAGAGCTGCAGGAGCTGCATGAGCTGCTGATCGCTAACCTCAGAATGAGTCTGTCGGTGTTTCTGTCACACGATGTCACCAGCGCTAAACGTCTGCGCCGCGCTAAACATCGCTTCCGTCTGATGATCCGCCGCTACTCTCACGCGCATGTTGACCGGCTGCACCAGCAGAACGTGCAGAGCATTGAGACCAGTTCGCTGCACCTCGGTTTACTGGGCGACATGAAGCGCCTGAATTCACTGTTCTGCAGTGTGGCCTACACGGTGCTGGAACAGCCCGACGATGAACGTGACTATGAATAAAACTGAGCGGAATGAATAGCCTGCTGCGCCGGAGCGGTGATCGTCCGGCGCGGCAGCAGTGAGATGCGGCGCAGTGCAATAATGCGCCGCCACTGTTACTTCTTCTTAATCGGCTTTCCTGACCAGTAACCCGCCAGCAGTGAACCTGACAGGTTGTGCCACACCGAGAACAGCGCGCCTGGCAATGCCGCCAGTGGTGAGAAGTAGAGTTTTCCCAGCGTCGCCGCCAGTCCGGAGTTTTGCATGCCAACCTCCAGCGCCAGGGTACGGCAGGTTGACTCATCGAAGCCAAACAACTTGCCACCCCAGTAGCCGCCAAGCAGGCCAATCGCGTTATGCAGGATCACCGCCGCGATCACCATCAGACCCACCGATCCAATAAAGGCCTGACTGCCCGCCACCACCGCACTGATGATCAGCAGAATGCAGACCATCGAAAACGCAGGCAGCCAGGGTTCGACCCGGCGAACCACGCTGTTCATGCTGTGATGAATGATCAGTCCCAGAGAGATGGGGATCACGACGATCTTCACGATACTAAGCAGCATGCCAGCCACATCAACCTGAATGTGGGTATCAACATAAAAGCGGGTTAACAGCGGCGTGGCGAACACACCCACCAGCGCAGAGACTGACGAGATTGTCACTGACAGCGCCACATCCCCCTTCGCCAGATAGATCATAACGTTGCTGGCGGTGCCGCTGGCAACTGAGCCGACCAGAATCATACCGGCAGCCAGATCGGGCGGCATATGAAACAGTTTTGCCAGTCCCCAGGCGGCTAACGGCATCACCAGATAGTGCAGAAAGGTTCCGGCAATCACCGGCGCAGGTCGGGTCAGGACCCGTTTAAAATCGTCGATATTCAGGGTCACACCCATGCCGAACATAATCAGCATCAGCAGATAAGTGACCCAGGGTCCGATGCCGAGAAACGTACCTGGAGAGTAATAAGCGGCGACAGACAACAGCACGGCCCAGAGCGGGAACAGGCGGGTTAACGTGGCGAGCATAGCCAGACTTCCTTATAAGAATGTTATGTTTTATGCAGATTTGCCATAGAGAGTCGCCATGCAGGAACGACTGCCGTGACGAAGGCCGGATCATAACATTTCATTATCATGGCGTAAGGCGAAGATGGGTCGAGGCGGGAAAATGCGGATCGACTGCTGCCGATCCGCTGAATATTGACGAAATTACGCTGCTTTTTCCTCTAAACCGCGGTAGATCAAACCACCAATCACGGCACCGATAATCGGCATTAACCAGAACATCCACAGCTGAGAGATCGCCCAGTCCCCCTGGAACAGGGCTGCCGCGGTGCTGCGTGCCGGGTTAACCGAGGTATTGGTAACCGGAATGCTGATCAGGTGAATCAGGGTTAACGCCAGACCAATCGCGACAGGTGCAAAGCCTTTCGGCGCGCGTTCGCTGGTGGCACCCATGATCACAATCAGGAAGATAGCGGTCATCACCCCTTCGGCGATCATACCTGACTGCAGGCTGAAGCCGCCCGGCGAGTGTTCGCCGTAGCCATTTGCCGCAAAGCCGCTGGCCGCTGCACTGAAGTCGCCTTTACCGCTGGCGATCAGATAGAGCACTGCGCCAGCGGCAATGCCGCCTGCCAGTTGCGCGATGATGTAAGGAATGGCCTGAGACGCGGGAAAACGTCCGCCTGCCACTAATCCCAGGGTCACCGCCGGGTTAAAGTGCCCGCCTGAGATGTGACCGACCGCATACGCCATGACCAGCACGCTCAGCCCGAAAGCCAGCGCCACGCCCACGAAGCCAATGCCCAGTTCCGGGAACGCAGCTGACAGCACGGCACTACCACAACCGCCGGCCACCAGTACGAAGGTACCCAGCGCCTCTGCGACTAACCTTTTCATGATATTTCCTAAATTTGGGTGAATTGATTCAGCGGCGGGATTATAAATCTGCGGAAAGGGAGCGCAATGCAGGTGCACGAAATGCGCAGAGAAAGGGGTTGCCATTTGGCAACAACAGGAATTAACTTTATGAATTAACAGGTTTTATCGGAAGTCGCATGCCGGGGAGTAATGAGGGAGATATGAACCATTTTTGCCGCTTTTCAGGCCGCGCTGACGCGGCCTGAATGGCAGAGAAGTTTACTCGAACAGATTACGATGCAGCGTACGTACCACGCTTTCCGCATCGTTGCCCGGCACCAGGAAGCAGAGGTTGTAGCTGCTGGCACCGTAGCAAATCATCCGCAGGTTGAACGGGTCGAGCACACCAAACACTTCTTTGCCGACGCCGCACGCTTTTGACAGCTGGTTACCGATAATCGCCACCAGCGCCAGATCTTCTTCCACTTCAACCCGGCACAGCGACGAGAGTTCAGTCAGTAAAGCCTGGGTCAGCAGGCTGGCACTGGTTGAGGTCGATCCGGTGGTGTCGAGCGTCAGCGCCACGCTCACTTCGGAGGTGGTGATCAGGTCAACCGAGACGTTATGACGCGCCAGAATATTGAAGAGTTCAGCAAGAAAACCAAACGTATGAAGCATGTTAAGGCTGTGCAGCGTTAACAGCGTCTGCTTACGGCGTAGCGCCAGTGCACGAAACAGCGGCGGGTTGCGGGTTTCATTGCAGACGCGGGTCCCACCGGCTGCCGGATCCTTACTGGAACCGACGAATACCGGAATACCCCGGCGTACAGCGGGAAGCAGCGTCGCCGGGTGCAGCACTTTCGCGCCGAACGTCGCCATTTCAGCGGCTTCTTCAAAAGTAATTTCATCAATACGCTTCGCCGTCGGCACCACGCGCGGATCGGTGGTGTAGATGCCTGGCACATCCGTCCAGATATCCACACGCGCCGCGTTCAGCGCTTCGCCCAGTAGCGCGGCGGTGTAATCACTGCCGCCGCGACCCAGGGTGGTGGTGCGCCCTTCGCTTTCACTGCCAATGAAACCCTGAGTAATGACTAATGCCTGCTCAATGCGCGGCTGTAACTGCGCCGTCGCCTGCTCCGCCAGCACCTGTACATCCGGTACTGCCCGGCCAAAATGATCGTCGGTACGCATTACCTTGCGGACATCGAACCATTCCGCATTAACCTGGCGTTCACGCAGGATTTCCACAAACAGCAGTGATGACATCAGCTCACCGTGGCTGACCAGTTCATCGGTCAGGGCATTCGAGGTTGCCAGTGAGGCGGCTTCGGAAAGCATGCTGATATTGTCGATCATCCGATCAATTTCATCGCGGATTACTTCCGGACGCTGCAGGCGATCAACAATGGCGTACTGGATACGGCGGATATCATCAAGCAGAACAGCGCGCTGGGGAGCCTGCTGGCCTTCAGCCAGCGCAACCAGCAGATTAGTAATACCCGCCGAGGCAGAGAGCACTACCAGACGCGTGCTGGCGTCCTGCAACACCACATCGGCGCTGCGGTTCATCGCTTCAAAATCGGCTACGCTGGTGCCGCCGAATTTTGCCACTATCAGTGTTTGAGACATGTAGGACCTCGTGTCAGGTTATCTTGTTCTCGCCGATGAAAGGGTCGAGAAACATTCTTTCAGCCAGGCACAAGGAAAGAGCAGAAACGGGCGGACAAGATCGGATAGACGAGTCACCCAGAAGCGCCCCACCTTGCGAAACGTCGACTGCAGACGTTTCTGGTGACAACCCAGAGGATTCAGCCCCTGTAGCCGACAGGCAGCACACCGCATGCTGACCCACCTCGGCGTCGCTCCCCATCATGTGTTTTCACCGGATACGGTTCCTCCAACACACTGCCTGGGCGACGCGCCTCTTCTGGCTTGCGCACAGGTGCGCAAGTAGGCGCATAGATCTAGCCTTTTCTGGACCTGCTGTCAATGTCAGCGATGACCGGAGCGCCGCATCAGAAAACAAATGACTCTGCGTCGCAGCGGCTACAGTGCTTAATGGGTTCAGCCCATGCAGCAATCCCTGATACGGCACAACGTTTTGCGCAGACTTTCGCGTCACACTTTACCGCGCGTTGCCTCTGCGGTCCGCTGGCTGTTCGCGCCAGTCAATGCTGGCGATAAACAGCGGCGTTCAGATCGCCTGTCCGGCGCGCGCTGACAAAATTTTTCCTTTCAGTTACAACTGTGGTCATACTGAAACGCTAAACGGGCATGATGTGCCTCCGATGGAATGACGGTTCTTAATATCAACAAGAGTGTTGCCATGAAAAATATCAATCCGACACAAACCGCAGCCTGGAAAGCGCTGCAACAGCATTTTGAGCAGATGAAGTCGGTAGAAATTGCCGATCTGTTCGCCCAGGATGCCGATCGTTTTGCCAAATTCTCTGCCACCTTTGATGATCAGATGCTGGTGGATTTCTCTAAAAACCGCATCACCCAGGAAACCCTCGATAAGTTACAGGCGCTGGCCAAAGAGACCGACCTGAGCGGTGCTATTAAGTCTATGTTCTCGGGTGAGAAGATTAACCGCACCGAAGATCGCGCGGTGCTGCACGTCGCGCTGCGTAACCGGAGTAACACACCGATTCTGGTGGATGGCAAAGATGTGATGCCAGAGGTCAACGCGGTGCTGGATAAGATGAAAGGCTTCTCTGAGCGCATCATCAGCGGCGAATGGAAAGGCTATACCGGTAAAGCGATCACCGACGTGGTGAATATCGGTATCGGCGGCTCTGACCTCGGCCCGTTTATGGTGACTGAAGCGCTGCGCCCGTACAAAAACCATCTGAACATGCATTTTGTTTCTAACGTTGACGGCACCCACATCGCCGAAACGCTGAAAGATCTCAGCCCGGAAACCACGCTGTTCCTGGTGGCATCGAAAACCTTCACCACCCAGGAAACCATGACCAACGCCCACAGTGCGCGCGACTGGTTCCTGAAAACAGCGGGAGACCAGCAGCACGTAGCAAAACACTTTGCTGCGCTGTCGACCAACGCCAAAGCGGTGGGCGAATTCGGTATCGACACCAACAACATGTTTGAATTCTGGGACTGGGTTGGCGGCCGCTATTCACTGTGGTCAGCGATCGGCCTGTCGATTATTCTCTCGATTGGCTTCGATAACTTCGAGCAGCTGCTGAGCGGCGCACATGCCATGGACCAGCACTTCGCCTCTGCGCCGGCTGAGCAGAACCTGCCGGTGCTGCTGGCGCTGATTGGCATCTGGTACAACAATTTCTTTGGTGCTGAAACCGAAGCGATTCTGCCTTACGACCAGTACATGCACCGCTTTGCCGCCTATTTCCAGCAAGGGAATATGGAGTCAAACGGCAAGTATGTGGATCGTGCCGGTCATCCGGTAGACTACCAGACTGGCCCAATCATCTGGGGCGAACCTGGCACCAACGGTCAGCACGCGTTTTATCAGCTGATCCATCAGGGTACCAAGCTGGTTCCGTGCGACTTTATTGCGCCGGCCATTACCCATAACGCACTCGCGGATCACCATCCGAAGCTGCTCTCTAACTTCTTTGCCCAGACTGAAGCGCTGGCGTTTGGTAAGTCACGCGACGTCGTAGAGAAAGAGTTTACCGATGCCGGTAAATCCGCAGAGTCTGTGGCCCATATCGTGCCGTTCAAGGTGTTTGAAGGTAACCGCCCGACTAACTCCATCCTGCTGCGTGAGATTACTCCCTACAGCCTGGGTGCACTGATTGCCCTGTATGAGCACAAAATCTTCACTCAGGGTGCCATCCTGAATATCTTCACCTTCGATCAGTGGGGTGTGGAATTAGGTAAGCAGCTGGCGAACCGTATTCTGCCGGAACTGGAAAACGAGGACGAAATTACCACTCACGACAGCTCCACTAATGCCTTAATTAACCGCTATAAATCCTGGCGTTAATCGGCGTTAATTTCATCGGGCGGCCACTTTGCCGCCCTTTTTTTGTCTGTCTTTACATCTGAATGGGCTGTTTATATCGTCGGGGAGGATGGATTGTCAGGGAAAAGTCTTAAAATCCCCTAAGATAATTCTGAACATCGATACACTGAACGGACCGATCTAAAGTATAAAATGGCCCTGAAACGGGACGATCTCTATTGTTAGCCATTGATTCATAATCATATTCAGTTTCAGCAATCCTCAGTAAATTCTGATTATTCTTATTCCGTACCAGATATTAATAAAAAAGAACATTACGCTTTGCAATTGATTCGCCAGCAGCGAAATATCTGGCATCAGCCCGAAATATTCCGATATAAAAAGTAGTTATCCCCAATCCAGCTAATTAAATCACGCGTCCACCCCGCTATTCACCCTGGTTTTTCCGGTGCTGAACTCTGGTATTTTGTTGCCCTATACTGAACGCGCCCGCAATGGGACTGTCCGTCGATTTTGCCGCAGTCTGACTGTGTTGCAACCTCAGCGGACAGAGATCCTTCATTCACTCAATGCAGGAAACGCTGTTATGAAAAAAACTATGGTTGCCGGTGCAGCCTTGATCTTCGTTGCCGTCTCTTCCAGCGCATTTGCTGCGCCGGAAGAAGCTGGTACCGCAGCTGGCGCGCAGGCGGGAGCAATCTCTGCTGGCACGTCGACCGCTGTGGGTATCGGTGCACTTGGCGCGCTGGTCGGGCTCGGCATTGCCGCTTCTGGCGGTGGTGACGGTGCAAATACCGGTACAACAACCACGACCACGACGAGCACCACTCGTTGATGGATGCCCGACCCCCGTCTGATTGCTGATCTGCAGCAAACGGGCAGAGGCTGAACCACTGACTTCGGTGAGTGATGACGCTGAGCCACGTAAACTGTATTTCTGCAGCCGGAACGGGACGGGCAGAGCACCTTTAAACATAACCACACGCCTGTGTGGTTATTTTTTACTTTGGCATGACTTATCAGGGACACACAGTGCGCCAACTTCCTCTGCTGCTCGCTTGCCTGCTGCTGCAGGCCTGTACACAAACGCAAAAAGGTCTTGAACAGACGCTGCTGCTTGCGGTTAACGGTCCGGACGACGTGACCGTTACCGATCAACAGGTCAACAATCTTCCCTATGCCAGTCTCTATGCTCGCCTGAATGAAGGTCCGCGCATTTTTGTGGTGCTCGGCTACAACGAGAAAGGTCAGCAGAAATGGGTGACACAGGATCAGGCGATGCTGGCGACACAGCATGGCCGCCTGGTTAAAACCCTGGGCTTGCCGGATAACCTGCTGAGCGTCAGCAATCTGCAACAGGATCCGCTCGCTGACAGCCTGCATATCAGCAACGGCGCAGGCTGGACCCGCATCGTGCAGTGGACCGAACAGGGCAAGGTTCGCGGCGCGACTGTGCGTTCAACCTTCCAGCGCGGCACCGACGAAGTCCTGACCGTGGCGGGCAACCGCATTCCGTGCCGCGTCTGGCATGAGCAGGTGAGCATCGACAGCAATAACCGCGAGTGGGAAAACACCTTCTGGATCGATAACAGCAGCGGCGATGTGGTGCAGGCCCATCAGATGCTGGCGGCAGACGCCTTCCCTGTAGATATCACTATTCTGAAGCCGGCGAAATCATGAAAAAAATCACTTTTTTGCTGGCCGGGCTGAGCCTGTTCAGCGCCGCAGAAGCGCAGGCAACCGCGCAGGTTATCGTTCATGCACCGCACAACGGCGGTCAGGCTGAGCTGAGCCAGGTCGCGGATCTGTCCCAGCTGGTGACTCTGCCTCCACTGCAGGTCAACACTGACTGGCGCGCGACCTTTATTGCCGAGCGCGGCGCCAGTGCAGTAGCACAGCAGCACTATCAACAGACGCTGGGCGCGTTACGTGCCTGGCGTGCCGACAGCAGCGGCGATCGGGCGACGGCCATTGATGAGGTGATCCGCCAGCTGAACGCCATCAAAGTGGCAGGTCGCCAGTTCACGTCGCTCGACCCGGACTGGATCCGTCTGCATCCGGCTGACAACCGTCGGCTGGAAGGCAGCTATGACCTCTATCTGCAGGCCCCCTCCGATTCTGTGCTGCTGCTCGGCGCGCTGAGCGGCGCAGGCAAAGTGAGCTGGCAGCCGGGTAAATCAGTACGCGACTATCTGGATGGTCATGACGCACTCTCCGGGGCAGAACGCAATTTTGTCACGGTGATTGCACCTTCAGGCACCACACAGCAGGTGCCGGTTGCCTACTGGAATCATCGCCACGCGGAAGTGGAGCCAGGCAGCATTATCTGGCTCGGCTTTTCGTCATGGAGCCTGCCAGGCAGCTATGAAGACCTTAATGAACGCATCCTTTCCGTACTGACTCACCGGATACCAGACTGATGAAAAAACGTTATCTCTTCAGCCTGTTGGCTGTTTCTGTGGCGGCAGCCTGTCAGGCGCAGGCTGACACCTGGCCCGAGCCGGTGGGTCCTTCACAATCCGATTTCGGCGGCGTGGGTCTGATGCAGGTGCCGACGGCGCGCATGGCCAAAGAGGGCGAGTTCAGCCTCAACGCGCGCGACAACGATCAGTACCGATACTACTCCGCGTCACTGCAGCTCTTTCCCTGGCTGGAGACCACGGTGCGGTATACCGACGTACGCACCCGTCAGTACAGTGCGGTCTCAGAATTCAGCGGCACGCAGAGCTATAAAGATAAAGCCTTCGACCTGAAACTCCGTCTGTGGCAGGAGGGCTTCTGGCTGCCGGAAGTGGCGGTGGGCACCCGCGATCTGGGCGGTACCGGTCTGTTCGACAGCGAATATCTGGTGGCGACCAAAGCATGGGGACCGTTCGACTTTACCCTGGGGCTTGGCTGGGGCTATCTCGGCAACAGCGGCACGGTGAAGAACCCCTTCTGCTCATACAGCGACAGCTATTGCCAGCGTCCGCAGGTGGGCGAAGCGGGTTCAATCAACGGCTCGCAGATGTTCCACGGCCCGACGGCGCTGTTTGGCGGCGTGGAGTATCAGACGCCCTGGCAGCCGCTGCGCCTTAAAATGGAGTATGAGGGCAACGACTACCAGAATGACTTTGCTGGTCGCCTTGAGCAGCGCAGCAAGCTCAACGTCGGCGCGATTTATCGCGTGACCGACTGGGCTGACATCAACGCCAGCTACGAACGCGGTAATACCTTTATGTTTGGTGTCACCATTCGCACCAACTTCAACGATCTGCGTCAGGCGCACATCGACAGTGAGAAGCCTTCCTACAATCCGCATCCGCAACCTAAGTTGCTGGAGCCGACGGTGGTGGGCACTCAGCTGACCGATCTGAAATACAATGCCGGTCTCGATGGTCCGCGTATTCAGACTCAGGGTCACACGATCTATGTGTCAGGCGAGCAGACAAAGTATCGCGATACCCGTGAAGGGGTGGATCGTGCGAACCGCATCATCATGAACCACCTGCCTGACGGCATCGACACCATCAATGTCACCGAGTCGCGCTTTAACATGCCACAGGTGACGACTGAGACGCAGGTCGCCAGCCTGCGTAACAATCTGGAAGGCTATCCGCTGGGCCATGAGCAGCCACTGCAACAGACACGCAAAGAACCGGTCGATCCGGGTAGCACCGAGCAGGGTATGTTTATCCGTCAGGATCGCCTGAACTACAGCCTCTCACCGGTGCTGAATCAGTCGGTGGGCGGCCCGGAAAGCTTCTATATGTATCAGGTCGGCGTAATGGCTAACGCTGATTACTGGCTGACGGATCACCTGCTGGTGGGCGGTAGTCTGTTTGGTAACCTCGCCAACAACTACGACAAGTTCAACTACAACGGCGCACCGGCGGACTCTTCGCTGCCGCGCGTGCGTACCCATATCCGCGACTACGTTGAGAACAACGTCTACGTCAACGATCTGCAGGCAAACTATATGGGCCACCTCGGTAACGGCTTCTATGGTCAGGTTTACGGCGGGTACCTGGAGACGATGTACGGCGGCGTGGGCGGCGAGCTGCTCTATCGTCCGGTCGATGCGAACTGGGCGGTGGGCGTCGATGCCAACTATGTCCGTCAGCGTGACTGGGACAACATGATGCAGTTCAATCGCTATAAAGCCTCAACCGGCAACCTGACGGGTTACTGGCGTCCATGGTTCATGCAGGATGTATTGGTGAAAACCAGCGTCGGTCAGTATCTGGCGAAAGATAAAGGCGTGACGGTCGATGTGTCGAAGCGCTTCGACAGCGGCGTGATGGTGGGTGTCTATGCCACCAAAACCAACGTCTCGTCTGAAGAGTATGGCGAAGGCGACTTCACCAAAGGCTTCTATATCTCTATCCCAATGGATCTGTTCACCGTGACGCCAACGCGCGGTCGCGCGCAGGTGAACTGGGTGCCGCTGACGCGTGATGGCGGTCAGATGCTGGGTCGCAAGTACCAGCTGTATGATCTGACGTCCGATCGCGACGCTCGCTTTAACTAAGCAGATGGCGGCCTCAGGGCCGTTTCATGCGGTTAACAGAAAGCAGGCTCAGGGAGCATACGCCTGAAGCAAAGCATAGCAATGAGATCGCGCCTGCTCAGGGAACCCGGTCAGATCGGAAAGGCGCTAATGCCATCCCTGGCCGCTCGTCCCGCGCCGTCCCTGGCGCGGGACGCTTTCCTCCTCTGACCGGGTTCCCTGCGCGTTGAGTTTCTTCATTGCTGCCAGATTTAACCGGAGCTGGATTTGTCAGCAGTCTGAAGCGGCCCTCAGGCCGCTTTTTTACTTAGTCCGCGTCGTAGCCGAGATTCGGCGCCAGCCAGCGCTCAACTTCTGTGACCGACATCCCTTTGCGTGCCGCATAATCTTCCACCTGGTCACGCTGGATCTGCGCCACGGCGAAATAGCGGCTGTCAGGATGGCTGAAGTACCAGCCAGAGACTGACGCGCCCGGCCACATGGCAAAGGATTCGGTGAGCTTCATGCCGGTCTGTTGTTCCACCGCCAGCAGACGCCAGATGGCGGCTTTCTCGGTGTGCTCCGGGCAGGCCGGATAGCCTGGCGCCGGACGTATCCCCTGATAATTTTCCCGAATCAGCTCTTCATTACTGAGATTTTCGTTAGGCGCGAAGCCCCAGATCACCTTACGTACCCGCTCGTGCAGGTATTCGGCAAAGGCTTCCGCCAGACGGTCAGCCAGCGCTTTCACCATGATCTTGTTGTAGTCGTCATGCTGACGATCGTACGCCTCCGCCAGCGCATCCTCTTCCAGCCCACCGGTCACCGCAAAGGCCCCGAGATAGTCCGCTTTACCGCTCGATTTCGGGGCCACAAAATCCGCCAGACAGTAGTTGGCGAAGTCGGTTTTTTCGGTCTGCTGGCGTAAGTGATGACTCACACACAAAATATCATCACGCCGCTCATCACTGTAGAGATGAATATCATCGCCGACCCGGTTAGCCGGAAAAACACCGACCACACCACGTGGCTTCAGCAGCGACTGCTGGCTTAATCTGTCGAGCATCGCATTGGCATCGGCAAACAGACGCTGCGCCTCTTCACCCACCACCTCATCCTCCATGATACGGGGATATTTGCCCGCCAGCGACCAGGTCATAAAGAACGGCGTCCAGTCGATGTAGTTGCGCAGCGTTTCAATGCTGGCCTCCACCTGGCTGATCCCGGGACGATGCGGCACGGGTGGCGTGTAACTCTCCCAGTCAATTGAGGTGGCATTATCGCGCGCCGCCTGCAGCGAGACCGGCGGCGTGCGCGGCTTTTTGCGGGCATGCTGAATGCGCACGGTCTCGTACTCTTTGCGGGTTCGGGCGACGAAATCCTCTTTTAAGGTAGCGGAAAGCAGCGACGACACCACGCCAACGGTGCGTGAGGCGTTCTGCACGTAGACCGTCGGGCCGCTGTAATGCTGCTCAATTTTGACAGCGGTATGCGCCTTCGAGGTGGTCGCGCCGCCAATCAGCAGCGGTAAGGTAAAGCCCTGACGCTCCATCTCTTTCGCCATGTTGACCATCTCATCCAGCGACGGCGTAATCAGGCCTGATAAGCCGATGATGTCCGCATTCACTTCGCGCGCCGTTTTAAGAATTTTTTCGCCCGGCACCATCACGCCAAGGTCAATGATTTCGTAGTTATTACACTGCAGCACCACGCCGACAATATTTTTCCCGATGTCGTGTACGTCGCCTTTGACCGTGGCCAGCACGATTTTACCGTTGCTGCGCCCCGCCTCTTTACTGGCTTCGATAAAGGGCTCCAGATACGCCACCGCCTGCTTCATCACGCGCGCCGATTTCACCACCTGCGGCAGGAACATTTTGCCCTCACCGAACAGGTCACCGACCACGTTCATGCCGGACATCAGCGGGCCTTCAATTACCTCTATCGGACGTGGCACCTGCTGGCGCGCCTCTTCGGTATCCTGCTCGATAAACTCGGTGATCCCCTTGACCAGCGAATACTCCAGCCGTTTCACCACATCCCAGCTGCGCCATTCCGCGAGCTGTTTTTCCTGCGCGCCATCGCTTTTGCCGCCACGGTATTTCTCCGCCAGCGCCAGCAGCCGCTCGGTGCCATCATCCCGCCGGTTAAGAATCACATCCTCTACCGCCTCGCGCAGTTCTGCCGGCAAATCGTCATAGATGGCCAGCTGGCCTGCGTTGACGATGCCCATATCCATGCCTTTACGGATGGCGTAATAGAGAAAGACGGCATGTATCGCTTCACGCACCGGATCGTTGCCACGGAATGAAAACGATACGTTGGAGACGCCGCCGGAGATCATCGCATGGGGCAGCTCGCGCTTGATATCTTCGCAGGCACCAATGAAATCCATGGCGTAGTTGTTATGTTCATCGATGCCGGTGGCGACCGCAAAGATGTTGGGGTCGAAGATAATATCTTCCGGCGGGAAACCGACCTGTTCGGTGAGGATCCGGTAAGCACGGCGGCAGATCTCAATTTTTCGGGCGCGGGTATCCGCCTGCCCCGCTTCGTCAAACGCCATGACCACCATCGCCGCGCCGTAACGCCGGACCTGACGGGCATGATGAATAAAGGCCGCTTCACCCTCTTTCATCGAAATTGAGTTCACGATCCCTTTGCCCTGAATGCACTGCAACCCTTTCTCAATCACCTCCCATTTTGAGGAGTCGATCATGATCGGCACGCGGGCGATATCCGGTTCGCCAGCAATCAGATTCAGAAAGCGCACCATCGCCGCCTCGGCGTCGAGCATGCCTTCATCCATGTTGATGTCGATGATCTGCGCGCCGCTCTGCACCTGCTGCAGCGCCACTTCCAGCGCTTCGTTATACTTCTCTTCTTTGATCAGCCGTTTAAATTTTGCCGAGCCGGTGACGTTGGTGCGCTCACCGACGTTAACAAACAGTGACTCTGCGGTGATGTTAAGCGGCTCCAGACCGGAGAGACGACAGGCCACCGGGATCGTCGGCAACTGACGCGGTGCGACGCCTTCAACCGCCGCCACCATGGCAGCGATATGTTGCGGTGTGGTGCCACAGCAGCCGCCGATAATGTTCAGGAATCCGGCGGTGGCCCATTCACCAATCTGCTGCGCCATCACTTCCGCATCCAGATCATATTCGCCAAAGGCATTGGGCAGGCCGGCGTTGGGATGGGCGGTCACATAGCCTTCAGCGATGCGTGACAGTTCCGCCACATACTGACGAAGCTCGTCGGGTCCCAGCGCGCAGTTCAGGCCAAAAGAGAGCGGTTCGGCGTGACGCAGCGAGTTGTAAAAAGCTTCGGTGGTCTGGCCGGAGAGCGTTCGGCCGGAGGCGTCGGTGATAGTGCCGGAGATCATCAGCGGCAGCGCAACGCCCAGCGCTTCCATCTCGGTCTGCACCGCATAGACGGCTGCTTTGGCATTCAGCGTATCGAACACCGTTTCAATCATGATGATGTCGGAACCGCCCTCCACCAGCGCGCGGGTCGATTCGCGGTACGCCTCTACCAGCTGATTAAAAGTAACGTTACGGTAGGCAGGATCGTTGACGTCGGGTGAGATCGAGCAGGTACGGTTGGTCGGGCCGAGCACACCCGCAACATAGCGCGGACGATCCGGCGTTTTCGCCGTCCACGCATCGGCGCAGGCTCGCGCCAGGCGGGCCGCTTCAAAATTGATCTCCGCCGATAAACTTTCCATCTGGTAATCCGCCATCGCAATCGACGTGGCGTTAAAGGTGTTGGTTTCGAGGATATCCGCACCCGCCGCCAGATATGCGTCGTGGATCTCGCGGATCACCGCTGGTTTACTCAGCACCAGCAGATCGTTGTTGCCTTTGAGATCGCAAGGCCAGTCAGCAAAACGGCTGCCGCGATAATCCTCTTCTTCCAGCTTATAGCTTTGGATCATGGTGCCCATACCACCATCCAGCACCATAATGCGTTGTGCGAGCTGCTGTTTTAACGCGTCGATTTTATTGCTCACTGTTGCCCCATTCACGTCAGTCTGCTGGCGGAAAAGCCCGTTTTTCATTCTGGCACAAGCTGGTCAGGCGACAAAGTAACCTCGAATGAGACATTTTCAGGTCACGGCTATACAGGTCTGACCAGAAAACCAGCGTTTGCAATGCGCGTGATTAAAACGAAAATGATTTCCACAATGTAAAAGGAGAAACAATGATGGCAACGCCGGTTCCTGTTAAGCGCGGCAAGAAACCCCGTGGCACCCCTGTCGCCGCACCCGCGGGCGGTCAGGTGCAATCGCTGACCCGTGGCCTGACGCTGCTGGAGCTGATTGCTGACTCACATGGCAGCGTAGCGCTGACCGAGCTGGCGCAGCAGGCGGGTTTGCCTAACTCCACCACGCATCGCCTGCTCAGCACCATGCAGCAGCAGGGTTTTGTCCGGCAGGTGGGCGATCTCGGGCTGTGGACGATCGGCGCACACGCCTTCGTGGTCGGCAGCAGTTTCCTGCAGAGCCGTAACCTGCTGGCGCTGGTACACCCGGTGCTGCGTAGCCTGATGGAGCAGTCCGGTGAAACGGTGAATCTGGCGGTGCTGGATCTCAGCGATCACCAGGCGGTGATCATTGATCAGGTGCAGTGTACCCAGCTGATGCGAATGTCTGCGCCGATTGGCGGCAAGCTGCCGATGCATGCGTCTGGCGCAGGCAAAGCGTTTCTGGCCCATCTGGGCGATGAGCAGGTCACCGCCCTGCTGCATCAGAAAGGATTGCATTACTACACGCCGAAAACCCTGATGTCACCGCAGAGTCTGAAAGAGAATCTGGCGCTGGTGCGCAAAGCGGGCTTCTCGTTTGATGATGAAGAGCATGCGCTTGGACTACGCTGTGTCGCCGCGCCAATCTATGACGAACATGGCGAGGCGTTTGCCGCGCTCTCCATCTCCGGCCCCATCGCCCGCATGACAGACGATCGGATTACTGAATTAGGTGCACTGGTCATCCGCGAAGCGCGCCAGGTTACGCTGGCGTACAGCGGTCGTTAACTTTATCTGCGCCGTAGCAGACGCTGAAACGCTGCGTCTGCCGCCAGGCGATCACCTCTTCCACATGACCCTGGGCGATCCGCTGCTGCTGCGCGCGCCACCAGCGGGCGTCGAATATCTCCGGATGCAGTTGCAGCAGCAATGCGCCGGTAGCGGCTTCACTGCATAACGCATAGCGGAAGGTTTCCGGGAAGACATCGTCCGGCCCGACGCTGTACCAGGGCTCGGCGCTGAGTTCATCCTCCTCATAGCGCGCCGCGGGCACCTCCCGGAAGTGCAGCTCCTGCATCGGGCGGATCTCATCGTAATCGTAAAAAATCACCCGGCCATGGCGGGTGATGCCGAAGTTTTTAAACAGCATGTCTCCGGGAAAGATATTGGCCGCAGCCAGCTGTCGGATAGCATTTCCATACTCCTCAATCGCGTGACGTCGCTCTGCGGCATTCGCCTGGGCCAGGTAGAGATTGAGCGGCTGCATACGGCGCTCCAGCCACAGGTGACGAATAATCAGGCGATCGCCTTCGATATGTAGCTTCTCAGCCACGCAGGCATGGAGCTCTGCCAGCAGCGCCGGTGAGATGCGCGACAGCGGCAGCGCAAACTGCTCGAATTCCTGCGTATCCGCCATACGACCCACGCGATCGTGCTCTTTGACCTGCTGATAACAGGCGCGAACCTGTGCTTCCGTCACCTCTTTTTGCGGCGCGAAGCGATCCCTGATGACCTTGAACACCCAGTCAAAGCCCGGCAGCGTGAAGACCAGCATCACCATGCCGCGCACGCCGGGTGCGATCTCAAAGGCCGTCTCATTTTCTGCCAGCGCCTGAAGATATTCGCGATAGCTCTCGGTTTTACCGTGCTTCTGGCAGCCAATCGCCATATAGCGCTCCGCCAGGGTTTTGCCAGGCAGAATCGGTTGCAGCCAGGCAACCAGCGCCGCAGGCACCGGCGCATAAACCATGAAATAGGCGCGGGCAAAACCAAACACAATGCTGGCGTCATTCACATCGGTCAGACAGGTGTCGATCCACAGTTCGCCCGTTTCACTGCGCTGGATCGGCAGCAGGCAGGGCAAAATGCCCCCCGGCAGATGCAGGCGCGCCACCAGCCAGGCGGTTTTGTTACGATAGAAGAGTTCACTGTTAACCTCGAGCCAGCCCTGGTCCAGCCGGGGAAAATGCGACTGCAGGTGGCGGACAATCCAGCCGACATCGCGAGCGCGGTGCTGCCACGGCAACGTCAGCGGTAAATCGCTCAGCACCTGATCCACCAGTGCCAGCCAGCCCCGCTCCGGCTGATAACGGCGCGATAACGGGCGCAAAGGTGTGACCGGCGCGGTCAGGGATTGAGAGCTGAAGATAAACAGCCGGTCCGGCTGCAGATCGGCATGTCCATGTAACCGGCAGTAGACGGAATTAAAGAAGCTTTCGGCAATTTCATGCCGTGGATAGCCGGGCAGCAGGCTTTGATAGTGGTCCTTAACCCGCAGCCAGAACATCTCATCCCAGCTGGCCGCACCGTTCAGCACCCGCAATTGATCGGCAACCAGGCTGACGTGATGATCATAGAGATGGATGCGGGCCTTCATGGCATGCTGCACCGCCTGCCATTCCGCCTGCTCAAACCGCTGCTGCGCGCCAGCAGTGATGTCGAGAAAGCGGCCATACTGCGCATCAAAACCCTGCAGGATAGTGTGGGCGATCAATGATTCGCGTGGCGGCATAATCAGCTCCGGTAAACGCCCGCCCGCGGTTTGCGGACGGGGAATCAGTCAGAGAAAAAGGGTCAGAACTGATGTTCTTCGGTCGACCCGGTGAGCGCGGTGACCGACGACTTACCGCCCTGAATGATATTGGTCACCTGATCAAAATAGCCGGTGCCCACCTCCTGCTGATGCGATGAGAAACTGTAACCGCGATCGCGGGCAGCGAACTCAGGCTGCTGAACCTTTTCAACATAGTGACGCATCCCTTCGCCCTGGGCGTAGGCGTGGGCCAGATCGAACATGTTGAACCACATGCAGTGGATACCCGCCAGCGTGATGAACTGGAAGCGATAGCCCATATCGCTGAGCGCCTGCTGAAACTTCGCGATGGTGCGATCGTCGAGGTTCTTCTTCCAGTTGAACGACGGTGAACAGTTGTAGGCCAGCAGCTTGCCGGGGAAACGCGCATGAATGGCGTCGGCAAAGCGCTGCGCCATCGCCAGATCCGGCGTTGAGGTTTCACACCACAGTATGTCTGCATAAGGTGCATAGGCCAGCCCGCGACTGATCGCCTGTTCAATACCGGCGTGGGTGCGAAAGAAGCCTTCTGCCGTCCGGTCGCCCTGGATAAAGGGCCGATCGTATTCATCGCAGTCTGAGGTAATCAGGTCAGCGGCGTCGGCATCGGTACGCGCCAGCAGCACGGTTGGCACGCCCATCACATCGGCAGCCAGCCGTGCCGCCACCAGTTTCTGAATGGCTTCCTGAGTCGGTACCAGAACTTTGCCGCCCATGTGACCGCATTTTTTTACCGCCGCCAGCTGATCTTCGAAGTGGACCGCCGCCGCGCCCGCCTGAATCATCGCCTTCATCAGCTCATACGCATTCAGCACGCCGCCAAAACCAGCTTCAGCATCGGCCACAATTGGCAGGAAGAAATCGGTATGCCGGCTGTCCCCCGCTTCAATGCCGCTGGACCACTGAATCTGATCGGCGCGCTGAAAAGTCTGATTAATGCGCGTCACCACCTCCGGCACCGAGTTCACCGGGTAGAGCGACTGATCGGGATACATCTGCCCCGCCACGTTGGCATCCGCAGCCACCTGCCAGCCAGAAAGGTAGATCGCTTCGATGCCCGCTTTGGCCTGCTGCAGTGCCTGCCCGCCGCTCAGCGCACCCAGGCTATTGATATACCCTTTCTTCGCCTCGCCATTCAGCAACGCCCATAATTTCTCCGCACCGCGCTCTGCCAGCGTACAGGCGGGCAGGACCGAGCCGCGCAGATTGACGACTTCTGCTGCGCTGTAAGGGCGGCTAATGCCCTGCCAGCGTGCGGTCTGCCAGAGTTGTTCCAGTTGATCGATCTGTTGAGTACGTGTCATGGCAATAGCTCCTCTGTTCAGGGGATCAGGCGATAGCCTGGCAGGGTAAGAAAGGAAACCAGCTCGCGCTCGGTGGTGATCTGAGCCATCAGCTGCGCCGCGTCGTCATAGCGACCGGCGCTGAAGTGGGCTTCGCCCAGCGCGTTTTGCAGCAGATGCAGCTCTTCGTTCAGCCAGCGCAGAAACAGTTCAGCTGTGACCTGCTGACCGTTGTTCAGCATTTGCTGATGACGAATCCATTGCCAGATTGAGGTGCGTGCGATCTCAGCGGTGGCGGCATCCTCCATCAGTCCGTCAATCGGGACACAGCCGTTACCGCTGATCCACGCTTCCAGATATTGCAGCGCAACACGGATGTTGGCGCGCATACCGGCTTCGGTGCGCTCGCCCTGACAGGGCGCCAGCAGTTGCTCCGCCGTGATCGGCGCATCCTCTTCCCGCATGACCTGCAGCTGGTTTGGCCGGTCGCCCAGCGCGGTGTTGAAGACCGCCATCGCGGTCTCTGCCAGACCAGGATGAGCAATCCAGGTGCCATCATGCCCGTTACCTGCCTCCCGCTGCTTATCTTCCGTCACGCGCTGCAGTACCCAGGCATTGCGCGTAGGATCTTTAGCGGGGATGAGCGCTGACATCCCGCCCATCGCAAAAGCGCCCCGGCGATGACAGGTTTTAATCAGCAGTCGCGAATAAGCGTCCAGGAATGGCTGAGACATGGTGACGGACTGGCGATCCGGCAGCACGCGATCCGCATGCTGTTTCAGGGTTTTGATATAGCTGAAGATGTAATCCCAGCGGCCACAGTTGAGGCCAACAATGTGATCGCGCAGATTCCACAGGATCTCATCCATCTGAAACACGGCGGGTAAGGTTTCGATCAGGACAGTGGCTTTGATCGTGCCACGCGGCAGATCGAACTGATCCTCGCTGAAACTGAAGATCTCACGCCACCAGGTGATCTCCTGCCAGCTCTCGGTTTTCGGCAGATAGAAATAAGGACCGCTGCCTTTGGCCAGTAATGGCCGGACGTTGTGGAAGAAATAGAGCGCGAAATCAAACAGCCCGGCCGGAATTGCCTTCCCCTGCCAGCTGACATGTTTTTCTGACAGATGCAGACCGCGCACCCGGCACATCAGCACGGCAGGGGTAGCGCCGAGCTGATAAATTTTGCCTTTGTCGCTGGTATAACTCAGGGTGCCCTGTACTGCTTCGCGCAGTGTCAGCTGCCCTTCAATCAACTTTGACCACTCCGGAGACAGCGAATCTTCAAAGTCGGCCATAAAGACTTTAACGTTTGAGTTCAGGGCGTTAATTACCATTTTCCGATCGGGTGGGCCGGTGATCTCGACCCGACGATCTTCTAAATCTGCCGGAATAGATTGAATACGCCATTCACTGGCTCTTATGGAAGCCGTTTCCATATCGAAGTCTGGCAGATAGCCCTGGTCATATTGCTGCTGACGCTGCTGGCGAGCCGATAACAGCACTTCGCGTTGCGGTGCAAAGCGTGCGACCAGAGTCTCTAAAAAAGAAACAGCCTCGGGCGTTAACAGCTGCTGTTCGGCATGGCTAAAGGGCTGGCTGAAAATCAGGGTATGGCTGATCACTGAGTCTGTCATGCTGGCGTTCTCCTGTATTTAAAGGATCGAAAGCAGCGGATCCACACGGTGTTTATTTTGTAAGCTACAGGATCAGAGCATAAGCATTTATTTTTTTAAATCAAAAACTATTTCCATTTTCAATAAAATATTCATCTATCTAGATGTTTTATATGAAATAAAAATTTAATCAGTTAAAGGAATTGCTTTCATTTGACGTTTTGCAGGCGAAAAAAAACCGTGTTGCCATCGGCTAACACGGTTCAGTTGATCTTCAGACGGGACTATTCCAGCGTTGGGTTCATGTGACGCAGATCGAACGGCGTGATCTGGTAAACGTAGTAGTTGAGCCAGTTCGAGAACAGCAGATTGCCGTGACTGCGCCAGGTGGCGCGGGGTGGCAAGGCCGGATTATCCTGCGGGAAATAGTTATAAGGGACTTCCGGATTCACTCCCGCTTCATAATCGCGATGATACTCACCAGACAACGTCAGGGCATCATATTCCGGATGGCCGGTAACGAACACCAGACGTTTGTCTTTACTCGCCATCAGATAGGCACCGGTTTGTTCCGATTCAGCAAACAGCTCAAGATCGGTGTAATCCGTAATCAAATGAGTGGGGAAATCAGCATAGCGTGAGTGCGGTGCGAGGAAATTATCATCAAAACCGCGGGTCAGTAACGCATGGGGATGCAGTATCTGATGCTCATAGACGCCAGACAGTTTGTTATGCCGGGTTTGCTTGGGAATACCATACAGAATGTTAAGCGCAGCCTGCACCGCCCAACAGACAAACAGGGTGGAGGTGACATGCTCATTTGCCCAGTGCAGAACGCGCTGAATCTGTGGCCAGTAAGCGACATCATTAAAATCAACCAGCCCGAGTGGCGCACCTGTCACGATTAAGCCATCGTAGTTATCATGCTGGATATCTTCAAAATTGCAGTAGAAGTTGTTGAGGTGCTCAGTGGGTGTATTGCGTGACTCACGGCTGTCGATGCGCAGCAGCTGAATATCGATCTGTAATGGCGAGTTGGAAAGCAGACGCAGAAACTGATTCTCCGTTTCGATCTTTTTCGGCATCAGATTCAGTATGAGCACTTTAAGCGGGCGGATCTCCTGAACACTGGCGCGCGACGATGTCATCACAAAGACATTTTCGTCACGCAAAAAATTTACTGCCGGTAATTCGTCGGGAACCCTGATTGGCATAACCTGCTCACCTCTTACAACCATATAAACGTTTAGACATCCAGATGCCCAACATTAGCCTGTTCGTTGTAAGATGTCGAGGTTTGATGCAGAAAATGAAAATGTTTCAGCTTAACGTGGCAAAGCGCAGACGTAAAAAAGCCCCGCACTTTC